>JAXDJJ010000034.1:0-57087 GCA_034665745.1 Actinomycetota bacterium | reverse complement strand
CGACCGATGATGAGGATCACGGCCGGTACGGCCAAGGGCCGCCGGCTCAAGTCACCCCCTGCGGGGACCAGACCGATGACCGAGCGGATGAAGGAAGCTCTCTTCTCCGCGCTCGGCGATGTGACCGGACTGAAGGTCCTGGATCTCTACGCGGGTTCGGGGTCCCTTGGGCTCGAGGCTTTGTCTCGAGGAGCCAAGAAGGCAACGTTCGTCGAGAAAGAGCGCGACGCGATCGTGAAGCTCGAAGAGAACATCAAGACCACGGCGTTCGGTCGCAAGACCGATGTCATGTGGGCCGACGTTCCGACGACCATCAACCGTCACGCCGACAACCGCATGGACCTGATCTTCGTGGATCCGCCGTACACGGTTGCGGTGCCCGGAGTTCGTGCCGACCTCGAAGCGATCGTGCTGGGCGGGTGGCTCTCGGACGAGGGCCGCATCGTGGTGCACCGTCCCCACAAGGAAGCCAAGCTCAATCCCCTCGGTCTGAAGCTGATGTGGGAGCGCGAATACGGCCAGGCCAGGATCCTCGTCTTCCAACACGAAGAGGACTGATGCACACAGCCCTTTGCCCGGGCTCCTACGATCCGCCAACGAACGGGCACGTCGATGTCATCGAGCGAGCCGCCCGCTATTTCGATTCTGTCGTGGTTGCGGTCATAGCGAACCCCTCGAAGGAACCGTTGTTCTCGTTGGACGAACGCAAGGCCCTCCTGGCCGACGCTCTGAGCCACGTCGGCAACATCGAGATCGAGTCGTTCGACGGTCTCCTCGTCGACTTCGCCAAGACGAAGGACCTGTCGATAGTGGTCAAGGGCCTGCGGGCGATCTCGGACTTCGAGTACGAGCTGCAGATGGCCCAGATGAACAGCACCCTGATGCCGGGCATGGACACCCTTTTCATCACTGCCAGGCCGGCATGGGCGTTCCTCTCGTCGAGCCTCGTCAAAGAGGTGGCGAAGTACGGGGGAGCGGTCGAAGGTTTGGTCCCCCCGGGCGTCGCGAAGGCTCTGGCCGACCGCGTTCGCTGAGGCATGGCATCCTTTCCCATCCGGATGCGAGCACAGATCTAAGGAGACGCGGGTGGACCTGATCGAGCGGATCGACGAGCTACAGGTACTGATCGAGGAGGCGAAAACCGTCCCTCTGTCGTCGAGCGCCGTGATCAATCGCGAAGAGCTCCTCGAGCTTCTTGCCCAGCTCAAAGAAGAGGTGCCGGACGAGGTCCGCCAGGCCCGCTGGATGAGCAAGGACCGTGACGAGTTGCTCGAGCGTGCCCGTAAGGAAGGCGAGCGAGTCATCGCCGAAGCCCAAGAGAGCCGGGACCGATTGCTGTCGCGTACCGAGATCGTCCACGCGGCGCAGCGAGAGGGGGAGCGCATCATCGACGAAGCAAAGGAACGAGCCGCCAAGATCCGCGTGGAGGCCGAGGATTATGTCGACCAGAAGCTGGCCGCGTTCGAGATCCTGCTGAACAAGACCCTCCAGACGGTATCGAGGGGCCGCGAGCAGCTCAGGGGCAATAACCGGCCCCCGGTCACCGACCCGAACGGCATCCCCGCCGTGGACAGCGGCATGTCCGGCCCCCAGCCGGTGTTCGATGCCGAGAACTACGAGCCCGAGGTCTCCCAACCCGCCCGTTAGCCCTGGGAAAAGCTGGGAAATAGGGCCGTTCTGGTATCCTCCCCTTCAGGCACGGGACTTTTGAGCGTGCCGGGACCCATCAACGCTGGTGCTCGGAGGACTGTTCGACGTGGGCGATCTGAAGGTTTCTGTCGCCGAGTTGCTCGGACGGCCCGGCGAGTATCGAGATGTCCGGGTTGCTTCGGAGCTCGAGGGAGTCACGACCGCGCTAGCGCGGCTGGACCCCCCCGAGGTGCGTGGCGATCTCAGGGCGGAAAGTGTCGTCGAAGGGATCCTGGTGACCGGGCGCGTCGAGGCGGAAACGGCTCTCGAGTGCTCCCGGTGTCTCGAGAAGTTCTCGGGCCAGCTGGACGTCAGAGTCTGCGAGATGTTCGTGGCCCCAGGTCACGTACAACCAGACGAAGACGCGTACCTGGTCTCGGGAACCGAACTGGATCTCGAGCCCATGCTGAGAGATGCGGTGACGCTCGCGCTGCCGCTGAACCCGTTGTGTGAGGAGGCGTGCGAGGGGCTCTGTCCGACCTGCGGCAAGCGACGTGACCTAGGTCCGTGCGGTTGTCAGGAGGACGAGACCGACCCAAGGTGGGCCGCACTGTCGGCTCTGAAAGAGCAGTTGGAGGACTAGGAGGACTCGATGGCAGTACCCAAGCGACGAAAGACAGGTTCCAAGATGAGGTCGAGACGCGCCCACTGGCGTGTGTCTGCTCCGACCTTCGCGACGTGCCCGCAGTGCCGTCAGCCCAAGATGCCTCACCGGGTGTGCGCGAACTGCGGTTACTACGCCGGCCGCCAGGCAGTCGAGACTGAGTAGCGCCACACTGACTTCTCTGGAAGCTCTCGGCGTACCAGCCGAGCTTGGACCACTCTACGAACTCGCTCTGACGCATCGAAGTTTCGCTTTCGAGCAGCCGGAAGCCATCGAGCACAACGAGCGCCTCGAGTTCTTGGGTGATGCGATCCTGGGAGCAGTCGTCACAGATCTGATCTATTCCAAATTCCCGGACCTCCCCGAGGGTGACCTGGCGCGCTTGCGCGCGTCGGTCGTCAACACCGTCGCGTTGGCCGACATCGCCAGGACGATCGGGCTCGGCGAACACCTCAAGCTCGGCAAGGGCGAAGAGGGCTCCGGGGGCCGCGACAAGGCCTCGCTACTGGCCGATTCGTTCGAAGCCGTCATCGGTGCCGTCTATCTCGACCAGGGGATCGCTGCCGTCACCGCGGTGCTACGGCCGTTGTTCGACCGGGTCCTCGATGAAGTTGTCGCCGGGGGCATGACGTTCGATGCCAAGACCGCATTGCAGGAAGCCGCTGTGAAACTCCACGGCGAGGTGCCCGTTTACCGGGTCGCCTCCTCGGGCCCGGACCACGACAAGCGATTCAACGCCCACGTGTTCATCGCCGGAGAGTCGTTCGGCTCCGGCACCGGCCACAGCAAGAAAGAAGCCGAGCAGCACGCGGCCCGCGAAGCACTCGACAAGCTAGAGGAGGCCAGCGATGCCCGCGCTAGTTGAGGTCGAGGTGATCCGCCGCGACCTCGAACGCGAGATCGTCGGTCGTCGGATCAAAGACGTCGAGATCAAGAACAACCGCAACGCCATGAAGGTCATCCCGAAACATGGCCGCCGTAAGGAGTTCCAGGCCCTGCTCGAGCAAGCCAAGATCGACAAGGTCGACCGCCGGGGCAAGCGCATCCTCATGACCTTGGACAACGGCAACGTGATGATGGTCGACCTCGGCGAAACCGGGCAGCTCTTGAAAACGAGCGCGTCGGGCAACGTCGAAACGCACACGCACCTAGTCGTGACGTTCACGATCGGGGGGCAGCTTCGACTGGTCGACCCGCAGCCAACCAGTGAGATCTTCGTCGGCAGTCCCGATGAGATCGAAGCGAACGGCTACAACACGGTTGAAGGCATCGACCCACTCGAACAGCAGGTCACGTGGCCACACTTCTCGGGCATGCTCGAAGAGCGCGAGCAACCGATGAAGGACCTACTGATGGACGAGAAGTTCATAGTCGGACTCGGCAACATGTACTCGGACGAGATCCTGTGGACCTCGGCGCTCCGTTACGACCGTTCGTCGGACAAGCTCACGTCGCAGGACGTTCGCCGCCTCTACCGGGCCCTGATCGAGACCTTGCAGGAGTCCCTGAAGGCGCGCGGCACGAGCGAAGGCGCCAACCCGTTCACCGATCTCACCGGCGTGCCGGGTCAGTACCAGCTCGAGCTCAAAGTGTTCGAACGAGAAGGCGACGCATGCAAGCGCTGTCGCACCCCGATCGTCAAAGAGAAATACAGAGATGGATTCACGTATCTCTGCCCGCAATGTCAATCGTGACCGTCATGACCAACAGCATCAGGAGGTTCGCAAGTGGAAGATAGGACCCGGGTCCACGTATTCGTAATGGGAGATGTTCAGGGCCTCGGTTTCCGGCAGGCGATCGCCGACAAGGCCAACGAGCAAGGCGTCACCGGCTGGGTCAAGAACCTCAGCGACGGCCGCGTCGAAGCCGTCCTCGAAGGCCCCCGTGACGAGGTCTACCGAGTGGTAGGCCTATGCCGCGCCGGCCCCAAGGGAGCCAAAGTGAACGGGGTCCAGGTAGACCGCGAACCCCCCCGCAACGAAAAGTCCTTCAAGGTCAAATAGTTACCGCGCTGTACTTGCGCTGAGCGAAAGCTGAGCGCGCTAACTGTTCCTCTGGGTGACCGGGGCTCCGCTTCGGGGTGCCCACGGGGAGGACGCGACGGAGGCCCCCCGGCCGCCTGCTCCTTCCGAGCACGCACCTCGCGCCGGAGGGACTTGCTGGTGCCCTAGTCGCTAAGTGAGTCAACTCGGTCGTTGCGTGCTCTCCAGAGCCTCCCCTTAGGGCACCCCGAGGCTGCGCCCCTGTCTCGTGGAGCGCACACTGCTTGCCCTGCCATACGAGACGGTGACAAGCTCAGTCCCAGAGCGACCAACAAGACGATCGCCGTAGCCAATCTGCACGCTCCTTTCGGATCCACATCGGCTGACGCTGAGCCCCGCCTCGCCAAGAGTCCTCTTGGACGGTATGCCGGTTCGTTAGGTGAGTCTTATGCGAATAGGAGGAGTCGTGGAGGTGGGGGCTGTCCGGTAGGGAGGGCTCTGGAGGGCGGATCGCTCCTTAATGGATCAACCTTGTGCGATCCGCCCGGAAGGAGCAGGCCAGCCGCCGATCAGGCGGCGCCCGTCGCGCCCCTCCCGGAGGATGGCCCCCACCGGAGCAACGGTCACGAGGCCCTCGAGACGGAGCCCCGGTCACCGGAGCCCATGGGCGCTTAGAGCGCGAGGAAAGACGCCTGGGAGGGGGCTCGCCCAAATAGGGTTGCGGGCATGTTTGTTAAGACCCTGCGGCTAGCGGGGTTCAAGTCGTTCGCGGATCCGACGGTGCTCGAATTCCAGCCGGGGGTGAACGTCATCGTCGGTCCTAACGGGTCGGGCAAGTCCAACATCTCCGACGCTCTGTCGTGGGTCCTGGGCTCGCAGGCCCCATCGAGTCTGCGCGGGGCGTCGATGGAGGACGTCATCTTCGCCGGCTCTTCGGGGCGGCCGAGGCTCGGCATGGCCGAGGTCGAGCTGACCTTGGACAACACCTCTCGGATCCTGCCCCTGGACCTTGCCGAGGTCACCATCTCTCGATCCACCGACCGGGCGGGATCGACCGAGTACCGGATCAACGGGGCCGCGTGTCGTTTGCTCGATATCCAAGAGCTGCTGTCGGACACGGGTATCGGTCGCAGCATCCACACGATCGTCGGTCAGGGTCAGCTCGCAGCGATCCTCGACGCGCGGCCCGAAGATCGCCGGTCGTTCATCGAGGAAGCGGCCCAGATCGGGAAGTTCCGCCGGCGCAAGGACCGCGCCCTCCGGAAGATCGAGCGGGTCGAGGAGAACATGGTGCGTCTCAACGACGTCCTGTCCGAGCTCCGCCGTGCGATCCGTCCTCTGAAACGACAGGCGTCGGCTGCTGCCATGTACTCCGAGTTGGTCGGACGGCACCGTGACCTCAAGCAACGCTTGGCCGCTACCGAACTTCACCGGCTGAGTGACGTGAACGCGGTCTTCGATCCCGACGTCGAGGGCCACCGGATGGAACTCCTCCAGGACGAGCTCAGCCACACACGTGCGCGCCTCGAGGATGCTGGCGGCGAACGCGACCGTCTTACCGAGGCTGCGAACCACGCGCAAGAGATGTCCTACCGGATCGCCCGTGCGTCCGATCGTTTGTCGAACCTCGGAAGACTTGCCGAGGAGCGTGCCGAGACGATCGCGGCTCGCCTTGCCGCTGAAACCGAAGAGGGCTACCGAGAGCGCATCCGCTTGCTCGAGAACGAGAAGAAGCGGTGGCGCGTCTCGGCCTCCGAGTTGCGTACGGCGGCTGACCAGTCACGTGCTCAATCGGACGAGATCCGTGGACGTGCGGATGCGAAGCGCTCGGCGGTCGAAGAGACCGAGCGTTCGTTGTCGAACGCCCGTGGTGAAGAGACTCTGGCCGCGCAAGCTTTGGTGCGGGCCGAGGGGAGCGAGGCAGCAGGACGCGCCACGATCGGGTCGATAGAAGCACGCGTGGCCGCGGTGCAGGAACGTCGCGCGGTCATGAACAAAGACATCGCTCATGACCAGCAAACGGTCCAAGAGGCCGAACGCGATGTCCGCAACCTCGAGGCGGAACTCGATAACGCGACCGAAGCTGCAGCGGCCTCGGAAGCTCGGCTCGAAGAAGCCCGCGAACGTGCCGAGATGCTGAAAGATCGCTTGAGTGCAACCCACTCGGACCGGGCGGCCGCGAGTGCGCGCCTTACCGCGTTGGAAGAAGTCGTCGGCTTGCTGCACGACCACCCTCAAGCGACCGAGCGCATCGAACCGTTGATCGTGGACGCGCGCCAGAGGGCCGAGCTCGCGTCTACGGGCGATCAACAAGCCGCCGAGATATTCGAAGCTGCAGAGACCGTCATCGAACAACGCTGGACCGAGGTAGCGCGCCAGGACGAGGAGCTCCGCAGGCTCGATGCCCTCATGTCAGGTGCTGCCGAACGGTTGGCGGGGGCAAAACGTCGCCACGAGGTGCGCGAGATCGAACTGGCTGCCCTCGACGAGGAACTGTCTCGCACACGGGACGCTCTTGCTTCGGCCGAGAGAGATGCGACCGAAGAGCGCGCAACCTTGCCCGCACGGAAGGCCGCGGTCGACGAGGCCCGAGCTGCGCGCGAACAAGCCGAGAGCGTTCTCCGCCGGGCCCGGGAAGAGCTCGCAGCAGCATCTGCCGAGGTTTCGGTGGCCGAACTCGAAGCCCGCACGACCGACGAACGTGCCCTTGCCGCTCAACTGCGACTAGAGGAAGCCGAGTCGGGGATAGCGGACGCTCAAGCCGCCCTGTCCGGGCTCGAGGATCTCCGCGCTCAACTGGCCCGGCGAAGGCAACGTGCCGAACAGATCGCCCGCGCGGCTGTGTTCGCAGCGGAACGCGCCGGCGTGTGGGCGCGCGAAGCCGAGCAACGAGCCGCCCGCACCCGTGAAGAGGCCCAAGAGAGCGATCAGCGCCTGACCGCGATGCGGGCCCGTGAACGTGAGCTGACGCAGAGCCTCGAAGAGGTCACGCGCAAGCAGAACGAAGCCGCCGTTCGTCGTGCCGAGACTCGTGCCCGCACCGAAGCGATCGCCGAGCGTGCGATGGAGGAATGGGCGATGTCGGTCGACGAGCTCACGCAGCTCGAACGGTTCACCCAGGAGCAAGAGGCCGAATCCCGCACCGAGGTAGAGAAGCTCGATCGCGAGATGAAGCGTCTGGGGGCGGTCAACCCTCACGCGGCCGAGGAGTTCCGCGAACTGTCCGAGCGCGAGGAGTTCCTCGTCACTCAGATCGACGACCTCCAGTCCGGCAAGCGCGATCTCATGAAGGTCGTCCACGACGTCGATGACACGATCGTGCGCGTGTTCGGCGAGGCGTTCGACGACGTCGCTCGCGAGTACGAAGGTGTCATCGCCAGACTGTTCCCCGGCGGCAGTGGCGGGATCAAGCTCACCGATCCTTCGGACCTACTCGGCAGCGGTATCGAGATCGAGGCGCGGCCCCCGGGCAAGAACGTCCGCAAGCTCACATTGCTATCGGGTGGAGAGCGGTCGCTGGTTGCCTTGGCGTTCCTGTTCTCGATCTTCCGTTCGCGGCCGTCGCCGTTCTATCTCCTAGACGAGGTCGAAGCCGCCCTCGATGACGTGAACCTGCACCGGTTCCTGGGTCTGGTCGACGAGCTCGAAGAGCGGGCCCAGATCCTCATCGTCACGCACCAGAAGCGCACGATGGAAGCAGCCGACGTCCTCTACGGCGTGTCGATGGCTAAGGACGGGGTGTCGAGGGTCGTCGCGAAACGGATGCAGGGCATCACCGTTTAGCCTGGTCTCATGCCTGAAGGGATCCTCCCCGAACTGATCATCGTTGCCGCGCTGCTCGTGCTCGTCGCGGGCATCGGTATCGCCTCGCGCTCGAAGCGAGCGCCCAAAGGTGACCGCCCTGCGACGCGTCCGGATGCAACGAAACCCACCCCGCAGGCACCCGTCGCATCCGAAGAAACCCTTGCGGTCGAAGAGACCGCTGCGGCCCCCGTCGAGGTCGCCGCTCCAGAAGAACCTGCCAAGCCCCAGCTCGGCCTGCGCGAACGCCTCGGCAAGAGTCGGAGGTTCCTTGCCGACAAGCTGGCGACCGCGCTCGGAGGATCCGACACCGACGAGACGTGGGATGACCTCGAAGCGGCTCTGATCCAAGCCGACATCGGGGTTGCAACGGCGACCCGCCTGACCGAAGCGGTGCGGGACTCGAGCCGCAAAGCCGACGGGAACGATCCCCAGGCGCTCAAGTCGTTGCTTGCCGGCGAACTTCATGGGTTGTTCGACGAGTCCGCGGAACGCGCTCTGCACTTCTCCAACGAGAAGCCGACCGTGTGGATGGTCGTCGGCGTCAACGGAACGGGCAAGACGACGACGATCGGGAAACTCGCCCAAGACGCCACGAATCGAGGTCGCACCGTTGCGCTTGCTGCCGCCGACACGTTCAGGGCCGCAGCCGACGAACAACTCGGCGTTTGGGCAGAGCGTTCGGGGGCGGAGCTGGTCAAACACCAGCACGGTGCCGACCCCGGTGCGGTCGCATACGACGCCCTTCAACATGCACGTGCGAAAGAGCTCGACATCCTGATCGTCGACACGGCTGGACGCTTGCATACGAAGACGCCCCTGATGGACGAGCTCGGAAAAGTGAAACGCGTCATCGAGAAAGAGGGGACCGTTCACGAGGTGTTGCTCGTCATCGATGCGACGGCGGGGCAGAACGGACTCATCCAGGCAAAGGAATTCGCAGCAGCATCTGGAGTGACCGGCATCGTGCTGACGAAGTTGGACGGCACGGCAAAAGGGGGGATCGCGGTAGCGATCGAGAACGAACTGGGCATCCCGATCAAATTGATCGGTGTCGGTGAAGGCATCGATGACCTCGAGCCTTTTGAGCCCAAGGCGTTCGTCGACGCTCTCCTCTCGTGAAGGTAGTAGTCGCCGGGGGCACCGGTTTCATGGGTCGCTACATCGTGCGATCACTTCTCGATGCAGGTCATGAGGTGACCGTCCTGGGCCGGCGCGGTGACAACTCCGGGATCCCGCAACTCGCCGGTGCAGATGCCACCAAGGGTGACGTCACCCAGCCCGAGTCCCTGCGCGGGAAGCTCGACGGTGCAGATGCGGTGGTTGGGGCGGTCGCATTCCCGAACTTTCCCGTCGAGGTACCACGCAAAGGATTGACCTTCGACAACTACGACCGCAAGGGAACCGAGAACCTCCTTGCAGAAGCGTCGCGCGCCGGCGTCGGCAAGTACGTCTATGTCAGTGGTGCGGGAGCAGACCCGATGAGCCCGGTCGTTTGGTATCGGGCGAAAGGGCGCGCAGAGGACGCGATCAAAGCGAGCGGCATCGACTACGGGATAGTCCGGCCCTCATGGGCTTACGGCCCCGAGGACAAGGCCTTGAACAAGTTCGTTCAGATCGCTCGGTTCTCACCGATCGTGCCGCGCATCGGGCTCAAGCGACAAGAGATCCAACCCATCTACGTGAAGGACGTCGCCGCAAGCGTCGAGCGATTGTTCGCGCGAGAAGCGTGGAACAAGACCTTCGAGGTCGGGGGCCTCGATGTGATGAGCATGGATGCAGTGATCCGAACGATGCTCAAGGTCATGGGCAAGCGCCGCCTCATCGTCCCGATCCCAACGATCCTTCCGAAGATCGCTATGGCGCCGTTGACCCTGTTGCCGTCGCCGCCTATGAGTCCCTCCGGGATCGAGTTCGCCGTTCAGGATGGGCTCGTCGATACAACGATGATGGAGAAGGAGCTCGACGTGCACCCAGTACCGCTTGAAGAAGGTCTGTCCAACTACCTGGGGGCCCGCTGATGGAGGCCACGCCACCGCGCATCGATCCGAAGTACGCGATCTACATGCGGCTCGGCGCCCTCGCGATCGCCTACGGCGCCTACCGTGCGGTGGAAGACGAGCGCCTCTCCTCGGGGATCTTCATCGGCTTCGGGGTTCTGCTGCTCGGCTATTCATTAGTCACCTACTTGACCACCCGCCGCGATCAGCGTTCCGGGTTGATGCAGGCGGGACAGACGATCCTCGGCATCGGTCTCGTCGGCCTGGGCCTCATCCAACTCGTAACCTAGGTCGATGTTCGACTCACTGAGTAACCGCTTCGACGACATCTTCACCCGGCTGCGCTCGCGCGGCCGTCTGAGCGAGAAACAGATCGACGAGGTCTTGCGCGAGATCCGCCTGGCTCTCCTCGAGGCCGACGTCTCCTTGAAGGTCGTAAAGGCATTCGTCAAAGACGTGCGCGAACGTGCCGAGGGGGCCGAGATCCACAAGAGCCTGACCCCCGCTCAGCAGGTCATAAAACTGGTGCACGCTGCCCTCATCGATATCTTGGGTCACGAGACCATCGGACTCGAGCACTCTCCGCGACCCCCACGCGTGATCTTGATCGCCGGACTGCAGGGTTCGGGAAAGACGACGGCCGCGGCCAAGCTTGCCGCGCTCCTCAAAGGCCAGGGACGGAAGCCGTTGCTCGTTGCGTGTGACCTTCGCCGTCCGGCCGCGATCTCTCAGCTTCAGCAACTCGGTAAGCAGGCGGACGTAGCCGTGGTCGCTCAGATGGATACCCAAGATCCGGCACAGGTCGCGACCTTGGGACTCAAGACCGCGCGGGACGAGGGATTCACCGATCTGATCGTCGACACCGCCGGGCGATTGCACGTCGATCCCGAGCTCATGGCCGAGCTCGAAGACGTTGCCAAGGCAGTGGACCCGGTCGAGACCCTGCTCGTCTGCGATGCGATGACCGGTCAGGACGCGGTCAACGTTGCAGAGGCGTTCATCGAGAGTGTCGACGTAACGGGGATCGTCCTGACCAAACTTGATGGTGACGCACGTGGTGGTGCGGCCCTCTCGATGAGCTACGTGACCGAACGTCCGATCAAGTTCGCCGGAGTCGGGGAGAAGCTCAAAGATCTCGAGCCGTTCCATCCCGATCGCATGGCATCGCGCATCCTCGGGATGGGCGACGTGCTCACGCTGATCGAGAAGGCCGAGAGTGCGTTCGATGCGGACGAGGCCAAGAAGATGGAGGCCAAGCTCCGCAAGGCCGACTTCACGTTCGAGGACTTCCTCTCCCAGATGCAAGCCCTGAAGAAGATGGGCCCGTTGTCCTCGGTGATGGGGATGCTCCCCGGGATGTCCAAGCTCCCCTTGGGCGACGAGCAGATCGACAAGCAGATGCCCAAGATCGAAGCGATCATCCGCTCGATGACCCTCGCCGAGCGCAACGACCCCTCTCTCATCAACGGGGGACGCCGCAAGCGCATCGCTGCGGGCTCCGGCTCGACGATCCAAGACGTGAACCGCCTCGTGAAACAGTTCGACCAGGTCCGCAAGCTCATGAAGCAGATGAGCGGGGGCAAGGGCCGGATGCCCTTCGGGAACATGAAGCTCCCGCCCGGCCTAGGCCTGTGACCTGCCACTACTGCTAAGATGCCCGCTCTCGCACCACAATCCCCGTAAGGAGAATCATGGTCAAGATCAGGTTGATGCGCGTCGGGAAGCGGAAGCAACCGTCGTATCGCGTAGTGGTTGCCGACTCCCGTAGCCCCCGTGACGGGCGCATCATCGAGGCGATCGGCCACTACCAGCCCCGCCAGGACCCGTCCGTCGTCGAGATCGACAACGAGCGCGCCCTGTACTGGCTCCGCACCGGCGCCCAGGCGTCCGACTCCGTCCGTCAGCTCCTCCGCATCTCGGGGGCCTGGTCGGAGTTCTCGGGGGAAGCCCCCCTGACCGGTGGACCACCGCCGGCGAAGATCAAGAAGGCGACCCCGGCAGCATCGGTGACGGAGACGGAAGAAGTCGCGGAGGCCGAGGCCCCCGCCGCTGAGGCTGAGACCCCCGCTCCCGAGGCAGAGGCCAAGCCCGAGGCGGTCGCCGAAGCCCCGGCCGAAGTTCCCGCCGCTGAAGAAGAAGCCGGGGAAGAGCCCACCTCGTGAGCAGAGAGTTGCTCGAATACGTCGTTCCGTGGCTCGTCGACAATCCCGATGCCATCGAGATCGCCGAGGTCGAGGGCGAGCGTGAGGGCGTCATCCTCGAGCTCACCGTCGATCCCGACGATGTCGGCAAGGTCATCGGCAAGCGTGGACGGATCATCCGAGCCCTTCGGACCCTGGCCAAGGCCTCTCAGCAAGAAGGCGGCGGCAGCGTCATGGTCGAGGTGGTGGACTGACGCCGTCCGGCATGCTTCTTGCCGGTGAGGTTGGCAAGCCACACGGTCTGGCGGGTGAGGTCTACGTCGTGGTCATCTCCGACGACCCTCAGAGATTCGCGCCGGGCGCACACCTGTCACGCGACGATGGCTCCATCCTGACGGTCGCGACCTCTCGCGCTCACGGTGACCGCTTCCTGGTTCGGTTCGAGGGCATCGATTCGCGCGAGGCAACAATGGCCTTGCGCGGCCCCCTGTACGTGCCGGCGACCGACGCCCGAGCCCTGGATGAAGACGAGTTCTGGCACGACGATCTGATCGGTTGCACGGTTGTGACTGCATCCGGGGACGAGTTGGGAGTGGTCGAGATGGTGATCGCAGGGCCCGCTCAAGACCTTCTTCAGGTCGAAACCCCGAACGGGCGGCGACTCGTGCCGGTGGTGAAGGAGATAGTCACGAACGTCGACCCTGAAGGGAAACGGATCGTGGTCGACCCTCCCGAAGGATTGTTCGACTGATGCCGCGCTTCGATGTCGTCACGATCTTTCCTGAGCTGTTCGAGGCACCTCTCAAGACGAGCCTGCTCGGGAAGGCGGTGGATGACGGGGTGATCGAGGTTGGCGTCCACGATCTCCGCGCTCGTGGCCTCGGGAAACATCGGAACGTGGATGACGAGCCCTACGGCGGGGGGCCGGGGATGGTCATGCGACCCGAACCCATCTTTGAAACGGTCGAAGAGATCCGCACCGATGCCAGCCGCGTCATCTTGATGTCCCCGCGAGGCACCAGGTTGGACCATGAAGGGGTCGTGAGACTGGCGGCCCTCGATCACATCGTCCTGATCTGCGGTCGGTTCGAGGGCGTTGACGAGCGGGTGGCGGAGCATCTCGCCGACGAGGAACTCTCGATAGGGGACTACGTCCTTGCCGGTGGTGAACTCGCGGCTCTGGTTGTGATCGAGGCCGTATCCCGGATGGTCCCGGGGGTCCTGGGCAACGATGCTTCCCTGAAGGCCGAATCCCACACCGGAGGCGACCTCGAATATCCGCAGTACACGCGCCCGGCCGACTACCGGGGGTTCAAGGTTCCGGACATCCTGTTATCCGGCGATCACGGACGTATCGCCGAGTGGCGACGGCAGGAAGCGGAACAAGCCACGCGCGCACGAAGACCCGACCTTTCCGAGTAATCGGACCTATCGCGACATCTTTTCCTCTGAGGGCCCTAGTAACGCCCCCCTAACACCCCTAGGTTGGTCTTTACGTGTATCGACCCCTAAAAGGAGGGTGCGAGTGGATCTGTATCAGGCATCTGGGCGCGAGAAGCGCTCGACGTTCGTGAAAGTGGTCGTGGCTTGCCTCATGGCATTCATCATCGCTCCACCTCTTGCGAGCGCAGCAACGTCCGTAGTCAAGATCAAAGACTCCGGTGGTGGCGCGATCGAAGCTTCAAAGGTAGACCCGATGGGTCTTTTCGGTGCCGCTGGTAGCTCGGGCGCCGTAGCGGTTCGTAACTTCGCTGGTGGTGGCGGTTTCCTCGGTGCAGCCGACTGCACGGAGTCCACAGCGGATGGCCTCACCAACGTCGTATCGGTCACGAACTCCATCGTTACCGGCATGATCTTCACCGGGACGGATGGCACGTTCACCGTCACGTCCGACGCGGTTGGGGCGGGCGTATTGCCTCTCCTGAAGTTCCGTGTTTCGACTGCTACTCCCAACGAGTTCGTGGGTCTTGGCAACGGCTTGACCTTGACGGACGCGTTGACGATCACATGCACGGGTACGAACGGCAACGTCGTCGTACTCGGCCAGTAACAAAGCTTCAAGCAACGGGGAGGGCGCCCTTCGGGGCGCTCTTTCCTTTTGTCGGTCTAAGTAGGAATGCCTATGGCGTACGCCCCCTCAGGCCGGAAGGATGGACATACGCAATCCAGACATTTCTCCGGCGAGCGGGTGCATGAATCCATCTGAGAAACAGGGCGACCCAAAGCGGGCCGGACGGGCCTTGCTTGGCGTTGTCGCGCTCAGCTTGTTCGCGGGCGCGGTGTGGACGACATGGATCTTCCTCACCGGTGGTTTCCAAGGTGGCGTCCCGATCCGAGCTGTCTTCGGGCCTCCTGGGATCGGACAGCAACTCCGCGAGGGGGGCGACGTCAAGGTGCGCGGCGTGCTCGTCGGCCGCATCTCCAACATCGAACTCGAAGGTGAGAACGCGGTCCTCACGCTGAGCCTCAACGATGGCATCAACCTCTCAGATCAGTCGGCGGCAGAGATCCGCTCCAAAACCGTGTTCGGCGAGAAATGGGTCGAGCTGATGCCTCCCGGTGGCGAGCAACAGGCCCCGTTCCTGACCGCGGGGAGTGAGATCCCAGACGATCGCACCAGGGAACCCCTCGAGCTCGAGCGCGCCTTGCAACTCGGTCACGAGTTGTTGTCGGAGCTCCCGTTGGGCGATCTGTCCGACCTCTTGCAGACCCTCGCCGAGGGCTTCACGGGAAGCGAGGACTCGGCCCGTGGAGCGATCGACAACGGGCTGGTTGCCCTGCGCGCGGTCAACTCCAAGTCAGAAGAGCTCGACCTAAGCCTCCGTCAGCTCAACGAGTTCTCTGCATGGCTCGACGACAACGCCGGGAACGTGATCGGGTTCGCCGATTCGCTAGATCGCGCGAACCGCGCGCTGGTCGGTGCGGCCCCTGAGTTCCGTGCATCTCTTGTTTCGGTTCCAACATTCCTCGACCAGTTCGCTGCATTCCAAGAGCGAACCGAGTCTGACCTCGGTCGTTTGAGCGAAACGGGCGCCGACGTCGCGGAACTGGTTGCGCCGCGATCGGATCGTCTGGTCGATATCGTCAAGCAACTCCAAGCGTTCACAACGGTATGGAACTCCGGGTTGTCGCAGCCATGCAGTGGCCCGTACGAGAGCAACCTCACCTGTTGGCAGGTCTACCAACTGCCGGGGATCGAATCCCGTGGCTTGTACTCGAACGGTGGTCCGGTGGCAGATGGTCCCGGCGACCCCGGAGTACAGAGCATCACGACCGCACACGATGCCCTCGAACAGCTGATGTCTAAGAAGGTCGGGCGCAGACTCGCGCGTTTGATCGTTGCGTCGGCCCTGCAGGAATTCGCCGGTGAAGTGGGCGTCACACCATGACGAGCATCCGGTGGACCGGTGTCAAACTCGGGATCTTCACGGTCGTGACCATCATCGTGACGATCTGGCTCGCTGCAGTCATCGGGAACCTCAGGTTGTTCTCATCGCCGTATTCCGTGTCGGCTGAATTCACGGATGCATCCGGTCTGCTCAAGGGCGATGTCGTGAAGGTTGCCGGCGTCACGGTCGGCCGCGTCAGTGACATCCACATCTCCAACGGCATCGCGATAGTGGATATGTCGGTGGATGAGAACGTCGACCTCCCTGCAGGGCTGGGTGCAGCGATCCGCTTCCGGAACCTGGTGGGACAACGGATGGTGGTGCTGACGGGCGAGGGCTCGGCGACCGACTCGGTCGAGTCCGGTTACCTCATCCCCTTGGATCAGACCCAGCCTGCCTTCGATCTCACCGCCCTGTTCAACGGGCTGCGGCCATTGATCCGGTCGACGAACCCCACTGACATCAACATCGTCACGCGCGAGGTGACGAAGGCGTTCGAGGGCCGCGGGCAGAAGGTGAAGTCACTGCTCGACAACCTTGCGCTCGTTGGCGAGATGCTTGCGGGCAAGGACCAGGCACTCAACGAGTTGCTCAACGGTTTCAGCACGGTCACCGCCGATCTCGCGTCCCGCGATGCGCAGCTGTCCAACACCTTGTCGAGCATGGATGAACTGCTGACGGCCCTTGCCGATGACAAGGACGAGCTCGATGCTGCCCTCGTTGTGCTCGATGACGCGGCCACGAGGCTCGCCCGGATCGTCGACCGCAACGACTCCTTGATCACAGCCGAGGTAGACGACCTGTCAACGATCCTGGACGCAGTCAATGACAAGCGACAAGACCTGCGGCGTGTGATCAGAGCACTGCCGAAGATGTTGGTCGCGGTCGAACGCGCCGGGAGCTACGGCCAGTGGGCGAACATCCACTTGATCCAAGCCTGCAAGGACGATCTCGGCACCTGCGGCAGGCAGGGGACACCATGAGGATGTCGTTCACCGAGCGCAGGCCGTGGCTCATCGGGATCGTCTCGATCGCGATCCTCGTCGCGGGGACCAGCCTCGCTTTCTCGTTCACCAAGGCGAAAGGTTTGCGGGGCGTTTACACGATCTCCGCCGAGCTGACCGATGCGGCCGGGCTCTTGCCCGGTAACGAGGTTCGCATAGCAGGGGTGAAGGTCGGAAACGTCACGCGCGTGACCTTGGAGTCCGACGCCGCCCGCGTGCTGATGGAGATCCAGAAGGACATCGAGATCCCAGTCGAAACATTGCTCGAGGTAAAGCTGAAGACGCTGCTCGGCCAGAAGTTCATCGACCTACAGTTCCCTCGGTCGTTCGTGGCCGCGATCTCGGCGGGATCCGCTCCCGAGGATGCAACCGCCGGTTTCTTCACCGAGGGTGATCTCATCCCGGTGGCACAGACGAGTGTTCCGTTCGAGGTCTATCAGGCGGCAACCGGCGGCACTGATGTTCTCGAGAAGATCGACAAGAATTCCTTGCGCACGATGCTCCGGGTGCTCGGATCGACCGTGGGTACGTCTAAGGATGAGATCGGACGCGCGCTGGTGGCTCTCGATCGAGCCGGCGATGTCCTCGGGCCAAAGAGCGGTTCGATCACCAAACTCTTGAAGAACCTGAACCAGGTCAGCGGCACCCTCGCGCGCAGCGACGAGAGCCTGAATGGCATCCTGGCCGGCGGCTCGGACGTCCTCGGAGTCCTGGCCGACCGCAGAGCGACTATCTCTTCCTTGCTTGCCGCCGCGGACGACCTCGGACAGAGCCTTGGCCTGCTGATCCGCTCGGCGCGCGCTCCTCTCGCTACCGGGGTGCGCGACCTGAATTCGATCCTGCTGACCGCGGAGGGATCCCTCGACGAACTCAGTGTTGCCCTCGAGGAGCTCGGCCCAGCTCAACGTCTCTTCGGCATCCCCCTGCAGTTCGGGCGCTTCACCGAAGGTGCTGCTTGTGCGGTCATCTCGGAAGACACTTGTTCCGCAACCGGGTCGCCGGATGACCCAGGCTTCCCGGTCAAGGGCATACAGCCCTCGCCCGGCCCGGGGGGTGCCCGCTGATGCCGAAAGCCCTGGTGTCACTCATCACCGGATTCGTGATCGTGGGAGCGATCGCGGTTGCCGCGGTGTTCGTGACCGACGACGCCGGCGGTTACACGATCACTGCCGATGTGGACCAGGCCCCTAGCTTGTTCGAGAAGGGCCGCGTGATGGTGCGCGGCGTCGAGGTCGGGCGCATCACCGCTGTCGAGCCGCGCCGAGACAGCGTCCGATTGACGATGACGATCCAAGAAGGGATATCCCTTCCGGCCGATGCGCATCTCTCGATCGTGCCGATCACGGTCATCGCCGATCGCTACGTCCAGATATCTCCCCCGTACGCCGGCGGAGAGAAGCTGGCCGATGGGGCACACATCGCGCTCGAGGACACGACCATCCCTGCCGAACTGGACGACGTCCTTGCTCAACTGCGCGGACTGCTGGCCGCGTTGGAGCCTCGTCACGGCAACCCCGGCCCCCTCGCAGAGCTGATCGACAATCTCGACGCGGCGTTGAAGGGCAAGGAGGACGCTCTCGCCGGAACGGTTGAAGGCGGCGCGGAGGTCCTCGGCAACCTGGCAGCATCGGAGGCGCAGCTAACCGGTCTGATCGATCACCTGGACACGGTCTTCGTAGCCCTTGCCGACCGTTCGAGCGAGATCGGACTGATCAACGAGCGTTTGAATCTGGTGGTGCAGGCACTTGCGTCCGACAGCGGGCACCTGCAAGGAACGATCCAGAACATCGCGTTCCTGTCCCAGGAGGCATCCGGTCTCGTGTCTGAAAGCGGTGACGAGCTTGGTGTCGCGCTCGGTCGTTTGGACACGGTCCTTTCGGTGGTTCTCGACCACGAAACCTCTCTTGCACAGGGCATGAAGTGGACGAATGTGATCGCTCAGGCTCTCGGCGAAACCGACTCGAGCGGAAAGGGCCTGTGGGCTTACTCGGGTCGTCAGGCAGCGCCGGGAAGTGCCGCGTCCATGTACAACTACCGGATCGATACGCGTGACTCCGTCGCGTGTGAACGCATCGGACTTCTGGCCGAGCGATTCCTTCAGATCAACCCCGACTGGGGATTCGACGAGGTTCGGCACGCGGTTCTCTCGTACATCCCGGAGGACTATCACGACGACCTCGCGTTCATCATCGATCTGCTGATCCCGCTTTGTGCCGACCTGCCTAACGAACCAAGTTTGGCGGCACGTGCCGACTCCGTCATCGCCAGAGCCATGGCGACGCTCGGACCGAAGGCGACCGCCGCCCTGGTCGACCAGCTCTTGCCTGCGGTCAAGGACGGCAAGTCATGAAGCGGGTAGGCGCGTTCGTAGTGGTGATGGGGGTGCTTGTGTCCTCGGCGGCGTGTTCGGGCGACAAGGGTCCGACCGTCGTTGCCTACTTCCGCGACGCCGGTGATCTCGTGTCGGCGGCCGAAGTTCAACTAAGTGACGTCGCGGTTGGCACCGTCAAGTCGATCGAAGCCGTGCGCGATGGGTCTTCTGTCGTCGCGAAAGTGACGATGGAGCTCGATCCTGCCGCGCAGGTCCCTGCTGAGGATCTGACCGCCCTCGTGAGGCAGACGTCGTTGCTCGGCGAGCAGTTCGTCGAACTCTTGCCCGGGACGCATACGGGTCCCTACGTAGGGGCCGACGGGGTCGAGATCCCTGTCGAGCGCACGGACCGGCGCGTCGACATCGAAACGTTCCTGTCGGACCTCTCCGGATTCATCGGTGGCGGTGGTCTCACCGACCTGAACCAATTCACCCACGCCCAAGCGATGATCATCGAGGGCCGGGGCCAGGAGCTCGGCGAATCGATCGAGCAACTGGAGATGTTCACGGGCATCCTTGCGGACCGCCGCGGAGACATCTCCAGCGCGATCGACCAGCTGGCATCTGCGGGCACCGAGCTTGCCGCCAACATGGGCACCCTGAACCGGTTCTTCGATTCGCTAGAGGATGCGAATGTTCTCCTTGCCGACGAGAGTGACGGCCTTCGTAGGCTGATCTCTTCGTTCCGGCGATTCGGCACCGTCAACGCACGCTTCCTGGCAGCACATGAAGACTCGATCAACCGCGGCTTCAAGGCTCTCCGACCGATCTTGGCTGGACTTGCCGACACCCAGGGCGAGCTACGGATCGACATCACTCAACTTGCATTGTTCCTCGAGCTGTTCCCGAAGAGTATCGGTGGGGGACCTGGCGACAAAGGCAGCGGCGACTACATCCAGGCCGATGCCATCGTCTGCGAAGTGTTCTCTGCATGCCACACGAATGGCGGCAAGGGCGACGTTGCGGGGGAGGGCTCATGAGGATGAACAAACGCCTCTTGGCGAACCTCATCACCGTCTTCCTGCTGGGTGTGTTGATGGTGGGCTGGGTCGTAACGAAGGTGCTCGGCGGTGGGTTCGGCTCCGCGCCTATGACCATTACCGCAGACTTCGCCGGCTCCGGAGGAGTGTTCACGAACCAGGAGGTCACCTACCGCGGGGTCCTGATCGGGCAGGTCGGCGACATGACCCTGAACGTCGATGGGGTCGACATCCAGTTGCGCATCGACCCGGAGTGGAAGGACCGCATCCCAGCTGACGTTCTCGCAACCGTCCAGAGCAAGTCGGCGGTTGGAGAACAGTTCGTGAACCTGACACCGCAGGGATCGGCGACCGATGACATGTTGGCCGAGGGGGATGTGATCCCGCGGAGTCAAACCGCCCTCCCGGTCGAATTCCAAGCGTTGCTTCGCTCTCTCGACAAGGTCGTAGCGGGGATCTCTCCTGAACATACCGGGAGTCTCGTCAGCACACTGGCCGACGGACTCAGCGGACGCCAGCGCGAGATCGCATCGATCCTCGCTTCACTGGGGACCTTGTCGGAAGGGTTCGCTTCGGTTGCGTCAGAGCAGCAGCGCTTGCTCACGAACGCTCCGAAGGCTGGGACGGAGTTCCTCCGAACGAAGGACGATTTCGCCGCGGCCATCTCTTCGGCGGACGAGGTGCTTGCCGCGGTGGATGACGAGCAAGAACTGAAAGCTTTGTTCAGCGCTAACGACCGTTTCGCCCGTCAAGCGATCGACCTGCTTGCCCGCCACGGTGACAACCTTGCCGGCGGCATCGGTGCTCTCGCCGACTTCGTCGACTTCCAGTGGCGAGAACGCCAAGCCGTGGTCGACGGTCTCGAGTACATCCCGCAGTTCATGCATGCAGTGGAGGACGCGTCGATCCTGTGGCGGGCCCCGGACGGCCGAGAGTTCTACAGGATCAGGACCGGGTTGATCTACGACAACGTGCCCTCGACCTGGCCGTGTGGCTACAAGGTTCCGGAGGATTACGCCCGGCTACCGCACGTACGAGCCAAGAAGAAGGTCCTGACCGATCTCGAGTGCAGGCCACGCAAGCCGGCGGCCGAGACGACCCAGGTAGCAACCCAGCTCGTTAAGGCTCTGTCGAGATGGGCCCGCGCCAACGAAGCCCCGGCCCCAACACGTGTGCTCGAGGCAACCGAGGAGGGTGCAGCCCGACCCTCGCTCTTCGGACCGGGTTACATGGACCCGTTCAGAAGGGCATTGACCCCGTAACCACCTAGCCCCGCGACAATGGGGGTGATGGCGAAGACCCGGATGCTTGCCCGGCCGGCGGCAGGCACGATCCCGACCGATCCTGGCGTTTACCTGTTCCGCGACCAAGCGGGCCGGGTGATCTACGTCGGTAAGGCGAAATCCCTTCGCTCGCGGATCTCTAACTATTTCGGTCCCGAGCTGCATCCTCGGACCTACGCCATGGTTCACGCGGCCGCGGACCTCGAGTGGATCGTCACCGCGTCCGAGGTCGCCGCCCTGCACCTCGAGGTCAGCCTCATCAAAGAGCACATGCCCCGCTACAACGTGCGGTACCGGGACGACAAGAGTTACCCATACCTAGCCATCACCCTCGATGAGGAATTCCCTCGTGCCCGCGTTATGCGTGGGGCCAAGAAGAAGGGCGTCCGCTATTACGGCCCTTTCGCCCACGCTTATGCGATCCGCGACACCCTCGATCTGTTGCTCCGCACCTTCCCGATGAGGACCTGCTCACAAGGTGTCTTCGACCGCTGCCACCGGCGGAACCGGCCCTGCCTCCTGTTCGATATCGAGCGGTGCTCGGGTCCTTGCGTCGGTGCTGTAACCGCAGACGAACATCGTCGGATCGCGTTGGAGCTGTGCGACTTCCTCGACGGGAACACGAAGCCTGTGATCTCCCGGCTCCAGCAAGCGATGAAGGAAGCGTCCACCAACCAGGAGTACGAGGTCGCGGCCAAGATGCGCGACCAACTCGACAATGTCCGGAAAGCTATCGAGCGTCAGCAGATGGTCTCGGCCAACAGCGAAGAGATGGATGTGATCGGGATGGCGGAAGACGATCTGGAAGCCGCGTTCCAGGTCTTCTTCGTTCGAGGGGGCCGCGTGACAGGGAGGAAGGGCTACATCGTCGACAAGGTCGAGGACCTTGACACACCCGGCCTCATCTCCGGTTTCCTCGAACGCCTCTACAGCGACGCCGACGTCCCGCGTCAGGTGCTCGTCCCGGATGAACCCGACTATCAGGATCTGCTCGAACGATGGCTCAAGCAGCAACGCGGGGGCCCCGTGGGCATCCGCGTTCCTCGGCGGGGGGAGAAACGGGCTCTGCTTCAAACGGTGACAGAGAACGCGACACAGCAGTTCATCCGGCATCGGTTGAAACGGTCGAGTGACTTCGCGGCACGGTCCAAGCAACTCCAAGAGCTCCAAGGCCACATCGGTATGCCGGATGCCCCTTTGCGGATCGAGTGCTTCGACATCTCTAACCTCGGCCCGGACGAGGCGGTTGGTTCGATGGTCGTGTTCGAAGATGGACTCCCGAAGCGATCCGATTACCGCCGGTTCTCGATCAGGTGGACGCAAGGGCCCAACGATGTCGCCATGATGGGCGAGGTCATCCGTCGAAGGTTCGCCCGGTTCGTGGAGGAACGTGAGGGCAAGGACACGGGTAAGAAGGGGAAGTTCGCGTACCCGCCCAACCTCGTGGTCATCGATGGAGGAAAAGGCCAGCTCAATCGAGCCGTTGAAGTCATGTCGGACCTCGGGATCGACGATGTGACGACGGTGTCGCTCGCGAAGCGGATGGAAGAGGTGTTCGTTCCGGGGCGGGCCGAACCCATCGTGATCCCAAGGGGTTCCGAAGCTCTCTATCTGTTGCAGAGCATCCGGGACGAGGCACACCGTTTCGCGCTTGCTTATCACCGACTGAAACGGGGCAAGCAGATGACCCGTTCCGCCCTCGATGGCATCCCCGGACTCGGCGACACGCGGCGGAAGAAGCTCTTGAAGCATTTCGGGTCGGTCAAGAAGGTTAGGGAGGCTTCTCTGGAAGACTTGAATGCCGTTGCCGGCATCCCTCAGACTGTTGCAGAGGCGATCTACGGAGCCCTACACGATCGGAGGCAGGCGTCGTGAACGTGAGGCGACGGGCGCGTGAGGTCGATGTTTCCGTCATCACCGGTCTGTCCGGTGCCGGACGGTCCGAGGCAGCTAAGGCCCTCGAGGACCTTGGCTGGTTCGTCATCGACAACCTTCCACCCGCGCTGATCTCGAAGATGCTCTCCTTGGCCCTGGCTCCGGGCAACGACATCAAACGGATGGCTCTCGTCATCGATGCCCGCGGCGGCACGTTCTTCAATGAAGCGGCGAAGGAGCTCGAGAAGCTTCGCCATGACGTCTGCAACTTCCGGATGGTGTTCCTCGAAGCATCCGACGACGTGCTGGTGCGTCGCTTCGATGCGAACCGTCGGGTGCATCCGCTTGCCCCCGAGGACAGGATCGTCGTTGGCATCCAACGTGAGCGCGAGCTCATGGGCCGATTCCGCGAGGGGGCGGACGTGATCCTCGACACCTCGAACCTGTCCGTGCGGGACCTTCGCACGAAGATCGGGGCCCTGTTCGAAGGAGCGACCCTCAGCGATGGGCTGACCACCGCGGTCGTGTCGTTCGGCTACAAGTTCGGATTGCCCCTCGATGCCGACATCGTTCTCGACGTGCGCTTCCTGCCGAACCCGCACTGGGTGGAGGAGTTGCGGGACCTAACCGGCCTGGAAACTGGCGTGCGTGACTACGTTCTCGATAAGGACACAACCCAAGATTTCCTGGCGCGCACGAAGGACCTGTTCGCGATGCTGCTGCCAGGGTTCCAGGGCGAGGGTCGCCATTACCTGACCGTGGCCGTTGGATGCACGGGCGGGCGGCATCGTTCGGTTGTACTTGCTGAAGAGATCGGCGCGTTCATCAAGGAGAAGGGTTTCGCTGCAACTGTCATCCACCGTGACGTTCATCGCCCGCCGGTGAGCCCGTGAAGGTAGTCGGTCTTGGCGGCGGGCACGGCCTCGCCGCGTCATTGCGCGCCGCCCGGATATATGCGGACGAGATCGCAGCGGTCGTAACGGTGGCGGACGACGGCGGTTCATCGGGGCGGATCACCCGGGAGCTAGGTGTCCCACCACCAGGTGACATCAGGAACTGTCTCGTCGCGTTGGCGACCAAGGAGGGGTTGGCCGAGCTGTTCCAGCACCGTTTCGACAGTGGCGCGCTGACCGGTCACACGATCGGCAACCTCGTGATCGCGGCCCTCACCGAGCGCACCGGCGATTTCGCCGAGGCGGTTGCGCAAGCCGGCGAGCTCCTTGGAGTGGATGGGCGAGTGCTTCCGGCTACGTCCGAGCTGGTCACCTTGTACGCACGCGTGAACGGTGGCGAGGTCAAGGGACAGGTGGCGGTCGCGCAGACGAAGGATCCGATCCAAGCTGTCTATCTCGAGCCTACGGACCCCCTTGCGCCCCAGGCCGCAGTCGACGCAGTCCTCGGCGCGGATCAAGTGATCCTCGGTCCCGGGAGTCTGTTCACGAGTCTGATCGCAACCTTGCTTGTCCCGGGCATCCGCACCGCGCTGCAAGAGACCAAGGCCCGCCGGGTCTTCGTCTGCAACGCTCGCCAGCAGAAGGGCGAGACGGAATCCCTAGATGCGGCAAGTCACGTCCAAGCACTCTTGGCGCACGCGGGAGCCTTCTGCGTCGACACGGTCCTGGTGCAATCGCCTGAGCTGCCCACCGACGGGGTCGAGGTAGATATGAAGGCTCTGGATTTCCTTGGCATGGAGGTCGTGGCCGCGGATGTCGCGAACGCAGCGGGTGCTCACGATCCAGGGCGCCTAGCGGAGGTCCTCCGGGGGCTGACTTAGGGCGGTGCTTTAGGATGGCCCTCCAAATACCCCCAAATCCTCAGGAGGGACGTCAGTGGCGACGCGCATAGGGATCAACGGATTCGGCCGTATCGGCCGCAACTTCTACCGGGCGATGAGCGCCAAAGGCTCGGATCTCGAGCTCGTTGCGCTGAACGACCTCGGCGATGCCGAGACGATGGCTCACCTGCTCAAGTACGACTCGGTCCACGGCCGCCTGGGCAAGGAAGTCAAGCTCACCGACGGCGGCTTCACGATCGACGGCGCCGACGTCAAGCTCTTGAGCGAGCGTGACCCGGGGAATCTCCCGTGGGGCGACCTCGGGGTGGACCTGGTCATCGAGTCCACCGGCTTCTTCACGAAGAAGGCCGATGCCGAAAAGCACATCGCGGGCGGCGCTAAGAAGGTCATCATCTCGGCCCCCGCGAAGGACGAGGACGTCACGATCGTTATGGGCGTCAACCACGACAGCTACGACCCCGCGAACCACCACGTCATCTCCAATGCGTCGTGCACGACGAACTGCGTCGTTCCTCTCGCCAAGGTGCTTCAGGACAACTGGGGCATCGAGAAGGGCTTCATGACGACCTGTCACGCGTACACGAACGATCAGAACACTCTGGACCTTGCACGCGACGACCTTCGTCGCTCGCGCGCCGCGGCGATCAACATCATCCCGACCACCACGGGGGCCGCGAAGGCTGCGTCGCTGGCGATGCCAGAGCTCAAAGGGCGTCTAGATGGACTCTCTCTGCGCGTTCCCGTGCCCGACGGTTCGATCACCGACATAGTCGCGGTCCTCGGGTCCGAGGTTACGAAAGAAGACGTGAACAACGCGTTCCGCGAGACGGCACAATCTGCTGGCATGAAGGGCATCCTCGAATACACCGAGGACCCGATCGTCTCGAGCGACATCGTCGGTAATCCGCACTCGTGCATCATCGATGGGCTCTCGACGATGGCCAACGGCAACCTGGTCAAGGTGCTCGGCTGGTACGACAACGAGTGGGGCTACTCGAACCGCCTCGTAGATCTCACCGAGCTCGTCGCTTCCAAGCTCTAGCCGCCGAGTTGTCTCTCCCCACGATCGACGACCTCGAGGTCGCAGGCAAGCGCGTCCTCGTCAGGTGTGACTTCAACGTGCCGTTGAACGATGGCCACATCACCGATGACATGCGGATCCGTTCCGCCGTGCCAACCCTCGAGGCTTTGCTAGCGAAGGGTGCGCGACTGACGGTGTGCTCACACCTGGGCCGTCCGAGAGGCACGGTCGTCGACGACCTTCGACTCGCTCCCATCGGTCGCGCCCTTTCGCAGATGCTCGAGCGCGAGGTGCGGAGCGTTTCCGACGTTGTCGGTCCGGAAGCCCAAGCCGCAAGCGCATCGCTGGCCGATGTCGTTCTTCTCGAGAATCTTCGTTTCGAGCCAGGCGAGGAAGCTAACGACCCGGCCTTCGCCGATGCCCTAGCGGGCCTCGCCGAGGTCTACGTCGATGATGCCTTCGGCGCGGCACACCGTGCCCACGCATCCGTGGTCGGTGTCGCCGAGCGATTGCCATCGGCGGCTGGGCTGCTCCTTGCCGACGAGGTCGCCAAACTCGAACGCTTGCTGCACGAGCCAGATCGTCCGTTCGTCGCGGTACTCGGCGGGGCGAAGGTCTCGGACAAGTTGGCGGTCATCGGGAACCTGCTCGAACGAGTGGACACGATCTGCATCGGTGGGGCGATGGCGTTCACGCTGCTCGTTGCTCAGGGACATGATGTGGGTCGCTCGCTGGTCGAGTCCGATCGTGTTTCCGAGGTGGCCGATGTGCTGAAGACGGCCGAGGGGCGAGGGGTCGACATCTTGTTGCCGACCGACGTGGTTGCCGCGGACGGTCCAGATGAAGGTGCGGCCCACGAAACGGTGGCGCTGGATCGCATCGGGGACCGCATGGGGGTGGACATAGGACCCGATAGCGCGCGTACGTTCGGGGCCGCGATCGAAGCCGCGAAGACCGTCCTGTGGAACGGCCCGATGGGCATCTTCGAGATCGAGGCCTATTCACACGGTACGCGCGACGTGGCTCGAGCCGTGGGCCGTGCGACCGGGCGGGGCGCCTACACCGTGGCAGGTGGGGGAGACTCGGCCGCCGCTCTTCGCCAGATGAACATGACGGATGCTGTGTCACACCTCTCGACCGGGGGTGGCGCATCGCTAGAACTGTTGGAGGGGAAAGATCTCCCCGGGATCGCAGTACTGAGGAAAGGCAACTAGATGAGAACCCCATTGATCGCGGGCAACTGGAAGATGAACAAGACGCATCTCGACGCCATGCGGCTGGTGCAAGGGCTTGCGCACGAGCTTGCAGGTCACAACTTCGATCGGGTCGAGGTCGTCGTGTGCCCCCCGTTCACCGCGTTGCGCACGATCCAGACCTTGATCGACTCGGACCGCTACCAATTCGGCCTCGGGGCGCAGAACATGCATCACGAGAAGGAAGGCGCGTTTACCGGCGAGGTCTCGGGCTCGATGCTGAAGTCGCTCGATGTCGACTACGTCATTCTCGGTCACAGCGAGCGCAGGGGGATCTTCAAGGAGACCGATAACGACATCAACATGAAGGTGAAAGCTGCCTTCGCGAACGGACTGCTCCCCATCGTCTGTTGCGGCGAGACCGAGCAGGAACACGAGTCCGGCGCGACCGAGTTCAAGGTCGAAGGCCAGGTGAGGGCCACGTTCGAGGGAGTGAAGCCCGAGGTTGCTGCCAAGGCGGTAGTCGCCTACGAGCCCATCTGGGCCATCGGGACGGGGAAGACCGCAACTCCCGAAGACGCTCAGTCGACGATCGCGTACATCCGCAAGGTTCTCGGTAGCTCGGTGGGGGATGACGTCGCGCAAGGGATGCGCATCCTCTATGGCGGCAGCGTGAAATCCGGTAACGCGGCAACGTTGATGGGCCAACCGGACATCGATGGTGCTCTCGTCGGCGGTGCTTCTCTCGAAGCCCAGGAGTTCGCCGCCATCGTCAAAGCGACGAAGGGTTAGTTCGTGCTTAAGAAGATCGTCTACGTCATCCTCGACGGGCTGGGGGACGACCCGCTAGATGCCTTGAACGGCAAGACCCCTCTCGAGGCCGCTCACACGCCACATCTCGACAGCCTTGCCGCGCGCGGCATCAACGGTTACGTCACAACTGTCGGCAAGGGCATCGCTCCGGAATCCGATATCGCGGTGTTCTCGATCCTCGGCTACGACCCGCACGAGCATCACACCGGTCGCGGTCCCCTCGAGGCGGTCGGCGCAGGTCTCGATGTGAAGCAAGGAGATCTGGCATACCGCGTCAACTTCGCAACGGTCGAGAAGGATGGTGACGGCTGGGCGATCCAGGACCGCAGGGTGGGCCGCGACCTCAGCTCTGAGGAAGCCCACGCCCTCGCAGCCGAGGTCCAGGAGAAAGTTTCGATCCCTGGGGCGTCGTTCGACTTCCGCGCGACGATCGGTCACCGCGGGGTTCTCGTCATCCGCAGCGAAGAGGGTCCACTGTCTGCCGAGGTCGAGAATTCAGACCCGGCTTACGGACGGCAGGGAGCACTCGGGGTCGCGTTGGAGACATTCGACAACCACGTCGTTCATGTCGCGCCCGTTGCCGGTCACGAAGGTGACGAACCCGCCCAGAGCGCGTCGCGCCTCACTAATGAATGGCTGCGAGCGTCCTTCGAAGTCCTCGAAGCATCCGAGGTCAACAAGAAACGGGCCGCCGTGGGAAAGCTACCGGGCAACTTCATCCTTACCCGCGATGGGGGAGACCACCTTCCCGATCTCGTGCCGTTCAAGGAGAAGTTCGGCCCCGAGATGGGTTGTTTCGTCGAGATGCCCGTCGAGTTGGGTATCGCGCGTCTCACCGGGATGGGCATCGTCGAAGCGCCGACGGGCATCCCGGCTGCTGAGCAGTACGAGAAGTGGGCCGCCCTGGCGCTCGAAGCGATCGAGGGATACGACGGCCTGTACATCCACATCAAGGGCCCCGATGTTCCGGCCCACGACGGCGATCACGAGGGCAAGATCGCCAGCATCGAAGAGATCGACTCCATCTTCTTCGCTGCTCTCCTGGACGAGCTCGACCTCAAGCGAAGCATCGTTGCCGTGACCGCCGACCACTCCACGAGCTGCGCGCGCAAGGCCCACACCGACGGGCCCGTCCCACTGCTGATAGCAGGAGGCAACGTAAGTGCCGATCAGGTGAAGACCTATGGCGAAACCGCCTCCCGCAAAGGCGCCATGGGGCATCTCATGGGCCCGGAGATCATGCCGAACCTGGTCAAGATCAGCCGCGACTAGCCGGCAACTACATTTGTAGTACCTATGCCCCGGGCATAGGATTCGTCTCCAGCCATCCAGGGGGGATGCAGATGACGCCACGTCGCAAGCACAGCTTGGCCGAGGTGCTCGGGCCGCTCGAGGCCGAGATCATGGACGTCGTATGGGACACGGGTGAAGTAACCGTTCGTGACGTCCACAAATCTCTAGGGGACGCGCGCCCACTTGCGTACACCACAGTCATGACGACCCTGGGCCGTCTCGCGGACAAGGGCCTAGTCAGACGGATCGAGGATCAACCCGCTCACCGTTACGTCGCGGTAGTCACGCGCGAGCAATATGCCCGGTCCACGGTCAAGTCGGTCGTGGACTGGCTCGTGAACCACTTCCCGGATCCAGCGGTCGCTTACTTCATCGACCGGGTCGAGAAGGAAGACAGCGAGGTGATCGACCGTCTCAGGGACGCGATCGATCAACGGAGAGTGAAGGGCAACGACTGAGTGACTAGCGCGTCGCCGACCGTCCTCGCTATCGAGGGCGACTCGGCTTGGATCGTCATCCTTGCCGTATCGACGGTGACTCTTCTTGCCGTTCTATTTCTGCGTCGTCTGATCCGCAGGCCCGGGGGACTCGCCTCGGGCCTTCTTCTTATCCTCCCGTTGCTTCTTCCTTTGATCGCAGCGGTGAGCTTCGACCACGCGGCGCTGCCTGTCGTTGCCGTGCTGCGGCCGGTCAATCAAAGCTTGCTGGATGGCTCGAGGGATCTACTTCATGTCCTCTTCCTTGCTAACGATAAGAACGTGGTTACGGCGTACGCCTTGTCGGAGACCGCCGGGGCATGGATGTTGTGGATCGGCCTCTCGGTCAGTTCACTGATGCTGATCCGGCGCGCGATAGGAACGATGCTCGTTCGCAGGTTGATCCATCGGAGTCGCCCCTTGGGCTCGGGCGACGAGGGCGACGTGCGGATGATGGTCGAGATGCTCACGGACCGCTCCCGTCTCTCCAAGGTCCCGGCCGTACTCGTCATGCCCCCGGGGAACTCCGGCGCCTTCGCGGTCGCCGGAAAGGGTGGTCGCATACTGATCTCGCCCGAGTTGCTCAGCGAACTCGACAGGGCAGAACTCGAAGGGATCCTCGCTCACGAGATCGCTCACCTCGAGGCACGGGACGTTCAGGTTGCGTTCTCTGCCGGCTTCATGCGGGACCTGGTGGCATGGAACCCCGTTGCCCACATCGCTTACCGGCGGCTGCTCGCCGACCGGGAGGTCGAAGCGGACAGGCGGGCTGTCGGTCTGACCGGAGATCCCCTTTCGGTCGCCTCTGGGCTCGTTCGCTTATGCGAGCTGCGCAAAGGGCGCCGGGGGCGGATGGACGTCGTCCTCGCGTTCGGTGGGGGCCGTGTGCCCGCTCGCGTGTCGAACCTTCTCGCCCTCGCCGATGGGAGCGCCGTCATGCGCGCCGGTGGGGCTCTCCCGTACATGTTCGCGGCCCTCTTGGTCGCGGTTCTCGGTCTTCAGGCCGGCGCACAGATCTCGTCGGGTGATGCCGGGGCTTACGCGATCGTCCTGGGCTCGGCCGAGGAACCCGCCGATGGCACGTACTGGTCACCGGGGGACGTCCAGAAGGCCAACCACATGACGAAAGAAGAGCGGCTTCAGAAGGGCGTGATCATGGCCAGGCGCGAACCCACCGATCCGATCGCGTTCAAGGCGAAGTTCAAGAACGACTGGATCAAACAGTGGAAGCACAAGGTCCGAAGGGCCGGCCTCGACCACGAGATCCAGCTGTGGGACCTCCAGAAGGTCAACATCATCACCGGCTCGATAGGCTTCTACCGCCTGGCACCGGGCGCGATCTAGGCCCCCGTGCGGGGTCGGCTACCCTTGGAGGGCTAGTCCCAACTCGAAGAAGAGGTGTTTCTAAGTGCTTACTGCCGTTCTTGTCGTGATCCATGTGCTCGCATCCCTGATGCTGATCACCTTCATCCTTCTGCACGCGGGCCGGGGCGGAGGTGTCTCCGAGATGTTCGGTGGAGGCATGCAGAGCCAGGCGATGGGTTCCACCGTCATGGAGAAGAACCTCGACCGCATCACGATCGTGACCGCGATCGTGTTCACGGGCACGACCGTATTGCTCGCGTTCCGCCTGGCCCCCTAATCAGCACGGTGCTCGGCTCCCGCCTGTGGCCGGGCCTCCTGGCTGTCATCTGCCTGTTAGCTCCGGCGTGTACGGGTGACGACCCCTCACCGGGTGCTACACCGACGCAGACGGTGCCGCTCGACGGCAGCCCGACGGCAACGTCGCCTCCTCCGATATTCGCGCCCAGCGATGACGTCCTGACGGTTGCCATCCAGGAGCCTTCGACTCTCGACCCCATGCGCTTGCAGGACCCGGGTGGCGTTCTAGTAGCCCGCCAACTGTTCGAAGGCCTCACCGCGTGGGATCCGGTCGAAGAAGAGGTGGTCCCGGCGGCTGCGGAGTCCTGGGAGGTGTCCGATGGGGGCCGGACGTTCACGTTCACCCTGCGCCAGGGCATGACGTTCCACGATGGCACTCCGGTGACGAGCAAGGACTTCGCCTTTGCGTTCGACCGCATCGCGGCAAAAGCGAACGCCTCGGATCTCGCCTACACCTTGGAGGACATCCAAGGTTTCATCGCGGTCAACCAGCTCGGCGATGCGAAGCACCTCTCGGGGGTTAGGACCCCTGACCCCACTACGCTTGTCATCGAACTGGACGAACCGTTCTATGACTTCCCCGTTGTGTTGACGCACCCGAGCCTCGTGCCCGTACCTGCTTCCGCCGTAGCCGACGAGGACAGATTCCTCACGACCCCCGTTGGCAACGGACCGTTCAACATCGCTCAGTCCTGGTCTCCGGGAGACCCGATCCTGCTCAAGGCATTCCTCGGCTTCTACGACACGCCCGAGATCGACGGCATCCGTTTCTTGAGCTACCCGGACGCGGCCGCGTCTTGGCTACCCTTCATAAACAAAGACATCGACATCGCCGAGGTCCCGGCGGGCGAGATCGAGGGCGCTCGAGAGTCTTACGGCGATCAGGGCTACAAGCCGTTCCTCGCTACCTACTCGTTCGGGTTGAACGTGAGCTCGCCGCAACTCGACGACATCAGGATGCGGCGTGCGATCAACAAGGCGATCGACCGCCAAACGATCGTGCAGACCGTGTACCGAGGGACGATGACCCTGCCGCGCGGCATCGTCCCCGAGGGCATGCCCGGGTTCCACGAGAACCTATGCGTCGATCTCTGTGAATACGCGCCTGATGAAGCTAAAGAGCTAGTGGGGCGTTTGAAGAAGGCCGATCGTCATGTGGCGCTCGACTACAGCGGAGCACAACCACATCCGCGCATCGCTCGACTGGTGAAAGAGGACCTCGAGAAGGCGGGTCTGGACGTCACGCTGCACTCGTATCCCTTTCCCAAGTACCTGAAGAGGTTGCGGGACAAGGACCACGCCATGTACCGACTGGGATGGATCGCCGAGTATCCGACGCCAGACGCGTTCCTGACGCCCTTGTTCGACGCGCAATCGCCCGACAACCATTCCGGGATCTCCTCGTCGAAGGTCGACGCGTTGCTCGAGAGAGCGCGCTCCACCGCGTCGGAGGGCAAGCGTGTACAGCTCTACATCGAAGCCGAGAAGGCGATCATGGAGAACGTTCCGATCGCTCCGATCGGTTCCTTCGTTGCTCACTGGGCGGCTCAGCCGCGGGTGATCGGGTTCGTTTTCGATCAGACTGGTGGTTTCGATGCCTTGGGGATCGAGCTCGCACCTGAGTAGTCGCTCGCTGGGGGGCCTGGTGCTTACTCTGGGAGTGACCGTGCTCGCCGGTGCCTGCACCCCCGAAACAGGTACAGGTCCGGTCCCTGAACGCGGGGGAGTGATCGAGTTCGGTGTGGTGGGTGAACCCGCGACGCTCGATCCGTACGCGCCCGACGCCTCCGACCTCACCTATGCGCTGATCGACCCGGTGTTTCCGATGCCTTTCAGGAGGTTGGCCGATGGGTCGATCGAACCGGATCTTGCAGCGTCGGTGGATGTGTTCGGCGATACCGCGCGCCTCGAGCTGAATCACCGGCGCTGGTCGAACGGGGCACCGATCACACCACTGGATGTCGTCCGCAGTATCGAGCGCGCTACCGCCCCGTCTGGGTTCGCCGCGATCCGATCGGCGCGGCGTGGGGGCCCTTGGGAAGTCGTGCTGCGTGGTCGGGTCCGAGACTGGGAGCGCACCCTTTCACGCGGTGCCTACGTTCTTCCGCGGGGCCGCCTGCGTGGCGGAAACGTTTCGGCGGGGCCGTTCAAGTTCTCGAGATATGTCCGCGGGCGAAGCATCACCTACGCATCGAATCCGGGATCCGGTGTGAAGCCGTACGTAGATGCTGTAAGGGTGAACTTCGTGCAGGGAACCGACCTGCTGGTCCGTTTGCTGCAGGAGGGTCGACTCGATGCTGCGGCGATCCCATCCTCGGTCAACCTCGATGATCGGTTAGACGAGCTCCACATCCCATTCGACAAGGAGGTGGGGGACGAGCAGATCGGCTTCGAGTTCGATCCCGAACGGATCTCGAGAGGCGCCCAAGCCGGTGTCATGTCCTCGATCGACATGGCCAACCTCGGTGCTTCATTCATCCGTGATGATGGCCGTGTCTCCGATGCTTTCTCCCGTGCCGGAACTGCACCGTCATCGCTGTCGATCGCCGCGCCCGAGGGTGACGAATTGCTCGGCCTCATCCAGAGGGCGGTGCAGGTCGACCTCGAGGAGTCGGGGGTCGGCTCCGAACTCATCACCGCACCGGCATCGACCATCTATGGAGCCTGGCGCGGGGAGGGGCAGGCCGACGTCTCGCTGCTGCGGGTGTTCGCCGTGCCCCGAGGTCCGACCTGGATCCCATTGGCATCGGTGGCCACATTCGTGGCCTGGCGCGAAGAGGTTCACGGCATCGCCGTGAACCCCTCGTTGTCAGGTCCCTTGTGGAATGCAGCTCAGTGGTGGAAAGACCCCTCGATATAATCCCGACCGGCCCTGCCTTTCGGCAGGGCCTTTGCCTGGAACGCAGTGCGCGGTGGTGGTGGAACGGTAGACACGCCAGCTTGAGGGGCTGGTGCCCGCAAGGGTGTGGGGGTTCAAATCCCCCCCACCGCACTGGATCTCCTAGCCGACGGGTACTTCCTGTCCGAGCTTGTCCGACAAGGCATCGAGTTGCTGAGCCGTCTCTTCCTCTTCCTTGAGGTTCTGCTCGAAGAGCTCGGCTGCCTCGCTTAACCCGAGGTGATCGGCAAGCTTGATCAGCGACTTGTAGGCGTTGATCTCGTAGAACTCAGTCTTGATTGCGGCCGCGGTCGCGAACAGGTTGAGGACCGGGTCGGATGGGCTCTCGTCCTTGACGAAGCCCGAGAACTCGGAGATCAGACCGTTGATGCCATCGCATGCCTCACGTCGGGGAGCACGGTCGATGATCCCGAAGACCTTGTCGAGACGCTCGATGTGGCCCTTGGTTTGGGACTGGTGCTCCTTGAAGCCGTTGGCCAGCTCCGTGTTGGTCACTTTGCTCGCCATGCTCTCTAGGGCGCGTTCGAGCTTGTGCTCTGCGTCGTAGATGTCACGCAATTCGTGTTCGAACAGATCTCTCGCTGTGTCCACGTCGTCCTCCTCGGTAGTCCGTTAGGTCTGTTTTCGATACTTCCCAGGTCCGCGAGGTTTACGCCTGGCTTTCCCAGGAATCCGGTGAACCCCCTATCGCGATGCGGGTCGAGTGACTAAGTTGGCTAAGTGTCACCCCACATCCGTCGAGCCCTCGGCGCAGCCCTCATCGCTCTCGCAACCCTTCTTTCAGTGGTTCCGGGATCCGCCGGCGGTGGCGCATCGTTCACGCACGGGGTAGCAGCGCGAGCGGAATCCGATCGGGCGATGTTGTGGGCCCGCGCATCTGAAGCCGGGAGATACCGGTGGATGGTCGCCTCGGACCATGGCTTCACCCACGTGGTCGATTCGGGACGTACCAGCGCCGCTAAGTCACACGACTTCACGATGAAGCCCCTCGCCACGGGCCTCAAGCCGGCCACCAAGTACTACTACCGGTTCTCGGGCGGGGGAGCGACCAGCGACATAGGGGCGTTCGAGACCTTGCCGTCCCCCAACTCACCCTCGGCTTTGAATCTTGCATTCACCGGGGACAACGACGCGTTGTGGACAGAACATCCGGACAAGAACGCCACCCCCTTCGAGGTCCTGAGGCGGATCGCCGAAGAGAACCCGGATCTGTTCCTGTACATGGGCGACACGATCTACTCCGACTCCGAGACCGGAGCTCCAACCGCGCTCACGAAGAAGGCGAAGTGGGCGAAGTACCGCAAGAACCGGGCCGCGGCCACGCAGCTCGTGTTGCGAAAGATGAGTACGTGGGCCGTGTGGGATGACCACGAGGTCGTCAACGATTTCGACGGTGCGCAACTTGCGATTGACGACCCCGGGTTGTTGAGCGCAGGAAAGGCAGCATTCAACGACTACTGGCCGATCAAGGAAGACAAGTACTACCGGAAGGTAGACATCGGCAGCAAGATCGACCTGATCTTCCTGGACGAGCGCGGGTACAGAAGTCAATCCCCGGATGAGATCGACAGTCCGTGCCGCGATGCTGAGGGCGAGCTCGACCTCGCTCCGATGATGCCTCCCGCGACCCGCGGTCAGCTCGGGCTGGCACCTGCGGATCCCGCCTGTATCGCGCACATGACCGACCCCACCCGGACGATGCTGGGAGCCGAACAGCTCGCGTGGTTGAAGGACGCACTGTCAACCTCCGACGCGACCTGGAAACTCATCGTTAATGAAGTGCCGATCACTCAGATATTCGTCTTGCCTTACGACCGGTGGGACGGATACATCGCCGAGCGGGCGGACTTGCTGAGCTACATCGGCGACAACGCGATCGACAACGTCGTATTTCTAACCACAGACATCCACGCGAACATCGGCGCGAGGGTCTACGTCGATATCACGGTCGACAATGACAACCCCGTTGCGTACGAGGTCGTCGCGGGCCCGGTCCAGACCTGCACCCTCGATTGCGAGGTGGCGAAGATCCGTGGTGAAGGTCAGGGAGCAGTTCTCCAGCAGTTCCTCGTCACCAAGGGTCTCGTTGACGCCGATTGCATCCAGATCAACTCCTACGGCTATTCGATGATCGAGATCCCCAAAGACGGTTCGACTCTGAAGGCACGGTGGAAGTCCAACAAGCGAGCGCCGGGCGGCGGCGGCAAGCAGGTCGTGGACTGTGCCGCAGTGACGTTGGTGAGTTGATGATGCCCCGCAAGGTCTTCCTCGCCGTTGGCTTGACCCTGACCGTGCTGTTGGTCATGTCCAGCGCGATGGCGGCCCCCGTCCCGACCACCCCCGATGGATTGCGTGCGTACTCGATCATCCCGCCGGGCCAGAGCGGGTTCATCAACCTTGGTCAGATCGCCTCCGGCATCACTCCGCCGCACGCCGACGACCAGCGCGAGATGTACGCATCTCTGGTCGACGACAACGACGTCACCGAGGCAGAACTCTCTACCTATCTGCACTCGGCTCAGTTCGGGCCCGGGGCAACCATCGAGGACGAGTACCGGCCCAACAACAAGTCCACGGTGTACCGGGACGACTTCGGGATCCCTCACGTTTACGGGGACACAGACGAAGACGCGGCGTTCGCGCTGGGGTACGTCGCGGCCGAGGATCGCCTATGGCAGATGGATGTTCTGCGTCATGCCGCGCGCGGCGATCTCGCCTCGTTCTTAGGGCCGGACTACCTGGCCTATGACAGGGGAGTGAGGACCGAGGGGTACACGCTTGCCGAGGTCCAGTCCATGTTCGATGTTCTCGACAACGACTTCGGAGCGGACGGGACTTTGCTCCAGGACATGCTCACTGCCTACTCGGAGGGCGTGAACGATCGCATGGCCGAAGTCCGAGCCGATGCGAGCCTTAAGCCGGTCGAGTACGACTCCCGGCAGTTGCCGATCGAAGACTGGGCACCCACCGACACGATCTACATGGTCGTGCTGCAACTCCGTCGTTTCGGTGAGACCGCTGGTTCGGAACTAACTCATGCAGCCTTACTCGAGCAACTCCAGAAGAACCTGGGCAAGAAGGCCGGGAAAGGGGCGTTCCGTGACTTCACGTGGCGCAACGACCCGAACTCGTACTCGACGATCCCAGCTTCGGAAGGAAAGTTCACATCTCCCGACCCGCGGCCTATCGACAACAGCGCCGTTGCAATCCCCGATGGCGCGGGAGCGCTGGTGGCGTCCCGATCTCAGACGTCGGCCGCGACGCGGCTGTTGCCGGAATCACCCTCGTCGAACTTCATCGGGGTCGCTCCCTCTAAGTCCGCCACCGGCAACACGCTGAACTGGGGCGGACCGCAGGTGGGCTACAACGTGCCCCAGTTCTTCATGGAGATCGACGTGCACTCACCTTCGTTCGATTTCCGAGGGCCGGCGGTGCCCGGGGCATCTCTACTCATCCCTCTCGGCAGAGGTATCGAGCACGCATGGTCACTCACTACGGCCAGCTCAGACGCCGTCGATGTGCGGGCCGAGGAGCTCTGCGAGCCGGGCGGCGGAAACGCAACCGAGGATTCCAACGGTTACATGTTCGACGGCGCCTGCGTGGCGATGACAGCGCGCACCGAGACCATCCCTGTAAAGGGTGGGTCCGACGACATGCTCAGCGTCTACCGAACGAGTCACGGCCCGGTGTTCGATCGGGGGACCGTGGGCGGCGCCCCTGTCGCATTCACTAGGGAGCGAGCTTTCTGGCTGCACGAAACAGATTCGGTCATCTCGTTCATGCGAGCTGCGAAGAACACAGTGGCGTCCATCGCCGATTTCAGCGCTGCGATGTCGACCTCGACGATGGCCTTCAACGCCATCTACGTCGACTCAACGGACCTCGGCTACTTCCACGTCGGCAAGTACCCGATCAGGGCCGAAGGCGTCGACCCCATGCTGCCGTCGTGGGGGACGGGTGAGTGGGAGTGGCAAGGCTTCATCCCCTTCGCCGAACTGCCGCACATGACGAACCCTGCACAAGGGTGGCTCGTCAACTGGAACAACCAGCCGGCACGCGGCTGGGCTAACGGTGACCAGTCCATGTGGGGGCCGACGCAACGCGTGAAGCTCCTGGCCACACAGATGAAGAACCTGTTGCGCAACGGTGGAAAGGCGAGCCTTTCCGATGTTGTCGACGTGGCCCGAACCGTCGCGACGAGCGACGGGAACGCCGTGATCCTCGGACCCAGGATGCTGAAACTCGCAGGTTCTCCCTCGGGGACCGCAAGGGATGCGCTTGCCGCGACCGCCGAATGGATCGACGCAGGAGCCCATCGAACCGACGAAGACCGGAATGACCGGCAAGACTTCGGTATAGCCACAGCCCTGTGGGACACCTGGTACAAGAAGTTGGTTGAGGCGGTCTTCGACGACGAGCTCAAGGGTGCATACGACCTGACCGTCCCTGCGGCCGACGATGCTCCAACCAACAATGGCTCTGCCTACTACTCATCGCTGTCGAACCATCTGTGGAACCTGTTCGGCCCCACCCACAAGAACCTAGCGATGGACTACTGCGACGACCAGCGCACCGGTGCGACCGAGACCTGCGCCGGCGCGGTGCGCAGGTCCCTTCATGCTGCGGTCGGGGCGTTGAGCAGACGTTTCGGGAGCAACCTAGCGAAGTGGCACTGGCCGACCGACTACATCGAGTTCGAACCACTTGGTGCCTTGGAGGTCGATCCGATCCCATGGGAGAACCGCGGTACGTATAACCAAGCGATCGAGGTCCTAGGCCTCTAGAACTCGTTTAGAGAACCGCAGCCAACCCGAGTAATCGCGAGAACCCGATCGCTTCGGCGAGACGCGGTGGTTCCTTCTTCGAAGTGACTATGTCGGGCGGTGCCGGTCCCGGTTCGTAGGTCCGGCCGCTCGGTCTGAACCAGACGGCCTGCTGTTTGTCGTCGAGGGTCACGCTCCACTTGCCTTCATGCACCAAGGTGTGATGGTTCGTACAGACGGTCACAAGGTTGTCGAGATCGGTTGGACCTCGGTTCGACCAGTGTTTGACGTGATGAGGGTGCAAGAAGCTCTTCGTCTCGCATCCGGGGAACGTGCACGTGTCGTCGTCTCTGTGGAACACCTGACGGCGCAGCCGGTGCGGGGCGATCTGGGCTGTCCCTCCGATGCCGAGGGCGTTGCCGTCCTTTCCCTCAAGGACCACTTGGAGGCGGGAGTCACATGCGAGCCTGCGAGCGGTGTCGGGATGAAGGACACCACCGCCGGCGATGGTGCAGGAACCTTCATCGTGAGCGAGGGCTTCGATGGGAGCATGCACCACTACGGTGGCGGTTGAAAGGCGATCGCCACTCGCGCTGGTGGCAAGGAGTACCAGGGCATCGGCCCGTCGCTGATCTATCGACTCAGGCTCGGGGTGAGCGGGAAGGCGCTGGGCGAGGTCATCGACCGCCGCGATCAGGCTGGCGCCCTCGGCGGCGGGAAGCTGGCCTTCGATCAATACCTGGCCCTCCCACCAGGTGAAGTTCAAGCTACGGGTCTTGTAGACCTCGTCAGATTTCTCTTGCGAGGCCTTCACCTCGGCATCCGCGCGCGTCCGGACACTGCCGGTCGTTGCCTTCTGGGCCCAACGGATCCATTTCGTTTCGTCCGCAGGCGTCGCGAAGCGGGTCAGCTCGACGACCTTGTCCAGTGACAACGCGCCGGACTCGAGCGCTGCAGCGGTGTGGGGGAGATGCTCGAGGACGTGGGCTGCTTCGATCCACCGCCGTGCCTTCCAGTTCGACACGTGACAGACCGCGGACACGAGTTGAGCGCAGCTGCGATGACCGTCGGCCCGCCACAGTTCGGCCCTATCTGCCTTCAGCACCCAGCGGAGCCTGTCTCGGTCGGCCCGGCCCGCGGTGACGACCGACGATAGCAACCCCTCCCGGATCGCCAGGTGATCGGCGGCGATCTGTTGCTTGATCTCATCACGTCGGATGCCCGAGATGTCCATGTATGACATAGTATCGAACAGACGTTCGGTAGTCAACGGTTTTCTGGGCTACAGCCCCCTTTTTCGGGCTAGGAGACGAGCCCATCGAGGAAGTCCCCGCCCACCTCGGCGAGCGCTTCGTACTTGCCCCAGAAGAAATGGTTGGCCCCCTTCATCTCGACGAAGCGGCCCCCGACCTCGGCGGTCCAGGCGGCGGCCTCTGTGGGATCCACGAGCTCGTCATTCGCGCCGACGATGACCAGCAAGGGCCCCGGCAGCGAGACCTCGCTCGCCGGGGGCATCCCTGCGGTGATCCCGGGTTTCGGCGCGATCGCCGGAGCGATGCCGACAACACCCACAAGCTCGGGGACCTTCGTCGCGGCCCTCACCGCGACGGCTCCTCCGAACGACCACCCGGCGATGGCGAGGGGCAGGTCGAAGCGGTCCTTCATCTCGGCAACCGCGCCAAGGGCATCGGCCACCTCGGCATCGCCGGTGCCCGTCTCGCCCTCGCTCGAACCGATCCCGCGGAAGTTGAACCTGAGAACCGCCCACCCGCGTGCATTGAGATCTTCGACCAGCGCCACCAGCAGAGGCGCGTTCATCGTTCCACCCATCTGCGGATGCGGATGGCACAGAACCAGTGCAGCCTTCGGATCTTCGGGGGCATCAAGCTGCGCCTCGAGGTTCAGTCCATCGGCCGAGGTGCAGTGGAAAGTTTCGTTCATCCGGTTCCGAGAGCATCGGAGATCGTCGCGGCTACGGATGCCATCTCCTTGTCGCCACCCCGGTACTTCATGCGAGGCCAGAAGAAGCCCCTCAGTCCGTCCTTCGGGCGGCGCGGGACGACGTGTGCATGCAGGTGAGGGACCGACTGACTAACGATGTTGTTCATCGCTACGAAGGAACCAACGGCATCCATCGCGACCGGGATCGCGGCAGATAGTCGTTGAACGAGGGCGAAGAACGGCTCGAGGAGGTCGTCCGGCAGATCCGGCAGGGTGGCGTGGTGCGCTTTGGGTATGACCAGGGTGTGTCCCGGGAATAAGGGACGGATGTCGAGGAACGCCATGAAGCGCTCGTCGTCGTAGACAACGTGCGCGGGAACCTCTCCCGACGCGATGGAACAGAAGGTGCACATGAGCCAGAACCCTAAGGGCGTCCGCATCAAGGTCGGCGCCGGCACGATCGCTGTCTATTCGGACATCACCTGTCCGTGGGCTCACGTCAGCGTCCACCGGCTGCATGAGACGCGGGAGCGGCTCGGCCTGACCGACGTCATCACGTTCGACCCTCGTGCGTTCCCGCTAGAGCTTATGAACGACGCGCCGACACCGAAGAAGATCCTGGATGCCGAGATCCCAGTGGCAGGAGCTCTCGAGCCGGATGCCGGCTGGCAGATGTGGCAGGGAGAGGAATCCGAGTACCCGGTGACAACCCTGCCCGCGCTCGAAGCCGTGATCGCCGCGAAGGAACAAGGGCCGCGGCCCGCCGAGCTCCTCGACCGCGCCTTGCGACGAGCGTTCTTCGGTTCGTCTCGGACGATCTCGATGCGTCACGAGATCCTTGCGATCGCCAAGGAGATCGACGAGATCGATCCCGATGCCCTCGAAGGTGCCCTCGAGGACGGTCGAGCGAGGTCCGCCCTCACGAAGGACTATCTCGTGTCGGAGACAGATTCCGTCCAGGGGAGCCCGCACCTCTTCCTTGCGGATGGGACTAACGTTCACAACCCGGGCATCGAGCTCCACTGGGCCGGCGAACATGGTCAAGGATTCCCGGTGGTTGACTCGGACGACCCGGCGATCTACGAACGCCTGCTCGAGCAGGCGGCGAAGGAGGCAAACGATGGATGACGCAGCCGTACGAACCGCCGCAGAGGAGCATGCGAATGCAACCGTGGCCAAGGACTTCAAGGTGGCGGGTGCGACCTTGAGCGAGCCTGCGATGGCCCAAGCGGGCGATGTCATGAAGGCGATGCCGGGTGAGTTGACCGGGTGTGCCATCACCGGGCTTGTGGCCTCCGGAGACGAGACCGTCGTGACGATCGCTTATCGCGGTGAGTCGGGCGAGACCACGGTGGAGTCGCGCTGGGCCGAGGTCGACGGTCGTCCGATGATCGTGAACCTGGCCGTCCTCTAGACTTTCCGCTCATGCAAGCCGACATCGCGGGATCCCAGCGCAAGGTGATGCGTAGTGGCGCACGTCCACTGCGCTCGACCTACGGCCGCGCCGGCATCCCCGTGAAAGACGGCAAGACACTGCCGTTCGTCGTCTCCCGCGGGTGGAATGCACCTGCCGGCTATTACCCCGAGGCCTTCTATCTGGTCGCTCCGGAGTCCGGTGAGGTCTACTACGCGGGTCCGACGGAGGTCCGCATGATCTGGGGTCTGCCCTCGGTCACCGACGTCGAGACCGTCGTCGAGGAACCGATCGCTCTAACCCCCGGCACGTACAAGCTCGTCTTCGCCCTCGGGGGTTTCAAGGGCGGCGAGGCCGATGTCGAGGTGTTCGATGCCGGGACCGCTGCGGCCTGACCCGTTCGGAGAAAACGGCTATTGACCTGCACAGATAGGTCGGTCACAATTTCACCAGCCGGTTACTGAGGGTTGTCGGAGCTTCCCCTTACGACGACCCACAGGAGCCGGCTTTTCTCATCTTCTTTTAATCTTCGGTCGCTAAGATCGGCTTCCATGAAGCGTTTCGCAGCACTCCTCGCAACCGCCGTGATCCTCGGCGCCTGCACGATCGAGGCCGTCACGGACACGAAGAGCACTGGGGCGGCAACCGATTCTTCCCAAGTGAGCCTCACCCAGAGCGACTTAGCTGCCCCTCGTTCTCCCTTGGCCGATGTGATCGCCGAAGACCTTCCGTCGGTAGTGAACGTCAAGGTGACTTCCGTCAACACCTCCGGTCTTGGCCAGGGGGAAGGATCCGGAGTCGTTATCGACAAAGCCGGAGTGATCCTCACGAACTTCCACGTCGTTCGTGGCGCCGTCGATGTCGAGGTCGTGTTCAACGATGACCACGGTCGGATGGCCGGACGTGTCATCGGGGGGATCCCGGAGCGAGACCTCGCCGTCATCAAGGTCGAGGCCAACGACCTCGATCCCATCGAGATCGGCAAGTCATCGAACCTCCAGCTGGGCGACGACGTCGTCGCTATCGGTTTCCCGCTCGGACTAGGGGGAAGCCCCACCGTCACGAAGGGGATCGTCTCAGCTCTCGATCGCAGCATCGATGCCGGCGAGAACAACCTCCACCTCGAAGGACTGTTGCAGACGGACGCTGCGATCAACCCGGGTAACTCCGGCGGAGCGCTGATCGACAGGGCCGGACGACTCGTCGGCATCAACACCGCTGCGGCTACAGCTGCAGCCGCGGAGAACATCGGATTCGCGATCGCGATCGATGAGGCACTGCCCGTTATCCGCGAGATCCTCGCCGAGCCCCCAGAGGACCGAGCGTGGCTCGGGGTGTCGATCGCGTCGGTGGGTTCATCGTCCGATGCCGCCCAGCTCGGCCTCGACCCGGACGTCAGGGGCGCATTGATCACACTGCTCTTCCCCGGGAACCCCGCGAAAGAGGCAGGCCTGAAGGAAGGCGACGTCATCGTGGGCCTCGGCGGCGAGACCGTGGCCTCCGCCCAAGACTTGACCGAAGCACTCGCGAAGTTCGATCCAGGTGACGATGTGGAAGTAGTCATCGTCAACCGGACGGGCACGAGGACCCTGAACGTGACCCTGACCCAGCGACCGCCGTCGGACCTCTTCGACAACTAGCAACTAGGCTCCGGCCTCGTGAACGTCATCGAGGTCGAGGAGCTAACCAAGCGTTACCGCCGCTTCCGAGGTGGGACTACGGTTGCCTTGGCAGGTCTCGATCTCGTGGTGCCGTCCGGTGGGGTGTTCGGATTCCTCGGCCCGAACGGCGCGGGGAAGACGACCACGATCCGCTGTCTCCTTGGCCTGGTCCGGCCGTCCTCCGGCAAGTGCCGCCTGCTCGGAGCCGATACCCGAGGCGAGCTCGCCGGAGTCGTGGGCCGAGTAGGCGCCATGGTCGAGGCACCGGCGTTCTTCCCCGGCATGTCTGGGCGCAAGAACCTCGCCCTCCTCGGAGGACTCGAAGGGCTCGGACGAAGCACCGTGACCGCCTCTCTCGAACGTGTCGGTCTCGGCGAGCGCGGGGACCACAAGGTCAAGACCTATTCCCTTGGGATGAAGCAGCGCCTCGGCATCGCGGCCGCGTTGCTCAAAGATCCCGAGGTACTGATCCTCGACGAGCCGGCCAACGGCTTAGACCCCGCGGGCATCAAGGAGGTCCGAGAGCTCTTGAGGTCGTTGGGTGCCGAGGGCCGGACCGTGTTCGTGTCGAGCCACATCCTCAGTGAGGTCCGACAGATGTGCGACCACGTCGCGATCCTGGCGCGCGGCAAGTGCGTCGCGACGGGCAGCGTCGACGAGGTTCTGCACATGGAGGCCGGTGGGCTCGTAGTGGGGGTCGACGACGTCGCCAAGGCCAGGTCCATCCTGGAACAGAACGGCTTTGCGGTGACCGTCGCCAACGACCGCATCCTCGTAGCCGGAGCCGTTCCCGACCCGTCCCGTATCACCAAGACCCTTGCGGACAACGGCGTGTTCCTGCGAGAGCTGCGCCGCGAAGAGGCCGACCTCGAGACCGTGTTCCTAGAGCTCACTGCCGACAAGGAACAACCGTGACCAGGATCCTGTGGGTCGAGCTGCGACGATTCGCGTGGAGACGTTCGTTCCGGTTCTTCGGACTGGTAGCCATAGGCGGCATCATCCTGGCCGGGATCATCACGTTCTTCACGTCTCATCCCGGACCTATACCGGTCGACTCGTTCGACCCCGGCTTCCGATTGAGGACCTTGACCGAGATCTTCGGTGGGACCAGCATCCCTCTGATCATCCTGGGTCTCGCATTCGGCGCGTCCTTCATCGGTGCGGAGTGGCACGCAGGAACCATCACGCCATTGTTGACATGGGCGCCGCGCCGGATCCCAGTGATCCTCGGGAAAGTCGTAGCGGCGATGATCGGGGTGTTCCTTTCTGCGATCGCCCTCCAGACGATCCTCGGTGTCGTGCTGTGGCTCGTCGCGCTCATGCGCGGGACAACCGAGGGAACCGATCTAGCGTGGTTCGGCGAAACGATCGGGGTCGCCCTGCGCGGCGCGACCGTTGCAGCCCTCATGTCGACACTTGGCTTCGCCATCGGCTCGATCGCCCGGAACACCACCACGGCCCTCATCATCGGCTTCGTCTACTTCGCCATCGGAGAGGCCCTGATCCGGGGATTGAAGCCGGGATGGCAACCCTGGCTGGTCGGCGATAACGCCGCCGCCTTCCTCGTCGCCAACCCCGACGACATCTTCTTCGCAGGCGTGGGCCGCACGACCCTGAGTGCCTTTCTGGTGGTAGTGGCCTACGCGGGCGCGGCGACGGCTCTAGCAACCGCGTGGTTCCAGACCCGGGACGTGACCTAACCCCGTACGCTTGCCGGCATGAAGGTCAAGCTCCGCAACCCGGATCGCGTGGTCGAGGTTTCGGGCCCCAAGACGGTGTCGGCTCTCCTCAACGAGCTCAGCATCGTGGGTGAGGCCGTCCTTGTGATCAGGGACGCAACCTTGCTGACGAGGGACGAGGCCATCACGGACACCGACGAGCTCGAGGTTCGGCCCGTCCTGTCAGGGGGCAGCCGGTGAAGTGCAAGGTGTGCCGCGAGCATGCGGTCGTCGACATCCGCAGACACAACGCCGGGTTCTGCCAGGGCCACTTCATCGAGCACATCCACGGCCAGGTCGAACGTGCGATCAAAGACTTCGACATGTTCACGACGGACGACCGCTTGCTGATCGCCGTGTCTGGTGGGAAGGACTCGCTCGCGATCTGGGACATCCTCTTGGAGCTCGGCTACGACGCGACGGGGTTCTATCTGGATCTCGGCATCGGCGGGTACTCGACGAGGTCGAAGGAAGCCTCCATCGCCTTCGCCGACAAGAAGGACGCCAAACTGATCGTGAGGAGCCTCGAACAAGAACATGGCTTCACCGTTCCCGAGCTCTCGCGGCTGACCGGCCGGGTGCCGTGCTCCGGATGTGGCCTGAACAAGCGTTACGAGTTCAACCGGGCTGCCCTCGAGGAGGGTTTCGACATCCTCGTCACCGGCCACAACCTCGATGACGAGGTAGCGACCTTGTTCGGCAATGTCCTCCACTGGAACACCGACATGCTTGGTCGCCAAGCGCCGGTTCTGGAAGAGCGCGTCTTAGGTTCCGGTCCCGACGCGCGGACCGCGCTCGTCAAGAAGGTCAAGCCCCTAGTGCGGATCGCCGAGCGCGAGAGCGCGGCCTACGCCTTGCTGCGGGGGATCGACTACATCATCGAGGAATGCCCGATGGTCGAGGGCAACACTCAACATCGATACAAAGAAGCGATCACCTTGATCGAGGAGTCGTCTCCCGGGACGAAACAGCAGATGTATTTCGGCTTCCTCAAGAAGGCGGCCGGGAAGTTCAGGGAGGAGTCCGGCGCCACCGAGCTGGTTGCATGTGTCGACTGCGGGGCCCCGACGGTTGCCTACGACCGCCCGGAGCCTCGCTGTTCCTTCTGCAACACCAAAGCGCTGGCCTCGAAGCGCAAGGACGAGGGCTACGTGCCGGGTCGGCGCGGGAAGCGCCGGTGAACAATGAGCGGTTGTTGGAAGCGGGGGAGAAGGTCCTCCTGATCGACTCTCGCGATCGCCGGTACCTGATCACCTTGGGAACGGGCAAACAGTGGCACTCTCACAGCGGCGTCCTCGACCACGACGCTCTGATCGGCGAGTCGGAGGGGATCACCGTGACCACGACGGGGGGCGCCAAGGTGCTTGCGTTCCGGCCCACCCTCGAGGACTTCGTCTTGAAAATGAAGCGGGGGGCCCAGGTCGTCTACCCGAAGGACATCGGCCTCATCCTCGTTTACGCGGATGTGCATCCCGGTGCGCGCGTGCTCGAGGCGGGGACGGGCTCGGCGTCGCTGACCTTGGCTCTGTCTCGCGCGGTAGGGCCGGCCGGTCACGTCATGTCGTATGAACTGCGCGACGACCACCACAACCAAGCCGTCGAGAACATCAACGCGTGGTACTCGGGTTCCGAAGGCAAGCCAGAGAACCTCGAACTCCGGGTGGGGGACATCTTCGAAGGCGTGCCCGAGAAGGGCTTCGATCGCATGATCCTGGATCTCCCCGAGCCGTGGAACGCGGTCGGGACTGCAACCGAGTCTCTGCGATCCGGCGGGATCATGTGCTGCTATCTGCCTACGGTTCCACAGGTCCAGCAGGTGGTCGCCGCGATGCGCGCCGGTGGGTTCGGCCTCGTGAATACGTTCGAAGGCTTGGTCCGGACCTGGAACATCGACGGCCAGTCGGTCCGCCCCGACCATCGGATGGTGGCGCACACCGGGTTCATCGTGACGGCCCGGAAACTGGGCACTTCGGGCGCATAGGAGTTCCTCTGAGGGACCGAACAACTACTGCGAAAATGCCTCGTTACTAGGGGTGTAGGAGTAGCATCTGCGCCAGGGGAGGTGGTTGAAGTCCCGGAGAACGAGCTCGAACGCAGGATCGCGCAGTATGACCGCGAGGTCCAAGAGCTCCAGGGCCAGGTAAAGCTCCTAGAAGAGGAGCTGAACCTCACACGCCGCAAGGCGGACGCAGCCCCCAAGAAGATCCACGAACTCGAACGCAGACTGTCGGAAGCCTCTGCCGACCTCGGTACGACCCGCGAGAACAACGAGAAGCTTTCGTCCACCCTCCGTGAGGCGCGCGAGCAACTCGTGGCTCTCAAGGAAGAGATCGAGAAACTCACCAAGCCGCCGGCTACCTACGCGATCTTCCTCGAGCCGCGCGATGACGAGACCTGTGACGTGTACGCCAATGGCCGGAAGATGAAGGTGAGTGTCGCTCCCGAGATCGACGTCAAGGCGATCGAGCGCGGCAAGCAAGTCATCCTCAACGAGGCCCTCAACCTCATCGAGATCTCAGAGTTCGAGATCCAAGGTGAGGTCGTCACCCTCAAGGAGGTCCTCGAGGACAAGCGGCGGGCTCTCGTTATCGGCAGAACGGACGAGGAGCGCGTTGTCGAGCTGGCCAAACCCCTCCGGGACGACCTCAAGAGCCTGAAGTCGGGCGACAGCTTGCTGCTCGAGCCGAAGTCCGGCCACGTCTTGGAGAAACTTCCGAAGCCCGAGGTCGAAGAGCTCATCCTCGAAGAGGTCCCCGACATCTCGTACGAAGACATCGGCGGCCTCGACGCTCAGCTCGACGAGATCAGGGACGCGGTCGAGCTTCCATTCCTGCACGCCGATCTGTTCAAAGAGCACGAGCTCGAGCCGCCCAAGGGCATCCTTCTTTACGGGCCTCCAGGATGCGGGAAGACCTTGGTTGCGAAAGCGGTCGCGAACTCTCTCGCGAAGAAGGTCGCCGCGAAGATGGGTCGCGACGATCGCCGGTCGTACTTCCTCAACATCAAGGGGCCGGAGCTTCTGAACAAGTACGTCGGCGAGACCGAGCGGCAGATCCGCATGATCTTCCAGCGCGCGAGAGAGAAGTCAGAAGAAGGCGTACCTATCATCGTGTTCTTCGACGAGATGGAGTCGTTGTTCCGCACGCGTGGCTCGGGCATCTCGAGCGACATGGAAGCGACGATCGTGCCTCAGCTGCTCGCCGAGATCGACGGTGTCGAAACCCTCAAGAACGTCATCGTCGTCGGTGCCTCGAACCGTGAAGATCTGATCGACCCGGCGATCCTTCGTCCGGGCCGTTTGGACGTGAAGATCAAGATCGAGCGTCCGAACGAGGTCGCTGCGGTAGACATCTTCGCCAAGTACCTGACCCCCTCAGTTCCGATCGCCCAGTCCGAGATCGACGAGCACGGGTCGGCGGAGGAAGCCATCAAGTCGATGATCGACGGCGTCGTCGAGAAGATGTACTCCGACGACGACGACAACCAGTTCCTCGAAGTGACCTACGCCAATGGCGACAAAGAAGTCCTGTACTTCAAGGACTTCTCCTCGGGCGCCATGATCGAGAACATCGTCCGCCGTGCGAAGAAGCTCGCCATCAAGCGCGTCATCGCGGGTGAGGCAAAGGGCATCAGGGCCGACGACCTCATCGTCGCGATCCATCAGGAATACAAGGAGAACGAGGACCTTCCGAACACGACCAACCCCGATGACTGGGCGAAGATCTCCGGAAAGAAGGGCGAGCGGATCGTTTACATCCGAACCCTTGTCGGCGAGCACAAAGACGGAGAAGGCAGCCGTCAGGTCGAGCGCGTCACGACCGGCCAGTACCTCTAAGGCCTCGTAACCCTGCGTCCGTCGTAGGTTCCTGCCATGGCGATACCCAAGATCTGCGGGATAGAGACCGAGTACGGGATCTCGGTCCGCGACGCCTCGGAATTCAATCCGATCCTCACCTCGTCGCTGTTGATCAACGCGTACGCCAAGCCGGCGTTCAAGCGTGTGAAGTGGGACTACGAGGAGGAGAGTCCTCTACGTGACGCGCGCGGCTTCGACCGGGGACCTGCGGATGTCTCCATCGAAGACGACAGCGGACTCGTGAACATCATCCTTCCCAACGGCGCCCGCTACTACGTCGACCACGCCCACCCCGAGTACTCGAGCCCGGAGTGCTCGAATGCCCGCGATGCCGTGATCTGGGACAAGGCCGGCGAGCGCATCCTCGAGGATTCGATCAGTGCGGCCCGGGCGATCGTGCCGGACAACGAGAAGGTCTTCATCTACAAGAACAATTCGGATGGCAAGGGGAACTCGTACGGGACGCACGAGAACTACCTCGTGGATCGCAAGGTTCCCTTCGCCGAGATCGTCAAGCACCTCACGCCGTTCTTCGTGTCGCGTCAGGTCTTCACGGGGGCAGGAAAGGTTGGCACCGAGAACACGAACGAGCATGTCGACTACCAGATCTCCCAACGGGCGGACTTCTTCGAGGTCGAGGTTGGACTCGAAACCACGTTCAAGCGACCGATCATCAATACGCGCGACGAACCCCATGCCGATCCCGAGAAGTACAGACGGCTGCACGTCATCGTCGGCGACGCGAACATGTGCGAGATACCGACCTACCTGAAGATCGGGACAACATCTCTCATCTTGAAGATGATCGAGGACGAGTTCATCTCGGACGATCTGTCGCTGCGCGAGCCCGTCAAGGCGATGCGTGCGGTGTCTCACGACCTGACCTGCAGGGGCGCTCTCGAGATGGCTGACGGCCGCAGCATCAACCCGGTCGAGCTGCAATGGGAGTACCTCCGTCTCGCTAAGAAGTACGTGCAGGAGTACGAGGACACCGACCGTGTGACGAACGACGTCCTCGACCGGTGGGAGCACGTGCTCGAACGCTTAGAGGACGATCCCAGGACCCTTGACCGTGAGTTGGACTGGGTTGCGAAGATGTCCGTGCTCGATGCATATCGAGAGCGGGATGGTCTCGACTGGGATCACCCGAAGCTCAAACTGATCGACCTTCAGTACCACGACGTGCAGAGATCTAAGGGTCTGTACTGGAAACTCGAGTCGTCGGGCAAGGTCGACACGGTGGTGACGAGGGACGAGATCGATCATGCGGTCGACCATCCTCCCGAGGACACTCGTGCGTACTTCCGTGGCGAGTGCCTTCGTCGGTTCTCGCCGGTCATCGTTGCAGCTTCATGGGATGCATTGATCTTCGACACCGGCGACGAGCCTCTGCGCAAGGTTCCAACGATGGAGCCAACACGCGGAACGAAACAACATGTTCAAGATCTTCTCGATGCCAGCCCCGACGCTTCGAAACTGTTGGCGAACCTCGCGCGTTAGGGTCGCTGCATGCGGTGGGCGGTAGGACTCGTTGTTATTGCCTTGCTTGGACTGAGCCTGCCCGCGGGCGCCACTCCGGTCTGTGCCGATGAGCCTCGCACTCCGTGTGGGGACCGGATCTTTCCCGAGGCCGACACGACGACCGCGTTCGTGCAACACGACATGGGCGAGTACGAGGACGGCATAAAGGCTCTTGCGGCCGAGTTCCCTCGCTTCGTCAAGGTGCGTTCGTTCTCGGAGTTGCTAGACCAGGACACCCTTTCCGCCGGAGGCCGCGACCTTTGGATGGTCGAGATCACCGACTTCGAGGCCCCGGAGAGCGACAAGGTCGCAGTTGCTGCATCTCTTTCGGTCCATGGACCGGAGCGCGCGGGACTCGAAGGTGGCGTTCGTTTCATGGAGGACCTCGCTCGGTGGGCGGCCGATGAGCCGGACCATCTCGTCATGAACGGGACGGACGACGACTCGATCCAGCTTCCCGTGTCCGAAGCACTGAAGAAGGTCCACTACTACTTCGCGGACATCAATCCCGATGGGTGGTCCGACGGAGACCTCGCGAACGGCGGTGTGTTCATGCGCGGTAACGGGAATGGGGCAGACCTGAACCGCCAGTTCCCAACGATCGGATGGACGAAGACGAACCGGGCGTTGCCCTTGACCGAGCCGGAGCCGAAGGCATGGGTCAAGTTGATCCGAGCGATCCATCCGGTGGTAACCACGGATATCCACGGCGAGTTGAACTCGGCCCAGAACGCATTCGCCGACATGATGTATCCGGCGGGACAGTGGAACGTCGTGGAACAAGCTCAACAGGAACAAGCCGCCCGGCACATGCAGTCCAACGTGGCTCGCTTGTTCGCGGAAGACGGGGTCGTCATCGGCGATGCAACCGGTGTGGCCGGCATGAAACCGGCGGAGTACGCCACTGGCTTCGACGTCGTTGGCTACGACGACTCGGGCTTCATGGGTGACTGGTTCACCCAAGAGGTCGGTGCCCTGGACATGGACGTCGAGCATTTCCTCTCCCACATGGCACCGAACTCGACATGGTCGGCTCCCCTCGAGAAGGCGCACATCGCTGCCGTGAGGGGAGAGCTCGAGAGCCTCATGGTCGAGGCGATCGCGATGAGCGATGTGAACCCTCACCTTGACGTAGGCAAGGTGGGCTATCTGTACGACCCGAAGGTCATCACCGATGCTGACGGGTACGGGGGCCCGAAACCCCCGAAGGGTCACTCCCCGAAGCACTATCGGTCTACACGGATGCGGTACTTCGACGATCTCAGCACGCGCACGATCGTGCCCTTGCGCAAGGTGTGGTCGAACCAGATCTACAAAGGCGGCTTGAACGGTCTCGACTCGTTCGTGATCGCCGATCGGCCCTACCCGCGGACGCAGGCGGGGAAGAAGCCTGATTCCGTTCGGATGGCGAAGGCGCTCGAGGCATTCGTGAAGGACGGCGGCAATCTCGTGTTGACGGACCGGGGGGTTCGGTTCCTGAAGAAACTCGGGGTCGCTCCAAAGTCGGCGATCTCCAAGAGGCTCTACGGGGCGGGCCACATCAACATCGACGACCTCGAGGATCCCTATACGAAGGACGTCCACTCAACCGCGAGCCAGACGTACTACGAGGTCGGGCTCGGCTACTCGGTGGACGAGGATTCGTCACCACACTGGGTGGTCACCCGCGAGGCATGGGAAGGCGCCGGCGGCGTCGTAGTGGCTCACGTCGAAGCGGACACGGATGTCGGACTCGGTCGCCTGGAACTGGGCAAAGGAACGATCGGGATCATCGGAGCTCTCCTTCCTCCGGCGACCGAGAAGTTCGACCATCTCTACGGTTTGGCCGACTATGCCGTCACCGTGGCCGGGGGTCAGATATTTGCCAACATGCTTGCTACCGGGCGCTAGCCGTTCGTCGTATGTTGACCCTCGATGGATGACTATCTCAAGGACTTCATGCGCCTCCCGGTCCATGGACCAGGCTCGTCTTTCTCGGACCTCTTGAAGTCACAGGAACCCGACCTCCTTCCGGGCCGCGATCTTCATGGTCACGTAGAAGGGCCCGAGGGGACCACCGTCCTTGCTATGCGCTTCGCCGAAGGCGTGATCATGGCGGGGGACCGCAGGGCGACGGAGGGCTTCCAGATCGCCCACCGCTCGATCGAGAAGGTATTCGAGGCCGACAACATGTCGGCAGTCGGCATCGCCGGGGCAGCAGGGCCCGCGGTCGAGATGGTCCGTCTCTTCCAAACCGAGCTCGAGCACTACGAGAAGGTCGAGGGTGAGCGCCTGAGCCTCGAGGGCAAAGCCAACAAGCTGTCGCAGATGATCAGGGCGAACCTTCCCGCAGCGATGCAGGGACTCGCGGTCGTCCCCGTGTTCGCCGGATATGACGAGCTGCGAAGCGAAGGTCGCATCTTCAAATACGACATCACCGGTGGCCGTTACGAAGAGGACGACTATCACGCGACGGGGTCCGGTGGTAAGGACGCACGGTCGTCGTTGAAGAAGCGCTTCCGCGCCGACTTCACCAGGGACGAAGCCGTGAAGGTGGCGATCGAAGCGTTGTTCGATGCAGCCGACGAGGACGTGGGCACCGGCGGGCCCGACCTGATGCGTGGGATCTTCCCGACCGTCGTGGCCATCACCGCCGAGGGCACCGTCGAGATCGCCGAGGACGACATCCGGCGGCTGTTCGAGGAACTGATCAGCGAGCGCAGAGAGCAGATGATGCAGCCCGAGACGCACACGGTCGATGTGCGTCGTCCGCATGAGGAGGGCAGTAACTGATGGCGATGCCGTACTACGTCTCGCCCGAGCAGATGATGAAGGACAAGGCGGATTACGCGCGCAAGGGCATCGCGCGCGGCCGTTCCGTCATCGCTCTCGAGTACGAGAACGGGATCATGTTCATCGCCGAGAATCGCTCGGCAACCCTCTACAAGATCTCCGAGATCTACGACCGGATCGCGTTCGCGGGCGTCGGTAGGTTCAACGAGTTCGAGCAGCTGCGTATCGGTGGGATCCGGCTCGTCGACATGAAGGGTTATTCGTACTCACGGGAAGACGTCACCGCGAAGGGACTGGCGAATGCGTACTCCCAGACCTTGGGCAACATCTTCACGGGTGAGATCAAGCCTCACGAGTGCGAGGTTCTGGTCGCTGCGGTCGGCGAGACCACCGCGACGAACGAACTCTTCCACATCCTCTTCGACGGCTCCGTCACAGACCGGACCGGGTGGGTGGCGATGGGCGGCCAGGCAGAGCCCCTCGGCGCGCACCTGAAGGAGAAGTACCCAAAGAAGACCCCCTCGTCCAAAGATGCATTGAAGCTCGGCGTCGAGGCGTTGAAGACGGTCGAGGGAAGTGACGTCGGCGCGAACGCTCTCGAGGTTGCCGTTCTGGATCGCACCCGCGGACGCCGCAAATTCCGTCGCCTCGAGGAAGCCGAGCTGGCGAAGCTCCTCTAGTCATGGAACGCCGCATCTTCGGCACCGAGAACGAGTACGGGGTCACCTGTACGTTCAAGGGCCAGCGCCGTCTTTCTCCGGACGAGGTCGCCCGTTACCTGTTCAGGCGCGTCGTTTCGTGGGGCCGCTCGTCGAATGTCTTCCTGGAGAACGGCGCCCGCTTGTACCTCGATGTCGGATCCCATCCCGAGTACGCCACGCCGGAGTGCGACACGGTTTACGACCTCGTCGTCCACGACAAAGCGGGGGAGCGCATCCTCGAAGGCCTATTGAAAGCTGCCGAAGCGCGCCTGCGCGAAGAGGGGATCTCCGGCGAGATCTACCTGTTCAAGAACAACACCGACTCGGCCGGCAACTCGTACGGGAGCCACGAGAACTATCTGGTGTCGCGTTACGGGGAGTTCGGCCGCCTGGCCGAGGTGATGATCCCGTTCTTCGTCACCCGGCAGATATTCGCCGGTGCGGGCAAGGTCCTGCAGACAGCGAGAGGGGCTCTGTTCTGCATCTCGCAACGGGCGGAGCACATCTGGGAGGGTGTCTCGTCTGCCACCACTCGTTCCAGGCCGATCATTAACACCAGGGACGAGCCTCATGCCGATGCCGAGAAGTACCGCAGGCTCCACGTGATCGTCGGTGACTCGAACATGAACGAGTGGGCCTCTTATCTGAAGATCGGGGCTACCGCGTTGTTGCTGCGGATGGTCGAGGAGGGCGTGCAGATCCGAGACATGACTTTGGAGAATCCCATCAGGGCGATCCGCGAGATCTCGCATGACACGTCGTGCAAGCGCCGGGTGCGGCTCGCGAACGGCCGTGAGGCATCGGCCCTGGACATGCAGAAGGAGTACCTCGACAAGGCTCTCAAATGGGTCGACCACCGTGACGACCGTGTCCTCAAGGAGATCGCAGGCATGTGGGAGCACGCGATCTACAACCTCGAGCACGACCAGTCGAAGCTCGAGCGACAGATCGACTGGATCGCCAAACGCAAGTTGGTCGAAGCGTTCCGCGAGCGCCACAAGATCCCTCTTGCCCACCCACGTGTCGCTCTTATGGACCTGGCGTACCACGACGTCAACCGGAAGCGAGGGCTCTATTACATCCTCGAGCGCCGCGGCGAGGCGGAACGCATGTGCGACGAGGAGGACATCGAGCGGGCCACACAGGAGCCGCCCCAGACGACCCGGGCCAAACTGCGCGGCGAGTTCATCCGCGCGGCGAAGCGCAAACGGAGGGACTTCACGGTGGACTGGGTCCACCTCAAGCTCAACGATCAGGCGCAGCGAACCGTCCTGTGCAAAGACCCGTTCCGTTCGGTCGACGAGCGTGTCGCGAAGCTGATCGCCTCCCTCTAGATGCCTGCGTTCCGGGAAGCGAAGATCGTCGAGCTCACCGAAACGCGGCCCGATCTGATCCGTGCACGTGTGTCGCTGCCTTCAGGTGAAGCCGAGGCCGTTGGGTTCCCAGCGATGCTCGGCCCCCTAACGCCAGGTGACCGGGTCGTTGTGAACACGACAGGGATCGATCTTGGACTCGGGACCGGTGGGGTCGCGTTCATCCTGTGGAACCTCGATGCCGAGCCTCCCGCCCCGCAACTCGACGGCCACATCATGAAGGTGCGCTATACCCCGTGGCAGACCGAGGTCGTCACAGCGGAGGCCCCCGAGAGTCCGCACCACGACAAGCTCAAAGATGTCGAGTCGATCGACGGGATGCCGGTCGTCGCGTGCACGTTGCACTCTCAGGTCGCAGCGATAGCTGCTGGGATCAAAGCGGAACGTCCCGACGCCCGGGTCGGCTACCTCATGACGGACGGCGCGTGTTTGCCTATCGCGTGGAGCGATCTCGTCCGCGACCTCAAGTCGGCTGGTTTGCTCGACGTCACGTGTACCAGCGGGCATGCGTTCGGCGGCGATCTCGAAGCGGTGACGATCTTCAGCGGCCTCGCTGCATTGAAGGTCGTGGGGGAGTGCGATGTCGTCATCGCTGGGATGGGGCCCGGGGTGGTGGGCACCGGAACGACCCTCGGGCATACGGCCATCGAGCAAGGACACCTGCTGGACGCGGCCTCGGCCCTCGGCGGCAAGGCGATCGCGTGCGTACGAATCTCCTACGCCGATAAGCGGGAACGGCATCATGGGATCAGCCATCACACGTTGACCGCCCTGCGGTTGGCTACCCATCGGAGAGCAACGGTCGTGCTTCCCGAGTTGCCGGATGACTACGAGCGCGCGATCGAAGATCAAGTGCGAAAAGCGGGCATCGAGGAGAAGCACGACGTCACCGTGGCCGACGGGGAGAAGGGTCTTACCTTGCTGGAAGGAAAAGGGATCGAGCCGTCGTCCATGGGTCGGCGCCTGTCGGATGTGCGGGAACTCTTTCTGGCCGGATCGGCCGCTGGGGGATGGGCCGCAGGTCTCCTGGACCCTGGTCCAGAAAATCGCTAGGTCTTCCTCCCGGAAACGTCCCTCCTAGTGGTTCTTGTGGTTC
>JAXDJJ010000033.1:0-47959 GCA_034665745.1 Actinomycetota bacterium | reverse complement strand
CTTCATGAACGCCTACGTGGTCGTTCACTAACTAAGTACCGGTAAACAAAGAGGGCGGCCCCCGCGGGGGCCGCCCTCTTTGTTTACCGGTACTTAGTTAGTGAACGACCACGTAGGCGTTCATGAAGCCACCGTGGAACGTGCAGATGTACTTGTAGCCCTAGGAATCCGTCGTCTTGGTGAAGACGAGATCCCAAGGGTCGCTCCCACCCGTCATCCCCGGAGCTGTCGGTATGTTCCGACCTCGCAAGCCGGAATTCTCGACCTTCTTGGCGCCACCCGGGTACTTGCCGTCGCCGGACTCTTCCAGAAGGGCCTGCGTCAGATCGAGCTCAAGTGTGCCGCTTGCGCAGGTGAACGTTTCGAAATCGACGGTGAACTCGTCCGGACCTTGACCCGAGTCACCATCTGGATCGCACACCGGGATCGCCCCATTCGAAACGATGTCCTTGGCGGAGCTCAGCGGGAACGCAAGACCGTGCTGCTCGAGATGAAGGCTCGAGAAGTGCCAGCGGACCTTGTCGCCCTTCTTGATGATGAGCTTCTTCGGGTAGAACGCGAACAGCGAGATGGTCTCGGTGTCGTAACCGGCGTACGCGTCCCAGACCGTCTTGCCACCAACCTTGTGCTTCGTCGAACCCTTACTGAGCTTCGCGTTGATGGCCGCGGCCTCGTCCTTCTCTTCAGCCTTGATCGCTGCAGCCGCGCTGTCGATGAATGCCTGGGTATCAACACCGGTCGCGACCACGTTGATCTTGAGCGACGCCAGGTGTGAGTCGGCGAAGGGAGTGGTCACCCACAAGCTGTCACCGGGCTGAGCAGTGATCTGGACGTACCAGTGGCCATCGGACGGAGTGCGGTCGCCACCGTTGAACAGGGTCGACCCATCGACCTCGCAAGGAGCGTCCGCTGTGGCGCCGCAGGAAGGATCCGTTTGGGTGTCGATGCCCTCGATATTGAACTTGTAAGCGGCCTCACTCGGGAACGGCTCCTCGAGGTCCGCATCCGGATCGGATGCGATCATCCCGAAAGGAGCGTCAAGCTCTTGGGTGTTCTCCGAATGCCACTCGAGCGGGCCCGTGCCTTCTGGGAGAACGAGGTACTCGCTGCCGACAAGGTCGACGACATCGTTCATCGCAACATTGATCGTGGGGGTTCCGTGATCGATCGGAGCCGCCACCCTGCTGGAGAATCCTTTCGGCACGTTGAAACCCAACTGGACCGTGTAATCGGCCGTAGCTTGTGCATTCGCTACCACCGGGATCCCCATCGTCACGGCCGTTACGGCCATGAGCAAAGCAAGCTTTCGCCCAGCTTTCAAGAAAACACCCCTCCTCGGATCTCCGCCTGTTTGGACCCCGGTCGGGGCCGGGGACAGTTCACCTCAGTCGCATCGCGCAGTCAAGGCACTACAAATGGCGATCTGGGTAAGAGAGGTGGATGACGATCAGAAGCTTGCTTAGCTACATCCACGATCAGGACCTCAGGTGGTTCCGCAAGAGCGCCCTGAAACACACCCCGGTCCTCGACGAAACCTTGCCCCGCCTGTCACACGCCGCCAACCGGTCGCTCCTCTGGATCGGGATCTCGGGACTCCTGTGGTTGTTCGGCGGGCGCTTCGGCCGCAGGGCGGCAGCCCGGGGACTCCTGTCGGTGGCCTTGAGCTCGGCGATCGCCAACGGTCCGGCAAAGTTGTTGACCCGCAGACCCAGACCGGTCGTCGATGACGTCCCTCTTGTTCGCAGGTTGCACCGCTTCCCGCGCTCGTCATCGTTCCCTTCGGGGCACTCGGCTTCGGCATTCGCCTTCGCCACGGGGGCCGCGATGGAACTCCCCTATCTCGGGGCTCCCCTCGGCCCCCTCGCCGCCGCGGTCGCGTACTCACGGGTGTACACGGGTGCCCACTATCCGAGCGATGTCCTCGCAGGTGCTGCCCTCGGAACCGGGGTCGCGGTTGCGACCCGATCGTTCTGGCCGATCGCGCCGTCGGAAGCCAGGGCCGCGGGTCAGGCTGAGCGGGCAGAGGTGGAGGCTCGGCCCTCCGGCAAGGGGGTCGCGATCGTCGTGAACACCGCCGCGGGTTCAGCGCTGGCACGAAGCGTGACCGACGAAGTCAGAGACGCTCTCGCCGACGTCGACCTCGTCGAGTTCGATCCTGAGGCGGGAGATGAGCTGAAGGATGTCCTGGCCTCGGTCGAGGGAGACGTCCTCGGCATCAGCGGCGGTGATGGCTCGATCAACTGCGCGGCACAGGTGGCCCTCGACAGCGACAAGCCGTTGTTGGTGGTGCCCGGCGGCACGTTGAATCACCTGGCGCGCGATGTGGGCTTGGAAGACGTCGACACGTCGATCGCCGCGTTGAGAGAAGGCCACGCGATCTCTATGGATGTTGCGACGATCGACGACCAGATATTCCTCAACACCGCAAGCTTCGGGGCCTACCCCGAGCTAGTGGACGCACGAGAGAAGCTCGAGGACAGGATCGGGAAGTGGCCCGCATTGTTGTTCGCACTATGGCGCGTCCTCCGCCGCAGCGAACCCACCGAGGTAGAGATCGACGGTGAGTCGCGCAAGATCTGGATGATCTTCATCGGCAACTGCCGCTACCACCCGAGCGGATTCGCCCCTACGTGGCGTGACCGTCTCGACGACGGCAAGCTCGACATCAGGATCGTCAGCGCGTCCGCACCACTTGCTCGCACACGCTTGATCGCATCGGTTGTGACGGGCAGGTTGGGTCGCAGCCGCATCTACGAACAGCGCGTAGCTGAGCGACTCAGAGTGAAGTCGCGACAAGGCCCGCTGCGGCTCGCCCGTGATGGCGAGACCTTCGATGGGCCTGATGAGTTCGTCGTCGAGAAATCGAGCAAGCGGTTGACGGTCTTCGCGCCCGCCGGCGACTAGTTCTTCTTCAGATACCTGCCGAGGAGCACGGCGGCCCCCACGAGCACTGCGACACCGATCACCGAAAGCACCGGGGACGCATCCTCGTAAGCCTCACCTAGGAAGTACCCCGCCGCGATCGCAACCGAGATGGACACGAGAGCTCCGAGACCATCGGCCGGAAGGAACTCGCGTGGGCGTTGCTTGAATGCACCAGCGGCTGCCGCTACGACTGCTGAAGGGAACGCTGCCAACCGTCCGAGGAAGACCAGGCGCGACCCTTGCTTATCGAGCAGCTTGCCCATCTCCTTCACCTTGTCTGCCTTGAGGAGCCGGCCTCCGATCCCAGGCACTTCGCCCTTCACGATGTCTTTCGAGTACGCGCGGCCGAGATAGAAGAAGAGCCAAACACCGAGCACCATCAAGGGAACCGCGGCGAGCAACACCGGCAACAGATCCACCTTGCCTGCCCTGATGAGGAAACCAGCCGCGAGCAGCACTTCCTTCGTGGGACGCATGAGGACCAGCAGGATGAAATGCTCCCGATACAGGAACGGAGCAAGCGGGATGGCGGCGATGCTGATGACAAGCCGAACCACCGCCAACCACAGCAGAACAACACGAGGAGCGTCTTTGAGCTTCACTGCCGGGTTTTGCTCGCAGGATGGATAGGGCAAACATCCTCAGATGACAGATGGGTTCTGGAAGAAGCGGATGGATCCCGAGCAGCGCTATGGGCTCAGGGTCACGTTGTTCGCGCTCGCCATCCTGCTAGTTGCGATCCCCTTCGGACTCCTCCTTAGAGAGGTGACCCAGCATGGCCCCTTCACGCGGGTCGACACATCTGCGGCGAGGGGCCTCCATGACTGGGTAAAGGACTCACCGTGGCTCGTGACCTTGATGGAGATCGTCAGCTTCTTCGGTGGCCCACCTTGGTTCTACCTACTCACCGGACTGTCGGCTCTGTGGCTATGGCGCAACGGGCACACGCGTCTTGCTCTCTTCCTCGTGGTGACGGGACTCGTGGGGAGCTTCATCGATTCGATCGTCAAGATCCTCGTCGACCGCCCTCGGCCCTCGTTGGTCGCGCCCGTTGCGACTGCCCACGGCAAGAGTTTTCCCTCGGGCCATTCGATGTCATCGATGGTCGGTTACGGGTCGCTGCTCCTCGTGTTCCTGCCGATGTTCGACAAGCCAAGGCGAAGGTGGGTCGCAGCCGGCGCAGTGTTGCTTGTGCTGGCGATCGGGTTCTCACGCCTCGCCCTCGGGGTTCACTACATCACCGACGTACTCGGGGGCTATGCCTTGGGGTTGGCGTGGCTGGCAGCATCTACCGCCGCCTTCAGCATCTGGCGCGTCGAGCGAGGCAAACCGAAGGTCGAGGTCGACGAAGGCTTGGCTCCGGAAGCCCTCTAGGAGTTGCCGGACTCCAGGCTGCGAGCGATCGATTCCACGGTCGGCTTGTCCCTACCGACCACATTGAACGCGAAACCATCCTCGTCGAAGAAGAACGCGATCGTCCCCATCGGGGTCTCGGCGATGTGTCCGGCGGTCTGGCCGAACTGAGTGTCTTCCACCTGCGCCTGAGATGTCGCCGTGAAGCCCGTCACGTAAGACGCCTCGAATCCACCCGTCATCGAGTCGGGATCGACGGAGAGGATGAAGACGACAGCTGCGGTGGTGCCATCTTGTGTGAGCTCACGGGCGTCGAAATGCGCTACCGCTTCCTCTCCGGCTTGACTGGCGAACGCAGCACGCAAGGGCTCGAGCGCAGCTGCGGGCATCTCGCTGTACTCGTAACCGCTGACGGGAACGAACGCCGACGACACTTCATCGGCGCTCGGTGCGACCTTGTCGGTGGCCTTCGTGACGGCTACATAGGCACCCACTGCGGCGAGAACACCGATGACCACGATCGCAAGGGTGGCCGGCGAGATACGGGGAGAGCGCGGCGGAGTAGCTACTGGAGCGCTGGGAGTTTCCGGTGGGGGTGGGGGCGGGAAACCGCTGGTCCCTGGTTCGGTCATGACGGAGCACTCTAGGGGAACCAGATCAGCACACCAGTGGTTTGGGGATATCCGCAGAGACAGGCAGGACAAGGGACAAAAGCGGCGAATCGAAGCCCTTCATGCGACGAACCTTTCTCTCCATCTTGACCGGTGTGCTTACCGGAACCCTCGTGCTCGGCGTTGCCTGGGCCACCGCGGGCCTCGTGCCTGCGCGTCCGGCCGCTTCTCTCACGGACACGCACAAGGCCCTCGATGCAGACGCCCAACTCGAGGATGTTGCCGGCATCCAGCAGGCGATCCAGGCCGGTGGCCGGCTTCCCGGTGGGACATTCTTGGTTGGAGCCGACGATGAGTCGATCGCTCCCATCCCTGTGTCCGACGGCGGGGACTGGAACGCGGACGGGAACCTGGACGGGACCAACTACGACTGTGGGTCCTTCGAATTCGAGTACACCCCCACCAGCGACCCGTCTTGCATCCGCACGTTCGACCGGGTCTGGGCAACCGGCGTAGACGAGCTTGGTATCAAGGCACGAGCTCTCGCGATCTCGAATGGAGAGACCACCGTTGCGTTCGTGGTCATCGACACGGTGTCGTGGTTCTACGGGTACGACCCTTCGATCTGCCCGGACAACTCCACCCCTCCGCAGGACACCTGCGGCTCTCGCGCCATCACTCAATCTCTCTCCCAGGAGTTCGCTGCCGAGGGCATCGACATCCCGGCCAAGAACTTCGTGATCGCTGCAACCCACACCCACGCAAGCGCAGACACGACATCGAAGACGCCGTCCTGGTACTACCTCTTCGTTCGGGACCAGATCAAAGAAGCGCTTCGAAACGCGGTTCACTCGATGCAGCCCGCAGAGCTCCAGACCGGGGCGATCCCTGCGAAGGCCTTCAACGTCGACCGTCGCATCGTGACCCGAGCCGTTCCCGATGCCGAGCTGACCTGGGTGCGTGCAGTTGCGTTGCCACCAGGCGACTCCGCTAGCGGCGGTAACCCCGGTGCAGTGCACCCCGGTGACACGATCACCACACTCGTGAACTTCGGTGTTCATCCGACGGTGACCGCCAGCAATGCGGTGATGCACAGTGGATTCATCGGCCACCTCGCCAAGAAGCTCGAAGAGCTGTGGGGTGGGACGACCGTATTCATGCCGGGTGGCCTCGGTGACCAAACCGTCAACCGTGGCTTCGGCCGCGACGGGATCGGCTATGGCCTGGCGAATTACGTCTACGAGTCAGCGCAGAACAACACCTACACGATGAAGTCCAACGAGATCGTGACCGAACAGCGCATCCTGACGATCCCAGCGGACAACGACTCGCTCGTTGCGGCCAACAAGGCCGGCATCTTCATGCGAGACACCACGGTACCGGGCCCGCACGCAGCCGGACCGTCCCAGAGCATCCAGCAGAAGGGGGACGCAAACACCCCCAGCTGCGTCAGCGCAGGGCCGATCAGCGTCTTGTCCCCCATCGGTGGGATCCGGATCGGCACACCAGGGATCCCTCAAGGTGCCGATGGCTTCGTTCCCGGCGACCGCGGCGATGCTCTCGTCTTCATGGAGGCGCCCGGTGAGATCTTCTCGTCGATCAGCCTTACAACGAAGGACTATTTGTCACGAGCTCGCAACGTCATGGTGTTCGGGATGGCGAACGATCACATCGGATACATCATCCCTGCGCAGCAATACGACATCCGTGCGGCTAACGCCGCCGGCATCGCGGCGCCGTCGCACAACATGACCGACTACGAAGAGTCCTTGAGCACGGGGCGCTGCACCGGTGACCAGGTCCAGAACGCGTTGATCGAGATCGGTAGCAACCTCGGAGTTCTCGGCAGTGGAGAAGGACGCTAGCTAGACCGGCGGTTCCGGGTCGTACTGGATCCCTCTTCGCACTTCCTTAGCACGTTCGACCGAGTGCAAGCGCGCCACGAGGTGCAATGCCATGTCGATCCCGGCGCTCACTCCCGCAGCCGTGATCACATCTCCACTATCGACGAAGCGATCGTCTGGTCGTAGCTCGATGTTGTTCCCGAGTGACCCCAGCAGTTCCATCGCCGACCAGTACGTCGTCGCCGGTCGACCGTCCAGCAGACCTGCGTCGGCGAATACCAGCGCTCCGGTGCACACGCTGGTCATCAGGGTCCCGCTCTCGGCCAGACCCCGGACCCATTTGCGATAGGTCTCATCCCCCAACTGCGGTCGAGTGCCCTGTCCACCGGGATAGACGAGGACGTCGATTTCAGGAGCCGTGCCCCACGTGTGATCGGTGAGCACTCGCAGTCCCTTGGCACACTCCACCGGACCTTCCGCTTCCGACAACGTGAAGACCTCGATGTCGTCGTCCGGATACATGCGGGCCCAGAAAGACAGGACCTCCCACGGTCCCGCCCAGTCCAGTTCCTCGGCTCCCGGAAAAAGGAAGATGCCGATGCGCGTCGTCATGCCTAGAGGTTAGTTGCCCAGAGACCCCAAGGCTTGTGCCTCGCCGAACGACCAGAGTTTGCCCTTCTCGGTCATGACCCAGTAGCCGGTGCCGAGCTGGTTCGTTGCGAAACCAACGACCGGAGCATTGACGTCTTTCGGCTGCCCCAGATCGGGGGCATCTCCGAACGCCGCCACTCGCCCGTTAGCCGTGGCTAGCCAGTAACCGGAAGCTCCGAAGTTGTCGCCGGCGATCACCGGTGCAGTGAGGTTGTCATTCGCCAGACCGCCCAGGTCGGTGGCATCGCCGTATGCGACAACGTTGCCGTTCGTCCCGAACAACCAGTAGCCAAGACCCGTTGGCGTCGACGCCATCCCCGCGAACGTGCCGCCACTGTCTTGCGCGCCACCCTTCTTGGATGCATCCCCATAAGCGAACACGCGGCCCGACTTGGCCAGCAGCCAATAGCCATTGCCTGACGGCGTGGGCTCGATATCAACGACGGCGATCTGCTTGTCGGTCAACTGTCCGCGGTTGCGGGCATCGCCGAAGGGAAAGACTCTGCCGCCCTTCGTCACGATCCAGTAGCCGTAACCACTTACGGTCGACGCCATCGCGGCCGCGGGCTTGTCCAAGAACGTGTCGGACTTGGAGCCGTACCAACCCGTTCCGTACGATGCGACTCCACCGTTGCGACCCAGCTCCCAGTAGCCGTAGTTCGGGTGCGAAACAACGCCGGCCAGCATGGACCGGTCTCTGTTCCAGAAGGTTGTCCTCATCTGCGCGCCATCACGCGACATGCTGAAGTGAACGTGGCTCGTGTGCGGGTCGCGCGCACCTCCGTCTTCGGGGTCGACGCAACCGCGCGGCTTGGGAACGCAGTAGGTGGACCAGCCGCCCCACGAACCCCAGATCCTGTGGTTCCAGATGACGTACATGATGCCGAAGCGCTTCGCCATCGCGGCGTCGTTGCCGTAGCGATCCTCAGCCAGCAACCACGAGAACATGTCTTTGACGATCGCTCGGTCTGTCGAGTACGCGGCGTTGACGCCCCAGTCCCACGCGCGGCCTTCTTTGTGCTCGCTCTGACCGCCGACATTGCACGCGCGGCTTATGCCACCGAGACCGGTGTTCGGGTAATGCGCCATGACGATGCGACGGAACGCAAGCATCCCGGGCTTCGCCTGCGGCGAGCATTTCGTCTGCCCGTCGTAACTCACATTGTCGATCGCAGGGCCGAACGATCCGGACGACGGCAGCGGCGCGGCGTGAGCCGGCACTGCGATGAGAACCGAACCGATCGAGATCGCAGCCGCGGCCACACATGCAGCCCTCTTGAACGCGTGGAAAGAGATGATGCGTACCAACCCCTTAATTGCTAGTCGTATTCGCCGTAGGAACCATCGGCACTCATCGTTTCGAACCCAAGGCCGAAGGTCGATGCCCCTTTTGGACCCTTTTGCCGGGTCCGATATGACTAGTCACATTTGGTCGCATTGCCTCGCTCGAGACAAGGCCTACGATGAGGCCCCGCGGGCGTGGTGAAATCTGGCATACACGCCGGCTTTAGGTGCCGGTGCTCGAAAGAGCTTGGGGGTTCGAATCCCTTCGCCCGCACTCGACTGTGTCGTGGTTCGATTGCACTCACATGTTCAGGATGAAGATCGCTCTCGTAGTAGTCGCGGCGGCTGCGCTCTTGACGGCTTGCAGCGCGAGCACGCTCAAAGCGGAGGATCTGAACAAAGAGATATCTGCGCAGCTCCAAGACAGGTTTGATGTCGAGGCCGTAGTCGAGTGCCCCAATGACATCGAGCCAAAGGAGGGGGGCACTTTCGAGTGCACGGCGAGCGACACGGAAGGCAATTCCCTCCCGGTGCAGGTGGTCCAGAACGACGACCAAGGGAATATCGACTGGAGCCTCGACGTGTTCAACCTCCCCGTCGTCGAGGAGACACTCGCACCCGAAGTCTCCCAGTCGGTAGATGCCGTGATCACGATCAACTGCCCGCGGATACTCGTGTCATCCCTCGAGGGAAGCACTATGGATTGCGATGTCACAGACGACCTCGGCCGCGACGGCCTCCTACGCATCACCTCTTTGGACGACCAAGGCAACGTTGATTGGGAGCTGAATCCCTAGATCCATGCCGCAATAGGGTCCACCGATGTCCGAGAACCTCAGGATCGACCACGTCATGTACGGCACGGCAGATATGGATCGAACCGCGTCAGAGCTCCTCGAGGCTCACGGCCTAGGGTCGGTCGTAGGCGGCAAGCACGAGGGCCGGGGTACCGGGAACCGCATCGTGCCGCTCGGATCCGCCTACCTCGAACTGACGGGTGTCGTGGATCCCGTTGAAGCTGCGGGACATCCTTTCGGACGGTGGCTATCGCAGCAGGTCGCGGAGGGAGATCACTTCCTGGTGTGGTGTGTCGGCACCGATGACGTCGATTCCGTAGCAACTCGGCTTGGACTAGAGGTCGATGCGTGGACCCGAACCACACCCGACGGCACCGAACTGTCCTGGCGTCTCGCCGGTCTCGAGGTATCCAACGAGCATCCCGAGATCCCCTACTTCATCCAGTGGGAGATACCGCCGGAGCTTCATCCAAGTAGGTCATCCGCCGACCATCGCGTGCAACCGGAAGGTTTCAGATCGTTACAGCTTGCGGGTGACGAAGCGCGCGTCGAGGAATGGTTGGCGGGGGCCGCCCTGCCTATAGCGTTCACGCCCAACGGTGCCGGCGTGGTCGGCGCGACGGTTGCGACCGAACGAGGGGGCATCGTTCTTCCATGAGCACTACCGGCGAGCCACTCCCCGAGACACCAGGTGCCCCGCCCCCGCGGCGTGGTCTCGCACGGGTGTTCACGCGCCTCGGAGAACCCCTCGGGCCCAACTACCGGAAACTGTGGACGGCTTCGGCTATCTCGAACCTGGGTGACGGCGTGCGATGGACCGCCTTGCCATTGCTCGGCGCATCGATCACCCATGACCCGGCCAAGATCGCGGCGATCGATCTGTTCTCGACGTTGCCGTGGTTCCTTTTCGCACTGATCGCCGGTGCGTTGGTCGATCGATGGGACAAGCGGATCGCGATGGCGATCGCGAACGGGGTGCGTTTCCTACTCGTGCTTGGGCTGGCGCTCGGGACCCTGTGGGGTAACGAGTCACTCCTCCTTCTCTATGTGATCGGTTTCATGCTTGGTTGTTCCGAGACGATCTTCGACAACTCGGCGCAGACGATCCTTCCTGCGATCGTGCGCAAGGACCAGCTCGAGAGTGCGAACGGCCGCCTCTATGCCGCGGAGATCATCAACAACCAGTTCGCCGGGCCACCTCTCGGCGGATTCTTGTTCGCGGCCGCCGCATCGGCACCGTTCTTCCTCGATTCTGCGTCGTTCTTGATATCCGCATTGCTGATCGCCGCGCTGATCGGCTCGTTCAAGTCGCCCCGGGACAGTGATGTCCCAGCGACGACGCTTCGGAAGGACATCGCCGAGGGTTTGAAGTGGCTATGGAACCACCGTCTGATCAGGACCTTGGCGATCATGCTCGGCATCTGGAACGGCGTTTCGATGGCCGGCTTCGCGATCTTCGTCCTCTACGCCCTCGAGATACTCGGGCTCAACGAAGTTGGATACGGCGTCCTACTTGCTGCAGGCACCATCGGCAGTTTGATCGGAAGCATGGCGGCTTCCCGGTTGAGCAAGGCCGGGCCGGGCACGACCTTGATCGCGATGGTCCTTCTCGGTGCAGGCTCATCGCTCGGGATAGCCCTGACGTCTTCAGCCGTCGTCGTGGCGTTGATGTCGGCGATCTTCGGCTTCACATCGGTCGTGTGGAACGTGATCACCGTTTCCTTGCGGCAAGCGATCATCCCGGACCGCTTGCTCGGAAGGGTCAATAGCGTCTACCGCTTGCTGGGGTGGGGCTCGATGCCGATCGGAGCAGCGGTCGGCGGTGTCATGGGTCGAACCCTTGGGTTGCGGTCACCATTCGTCCTGCAGTTCGGCGTCCTCGTCGTCATGGCTCTCGTGGTTCTCCCTGTCATCAATAACAAGACGATCGCCGCGGCGCGGGCGGCTGCGGAATGAGCGAACTCGGCGAGTACCTCGGGTTCGCACGTGAGCTAGCGGAGCTTGGGGGCCGCATCGCTCACGATCACTTCGGCAAGGACCTAGAGCGAAAGAAGAAGGACGACGGAACCTGGGTAACCGAAGCCGACTGGAAAACCGAGGCGCAGATGCGCTTGAGGCTCGCCCGCACATATCCGGAGCACAACATCCTGGGCGAAGAAGAGGGCCTAACCTCCGCCGGCGGAGGCCCGCCTAAGGATGGAGCCCCAACCTGGGTTCTCGACCCGATCGACGGAACGAACAACTTCATGACCGCGATCCCCATCTGGGCAACCCTCGTAGGCCTCAGGCTAGACGGCGCCGCGGTCGTCGGCGTCGCGCACGCGCCGGCTATAGGCGAGACCTACGACGGCGCGATCGGACTTGGCGCGCGCATGAACGGCAAGGCGATCTCCGTGTCCCCCATCCATGACCTCACCGAAGCCACCATCCTGTTCGCGGGAGCGAGCCAGTTCCGCGTTGCAGGGTTAGACGAATTCTTCGAGCGGCTGATCAACCGATCCGGCCGTAGTCGAGGATTCGGAGACTTCTGGGGCCACATGTTGGTGGCTCGGGGCGCAGCCCACGTGATGGTCGAGACCTCACTCCGCGACTGGGATGTCTGTGCGCTCGAGCCGATCGTTGCAGAAGCGGGCGGAACACTCACCCAGATCGATGGGTCGAAGTGGGCAGACAAGATGTCATGTCTGACTACGAATGGGGTCCTTCACGATGAAGTTGTTCGGCTAGCGAGCGGAACGCCCGGCCTCGGTGACTGAACGTGAGCTTCTCCTCTAGGGGGATCTCGCCCATCGTTCTGGTTTCACCTTCGGGGATCACGTGCGGGTCGTACCCGAATCCGAGTGTCCCGCGGCCCTCTAGGACGATCCTGCCCTCGCACGACCCCTCGGCAACCAGCTCCCTGCCATCCGGGAACACGGCCACCGCGACGCATCGATACCGGCACGTTCGGTCGGCCTCCGGTACATCCTCGAGCGCGGCTACCAGCTTCGCGTTGTTGTCCGCATCGGTCGCAGCGTCACCCGCATAGCGCGCTGAGAACACGCCCGGTGCACCGTCGAGCGCGTCGACCTCGATCCCCGAATCATCCGCGATCGCAGGTTGTCCGGTGACATGGACAACGGCCCGCGCTTTAGCCAGCGCATTCTCGGTGAACGTGTCGTAGGGCTCTGCCAGCTCGAGACCCGGCGCGATCTCGTCGAGGTCGAGGAGGTCGACGTCTGGGAGCAGCACGCGGACCTGTTCGGTCTTGTGCCGGTTACGTGAGGCGAATACCGCTTTCAGTCCGCCAACGCCTTCTCTTGGTGCTGGAGCAACTCTCGGATGCCGTTCTCGGCCATGTCGATCAGCGTGTTGAGCTCGTCGCGGTCGAAGACGCCCTTCTCGGCCGTGCCTTGAACCTCGACGAACTTTCCGGTTCCCGTCATGACAACGTTCATGTCGACCCCGGCGTTCGAGTCCTCGTCGTACTTGAGGTCCAGTATCGGAGTGTCCTCGACTATCCCGACACTGACTGCCGCGACCGCGGTGTGGATCGGATCGGTCTTGAGCTTGCCTTCGGCTTTCATCCACTCGATGGCTTTCGCCAGTGCGACGTAGCCCCCCGTTATCGAGGCGGTGCGCGTGCCACCATCTGCCTGCAGCACGTCACAGTCGATCAAGACGCTCCACTCGCCCATCACAGTGAGGTCGGTGACGGCTCGTAGCGAACGGCCGATCAAACGCTGGATCTCTTGCGTCCGGCCCCCGACGCGCCCTCTATTCACTTCACGGTCGACACGGGAATCGGTGGAGCGCGGCAGCATCGAGTATTCCGCGGTCACCCATCCCCACCCTTTGCCTTTGAGCCACCGCGGCACACCTTCTTGAACACTTGCCGTACAGATCACCTTCGTGTTGCCCATGGTGACGAGGCACGAGCCTTCGGCGTTCGGCATGAACCCGGGCTGCAACTCGACCGGTCTCAGGTCGCGCGGCCCCCGTTCATCGGTACGTTGATAAGTCATCCGATCTCCAGTCTCGAACCATCCTCGGCGAGCTCGACGGTGATGCCGCCGGCGGTGCTACGCGCTTCCTCGAGCGATACAGCAAGGTCACGGTCGTTCGGGAGGTGCGTAAGCACCAACCTCTTGACGCCGATGCGAGCGGCGATAGCCCCGGCCTGAGAGGCCCGGAGGTGCCCATCCCATTCCTCGTCCGAGTTCTGTGACGTCGCTTCGCATACGAACAGGTCCGCCCCAGCGGCCAAGGCGTCGAAGTCGGCCGCGGCCCCGGTATCCGAGGAGAAGGCGACCACGGCCCCTTCGTGCTCGATCCGCACACCCAGGGTCGGCTCGGGATGCGCCATCTCGACGAACGTGACGTGAGCGCCGCCAAAGTCCAAGACCATTTCCGCAGTGATCGCCCTGAGATCGAATGCGTCCTCGACACCCTTGGCGAACGAGCTCAATCGGTCGAGCGTTTCTTGCGGTGCCCACAATGGGATGCGAGGCAGAGGCTCCGCCTGCCCGTACTGACGTGCGTGATAGCCCTGCAACACATCGATCGTGTGGTCTGGGTGCCCGTGCGTCAGCAGAACGCCGGTCAGATCTCGATAGGCGATCGAGCGCTGCAGGTTCAGCCACGTACCACCGCCCGCGTCTAGCCAGATGTTCTGCCCATCCATCTGCACCAGGTACCCCACTGACGCGCGTTCCAGGGTTTGGAATCGTCCCGAACTACCTAGAACCGTGACCGACAGGCTCATGGGCTGTCCCACGGACGGTGCTCGACCTCGGTGAACTCGGGACCGAGGAAACGCGTGCCGAGCTCGGTTGAGATCCCGGCCTCACTCGAGGAGATGAAGCGATGCTGGCCGGTGCGCCCGGGCGCGTTGAGGAGTCCGTCGTTGCGGAGCTTCGCGAACACCTCGGTCGCGGTTGCTTCGGCGCTCGACACGAGCACGACTCCCTCCCCCATCACGTACTGGATCACCCCGGACAACAGAGGGTAATGCGTGCAGCCCAGGAGCAGGGTGTCGATGTCCTGCATCTTCAACGGCGCGAGGTACTCCTGGGCCGCCTCGACCACCTCGTCAGATGTCGTATCGCCCCGCTCAACGAAGTCGACAAACAAGGGGCATGCCTTGGACAAGAGAGTGACGTTCGCACGGCTGGCGGTCACCGCGTCGTCGTAGGCCCCCGACTTCACCGTGACTTCGGTCCCGATCAATCCGATCCTGCGGTTGCGAGTAGCGGCTATAGCGGCACGCACTCCCGGTTCGATCACGCCGATGATTGGAACGTCGTAACGGTTCCTGGCGTCGCTCAAGGCCGTGGAGGACGCCGCATTACACGCGATCACCAGGAGCTTCACGTCCTCCTCGACGAGGGAATCCATGATCTCGAGGGCGAACTTGCGAACCTCTTGCTGGGGCCGCGGGCCATAGGGGCAACGCGCGGTGTCTCCGAAATAGATCAGGTCTTCATTCGGCAAGAGGTCCATGACCGCGCGCGCCACCGTGAGTCCGCCAACACCAGAATCGAACATCCCGATCGGCAAGGCTGCTCTGTCCGCTACCACCACAGCACCTCTTCGACCTGGCTCTCGGCGGTATCGATGTCTTGGGTCCACGCCTCGGTCGACATGTACTTCCATCCACCGTCCGGCAACAAGCAAGCGATGTCGCCACCGCCATCTTCCGCGAGACGTTCGGCGACCCGTTGCGCGACCCAGATGACCGCGCCTGCAGAGATGCCGGCAAAGATGCCTTCCTTCCGCAACAGTTCGCGCGTCCACAGGATGGAATCGCGCGCGCTCACCATCACTTTTCCGTCGATCGCATCGGGGTCGAAGATCGGAGGGATGTAGCCGTCCTCCAGTGACCGCAATCCGTACACGAGCTCGCCGAGTTTCGGCTCGGCAGCAACGATCCGGACATCTGGGTTGTGTTCCTTCAATCGTTTACCGACGCCCATCAAGGTCCCACCCGTTCCGAGGCCGGCGACGAACGCCTTCACCTCCGGTAGGTCGTCAACGATCTCTTGCCCGGTGCCCTTGTAGTGCGCGTCGATGTTCGCCGTGTTGCCGTACTGAAATGGCATGTGGTACTTCGGATCCTTCGCCAGCTCTAGTGCCATCGCTACGGAACCGTTCGTTCCCTTGGCACCTTCGGAGAAGATGATCTCCGCGCCGAACGCGGTCAAGAGCTGCACCCGTTCCGCGCTTGCGTTGTCGGGCATCACCGCAGTGAAGCGGTACCCGCGCGTACTGGCGACCATCGCCAACGCGATCCCAGTGTTACCGGAGGTGGGCTCGAGGATGATCTTGTCGGGCGTGAGATCGCCGGAGGCCTCGCCCGCCTCGACCAGGGCGATAGCGATCCGGTCCTTGACCGACCCGGTGGGGTTCTGGCCTTCGAGTTTCACCCACATCCGCACGCCGTCGACGGGACAGAGGTGAGGAACCTCGACCAACGGTGTGTTTCCCACCGCATCGAGGATCGAGGAGTACTTCATGCGAGGACTAGTGAGAGCCGCCGGCCACCGATGGGAGCAGCGAAACCGTGTCGCCCTCGGACACCTTCGTGTCTAGCTTCTCGAGATAGCGAGCATCCTCATCGTTGACGTAGACGTTCACGAAGCGGTGCAGCTCGCCTTCGCTCGTCATCAATTGTTCTTTGAACCCGGGGTGACGAGCCTCGAGCTGATCGAAGACATCGGCGATAGTGCCCTCGTCCACCTCGACGACGGCCTCATTACCCGTGAACTTCCTGAATACGGTGGGGATCCGGACCTCTACTGCCACATCGCCTCCTTAGCGGGCTGCAGGTACATCGTAGTCAACCCTCGATAGCGACGGGGACTTCCACGATCTCGCCCTCGGAGTCATCCCAGTTGAGTTTCACGATCCGGAACGCCTTGATGTCTGCCGGTTCATGAGCAAGTGAAACGATGATGTAGGGAACGTCTTCGCTCGCCAACCGCACATCGGTAGGTGATGGAAAAGCTTCGGTGTGGGTGTGCGAATGGAAGACACCGGCGAGCTCGAGGCCTTCGTCTTCGATCAACCGGTAGGCGGCAAACTGCTCCTGTGGGTCCAAGGAGTAGCGCATCGGACTGCCCATCGCGTTGGACATCTTGATCACCTTCGAAACGGCCCCGCCCTTGCCTGCGACGAGACCACAGCCCTCGTTCGGCCGCTCCTCATTCAGATGAGCGACCATCTCGTCTGCCAGCGAACGTGCCATGCGCAATCCATCTGTCATCCGAGTGTCACGACCACGTTGCCGTCACCATCCACGACCCGCCCGATGGTCGCGGCCGCAGTGACGTTGTTGTCCGCTAGTGCGGTGTGGAGGGCTTGCGCTTTATCGGGAGCCACGGCGATCAGCAGGCCACCCGAGGTTTGCGCATCGAACAGCAACGCTCTGCGTGCATCGTCGAGCGCCGGCGTCTCTACCTGTGCGCCCATCGCTTCTTGGTTCCGCTTGCTACCGCCGGGAAGGATCCCAGAACGCACGAGGTCTATCGCTTCAAGAAGCACGGGGATCGTGTCGAAGTCGAGCTCGGCCGAAAGGTGATCGTCGAGCATCTCGATGAGGTGGCCCATCAATCCGAACCCGGTGATATCTGTTGCCGCGCTGACTCCAACCGTCGTCATCGCGGCAGACGCACCGCTGTTCAAAGTGGTCATGACGCGTATCGCTTCGGCCGCGGTCGCCTCGCTCGTCTGGCCCTCTTTGATCCCGCTTGCGATGATGCCCATCCCTAACGGTTTCGTCATGATCAATAGGTCGCCGGGCTTGGCTCCACGCGATCGCACGATCGCGTCCGGATCGACGAGCCCGGTTACGGCGAGGCCGAACTTCGGTTCGGGATCATCGATCGAGTGCCCGCCGATGACGGTCACGCCGGCATCTGCGCACACCGTCGCCGAGCCCTCGAGGACCCGGCCGAGAAGCTCGAACGGAAGCTCGCGTGGCCACCCCACGAGGTTCAAAGCGGTGACCGGTCGGCCCCCCATCGCGTACACGTCGGACAAGGCGTTGGTGGCCGCGATGCGGCCCCAGTCGAAGGGGTCATCGACTATCGGCGTGAAGAAATCGACCGTTTGCACAATGGCAAGGTCGGGGCCGACCCGATAGACGCCCGCATCGTCGGGATCGTCGAGACCGACCAACACTGAAGGGTCACCGGACCGACTCGCGACGTGTTTCATGACCTCGGCCAGTTCGACGGGCGAGAGCTTGCACCCGCACCCTCCGGCGTGGGAATACGAGGTCAGGCGCACCTCGCTCGTACTGCTGGGGTGTACGTGGGCTTCCATATCGGCTCAATCCTCCCAGGCCATGGCCGATGTCTAGACGATGGGTGACAATCCAAGACCTATGGCGGACCTCGATCCCCGCGCTATCGCTGCCCGTCTGGGCATCGAGGTCGACGGCGTGCCCGAGGAAGAGCTGACGAACCGGCTGCTAGCCACCCTCGTCGAGCGCAACGAGCTGCTGCGCAAGCTCACGAGGATCCAACGTTCGATCTCCCACCGCGCCCCATTGCAGGAGGTGCTCGACGCCATCACGGCCGGAGCGGGCGAGCTCCTCGGTGACGAGGTCGTTGGCCTCCGACTCCTCGACCCCGCCGACCACGACTGGATGGTCCTTCGGTCCAACAGCGGATTGAGCGCCGATGTGTCCAAGGTGCTCGAAAGAGCTCCGGTCGGAGAAGGTGCCGGGGGCCTCGCCATCAAAGAGAACCGCTTGGTGATCGTCAACAACTACCAGACCGATCCGCAGCGCTTCCAGGCCTTGGCCGACGAAGGTTTGCAAGCAGCGATGGCTGCGCCCGTCTACGAATACGGCGAGCTCGCCGGAAGCCTCGTCGTCGCGTCGTACGTCGAGAACCGCGTTTACAGCCCGATCGAGCAAGAAACGTTGCTGGCGTTCGCTGAGCACGCGAGTCTTGCACTGACCGACGCTCGGACGGTCGAACGCTTGCGCGAAGCCCAACACTCCAAGGACATGTTCTTCGCGATGGCATCGCACGAACTCAAGACACCGCTGACGGTCATCATGGGAACGTTGCGCACCATCGAGAAACACCACAAGGCACTGTCCGAACATCTGCGCGAAGAGATGCTGTCTTCGGCCTACGAACGGGGCCGCGAGCTGAAGGACCTGATCGATCGCTTGCTACAAGGTGCGCGCGCGGAGCTCGCCGGCATGACCAAAGAGGTGAACCTTCCCGATCTGATCGAACGGGTGGTTCGCGGTTTCGATGCAACGCGTCTCGAGGTCGGACCCGTCCCGGAGCAGATCGTCGAAACAGACGATCTCGCCGTTTACGAGATCCTCGGCGTGTTCCTCGAGAATGCCTTCAAACACTCGGCCGACGGCACGCCGATCCGCGTCAACACCAAGGTCGACGATGGGATCGCCGAGATCGCCGTCGCCAACCAAGGGTCTCTCCCGACCAACCTCGATGCCTCGGAGATATTTCAGCCCTTCCAGCGAGGTGTGGATACGGAAACGAGCGGTGTCGGACTCGGGCTCTACATCGCGGCCCGCTTGGCAGACGCGATCAATGGCAAGGTCGCGGCAGAGCCACACAACGGCGAGATCGCGTTCGTTCTGCGCTTCCCCATCGACGACACCGTCGTCGCACGGATGCAATCGAACAATTAGCTAAGGCGTCAGCGTCACCGGGATCGAGATCTTGTTGACATCAGAGCCATCCTTGGCCGAACTCTCAAACACTTCGATCATCCCGGGTTGCTCGTGGTCGACGGTGAACTTCACCTCTCCCGTGTAGTTGCCCCAGCACCCGGTGCCGCAGTCTGCGGTGGTGAAACCGGTCGCTATCTCGGTGCCGTTCTCGTCGAGGACACGGAAGCTAACGGTGGCCTCGAAGACGTTGGCCTCGCCTGCGATCGTCACCGGACTCGAGACCACCTCACCGGTGCAGGGCTCGAACACGCTGATCAGGGCCCGACCCTGGTAGCTCTCTTCCGATTCCAGGGTGCAGTCGTCGGCCGGCACGGGGGCCGATGTTTCGGTGGGTGTTTCCACGACTGTCACCTCGGGCGACGGCGTCTCGGCAGGGGACGCCCCCGTAAGGATCTCGGTCGAATCCCCGCACGCGCTCAGCGCGAGGACGGCCACCAGCGCTAGTCCGGCCATCTTGGTCATGTTCACGTCTTACCTCCTGTGGGGGTCTTTGATGGTCAGACGCACGAACCCCCCAGGAGGTTGCCTCGCTTACCGGGTCAGCAGGCGCAGGTGAACGACTCCTCTTCTTCTGCGATCGGGGGCTGGACCTCGCCGAACTGGCCGATCCTCCTGATCCCTTCGGGATCGATCGAATCGAGTCGCAACCCCGTCTCGACATCGAGAACGATGATCCGGTCGTTAACCCCGATGAAGAGTTGGCTCGGATCCCGACCGACCTGCAGGCCGGCGATGTCGGAGAACATCTGCCACGCGTTCTTCTCGCCGAGCGTCGCTAGGTCGATCGCGACCACATCGACGCCACTAGCGGCGTAGAGGATCCCGTCCTGCGAGGCGACCATGTGGGTCGCGCCGGCACTATCGAGTTCGACGGTTCCCGTTCTCGACACAACTAACTTGTCCGTGTCGATCTCGACCAAGGCCTCGGTCCTGGAATCCGCCAAGTACGCGTGCTTGCCGTCCTTGGACACCGTGATCGCGGCCGTCTCCAGGTCCGACGCTTCGAACCCCGTCGGCAGCTCGATGCAATGAGCCCATTTCTCGTCGAGGTCGAGGACATGGATGAACGCGCGGGCTTCGGCGTCCTTGGTCCCCTGCAACGTGTAGAGGGTGTAGAGCCGCGTCCCATCCGGGCTTGCAGCCTGAATGCGAGCCGTTCCGCCCATCGACTGCTGCAGGTGGGCATCCGGGGTGTAGACGCCTGTCACTTCGCCGGTGGTGAGGTCGAGACGTCTCACTTGGTAGTTGACCGGTTTGCGCGCGGGTAGGTAACTAACAACGAAGAGGCTGCCACCGTCGGTCGAGAATGCCTCCGGTTCGAAGTTGCCCTCGAGTTCGTAGCGCTGCGGCTCTGGCCGGGCGCTGCCGGCAACGGTCAACGTCGTGCGCGCACGACCCCGGAGGTGTCCGCGCTCATCCCACGGACTGGTTGCAACCAAAGTCCCGTTACCCGAGACGATCTTCACGCGTTGGGACTCGCCGACTACCGCCTCCCACCGATGCAGACCGGTGGCCGGGTCCAGGGCGACCAGCTTGGTCGTGTTCCCGCGCCAGTAGCTCTTGACGACGGTCTTCCAGTTGCTCGATGGAGTCGAATTCCGAGCAAGGAAATCGGGGCCGCTGCCGCCTGGAGTGATGACCGCGACGCCGCCGCCTCGCGCCGAGATGAAGAGCAGGTCATCGCCTGCCGCCTGGATCTCCGGCGACCCACAGCTAACGACGAAGAGTGCCGCGATACAGATCAGGAACGTCGTGCGTAGATGGCCCATGGCCGCCTCCTTGGTCATAGAGGAGACGCCGTGAGTCCAAGAATGGTTCTGGGGCTCCTGGGTAGGAATCTGGCTTCAGCGCGTCTCAGTACTCAGTAGTCGCTGCTCTCAGGAGGCCTCGATGCCAGATCCGTACCGGTTCTCGCGCGTAGCTACCGCTACCGCCCTGTCCGTCATCATGATCGGCGCAGCCATCTCGGGCAGTGCGGGGGCCGCCTCGCCCTCGGTGATGGATACGGTCGTCACAGCAGCGGTCAGTCACAAGCACGTGATGGCGGTCGGTGGCCCTGCCGGCCATCACACCCACGCGATGCATCGGTTCATGAGCTCAACGAAGCCCGACGCGGGTCCCACCCCTGGGACCGCGTGCGATGAAGGATCGATGCCCGAGAAGGTTCAAGGCAAGGCGCCGAAAGCCGACTACGACTCGGGGAGAGCAGAGAAGGGCTACTTCTGCAACGCCCGCATGATCTCGAAATACGGCAACTCCGGCGGCTATCGCGTCGAGCGTTACGTCGACAAGGCCGGAAACGAATGTGCGTACTGGGACTCGACCCTGCTGTGGCCGCACAACATCCCGAGCCAGGGTGCGGAAGGTCCCGGCGTGTACGTGATGGACATGAACGACCCAGCCAAGCCGGTGCTAACCGATGTCCTGCGGACGCCGGCGATGCAGTCGCCGCACGAGTCGGTGCGCTTGAACACCAAACGGGGCCTGCTGGTCGCCGACATGGGGTACCCGACGTGGAACCCAGGCTTCGTCGATGTCTTCGACGTATCGCAAGACTGTCTGCATCCCGCGCTCCAGTCGTCAACGCCGATGGGCATCCTCGGACACGAGGGCGGTTTCTCCCCTGACGGCAAGACCTTCTACGTTGCATCGTTGTACGCGCACACCCTTACGGCCGTGGATCTCACCGACCCGAAGGTCCCAGTGATGTTGTGGACCACGGCCGACTACCAACCACACGGGGTCTCGATCAGCAATGACGGCAACCGTCTCTACATGGCAGAGGCCGCGTTCGATGACGCGAGCGACTTCAGCGGGCTAACGATCCTCGACGTTAGCGAGATTCAGAAACGGGTCCCGAACCCGACGGTCTCGATCGTCAGCCGCTTGACCTGGCCCCAGGTCAGCACGCCACAGAACTCCACACCGTTCGTTCTTCACGGACACGAGTACCTGCTCGAAACCGACGAGTTCGGCTCGGGCGCGAACATCGGCGCGGCACGGATCATCGATATCGAGAACGAGGCCAAGCCAACCGTCGTCTCGAACATGCGGCTCGAGGTGAACAAAGGCGACCAGACAGAGGACCCCGGCGACGATCAGGTGTTCCAGGGCTATCAGGGGCACTACTGCTCGCTACCAAGCCGTGTCGACCCGTACATAGTCGCGTGCAGCTTCATCATGTCCGGGCTCCGTGTCTTCGACATCCGGAACCCCGCGAAGCCTCGCGAGATCGCGTACTTCAACAACCCGCTGATCGCGGGGGAAAGCATGTATCCCACGAAGATCGGCGCGTTCGCGATGTCGGCGCCCGCGTACGACGAAGCGACGGGCGACATCTGGTACAGCGACGGCAACAGCGGCTTCTACGTCGTTCGCCTAACCGACGGCGCGGGAGTAACGAAGTTCGCCAAGACGGTCCTGTATCCAGGAAACTAGTGGAGCTGCCGGGAATCGAACCCGGGTCCCCCGACCCCGACGTGAGTCTTCTACGAGCGTAGTCCGCAGTCAGTTTTCGGAGCCGGCCGGCCTACGGACAGCGGCGACCGGCACCTAGCTCAAGTTAAGTGTCCCGGTCTTTGCCCTGAGCACACTCGGACCGGTAAGCCTGCTAGGCGACGCCGGACCCCGGAGGCGCAGGCGATCTCCGGGCCGGCGGCAACCGCTATAGGGGTTGCAACCGTGCTTTACGCAGCGGCATTTATTGGTGTTCCTGGATGATTTGCGAGGGATACCAGGAGTCCTCGGCTCGCTTCTCTCACCTCGGTCGAATCAGGGTCGATACCAGTTCAGCCCCAGATATGACCTTCTTTTCAATGTGCCAGAACAGAGTAACGACAGTGTGAGTCACTTGCTTCCGTCCGCGAGGAAGGGCGCCCCTAAGGGCGCCCTTCTCTCCTCCGGACCCGCCGTACAACTTGGTTCAGATGATTCGGTTACATCGTTGGGCTTGGGCTCGGCATCACGCCGGGCTCGTCTTCATCGTCGTCGTCACCATCATCGGTTGCTCCGACGGTGAAGCCTTGGGCTCGTTGTGCCTTCCTGTGGGTGTCGTCGCCCGCATAGCTGACCTTCACCTGATACTCGCCGTCGGCCATCGGGGTGCAGACCACCATCGCCTTGCCGTCGGCATCGGTGATGAGCGAAGCACAGTCACCACCGTCCATGACGATGGCGAGGGTCGCTCCTGCGAGCGGGGCCCACTCTTTGCCGGTTCGGGTCTGGAGCGACACATCGCCCATCGCTGCCTCGCCGAGGACGATCGAGTGATCTTCGAGCTTGAAACGCATCCGAGTCTGGGCGGGATGGGCCTTCTTCTCGTGGCCGTTGCCACCCTTCTCGTGATCACCACGGGCTAGGGCGGGGGCGGCTAGAGCGCCACCGATCAGAGCAACTACGGCCAACGATGCGAACAGTTTGGAACGGGTCATCCGGGTCTCCTTTTGATTTCGTCCCTGCCATGGAACAACGGGACCCAGGGGGTGTCTCTACGCAATCTCCCGGAGGCCTGCCTGGCCTAAGAAACAGCCCCCTAGCGCCTGCGCCCCAGCTCGCGTCGCATCGAGCGCTCGGCGTCGCGCTGAGCCTCGGCCTGGCGCTTGTCGTGGGTCTGCTTGCCCCTTGCGATGGCGATCTCGGCCTTTGCGAGGCCGTGCTTGAAATAGAGCCTCAAGGGCACCAAGGTACGGCCGTCCTGCGCAACCTTCTCCTGCAGCTGAACGATCTCGTGTTGCTTCAATAGCAGTTTGCGCGGCCGCATCGGTTCGTGGTTCTCACGATTGCCATGTGAGTAGGGACTGATGTGGCATTGCAGCAGCCATGCCTCGCCGTCACGCACGGATGCGTACGCGTCGGCGAGATTGACCTTGCCTTCACGGCATGACTTCACCTCGGTGCCGACCAAGGCCAATCCCGCTTCGACCGTGTCTTCGATCAGATAGTTGTGGCGCGCCTTCTTGTTCTGCGCGATGAGCTTGGTGCCATCCGATCCTTCTTTAGCCAAGACGCGAGTGGGTCAGCCCTGAGACCCGGTCGTCGAGATCACGATGCCTTTCAGGATCTCGACCGCACGGGCTCGCTGAACCGAGGAGACCGCGTCGACCTCGACATCGGGGTCGATGCCCTGACCGTTGATGTCGTGACCATCCGGCGTGAGGTACGCAGCGATCGTCAGCTTGAGAGCAGAGGAGTCGGTCAAGGGAACGACCTCTTGAACGGAACCCTTGCCGTACGTCGTGGTGCCGATGATCATCGCGCGTTCGCGATCCTGCAACGCGCCGGCGACGATCTCGGACGCGCTCGCGGTCCCCTCGTTGACGAGTACGACCAGTGGCAGATCTTCGAACGCGTCACCCTGCGCGTCGTAAACGACATCATCTTTCGACCGTTCGCTATAGGTCACGATCTCGCCGTCCTCGATGAATGTGCTCGCAACCCCAACCGCTTCTTGGAAGAGACCGCCGCCGTTGTCCCGAAGGTCGAGCACGATGCCCTTGATCCCGTCGTCCACCATGCTCTGGATCTCGTCGTGGATCTGGCGCCCCGCGCCACGAGCGAAACCGAAGAGGCGCACGTAGCCGAGGTCCTCGTCGATCGTCTTGGAGATGAGGTTAGGAAGCTCGATCTGGGCCCTCGTCAATGTGAAGCTCATGCCCGCCTCGGCCCCCGGCCGATCGACGTTCAGGGACACCTCACTGCCCTCGGGGCCTTTGATCAACGAGACGGCATCGTCACTGGACATCTCGACCACGGGGTCTCCGTCGATGGAGCGGATGATGTCTCCCCGTTTGAGCCCCGCCTGTTGTGCGGGGGTGTCTGGCAAGACCGACACGATCTCGAGGTCGTCGCCCTTCTGCTTGAGCCACACACCGATGCCGGAGAACTTGCCGGTCGTGAGCTCCTGGAACGAGCGATAGCCGCGTGGTGTGTAGAACAACGCATACGGGTCATCGTTCTTCTTCAGGACGTCGACCATGCCTTTGATCGCACCTCGGACGAGGGCCTTGGCGGTTGGGGGGTTGACCGCTTCCGAAAGGATCTTGTTGTAGGCCTCTTGGACCGAAACGATCGACTCGCCGTTGGTACCCACGAGCCGCACGGTCCCGTCGTCGCGGCCCATCGTGAAACCGACCGAGAACGCGGCGAAGACGACCGTTATCGCGGAAAGTATGGCGATAGTGACCTTCTGCCAGGGCTCCATGCCCTACAGGGTACGGGGTCGCTGGGTCAAACCCGGAGCTACTACTCCAGGTAGGGCATCGGGTTCACGGGGGTTCCGTCGACCCGGACCTCGAAGTGCAGGTGCGGGCCCGTGCAGTACCCCGAGCACCCCACGTTGCCGATCTGGGAGCCGCGTGCGACCCCTTGTCCTGAGGCCACCGTGAATGAGGAGAGGTGGTTGTAGGTCGTGGCCAGGCCCCCGCCATGGTCGATCACGATGGCGTTGCCGTAGCCGCTCATGACCCCGGCGAAGATCACCGTGCCTGAGTCGGCGGCGATAACCGGGGCCCCGTAAGGCGCTCCGATATCGATACCGGTGTGGAGGCGGGTATCGCCGAAGATCGGGTGCGTCCTGTAACCGAACGGAGAGGTGACCGGGCCTGCCGCGGGCCACAGCAGCTGGCCGCCACCGCTCGGGAACTGCCCGCCCGAGGCGGACCCGGCGTTGGCGATGATCGCGGTCTGCTCGGCGATGTCTTGATCGATCGCTGCGACCTCGGCCTCGTGGACCGCCTGCTTACCCCGGACCTGCGCCAGCAGGGACTGCTTCTCGTCGACGATCGCCTTGCGTTCGGCGAGAACCGCCGCTCGTTGGTCGTGGAGGACCTGGGCCTCGGCCCGATCCGACATGAGGGTTAGCTTGGCTTCGGCGATCTCGGCCTCACGTTGTTCGACCTCGATCCGCCTCTCCTCGACGCCATCCCTCAGGACCTCGATCTCGTCGATCAGGGTTGAATCTGCATCGAGAGCCGCCTGGTAGTAGGTGTAGCGGTCCATCACGTCGTTGAAGTTGGACCCGGAGAGAACCCCCTCGACGTATGCCGTCGGCCCCGCCTTGTACGCGGCGACAGCGCGATCGACGAACACATCGGTGCGCGCACCAAGGTCGCCGAGGATGTCAGTTAGCTCGGAGGTAAGTACCGCCATGCGTTTCTGGGCGACGGTCAGCTGGTCTTTCTTCTGCTCGATGTTCTGGTCGATCTCTTTCAGGCGCTCTTTCACTTGGTTGACCTTCGCTTCGGCCTGGGCCCGCATGGCATCGAGAGCGGCAACCTTCTCCGAGATCGTGTCGCCCTTCGCATCGAGCCGGGCCGCGATCTCGGCCTCGCGAGCCTTGCGGTCGCGGAGTTCGTCGAGGGTCGGGGCGGCGAGAGCCGGAAGCGCCAGTGAGGCGACCGCGAGAAGCGCCAGCGGCAGCGATGCGCCGCGGCGTGTAAGCCTCCCCAAAGCGGTCATATCCTTCATCCTAGTTAACAGGAGCAACATTAACAACACCACTAACAGGGGCGAAACGGTCAAACGCGCCCTTCTAGGTGTTCGGCGCTCGGAGGGTGGGTCTTTAGGCGCAGCGCCCGCTAAGGGCGGAGAAAATCAGACCTCGAGGAAGCGGCGGAGGGCCATGGAGGAGCCGACGAGGCCCACGACCGCTCCAACTCCGGCAAGGACCAGCAGGACCGAGGCGATCTCGCCGGTCGAGAAGCTGAACACCGAGGCGAGGAATGGGAGGGCCCGGCCCATGCGCGAGAACAGCAAGAGGTTCGCAAGAACGACGATGACGCCGGCCACCAGCGCGCCCACGAGGGCCGCGAACACACCTTCCATCATGAACGGCACTCGGATGAACCAGTTCGTTGCACCGACGAGCTTCATGATCCCGATCTCGTCACGTCGCGCATAGATAGCTACACGGATCGTGTTCGCGATCAGGGCTGCCGACGCGATCATCAACACGATCGACATCACGAAGGTGATCGTTCGCAATAGAGAGTTGACCTTCAACAGCCTGCGGATGATGTCACCACCGAACCGGGCTTCGTCGACACCGGGCGCGCCATTAACCAAGGTTGCAACACCCTCGGAATACTTCGCATCGGTGAGCTTCACGCGGAGTGACGCTGGGAGAGCGTCCTTAGGGAGGCTCTCGTAGAACTCGGGTTGGTCGGCCCACTCGGTTTTGAACTCTTCATAGGCCTGTTCCTTGGTGACGAGGGTGACGTCGGTGACCTCGTCGAGGTTCGTGAGTTGGTTGACCAGGGCCTGTTGCTCGCCCTCGGTGATGTCGTTGAGGAGGAAGACCGAGACCTCGACTTTGGCCTCCCACGACCTCGTCATGTTGCCAACGACCATGCCGAGGATCTGCACTCCCCCAAGCAGCAGCAACGAGATAGCGACGGTGCTGACCGCCGCGATCGACATGAGGAGATTGCGCCGGAGGTTCGTGAACGTCTCGGACAGGAAGTATCGAAGGCGCATGATCAGGTGCCCACGCCGTAGATACCGCGTGACTGGTCTCGGACGACCTGCCCGGATTCGAGCTCGACAACGCGGCGGCGCATCGAGTCCACGATCGCGTGATCGTGGGTCGCCATGACGATGGTCGTGCCGGTGCGGTTGATGCGATCGAGCAAACGCATGATCCCGACCGAGGTTGCCGGGTCGAGGTTACCTGTCGGCTCGTCGGCGATCAGGATGAGGGGACGGTTGACGAACGCGCGGGCGATCGAGACACGCTGTTGCTCACCGCCGGAGAGCTCGTCGGGGAAGCGGTCGAGCTTCTCGCCGAGACCCACCAGTTCCAGGATCTGAGGGACCTGGCGGTGGACGACGTTCTTGGGGCGGCCGATGACCTCGAGGCCAAAGGCGACGTTCTCGAACACGGTCTTGCTCGGCAGGAGCTTGAAGTCCTGGAAGACGCATCCCACGTTGCGTCGGAGGTAGGGAACCCGCCATTTGGGCAGGCTCGAGAGGTTCTTGCCCGCCACGAACACCTCGCCGGAAGTGGGCTCCTCTTCCTTGGTCAGGAGCTTCAGGAAGGTTGACTTCCCCGACCCGGAGGGGCCCACGACGAAGACGAACTCCCCCTTCTCGATGTCGATGGAGAGCCCATCAAGGGCCTTAGACCCGCCCTTGTATTCCTTCTTTACCTCGACCGTCTTGATCATCTAGGGAGCAGGGTACCGGGCCGGAGGGTTAGGCAGTGGCTAGCTGGTCGTAGAAGCGCCTGGGGTGCTCGACCCCGTGGACGTCCTCATATTCGGCCCAGGCGGCGTCGTAATACTCGAGGCCCACCTTGGTGATGTCGTCACAGACCTCTTTGGACAGCCCGGCGACCCGCAAGCGCTTAGTCAATGAAGTCAGGGAGAAAGCCCTTACCTCATAGGGACTGATGCGAAGGTTCTCGGGCGTATCCGCAGGGGAGATCGCGAACTTCCGGTCGGGCGCAGCAACGATCCGGCACGCCTGCGGCAGCAGCCGGCGGATGGTTGCCTCGACCCGTTCGAGGTGCGCGGGGTCCTTGAGGCCGGCCTCCATGATGGCGCGTACGCCGTAGTTCACGTGGCGAGACTCGTCACGAGCAACCGCGGTGAACCCCGCGTAGAAGCCGGGCAGGATCTGCATCTCGCGCAAGATGCCGAGCAGGAATTTCTGCCCGGTAAGGGCGAGCATCCCTTCGACGATCAAGTGGTACACGGTGATGCCCTCGACCCATGCGCCGTAATCGTGTGGGTTCTCGCGCACCGCTTCGGTCGCGTTGACAAGATCCTCGTCGAACAGCGTGCGGAAGCCGCCGACCGTCTTGTCACGCAGCACGGACAACGCTTCGGTGAGCCCACCCGAGATGCCGATGACCTCGTCGAAGAACCGCGAGAAGAAGATCGTGTGTCGGGCCTCGTCCACCAGTTGGGTCGAAAGGAAGATGCGCGAGCCCTCGTCCGGCGCGCCGTGCACCAGGGGCGACAAGGTGTCGGTCACCGCTTGCTCGCCGACGAAGAAAAGGGTGAACGACCGTTGGAGTTCGGTGCGGATGCCTTCGAACGGGCCTTCGAGACTCTTCCAGTGCGTCGCATCCTCGGAGAAATCGAGGTCCTGGGTCGACCAGTTCTGGTTCTCCCAGCGGTGGTAGAGATCGATCGGCGTGGGCCGCGAATCGAGGAGCCAGTCCATCTGCTTGTAGACATCATCGATATCTACGTCTCGCATCTGGGCCAGAGTTGCGTCTTCGACGCGCCGGACCACCTCGGGTGTCTCGGTCATCTCACTCATGATGGCACAGCCTTCCTCTTCAGTTCAGCCTCGATGAAGCGGTCGATGTCGCCGTCGAGCACCCCCTGAACGTTACCTACCTCTACGTCCGTCCGGTGATCCTTGACCATCTGATACGGGTGCAGCACGTAGGACCGGATCTGGGATCCGAAGCCGATCTCCCGCTTCTCGCCCCGTAGGGCCTCCATCTCGGCCTCACGTTCCTCTCGCATCCGGGCCAGGAGGCGGGACTTGAGGATGCGCATCGCAACGGCACGATTCTGCATCTGGCTGCGCTCGTTCTGACATGAGACGACGATGCCGCTCGGGAGATGTGTGATGCGAACCGCGGAATCGGTCACGTTGACGTGCTGTCCCCCGGCCCCCGACGAGCGGTAGGTGTCGATCCGTAGGTCGTCGGGATTGATGTCGACCTCTTCCGTTTCCTCGACCTCGGGGGTCACGTCTACCGAGGCGAACGAAGTGTGCCGGCGTTTCGCCTGATCGAACGGCGAGATGCGCACCAAGCGGTGCACACCACGCTCGGCGGCCAGCAGTCCGTATGCATAGCGACCATCGACCGTCACCGTTGCGCTCTTGATCCCGGCTTCGTCACCGGCCGTGACCGAGACGAGCTCGACCTTGAAGCCCCGGCGTTCGGCCCATCGCTCGTACATCCGGAGAAGCATCTCGGCCCAGTCCTGCGAATCGGTTCCGCCCTCGCCCCCGTGCACCTCAAGGATCGCGGGATTGTCGTCGAACTCCCCGCCGAGCAGCGCGGTGACCTCGAGCTTGGAGAGTTCCGCCTCGAGGGTTTCGAGCTCCTTCAGGGCCTCCGCAAGGGTTGCTTCGTCATCTTCGGCGGAGCCGAGCTCCCAGAGCACGCGCGCGTCGCCGGCGCGGCGGGCAGCTCGTTCATAGGTCGTGACGTCTTCCGACAGCTTGGACAGCTCGGACATCGTCTTCTGTGCAGAGGTTGAGTCGTTCCAGAAATCGGGGGCCGCGGAGAGAGCCTTGAGCTCCTCTAAGCGCGTCGATTTTTCATCGACGTCAAAGGTACTCCTTGATACGTGCGAGCTTGGCGTCGATCGAGTCCAAGCGGATCTTCAGGTCTTCCATGATTCGCAAGCCTACCTTTCGGTCGGGATCACGATCCTTTCGCCCGGCCCCACGAACATGCGCGTGACGAGCAATGTTGTGGTCATCCCTGCGATCGCAACCGCGCCGAGCAACATGAACAGGACGATCAATTGCACGCGCGCTGCTTGTGCAGGGGTTGCGCCGCCGAGGAGCATGCCGGTGAACGCGCCGGGCAGAGTGATCAGCCCGACCGTCTTGGTCGTGTCGATGATGGGGATCAAGGCCGTCGTCGTGGCGCGTCGGATGTAGGGCGTGAGGGCATCGCGAGCACGCACACCCAGCGCCAGCCTGGCTTCGACCTCGAGGGTCTTGTCGGTCAACTCCTCCTTGACCCGTACCCCGGCGACCGACACCGCCGTCATGCAGTTGCCGATCAGCATCCCGGCGATCGGGATCACGAAACGGGGCTCGAGGTCGAATACGCCGGTACCAAACACGACGACAAGGCCGACGATGGCACCGGATGCGATCGCGAGGGTCGCAAGTTGGGGGCCGCGAGGGATCCCCTTCAGACGCCTTGCTGACGTCCACGACGCGGCGCCGAGCATCAACAGAACGACTCCGATCGCGAGCAGCTCGTGGTCGAAGACGAACGTGATGACCAGAGCAACGACGCTGAGCTGCACGATCGCTCTCACCGTCGCGATCGCGAGGTCCGATTCGAGTTTCAACCTGAAGCGCATCGACACGGCGAAGGCCACCGCGACCAGGATCAGTGAGAGGAGAACGCCTATGACGCTCGCGTCTGTCATGCCGCTCCCCCGGGCCAGTTAGCAGCGACCTCGTCGGGTGTCCCTGCAGCAACCACTCGTCCTTCGTCTAGCAGCAGGGCTTCGGTTGCTATCCGCCGAGCCTGGGGGAGGTCGTGCGTGACGACGATGATGGTTAGTCCGTTGTGCGCGAGCGACACCAGCAGCTCTTCGATGCGAGCGGTCGCTTTCAGATCGAGGGCCGAGGTGGGTTCGTCGAGGATCAATGCCTCCGGCGAGCGCACCAACGCGCGAGCGATGCAGACACGTTGCGCTTGGCCCACCGACAGCGCTGGTGACTCTCGTTCGAGGAAAGAAGCCGACAGGCCCGCGGACTCGAGGGCAGATGCGACCTCGTGGTCCGGCACACCATCGAGGCCGTAGGCGAGGTTCGCGCGGACGCCTCCCTCGAACAGCACGGGTGTCTGAAAGATCATCCCCACCCGTTTGCGCAGTTCGGTCGGATCTAAAGATCGGATGTCCTCACCGTCCAACAAGACTCGTCCCCCGTCGGGCTCCTCGAGTCGGTTGATGCAGCGGAGGAGACTCGTCTTCCCCGCGCCCGAGGGACCCACGATCGCGGTGACCCCACCTCGAGCGAAGCGTGCCGAAACCTCATGGAGCACTGGACGGCCCGCACGGTCCAAGGACACGGACTCGATCTCGATCGGATGGTTGGAGGCGGTGTTCACCATCGCAAGGTTATAGACGCGAAGAAGGGGCCCGAAGGCCCCTTCACACCGCCCTTCTTTTAGAGCTAGTGGGTCGTACTTAGACCCTCGAGCCGCCGCGGCGAGCGAGGTACAGACCCGCTGCAACAAGGATGAGGGCGATCAGGATGAACGGGATCACGCCCATGCCCGTGAAGGGCAGCGCCGCGCCTGCCGTTGCTCCAGCAGCAGCGACCGACGGGCCCCTGTTCAGGGTCGAGCCGAGAACGCTGTCACCCGAGCCCCTGTGGATGATCGTGCCGAGGACGTCGTTGCACTCGTCCTGGTCGGCAGCCATGACCTTCTCGCAGATGGCCTCGTTGTCGGACTTGACCTCGTCGTCGCCACAGGTCTCGCCTGCGGCCATGGTGTCGTCGTCGTCACAGACCTCGTGGTCGGACTTGACCTCGTCATCGCCACAGGTCTCGCCTGCGGCCATGGTGTCGTCGTCGTCACAAACGTGGTCGTCGGTACCCTTGACCTCGTCACCACAGGTCTCGTCGGAGTTGCCGTGCTCGGAGTTGCCTTGCGAGCTCATGGACTCGTCGTCGTCACAGACATCGTCCGACTCTTCGTGGCTACCCTTGACCTTGTCTTTGTGGCCGCCACAGTTGCCGTTGTTGTCGTCTTCGAAATCGTCGTCGTTGCCACAACCGTTGTTGCCGTCTTGGTCGGCAAGATCCACGCCGCCGGAACCGTTCGGCTTGTCCGCTCCACCGTTGGAGTCGCCGTCGGGGTCAGACTCTGACTTGCCCTGGTTCCCGGAGTTGCCGTGCTCGACGGAACGGTCCTTGCCGGACGGATGACGGTTATCCCCGTCGTCTGAAACGTTGTTCGGGGTCCCACCATCGTTGGTGTCGTTGTCCTCGTTGTAATGCGTCGAGGAGTTCGAGTCCCCGTCACCATCGTGATCGCCACCGGCGAAGGCCGGGGCAACCGTGAATGCGAACAGCGCGAACAGCGCCGCCAGCAGCGTCAGTACCGAAAAGCCTCGCTTCTGCATCTTCGTCCTCCTAGTCGTTCATGGGTTGGTTCGTTTTAACTAGTTCGTAGATGCCCACCCTTCGTAGTTGTCAAACCACTCTCTGTGGCAATGTCCGGATTTGTCCGGAAGATTCTGGGGGCTTACAGGGGGGAGGCTTAGTGTGATGGGCGTGAGATCACGGCTGGTTGGAGTCCTGGCGATGACCGTGTTGCTCGCCGTGCCTGCTTTCGCGGACACCGGCGAAAAGAGCGATCCTGACGACAGCCCGGGTGTCCTCGATATCGCATCTGTGGCGCATGGGCACCACTTCGCCTTTGGGCGGAACAAGCTCGAGCACACGATCACGACTCAGGAGTCGTGGGGGCTCGATGACGTCAACAGCAACGACAGCATCCAGATCGAGTTCCAGTTGCCGGGCGATAACCGGACGAGCCCTCCCGAGAGGCTGCTCGTCATCAACGTCAAGAACGGTGAACTCAAGGCGAAGCTCTACAACACGTTGGGGGATCCGCCGAAGTTCGTTGCGAACGTCTCGCTCAGCCGGCCGGACAACAGGTCGGTGCGCGTGAGATTCGGCAAGCACCTGCTGCGCAAACACCTGAAGTCATACAAGTACCGGGTCTTCACCTATTACGAGAAGACGGGCAGCGATTGCAATCGTCCCGAAGCTTGTCAAGACGCGACCCCCGACATCGGTGATTCGGGGAACCGGGTGTGGATCCGACACGACCTGTAGAACCTTTAGAGGGCCGCGGCCCCCGGGGCGCCGTGACACTGCTTGTACTTCTTGCCACTGCCGCACGGGCAGGGTGCATTGCGAGGGATCTTGTCGGAGATCGCTTGTGACACGACTACGCCTTCACTCTCGGCCGGCGGGTGGCCCTGACCGTCAACCTCCATCGCCTCGGGCGGTGCCTGCATCTGGGTCATCGGGATCTGACGACGTTCTTGCCGCATCTGTACCGGGTCCGAACGGCCGTCGTCGCGGACCGCTTCGACGTGGAAGACGTACCGGGCGAAGTCTTCCTTGATCGTCTCTTGCATCGCGAGGAACATGTCGAAGCCCTCACGCTGGTACTCGACGAGGGGATCACGTTGGGCCATCGCGCGAAGCCCGATGCCTTCCTGCAGGTAGTCCATCTCGTAGAGATGCTCGCGCCACCGGTTATCGATGACGTTGAGTAAGACGAGACGTTCGATCTCCCGGAGTTGTTCCGCACCGAATTCCGCTTCCCGCTTCTCATAGGTCTCCAACGCGTCCTTGACGAAAGCGTCGGTGATCTCCTCGTGGGTCGTGTGTTCGTGATCGAAGTCGCCGGGCTTCAGGTTCGTCGGGTAGATCTCACGAACCCGGGCGAAGAGTTGCTCCCAGTCCCATTCCTCGGGGTGTAGCTCGTCGGTCGCGTGCTCGCCGACGGCAGAAGCGACAACATCACCGATCAACTCGAGCGACTGGTCGTGGAAGTCGGCGCCCTCGAGGATCTTGCGCCGCTCCGAATAGATCACCTGGCGCTGCTTGTCCATGACCTCGTCGTATTTGAGGACGTTCTTCCTGATCTCGAAGTTCATGGACTCGACCTGTGACTGTGCACGCTGGATGGCCTTGGACACCATCTTGGCTTCGATGGGCACGTCGTCGGGGATCTTCAGACGGTCCATCACCGACCCGATGCGGTCGGACGCGAACAAGCGCATCAGATCGTCTTCCAGCGACAGATAGAACCGACTTTCGCCGGGGTCACCCTGGCGGCCGGAACGACCACGCAGCTGGTTGTCGATACGGCGGGACTCGTGGCGCTCGGTCCCAAGCACGTAGAGCCCCCCACGCTCGACGACCTCGACGTGCTCGACCGCGCACTCTGCTTTGAACTTCTCGTAGAGAGGCGTGTAGTCGGCCTCGTAAGCCTTCATGTCTTCTTCGGGGTATTCGCCGAGGAGATATGCGTCGTTGTCCCACCCGGCCGCCTTCATCTCCTGGCGCGCCATGGCCTCCGGGTTCCCGCCGAGGATGATGTCGACTCCACGACCGGCCATGTTCGTTGCCACCGTCACCGCGCTGAGGCGACCGGCTTGGGCAACGATCGCACCCTCTTTCTCGTGATGCTTCGCGTTCAGAACGGTGTGTGCAACGCCCTTCTTCGACAACACACGTGAGAGGTGCTCGGACTTCTCTACGGAAACCGTTCCGAGCAGAACCGGCTGCCCCTTCTCTGCACGCTCCGCGACGTCATCGGCTACCGCCTCCCACTTCGCATCGGCGGTCTTATAGATGAAGTCCTGCTCGTCCGCCCTAATCATCGGACGGTTCGTGGGGATGGGAGCAACCTCGAGCTTGTAGATGTGGCCGAACTCGGCTGCCTCTGTGAGAGCAGTACCCGTCATCCCGGCCAACTTCTCGTACATGCGGAAGTAGTTCTGCAACGTGATCGTTGCGAGCGTCTGGTTCTCCTCTTTGATGTGGACGCCCTCTTTGGCTTCGATGGCTTGGTGCAGACCTTCCGAGTAGCGACGGCCGGGCAGCGTGCGACCGGTGTGCTCGTCGACGATGAGGACTTCACCGTGTTGGACGATGTATTCGACGTCCTTCTTGTAGAGCTCTTTCGCCTTCAGGGCCGCTTGGAGGTGATGGATCATGTCGACGTTTACGTGGTCATACATGTTCTCGATACCGAGGATCTCCTCGACTTTGGCCACACCCTCTTCGGTCACGGCAACCGTGTGCTTCTTTTCGTCGACCTCGTAGTGGACGTCGTTTTCAAGCCGAGGTGTGATCCGCGCGAACTGCTGGTACCACTTGTTGTTCTCTTGGATCGCGCCCGAGATGATCAACGGGGTCCTGGCTTCGTCAACGAGGATGGAGTCGACCTCGTCGACCACCGCCATGTAGTGACCGCGCTGCACCAGGCGGTCGAATTCGGTGACCATGTTGTCGCGGAGGTAGTCGAACCCGAACTCGTTGTTCGTTCCGTAAGTGATGTCGGACGCATAGGCCGGTTTGCGCTCCGCCGGAGACATCTGCGCTTGGATCTGACCGGTGGTCATCCCGAGGAACCTGTACACCTGGCCCATCCACTCGGAGTCTCGCTTCACTAGGTAGTCGTTGGTGGTCACGAGGTGCACGCCCTCTCCCCACAGAGCGTTGAGGTACACGGCGAGGGTCGAGGTGAGGGTCTTTCCTTCACCGGTCTTCATCTCCGAGATCCAGCCCTGGTGGAGGGCCGCACCACCCATGATCTGCACGTTGAAGTGGCGCTGGCCGATAGCCCGGTCGGCGCCCTCTCGCGTAACGGCGAAGGCCTCGGGAAGGAGATCGTCGAGATCGGCCCCGTTGGTCAAGCGCTCCTTGAACTCTGCAGTCTTGCCACGGAGGGCGTCGTCGCTCAGCTTGCGGAACTCGTCCTCGAAGGCATTGACCCGAGGAACGATGCCCTCGAGAAGCTTGAGCTTCTTGCCCTCTCCGGCGGCTAGGACTTTCTGGAAGATTCCCATCAGCGCACCATTATCGGTGGTTCTGGGGGAAAGGCGAAAACCTAGGCCGGTCCGGACTATTTGATGTCGAGGAGCTTCTCGCGCACGGCGTAGACGACCGCTTCCATGCGTGAGTGAAGGTGCAGTTTCTCGAGGATGTTGCGGACGTGGTTCTTCACGGTGTTCTCGGAGATGAATAGCTCCGAGCCGATGTCCCTGTTGTTCATGCCCTTCGCAACGAGCTTCAGGACCTCGAGCTCGCGGTCGGTGAGCCTTGGGCCGGGCACCTGGGTCCGTTCGTCCCGGCGTTTCACCATCGAGGCGAATTCCGTGAGGAGCTTCGAAGCCATGGACGGAGAGATCAGGGACTGGCCTGCGTGCACCTGGCGAACCGCGTCGGCGACCTCCTCGATGCTGATCTCTTTGAGGAGATAGCCCGAGGCACCTGCCTTGATCGCTTCGTACAGGTCAGCTTCTTCGTCGGAGATCGTCAGCATCAGGATCTTGGTCGAGGGCAAGGTGTCCTTGATCGCACGGGTGGCCTCGATGCCCGAACGCTTCGGCATGCGGACGTCCATAAGGACTACATCCGGAGTGGTCTTCTCGGCACGCTCGATCGCTTCGTGACCGTCTGATGCCTCGCCGACAACATCGATGTCGGGTTCGCCATCCAGGACCATCTCGAGTCCCCGACGGAACAGTGCGTGATCGTCTACGACTAGGACCTTGATCGCATCGTCGTTTTCAGCCACCGCATCCCCTGTCCGTTAAGAGTCGCTAAGCCCGTTTAACAACCTTCTCGGGCGATTGTATGGGCCAGACCAGTAACAAAGCGCTAAGCAATTGTGCCTAGATATTTGTGCAGGGACCGGATTTGGTCATGCTCTGCAGGGGGCAGCGACTTCCACATAGGTAGCCCCACGGTCACGAAGTGACCCAGCACACGCGCCGGCGGTGGCACCCGTTGTGACTAGGTCGTCGACCAACAACACCTTCTGTGGTGTCTGAAGAGCAACGAAAGCACTTTTCAGGTTGCTGCGCCGATCGGAGCCGGAGAGGGTGGTTTGGTCGGGTCGGTCTCCGGTTCGAGCGAGCAGGCTGTGCACGGGCAGGCCAAGACACTCCCCTAGGGACCGCGCGATCAGCTCCGCATGATCGAACCCGCGCGCACGACTGTCCGGCCGCCGGCCGGGAACCCAGGTGATGACCGTCGCCGCCGAGCCGGTTGCCTGGATGGCCCGGGCGAGCGTGTCAGCTAGGGGGATCGCAGCCGGTCGACGCGCTCGAAGCTTCAAGGCCAACACCAGGTCGCGCGCGGCCCCCTCGTAGGCCCACGGCGTCCACAAGCGATCGACCCGGGGTACTAGGTCCGTCCGGAGAGGGGGACCGAGCCCGGCATCACACGACGAGCACAACCAGTCGCCGGGAGCGCGGCATCCGAAGCAGCGGGGCCGCGCGGCGAGAGACACGGTGCGGTCGAGCAGCATCTCGTCAAGCTAGCGAAGGGGTGTGACGGATCATCGTCGGGCGAGGCGCTTCAGGTCAGTCGGTACCCGAGGGTTCCTGCAGCCAGCGATAGCCAACGCCCGGCTCGGTGGTGATCCAGCGCGGCAGCGACGGATCGTCGTTCAACTTCTGCCGCAACTGCCGCACGTACAACCGTAGGTAGTGAGACTCGGTCGCGTACCCCGGCCCCCACACCCTCTGCAATAACCATCCATGGGTGAGCAACTTCCCAGGGCTCGATACCATCGCTTCCAACAAGCGGTATTCGGTCGGCGTGAGGTGGATCGCGTTGCCATCTAGTTTCACGAGTTGGCGAGGGATGTCGATCTCGAGCTCGCCGAACCTAAGGATCGGCTCGGGCTGATCGGGCGATGCGCGGCGGAGGACCGCTCGCATCCGGGCAAGCAGCTCCTTCGCGCCGAACGGCTTTGTGATGTAGTCGTCGGCTCCAGCGTCGAGCGCCGCAGCCTTCTCATCTTGACCGTCGCGCACCGACAGGACGATGACCGGGATCTCCGACCAGGCGCGCAAACGTTCGATGACCTCGCGTCCATCGAGGTTCGGGAGGCCGAGGTCTAACAGAACCAGATCCAGTTGCTCCGCTGCGAGCATCTCCAGGGCAGTCTCGCCGTCCCCTGCCGTGAACACGGAGTACCCGCGTGCACGAAGAGCGTTCGTCACCGCCCGCTGCATCTGCGGATCGTCATCGACAACCAGCACCCGCGCTCCGCCAGGTTCGCTCATCGATGACCGTTCGCGTTGGTCGGCAGCTCGAAGGTGATCGTCGCTCCCCCGCCGGGCCCATCCTGCGCCCACATGCGACCCCCGTGCGCGACCACTGCCGCTCGAGCGATCGCAAGGCCGAGCCCGGTTCCGGCGACTTCGCCGCTCCCGCGCTCGAAGGGCTGGAAGATGCGCTCACGATCCACCGCCGGGATCCCGGGGCCCCTGTCGGCGACCGTGACACGTACCGTCTCGCTACCGCCCGCCGCGCTGATCACGATTGGGCTTCCCGGAGGGCTGAACTTGGCGGCGTTCTCGATCAGATTCGTAAGGACCTGATCGACCTGCACGACATCGATCTGCATCTCGGGCAGATCGGCCTTGAAACGCAGATCTACATCCCGGCCCGCAAGAAGCGGTTGCAACCGGGCAACAACCGCCTCGATCAACTCGTCGATCGCTGCGGGGACGCGCGCTGGCACCAACGCGCCGGCACGCAAGCGAGCAAGGTCCATCAGGTTCGTAACCACTCGATCCAGATGCGCCGCCTCGAGGCGGATCGTGTCGAGATGGTCGAAGCGCTCCTGTTCGGAGAAATCCTGGCCCTCGATGAGGCTCGTGACCGACGCAGTGATCGCGGACAACGGAGTCTTCAGATCGTGAGTGACTCCGGAGAACAAGGCGGCCCTCAAGCTATTCGTTTCCGCATCGAGCTGCGCGCTACGCACCTCGTCGGTCAAACGTGTGCTCTCCAGCGCAAGGGCCAGTTGCCCGGCAACGTTCTGAAGTACGGCTTGTTCGATCGGAGTCAGTCTCTTGCGAGCGGAGGGAGGAGTGACTCGAAGAGACCCAACCTTCTCCCCCTTGACCTCGAGGTCGATCTCGAAGGCCTCACCGCCGTCGACGCCGTTGGATATGTAGACCCTCCGAGTCATCGTCGTGGCGATGTCGCATTCCGCCAGATCGAGGAGCTCCGACAGGCTCCCGGCGAGTTTCTCGAGCACATCTTCTAGCCCTCGTCCCGATAGGAGTCGGCTGGTAAACCGATTCATCAATTGCGTCTGCTGTTCACGCAGCTCGGAGCGAGATCGTTCCCGCACCGCGGTCGACAACAGGAGGCCGGTAACAACGGAAACGATGAGGAACACGACGAGGGCTACAAGGTCCTCCGGTTTTCCAACAACGAACGTGTGGATGGGCTCCGTGAAGAAGAAGTTCAGGGCAAGGAACGACAGCAGCGACGCCACGATGCCCGCAAGTGGGCCTCCGACACCGGCTGCCACCACGACCACGAGCACGTAGAGAAGCGCGGCCGTCGTCGTCGAAAGCTGGCGTTCGAGAAGCGCAAGCAGGGTGACGAGTGACGCGCCGGCGACCGCGGTCGCAAGGCCACGCAGCAAGCTCCTGCGGTTCTTGCTAAGGATCGAACCTGGTGTTTCCACGTTGCTAGTGCACTGCCTCCTGTCCGTTTCGACCCTACGCCCGTCGAAAAACTCACGGAATCCTTACGCGTCCGTCCTGCTTCCTAACGTTCCGCTTACGCGCTCATCCCGATACTGACTGGGATGGCTAAAGGGGTATTCAAACGCGTGTTCTTGGGCCGGACGATGGCGACCGGCGAGCTCGAACACACCCTTCTACCCAAAACGCTCGCGCTACCCGTCTTCTCCTCGGACCCGTTGTCCTCGAACGCGTATGCGACACAGGAGATCCTGCTGGTCCTAGGTTCAGCCGGAGCCCTCGCACTGCATCTGTTGATGCCCATCGTCATCGCCGTCGCATTGCTCCTCGCAACCGTCGTCGTGTCGTATCGCCAGACGGTGCGCGCGTACCCAAGCGGCGGAGGCGCGTACATCGTGGCCAGAGAGAATCTCGGCACGCACGCCGGTCTCCTCGCAGCCGGGGCCCTCCTGATCGACTACGTCCTTACCGTTTCTGTCTCGGTGGTGGCCGGGGTCGATGCGATCGTTTCAGCATCCGAAGGGTTCGAGCCTTACAAGATCGAGCTTGCGATCTTGTTCGTTGGCTTCGTCACCCTGATGAATCTGCGAGGCACGAAGGAGTCGGGAACCTTCTTCGCGATCCCCACCTATGGCTTCGTGGTCTCGATCTACATCATGCTTGGAGCCGGGTTCATCAAGTGCATCGGCGGTTGTCCGGTTGCCGAAAGCGCGGGCGCCCACCTCAAACCCGAACATGCTCTGGGCATCTTCCTGATCCTCAAGGCGTTCTCCGCCGGGACGACGGCATTGACCGGCGTCGAGGCGATCTCGAACGGTGTGCCCGCGTTCCGTTACCCCCAGTCTCGTAACGCAGCAACGACATTGACGATCATGGGCGTGATGTCGATCTCGATGTTCGTCGGCATCTCGTGGCTCGCATCACACACACACGTGGTGTTCAGCGAGGGGATGGACCGGACGGTCGTTGCGCAGGTCGCTCACACCGTCTTCGGTGGGGGCTTCATGTTCTACGTGGTGCAGGTGATGACGGCCGGCATCCTCATCCTTGCTGCGAACACCGCCTTCCAAGACTTCCCGCGGCTCATCTCGATCCTCGCTCAGGACCGCTACATGCCTCGTCAGTTCAGAAACCGCGGGGATCGCTTGGTCTTCTCGAACGGGGTGGTGATCCTTGCCCTCCTGGCATCCGTCCTAGTGATCGTGTTCCGCGCCGACCTCAACCGCCTTATCCAGCTGTATCTGGTTGGGGTCTTCATCTCGTTCACGTTGTCTCAGGCAGGGATGGTTGTGCACTGGAAGCGCTCCCAAGAACCTCGGGTCGGTACGCGCATCCTCATCAACGGCTTCGGAGCATCCATCACCGGTCTCGTGTTCTTCATCGTCGTAACGACGAAGTTCCTAGGTGGTGCTTGGATCGTGGTCTCAGCGATACCGCTGCTGATCGCGATGATGTATTCGATCAACAAGCACTATCGGGCGGTCGCCGGTCAGCTCGCCCACCCAGATCGTCGACCTGTCGACCGCAGAGCCGGCGATCAACACATAGTGATCCTCGTGATGAACACCGACACAGCTGTGGCCCGGGCGGTTGGATACGTGAGATCGACGCGTCCGAAGAGCGCAACAGCCCTGACGTTCGACAAGCGACTCGCCGCCACCTGGAAGCGCCTGGCCCCCGAGATCCCGATCACAGTCGCGGAACAGACAGGGTCTCTCACCGCCGATGTCCGACGACACCTGCGCGCACAACGCGCGACGGTTCCGAAAGATGACTTCATGACCATCGTCGTTCCCGAGGTGCTTCATAGAGCCGGTCTAGCGGAACTCATAAGGCGACCGGGCATGGCGCGCCTCAAAGCCGGGCTGATGACCGAACCCGGCATCCAGGTTCTGAACATCCCGATCGTGAGCGAAGAGATCAACCCCGATATCGACGAGACGGTGGAGCCTGCACGCAACTACGCGGTGGTTCTGGTCTCCGGCGTCCACAATGCAACCCTGGAAGCGATCAAGTACGCGCAGACCCTAGGACCCACCGACCTACGCGCCCTGACGTTCGGGTTGGACCCCGAGGAATCCGAAGCCCTCGGCAACGCGTGGCTGCGCGAACGGATCCCCGTCCCTCTGGAGATCGAAGAGGCTCCCTTCAGGGACCTCGGTCGCTCGTTGCTCAACTATCTAAAGCAGTTCAACGCGGACGGCGTCGATCGCACCGTGACGGTCGTCCTGCCGGAATTCGTGGTGACGCGCTTACGCCACCAGTTGCTTCATGGGCAGACCGCGCTGCTGTTGAAGCGGCACCTGCTGTTCTCTCCTGGGGTCGTGGTCGCAAGCGTTCCGTACCACTTGGATCATCCAACCGACGAGGATCAGGTTCCTTCCTCCCAGCCCTCCAGGTAGGCACGCTGCTCGGTCGTGAGCTCGTCGATCCGAACGCCCATCGTCTCGAGCTTCAAACGAGCAACTTCCTTGTCGATGTCGACGGGAACCTCGTAGACCTTCTTCTCGAGGCTCTCGGCGTTCTTGACCAGCCACTCGCATGAGAGGGCCTGGTTCGCGAACGACATGTCCATCACCGACGCGGGGTGGCCCTCGGCGGCCGCGAGGTTGACCAGCCGGCCCTCGGACAGCACGTAGATCTTGCGATCCCCGGACATCTGGAACTCGTCGACCTCTTGGCGAACACGGCGCTGGCTCGACGCCATGCGACGAAGAGACGCCAAGTCGAGCTCGATGTCGAAGTGCCCAGCGTTGCAGAGGATCGCACCGTCCTTCATCAGCTCGAAGTGATCCGCACCGAGGACGTGCTTGTTGCCTGTAACAGTGATGAAGATGTCGCCCTGGGTGGCTGCATCCCGTCCGGGGAGAACACGGAAGCCGTCCATCGCAGCCTCTAGCGCGCGTGTCGGGTCGATCTCTGTGACCACCACATCGGCGCCGAGGCCCTTAGCGCGTGATGCGACACCACGGCCACACATGCCGTAGCCGCAGACGACGACGGTTTTCCCCGCGATAAGAACGTTCGTCGCACGCAGGATGCCGTCGATCGCGGACTGACCGGTTCCGTAGCGATTGTCGAACAGGTGCTTCGTGTCGGCGTTGTTGATCGCGACGACCGGATAACCCAGCACGCCGTTCGCCTCCATCGACTTCAAGCGGATAACACCGGTGGTGGTCTCCTCGGTGCCCCCGATGATCTCCGGCAGTTGGTCCCGACGCTGCTGATGAAGCATCGTGACGAGGTCGCCGCCGTCGTCCATCGTGATCTTGGGCTTGCGGTCGAGAGCAGACTTGATGTGGCCGTAGTACTGCGTCTCGTCGACGCCTCGGATCGCGAACGTAGGGATCCCATACGAATAGACGAGGCTCGCCGCGGTCTCGTCCTGGGTCGACAGGGGGTTCGAAGCACAAAGGGCAACGTCGGCACCACCCGCGGCAAGGGTGCGCATGAGGTTCGCTGTCTCGGTGGTTACGTGAAGACACGCCGCGATCGAGATCCCATCAAGGGGCTTCTCTTTCTCGAACCGTTCGCGGATGCGAGTGAGCACCGGCATCTGACGGTCGGCCCACTCGACACGCAACTTGCCTTCGTCGGCTAGCGCTTGATCCTTGATGTCACCTTCGATTGCCATAACGATCTCTCCCTATCTGTCCTTGAGCTCTTGCTTGAGCTGCATGATCACGTCTACCGGCCCGGGGTCTTCGTCGTATGCCAAACCGACGTAGATAGAGGCCAACTGAGTCACGAAGACCAACGACAGCAAGCGCGCTAGGGCCGATTCGCCTTCGGAAGTGACTTCCACGAACTCGGCGAGCCGGCTCTCCACGAGCCGCCGCGTGATCTCGAATCGCAGCGCAACCCTCTCATGCTCGCCCGGCTCGCGCAGCAGGATGGCAACGAAGCGCTCGCTCGTCAGGTCGTCGAGGTTGTCCCACCCGACGATCTCGTTGTGGTCTAGCTCGGGTATCTCGTTCCAGAAGGCGGGGGTCTTCCCGTACTCGTTGAGGTCGCACTTGAACCGGTACGCGGCGGTCGCACCCACGCCGTGACCGCCGTAGACGACCGGGATACGTCCTTTGATCCGGGCAGCAAGATCTTTCGCGGGGTTGTCCCGCAAAGTGCGTTCACGATGACAGCGCGAGGCGAGTTCGCTCAGGACCTTGATCGCTTCGTCCACGTCCGCCTGAACGTCGGGCACTAACTCCATCAGGGTCAGGACGGCGAGGATCGGCAGAGACAGATAGCCCAGCGATGCGCGCGGTTGGAGACCGGCAGGGATCGCGACATGGGCGAGACCTTTCGACGCTGCGGTTGCCGCCAACGGACCACCCGACGACAACGTGATGATGCGCGCCCCGCGTTCTAGCGCGGTCTCGAGCCCCGCAAGGGTTTCCTCGGTGCTTCCCGAGTACGAGACGGCGAAGACCAGAGTGTTGCGACCGACCCAGTCCGGGATAGGGCCATAGGACTTGATCGTGCGGAAAGGAACGGCTAGACGAGGCTCGACCACGGCTTGGACGACGTCACCGGAAACGCCGGAGCCACCCATCCCAAGCACGACGATCGCGTCGATGCCGTCCCCGTTCGGAAGGTTGGTGGTCGCGCGGCCTAGCTCCCACGCCTCGCGACACTGTTCGGGGAAGCGCTCGACCGCGCCCAGTACGTCTTCGGAGTCGAGTTTGGCTATCGCTTCGAGGTCATCGAGCTCAGCCATCGGACGCCCCGGGTTTCGTTGCTTCATCGATCAACATCACGGGGATGTCATCACGCACCGGGTAGGTGTAGCCGCACTCTCCGCGGCACACGATGACCTGCTGGTCCTCGATGTATTCGACCTCTCCGCGGCAGTTAGGGCACGCAAGGATCTCTAGCAACTTCTGATCAACGGCCATCACGCTTCTCCTCTGATCGCTGAAAGGACCTCGGCAACTTTCTCATCTCGGAGCTCGGGGGTTCGGGCCTCGAGGTTCAAGCGAAGCAACGGCTCGGTGTTGGACGGACGACAGTTGAACCACCAGTCCTGATACTCGACCGTCAGTCCATCCTCGCGGTCCTGGCGACCGTCCTGATAACGGGCGGCAAGCTCTTCGATCTTGGCGTGCTGGTCGGTCACCTCGGAATTGATCTCGCCCGAGTCGAAGTACCTGCGGAACGGTTGTAGCAACTCCGACAACGGCTGACCCGCTTCGCTCATCGCCTCGAGCACGATGAAAGCAGCGATCATCCCGGAGTCGGCCCGGAAGTTGTCGCGGAAGTAATAGTGACCCGAATGTTCTCCACCGAAGATGGCACCGGTCTCGGCCATCACCTGTTTGATGAACGAGTGCCCGACGCGCGTTCGAACCGGAGTTCCACCATTCTCACGCACGACCTCCGGTACTGCCCAGGAGCAGATGAGGTTGTAGATGATCGTCTCGCCGGGATGTTTCTTGAGGAGGCGGTCGGCCACCAGTGCGGTGGTGAGGGAGCCAGAGACGAGGGCCTGCTTCTCGTCCACCAAGAACATGCGGTCGGCGTCACCGTCGAACGCGATCCCAAGATCGCAACCGTTGTCTGCAACCGCGCGCTGTAGGTCGACGAGGTTCTCCGCCTCGATCGGGTTGGCGGGGTGGTTCGGAAAAGTACCGTCGAGCTCGAAGAAGAGGGGTACGACCTCGAAGGGCAACCCGTCGAACGCGAGAGGCACGGTCTTCCCCGCCATCCCGTTGCCGGCATCGATCGCTACCTTCAGAGGCTTGAGATGGGATGCCTCGACGAAGCTCCGGCAGTGACTGGCGTAATCACCGAGGATCTCCTGGGTCTCGACCCGGCCCTGGCTCGATCCCCCACCCTCGTCCTTCCCGGCGAGCTGCTTGATATCCAAGAGACCCGATTCCTCTCCGATCGGAGCTGCCTTCGCCCGGCAGAGCTTGATCCCGTTGTAGCGCCCGGGGTTGTGGGACGCGGTGAACATCGCGCCTGGGATGTCCAACTTGCCCGAGGCGAAATACAAGGCATCGGTGGAAACCTCCCCCACATCCACAACGGTCGCTCCGGTGGCAACGGCGCCCTGTGCGAACGCCTCCGCCAGGGAAGGCGAAGAGACCCGCATGTCTCGCCCCAAGACGATGCGATCGGAGCCGGCGAAGGTGACGAACGCGGCCCCTATCCTTCGGGCCGCAGCCTCGTCCAGATCGTCTGGATATACCCCCCGGATGTCGTAGGCCTTGAATATCTTGTCCAGATCGCTCATATCGGACCATCCTAGGGGCGGCGGGTTGGGCGGAACTCCCAGGTATCGGACTGTTGACTAGTTCCCCCTTGTGACCCACCATCTTCAAGCATGGAAGGCAACAGGCCCCTCCCCGAGCTGGAATGGCGTGAGCGCGCTGCCTGCCTTCCCCTTCCCGCCAGCCTGTTCTTCGGCGAGGACGAGGCCGAGGGCCCGGCCGAGAGCCCGGTCGAGCGAAGGTTGAGGGAAGAGAAAGCGAAGAAGGTCTGCGCTACCTGCGAGGTCCTGATCGAGTGCCGCGAATACGCCCTCAAGGAGAAGGAGTCCTACGGGATATGGGGCGGCCTCACCGAGCTCGAGCGCAAAGCTCGCCAGCACGGGCGCGCCAGCTAACCACCGCTCTTCCACCGACGGTTCGCCTTATCGTCGCCGGGTGCCGGACGAACGTCCCCCTCTCAAAGACCTGATCCTCAAGAGCATCGCGAGGCTCAAGGCGCGCGGCCCCCGTGAGGCATCGAGCGTGGCGTCCGCTAGGGCTCACGAGTGGTTCGGCTCCGAAGACCGACTCGTGATCCTCGTGCGGGACTGCACCGAGGAGGATGCCGAGCGAGAGGGGCTGGTCTTAAGACGGGCAACCGCGGACGATGCAGATGCGTACGCCCGGTTCATAGGCACCGACTCGGCGGTGACATTCATCCGGCGCCTGTCGGCCACGTCGACCTGCTACCTCGCGTTCGAGGGCTACCGCATCCTGCATGCAACCTGGTGCACGTATGGCGCGGCGTGGACCCGCGAACTACACGCATACCTCGTGCCACCCGCCGAAGACGCGTACGTGTACGAGTCGTTCACTCGAGCAGATGCTCGCGGCAAGGGGATCTACCCATTCGCATTGCGCGGCATCGCCGCCGACCTACATCGCGACGGGCGCAAGCGTGTATGGGTAGGGGTCGAAGCACACAACGAACCTTCGCTGCGAGCGGTTGCGAAGGGTGGGTTTACCGAGGCCTTCTCGATCCGGTTCGGACGGCGATGGGGCCGCGTCTGGGTCAAACCCGACCCCATGTCGTCCCCGTCAGAATCGCTACACATCACCACGAATCCGGCATCGCCCTAGCGAGCGCAAGCATTCCAAGCGATAATCGCGGGTGAGGGGAAGAGCAAGCCTGAAAAAGATTGCGGGAGCTCGGCGCCAGATCCGACGCTTGCGGTTAACCCTGGAGCTACGGCTCTGTGGTTGAACGACGAACCGGCACGACCCCCTCAACTGGCACCTGTTGCCGGACGACGGTTTTCAGGCGCCGGGCGCCCGCATATCTTCTACGGCAGCGGCAGCGGCAGTCGAGCGCAGAAACACGCGCCTCCGCCTTCGGCATCCTTGTAGACGACGTCGCCCCCGTGAGCGCGTGCCAGACGCCGGCAGATGTAAAGGCCGAGACCGGTCCCGGGTTCGGGGGCATCGAGTCGAGAGAACTTCTTGAACAATGCACTGCGTTGATGTGACGCTACGCCGCGCCCATGGTCGCGGACGCATATCTCTGCGTAGAAAGAACCTTCGACGATCGTGATCTCGATCTGCGTTCCCGCCGGACTGAA
>JAXDJJ010000032.1:0-12024 GCA_034665745.1 Actinomycetota bacterium | reverse complement strand
TTTCTTGGTTCCGAGCCCGCTGCGGGGCTCAGCACATCTGAGGGGAGAATCCTTGCGTCCCAGATCCTTGCGAAGCCTTGCCGTTCTCGCTCTAACCGCCTTGCTCGTTCCGCTTGCGAGTTTGCCTGCATCGGGAAGCGACAACGCGGTGCCCGATCGACGTCCAGAGCTCATCCGCGTGCCTGAATACATGCGCAAGTTGAGCTCCCTTGGTTCGCGCGTGGGCGCACAGGCCCAACGCAAGAACACGCGGCCCCCGATCGGACCAGCGAAGGTTGGCGACAAGCGCAAATGGATGGCCAACGACGACACGCTGACCGGCGCTCTGCCCATCTACTTCAAGAAGTACCGCCTCCGTGCTCGTAGCGAGCACGCCGAGATCTGGACGGCAGCGGGCAATGACGGGATCGCGACCGGTCTCGGATTCCCGGAGGGTGATTGCCGCAACGACGACCCGAGCCGGATCCGGATCACGAAGAAACAGGTGAACTACTTCCTGAAGCAGTTCGAAACGAACATGTGGCCGAAGGAAACGAAGTGGTTCTCACATCCTCCGAAGCGCAACGGTGACGGAGCTCTCTATGCAGTGGCCCACCAGTTGTTCGGCGTTCGTTTGCCGAGAGACAACTTCGAAGGTTCCGGCAAGCGCATCGTGATCTTGATCGACAACGTGAGGGACACGAACTTCTACGACACCGACAATGCAAACACTTTGTCTCGTACCGCCGGATTCTTCTGGAGCACGTTCAACGAGATCGCGGACAGGAACATCATGTCGATCGACTCGTTCAACTGGCTAGCCAGGACCGGAGCGAACCCGCCACATTCGCCTTCAACCGACCCGTGCTTGAACTACCCCGCGGCTCCCTTCGACTACGAAGCCGTCTTCTCGCACGAGTTCCAGCACCTGCTCGAGTACTACGCCGACCCCGATGGAGAATCGCTCTGGGTCGACGAAGGCACGGCCGACTGGGCGCAGACCCTGACGCACTACGTCACGCCATCTGCTCCAATCACCGATGTCCATTACGACTCTCACATCCAGTGCTTCCTCGGATATCTCGAGATGGTGACCGACTTCAACCCGATCGCAGCCGAGAACTGTGGAGCGGAACAGTCTCTCAACCTCTGGGGCGACCAAACCGACAACGAGGTCGAGATCCTCGCCGACTACGGCGCGGCCTACACGATGATGGAGATGTTGGTCGATCGTTACGGGAAGGACGCGATGACCTTCCTGCATCGCGACGACGCGAATGGATTCGAGAGCCTCACGAAGCTGCTGGCACGAGAGGCTTCACCGGATTCCGCGGCCGACACGATCCACGACTGGTTGCTGATGACCGCGGTCGACAAGCTGCTCGATGGTGGCGCGACCCTCACCGGCTCGACCGACGACCTCGAAGTCGGCACGTTGAACGCGCAGGTCGACTGGGCGAACGACGACTCGTACTCGTCACCGGGAGCTCCGCCGAACGGTGGTGACTTCGTCCTGGCGCGGCACAACAATGGTTCGCAACTTGGCGCCGCAGACATCAGCAGCATCTCGTTCGACGGCGGCGACACGCTCGAGCCCGAGAACGTCGCCTGGGAAGTGGATGCCGACGAGCACGATGGAGACTCGGCCCTCTACTCGGGTGACGGCGACGAGATCGACAACACGATCGCGCGCGAGGTGACCGTGCCTGCTACCGGGGCGACCTTGACCTTCGACACGAAGTACGGGATCGAAGAGGGTTGGGACTTCGGGTTCGTTCAGGTCTCCACCGACGGTGGTGAGACGTGGACCTCGTTGTCCAACGCCGACACGACCTCAGAGCACGACCCGCAGGCCTTCTCGCCGATAACCGATCAGGTGCCCGGGTTCACGGGTTACTCAGGTGGCGGTGCCGCTCCCGCATGGGTACCCGAGTCCTTCGACCTAAGTGCATACGCGGGACAGACCGTTCTGCTCGGGTTCAGGTACATGACCGACCAGGTCTTCACGGAGCCCGGCTGGTGGATCGACAACGTCGCTGTCGGAACCACGACGGTGAGCAACGGGGCCTCGCTGGCAGGCTGGGAGACCTACAGCCAGATCAATCCGATCGATGTCGCAGGTTTCACGGTTCAGTTGGTCTCGTGGGACAACGCGGGCACGAACGTGCGGGTCGGCAAGCTCGTTCTCGGACCCGGCTTCGTTGGCTCGCTCGAAGGGGCTGCGTTGGACGCGGTGATCGGCACGACGAACGAGAACGTGGGCATGATCGTGACCTTCGACGAGCCCACCGAAGACATAACCAACTACGCCAACTACGAGTTGAACGTGGGTAACTTCACCCAAGACGGAGGCAGTTAGGGCCTCACCATCGCTCTTTAGACCTGGCTCGGGCGTCGCTCGAGAGCTGCTTGAACCGCCGCTGGTGGGTGCGCGCGAGATGAACGTCCTTCTTGCGTTCGAGCGCGGCTAGCTCGCGTCGTAGCTTGCGATAACCGGCCAGGCGCGCGTCATCGAGGTTCCCATTTTCGATAGCCGCAAGGACGGCACAGCCTGGCTCGTGCTCGTGGCTGCAGTCGTTGAACCTGCAACCCTCGGCTAGGTCCGTGACATCGCTGAACGAGGCGTCGATGCCCGTATCGGCATCCCATAGCCTCAGCTCCCTGAGCCCCGGGGTGTCGATCAACGCACCACCGGTAGGCAATGGGATCAGCTGGCGGTGCGAGGTCGTGTGCTTCCCGCGTCCATCCCAGCGCACCTCGTCGGTCACCATGAGGTCGCTGCCGATCAAGGCATTGACCAACGTGGATTTCCCAACGCCGGACGAGCCCAGCACTGCGATGGTCAGATCCCCATCCAGTTCGCCGGCCAGTGCCTCTAGCCCCGACCCGTCCAAGGCGCAGACGGGGTAGATCTCGACCCCCGGCGTTACCGCCATCACCTGCTCGAGCGTCGCCGGCAGGTCGTCGCACATGTCCGTCTTGGTGAGCACGACGATCGGCACGGCTCCGCTCTCCCATGCCAGCGTGAGGAACCGCTCGACACGCCTGACGTTCAGGTCGCCATCGAGGCCCGACAGCATGAACACCTTGTCGATGTTGGCCGCGAGGACCTGCTCTTCGGTCGTCATCCCCGCGACATCGCGCGAGAACGAGCTCCGTCGTGGGAGCACAGCCTCGATGACTGCCTTGGACTCGCCCGGCAGGTGGCGCACCGCGACCCAGTCCCCCACTGCAGGCAAGCCCGTGCGAAGGACGGTCTCGTGCCGCATCCGTCCTGTCGTTTCGGCCGCGATCTCTCCCAGCCGGCTGAACAAGACGTACGAGCGGCCGTGCTCGATCGCAACCCGTGCCGGATCCAAGCCCGGGTGATGCATGTCCATATAAGACGTTCGTTCCTCGTCCCAACCGAGCCGGGCGAGGTCTATCAAAGGTGGGATCAACATGTCCTCCGTGTTCGAAGTGGGCGGTAGGCGCGGCGACCCAGGGCCGGGCACTTCGGGAGGTTCGTGAGAAGACGCGAAGGCCGGAGCTAGGCCGAGCTACCTCGTTCCTTGGTCATCGATCGGCTCCTTTCATCGTCTGCGTGTCCTGAGTATGGGGGCCGCGGCCCCCAGAGGCAATGTCGGGCCCTCTTTTCTTTCTGGCTCCGGGGGCGGGACTCGAACCCGCAACCTATCGGTTAACAGCCGATTGCTCTGCCAATTGAGCTACCCCGGAAAGGCCTGCTAAGGCGGCGACATCTTACGGCCCGATTGGATCGGGTCCGATGCGGGCATACGATCAGGAGCAGATCGAGCCTTTAGGAGGTCATGAGGATGCGAGGACGTCTAGGACTGTTCGTTGGATTCGGTGCCGGCTATGTGCTGGGAGCTAAGGCGGGACGCGAGCGCTACGAACAACTGCGCCGGCTGTACGAGAACCTCCAGGCCTCACCGGTTTTCAAGCAAGCCACCAGCGCGGCTCGCGATGCGGTTGGAACCGGACTCGACCAAGCACGTGATCTCGCGTCGGAGGGCATCGAGAAGGTCAAGGAGAAGCGGTCGGGAACCGACGGTCGCTCGAGCGGTTTGAGTGTCGCTCCCCCGCCCGATTACGCGAACTAGTTCTTATTCGAGGTAGTCGCGGAGCTTCTGGCTGCGCGACGGGTGGCGCAACTTCGAGAGGGTCTTCGACTCGATCTGACGGATCCGCTCGCGGGTAACACCGAAGGTCTTGCCCACCTCTTCAAGGGTGCGGGGCTGTCCGTCCTTCAATCCGAAACGCATCTCGATGACGCTCTTCTCGCGCTCCGAAAGCGTGTGCAGAACGGTCTCGAGTTGCTCTTGAAGTAGTCGGAAGGAAGCTCTCTCCAACGGCACGACCGCATCCGAGTCCTCGATGAAGTCGCCGAGGTGTGAGTCTTCTTCTTCACCGACCGGGGTTTCGAGTGACACGGGCTCCTGAGAGATCTTCTGGATCTCGCGAACCTTCTCGGGGGTGATCTCCATCTGCTCGCCGATCTCTTCGGCGGTTGGTTCACGGCCGAGATCCTGCAAGAGCTGACGCTGTATCCGTACGAGCTTGTTGATGGTCTCGACCATGTGCACCGGGATACGGATAGTGCGGGCTTGGTCGGCGATCGCCCGCGTGATCGCCTGACGGATCCACCACGTGGCATAGGTCGAGAATTTGAAGCCCTTCGCGTAATCGAACTTCTCAACCGCACGGATGAGGCCGAGGTTGCCTTCCTGGATCAGGTCGAGGAATGCCATCCCGCGGCCCACGTAACGCTTCGCGATCGAGACAACGAGACGGAGGTTCGCTTCGACGAGGTGACGCTTAGCAGCGAGACCATCACGCTTGTCGTATCGAAGCTCGATGAGTTTGGCGTGGGCGACGTCTTCGCCCTTGTCGAGCTCCTCAGTGGCGAACACACCTTTCTCGATCCGTTTCGCCAGCGACACTTCCTCTTGGGCGGTTAGAAGAGCCACCCGGCCGATCTCTTTGAGGTACATCCGGACCGGGTCGTTCGTAGGTGCCTTCAAGGCCTGGTCGACCTCTCGGCGGGCACGCACGCGGTCCTCGTCTACATCCGGTGCTTGGGCTTCGACCTCTTCCTTCTCGGGCTCTTCCTCGTCTTCTTCGTCGTCGTCGTCGAGCACGGGTTCCTCGACAACATCGACCCCCAGGGCGACGAGACGTTTGTAGAGGACGTCGCCGTCGTCGGGAGTGATGTCGAGCACGGAAAGCTTCTCTGCGAGATCGGCAGCGCTTATCGAGCCTTCTGCCTGCGCTTCCTTGACGATGCGCTCCAACTCGGCCTGAACCGGTGGAACCTCGGTCAGGATGGCGCCTGCTTTGGAGTCTTCCGGCACTATGCGGCTCCCTCTTCCGGCTCACGCCGGAGTTGCCGCAGGAGATCTCGTCGTGTTGCCTCGAGCCCAACTAACTGGGTGAACGATTCGTCATGACCCTTGGGGTCGTCCAGCGGATTCACATCCTGAAGCGTAGTGCGAAGTCTCTTGATGTCGCGCTCGAGAGAGAACACCTGGAGCCTGATGAAGACCTCTTGTGCTTGGATCGCTGAGTCGGTCGACTCTTCAGGGGCGGCAACGGTCAGCTCCGTGAATAGGGCAACTGCTTCTGGGGACAGGTTCTGGACCGCCTCGGCGGGCTGCCGGCCACTCTTCAGGGACGCCTTCGCCTCATTGAAGAGTTCGCGTCGAGCGGGGGCCGTGAAGTTCGTTTCCGTCACACGATCTACCCATGGTGTGGTTTCACCCGGTCGCGTTAATAGCAACTGCAATGCCTCTCGCTCGACTTTCACGTGCCCCGGCAACCGACGATCTCGGTCTGCTGGAGCAGCTCCCCCCGTTGCGTCGAAACTCTTGTTCTCGTTCAGGGCTCGTTGGATCACTTCTGCATCTACTCCGATCCGAGTGGCCGCCGAGAACGCGTACTCGTGCCGCGCTATCGGATCGGGGTGCCACCCTAGCACTCGCGCCACCTCTCTCACGGCGACAGAACGGGCTTCCGGAGTGTCCAGACGAAGCTTGTCGATCGTTTGCTCGAGCTTGAATTCGAGCAATGGTCGCGCAGCTTCGATGACCTTCTTCACGGCATCCGGTCCGTCGTCGCGCACGACGTCGGCCGGATCTTGTCCTGCGGGAAGCGGTGCAACCAACACTTCGAGTCCGATGCGATGGAACAACGGCGCTTGCTTGAGGTCTCCCCATCCGCGCTCGGCGGCACTCTTCCCTGCTTCGTCCGCGTCGAACATCAGAACGGCTCGTCCCGTGAACTTCTTCAACTGTTCGAAGTGCGAATCGCTTAGGGCGGTGCCGTTAGTGGCGACCGCTTCTGGAACGCCGGCTTCGTGAAGCGCGATGACATCCGTGTAGCCCTCGACGACGACCGCTGAATTTCCGCGACCGAGCGAGGACTTAGCCCTGTCCAGGCCGTACATGACCCGGGACTTCGAGAACACCGGCGTGTCCGAGGTATTGAGGTATTTCGGCTGCTGGTCGCCCAGGGCCCTGGCCCCGAACGCAACTACATCGCCCTGAAGGCTCCAGGTGGGGAACGTGATGCGCTGGCGGAAGAAGTCGTAGAGCTGGCCATCCTTCTCGCCCTTCCGACCGAGGTCGGCCTGCATGATCTCTTGCTCGGAGAAGCCTTTCGAAAGCAGGTATTTGCACAGGGCATCCCTGCCGGGGGCATATCCAAGCTGCCATCGGTCGGCCACCTCTTTGTCGAAGCCGCGGCCCTCGAGATAGCGCCGAGCTTGGAGACCGTCAGGCGAGTCCATCAAGGTCTTGTGGAAGAACTTCGATGCCTCGCCATTGGCCAGGATCAACCGAGCTTTCAGACCACGGTTCTGCTCTTCACCGGGACGACTCTCTTCGTAGTGCAGGTCGTAGTTCATCTTGCGGGCGAGCCACTCGACCGCTTCGGGGAACGGAAGGTTCTCGACCTTCTGGATGAATTGATAGATGTTGCCGCCTTCCCCGCAGCCGAAGCAATGGGTGAGGCCTTTCCCAGCGTCTACTTGGAACGACGGAGTCTTCTCTGAATGGAACGGGCACAGTCCGACGAAGCGCTGGCCGCCCGACTTCTTGAGCTGTGTGTAACCGGAGACGACTTCGACGATGTCCGCGCTGTCTCGCAAGCGGTCGATGTCGTCTTCTTTGATCCTTGCCATGTGGCTAGCAGAGTCCCTTCAGGCGCGGTTGATGAGGCCTTTGGGGAAGACCCTCATCCTAGGCTCTCGACCCTCAGGTTCGGGGCGGTCTGGCTAGTCAGTTCTTCGTAGGCTCGGACGGCGAACCTGTCGGTCATCCCGGCCACATAGTCAACAGCAGCCACACGCTCGGACTCTTTGGCGCCGTCGGGGGCATGGTGTCTCAGCAAGGTTCCCAGGATCGTTTCCACCCCTGCCTGGGTGGCGGCCCCGACCCGACCCAGGTAGAACTCGTCGAACAGGAACTTGCGGGTGACCGCCATAGCCCCGAAAAGTTCCTCACTTACCCCGATCTCGTCCTTGTCGGTCGACGTGGTCACGAGGTCCGACACCATCTTCTGGATGCGTTTCGCGTGCGTGCTGCCCAGCACCTCGACCGTCTCACTCGGCAGCATGTCGTTCGTGAGGATGCCGGCGCGCATCGCGTCGTCGATGTCGTGGTTGATGTACGCGATGCGATCGGCAAAGCGGGCGATCTGACCCTCGAGGGTGGCAGGGAAGGTGGGCATCGACCACGTGTGATTCGCGATGCCGTCGCGCACCTCCCACGTCAGGTTCAGGTCTTCCAACACCTCGACGATGCGCACGCTCTGGAGGTTGTGCTTGAAGGTCGGAAGGAATCCAGCCACGACCTCTTCTCCGAGATGGCCGAACGGTGTGTGCCCCAAGTCGTGGCCGAGACAGATCGCCTCGGTTAGATCTTCGTTCAGGGCAAGAGCCCGAGCGATCGTCCGGGCAACCTGAGTGACCTCGAGCGTGTGGGTCAACCGCACTCGGTAGTGATCTCCCTCGGGAGCGAGGAACACCTGGGTCTTGTGCGCTAACCGGCGGAAGGCTTTCGAGTGGATGATCCGATCCCTGTCGCGCTGGTAGCAGGTCCGCAGGTCGTCGTCGGTCTCGGGATCGTCGCGCCCTTTGGACTCAGCAGCCAACTGAGCGCGCGGAGACAGGGTCTCCTTCTCGATGCGTTCGATACGTTCCCGTGGCGTTTCCACTGCTGGACTCAAGCTAGCACCGGGGTGTGACGGATTACTACGACACGTGTCGGCTACGCCGACACCGGAGTAGCAACAGGACCGGCGGAGCCGGTCCGCATTATTTGACGGCTTCGCCTTCTCCGAGGACGGCCTGGGCCGCGGCCCAGCGCGCGGTCGGGACCCTGAATGGCGAACACGAGACATAGTCGAGGCCGAGCTTCTCGCAGGTCCCGACCGAATCTGGGTCACCACCGTGCTCGCCGCAGATCCCGAGATGCAGCTTGGGATTCTCCTTCTTCCCCTCTTGCACCGCGATCTCCATCAATCGAGCTACCGCGGGATGGATCGTCACGAACGGGTTGTAAGGAACGAGCTTCCGCTCTTCGTACATCGTGAGGAACTTCCCGATGTCATCGCGCGAGAAGCCGAATGCGGTCTGCGTGAGGTCGTTGGTACCGAACGAGAAGAAGTCAGCGTGCTCGCCGATCTCCCCCGCGCTGATACATGCGGTCGGAAGCTCGATCATCGTGCCGATCTCGATGTGCAGGTCGACCTTGTTCTTCTCCAGGATGCCCTGAACGACCGGTTCGAGCTCCTCGCGCATCTGGCGAAGCTCCTCGGCGGTCGCCACGAGCGGGATCATGATCTCGGGACGAGGGTCTTTGCCCTTCTTCTTGAGCTTCACCGCGGCTTCTGTGATCGCCTGAACCTGCATCGCGTACAGACCCGGCTTCACGATGCCAAGACGGACCCCACGGAGGCCCAGCATCGGGTTTGCCTCGTGCAGCTCGTTGACCTTCGCCAGGACAGCGCGCTGCTCTTCGAGCTTCTTCTTCGACCACTTGAGCTTTCCGGCGTCGGCAAGTGCAACTTCGACCGACAGGTCGGTGTGGTTCGGGAGGAACTCGTGCAGAGGTGGGTCGAGGAGACGAACCGTGACGGGCAATCCGTCCATCGCCGCGAAGATCCCTTCGAAGTCCTTGCGCTGCAGCGGGAGCAGCGCATCGAACGCGGCATGCTCTTCCGCTTCGGTGTCGGCGAAGATCATCTGGCGCACGAACTCGGCGCGCTCGCCCATGAACATGTGCTCGGTGCGGCAGAGACCTATCCCTTCGGCCCCCCGCATCCTTGCGTTCACCGAGTCATCCGGAGTGTCGGAGTTCGCACGGACACGTAGTCGGCGATGCAACTCAGCGACGCCATCGAAACGCTCGTACGCACGCCAGAGGTCGCTCTTCTTCGCCTTCGCGTCACCCTTGATCGCCGCGTCGAGCTCGGAATCCTCGAGCGTGAGGCCTTCGGCATAGACGGTGCCATCGGTGCCGTCGATCGTGACCCAGTCACCTTCCTTGATCGTCGTCGAACCGACGGTGAACAGCTTCTTCTTGGTGTCGATCCGAAGAGCGTCGGCGCCACAGACCGCGGGGATGCCGGCACCACGTGCAACGAGAGCGGCGTGCGAGCTGGTTCCCCCAGCAGAGGTCAGGATCCCCTGCGACACGATCATCCCGTGGAAGTCGTCGGGGTTCGTTTCCCGCCGGATGAGGACCACGGGTTCGTCCCGGTTCGCCCAGTCGTATGCGTCATCCGCGGTGAACACCGCTCGGCCGACCGCCGCGCCAGGCGACGCGTTCAAGCCCTTCGCGAGAGGTTTCGTCGACGCCTTGACCGACGACTCGATGACCTGCTTGAAGACCTCGTCCAGTTTGCCCGTCGTGATCCGCGTCGTGAACGCCTCTTTCTCGTCCAGCCATCCCGCGTCGACCATGTCGGAGGCGATGACGAGCATCGCTCGGCCGGTCCGCTGGCCGATACGGGTCTGAAGGAGCCACAACTTGCCCTGCTCGACGGTGAACTCGATGTCGTTCATGTCCTTGTAGTGCTCTTCGAGAGTTGCGAAGTGCCGTAGGAGCTCCTCCCATGCCTTCGGCTGGACCTTGGCCATGTCCTCGAGAGGAAGGGTGTTGCGGATACCGGCGACGACGTCCTCGCCCTGCGCGTTCTCGAGGTAGTCGCCGTACGGCTTCTTCTCGCCGGTTGAAGGGTTGCGAGTGAAGGCCACCCCGGTGCCGGAGTCGGCGCCCTTGTTCCCGAAGACCATCGTTTGAACGTTGACGGCGGTTCCAAGGGAGTCCGAGATGCGGTTCTTCCTGCGGTAGTCCTGCGCACGCTTGTTCCCCCACGATCCGAACACCGCCTCGATCGCAAGGTGCAACTGCTCGGTCGGATCCTGCGGGAACTCCCGACCGGTTTCCTTCTTCACGATCTTCTTGAACGTCTTCACGAGGCCTTGAAGGTCCTTCACGTCCAGATCGACGTCATTCGCGACCTTCTTGGCGCTCTTCGCCGCGTCGATCGCCTCTTCGAATAGGTCACCGTCGACGTCCATGACCGTCTTCCCGAACATCTGGACCAAGCGGCGGTACGAGTCCCATGCGAAGCGGTCGTTCGAGGTCTGTGCTGCGAGACCTGCGACGCTCTCGTCGTTCAATCCGACGTTGAGGACCGTGTCCATCATCCCGGGCATCGAGAACGGGGCCCCGGAGCGCACCGAGACCAACAACGGATCGCGGGGATCACCGATCTGGAGGCCCATCTTCTCTTCGAGGTTCTTCCTGTGCTCTGCGACCTCGTCGAGGAGGCCTTCTGGGAACTCTCCGTGCGCGTCTTGGTACGCGTTACACGCCTCGGTTGTCAGAGTGAAGCCCGGCGGCACCGGCAGGCCTATGTTCGTCATCTCGGCAAGGTTGGCCCCTTTGCCACCGAGCAAGTACTTCTGTGATGCGTCTCCTTCTTCGAAGTCGTAAACCCACTTCACTACTGCTACCTCCTAATGGCCGCCTTCTGGTTCGTGTAGGTCGAGGTCGACGTTCTGATCGTCTTCTCCCAGGGTCACCTCTTGCTTACCCCGGTGCCCGTGCGCATCCCAGACGTTCAAGGTCCAGGTGTTGGGGCTCAAGTGGTACTTGAAGCGACCATCCGAATCCACCTGGACCTGATCGACGACGTCGCCGGTCGAGTTGTGGAGCTCGACCACTGCGCTGGTCGCCGGGTGCTCGCCGTGAACCGTGATCCTGCCGGTCAGCTTTGGCATGACTAGAACCTCTTTCTCAAGTAGTCCACAACCTCTGCCATGGGTATGCGCTCCTGCTCCATCGTGTCGCGTTCGCGGATCGTGACCTGATTGTCCGTGAGTGAGTCGAAGTCAACCGTGACGCAGAACGGTGTACCGATCTCGTCCTGGCGGCGATAGCGGCGGCCGATGGCTTGCGTGACATCCATGTCGGTAACGAAGTGTGGCCTGACCTCGGCTGCCAGTTTCTCGGCGACCGGGACGAGATCCGCGTGCTTCGACAGCGGTAGCACCGCGACCTTGATAGGCGCCAGTCGCTTGTCGATCTTCAGCACCGTCCGCTTCTCCATCTTCCCGCTGGCGGTAGGCGCTTCTTCTTCCCTGTACGCGTCGATCAGGAACGCGAAGGTAGGTCGCTCGACACCGACCGCGGGCTCGATCACGTATGGGACATAGCGCTCCTCGGTCTCCGGATCGAAGTAGGAGAGATCCTGGCCCGAGTGCTCGGTGTGTGCTTTCAGGTCGAAGTCTGTACGGTTCGCGATGCCTTCGAGCTCGGACCACCCCATCCCAGGGAAGTCGTACTCGATGTCGTACGTGTCCTTCGCGTAATGAGACAGCTCGTCGGGCTCGTGCTTGCGCAGGCGAAGGTTCTCGGGCGTGATCCCCAGGTCCGTGTACCAGTTCATCCGCTGATCGAGCCAGTGTTGATGCCATTCCTCGTCGGTTCCGGGCTTGACGAAGAACTCCATCTCCATCTGCTCGAACTCACGGGT
>JAXDJJ010000031.1:0-15522 GCA_034665745.1 Actinomycetota bacterium | reverse complement strand
CCGGGATCCTCATCGGTATCGGCGAGACGTTTGACGAACGCATCGACGCGTTGCTCGCGACCAGAGAGTCGCACGAGCGACACGGACACATCCAGGAAGTGATCGTGCAGAACTTCCGTGCCAAAGCAGACACGCTGATGGCGTTGCATCCAGAGCCGACCGCGGACGACATGCGGCTCGCGATCGCACTGGCGCGCGTGATCCTTCCTCCGTCCGTTGGGATCCAAGCGCCGCCGAACCTCGCCCCGGATGAATATGGGACCTACCTCGCTGCAGGTTTGAACGACTGGGGCGGCGTTTCGCCCGTCACTCCGGACCACGTGAATCCGGAGCGTCCGTGGCCGAAGCTCGACGAGCTTCATGCAGTCACCGAAGGGCACGGCTTCGTGCTGCGCGAGAGGCTTGCCGTTTATCCGTCTTACTGCGCCGCTCCCGCAGACCTCGATAGATGGATCGAACCGAAACTTCATGGGCCCGTCCTCGATGCGATCGACGCCGAGGGCTACCGGAGGCCCGATGAGGAGTGGTTCTCGGGGGTCGACGTCGCGCCTCCGGAGTCGGCCACCGTCGCGCTTGCCGCGGCCCGTTCTGGCGCGTGGCGAGTGCCCGGGCGCGTCGTGCGCCCGCAGGTGATGGCTACCTTGGACAAGGCCGAAGCCGGTGGTGAACTCGACGAGAGCGAGATCAGCCTTCTGTTCACGGCGGTCGGAGCCGAGACCGAGCGCCTCTACGCGGTGGCGGACGAGTTCCGTCGCAAGGTGGTTGGTGATGACGTCACGTACGTCGTGAATCGCAACATCAACTACACGAACATGTGCTACTTCCGGTGTGGCTTCTGCGCGTTCTCCAAAGGACCGAAGTCCCTCAACCTTCGCGGCACCCCCTATCTGCTAACTCCCGAGGAGGTTGCCGGTCGTGCACGCGAGGCATGGGACGCGGGTGCGACCGAAGTGTGCATGCAAGGCGGCATCCATCATTCGTTCACGGGGGACAACTACGTTGCGTACCTCAGGGCCGTCAAAGAAGAGGTTCCGCAGATGCACGTACACGCGTTCACCGCGCTCGAGGTATTCCAAGGCGCGCAAACGAGTGGCGTTTCGGTCGAGTCTTTCCTCACCGAGTTGCGTGATGCCGGTTTGGCCACGTTGCCCGGCACTGCCGCCGAGATCCTCGATGATGAGATCCGCGCCCTCATCTGTCCGGACAAGATCACGACGGAGCAATGGTGTGAGGTCCATCGGGTCGCGCACTCGTTGGGACTGCGTTCGAACGCAACCATCATGTTCGGGACCGTCGAAGGGCCACTCAATTGGGCTCGGCATCTCGTTGTGGTTCGGGACCTACACCGCGAGATCGCCGACGCGAATGGCGGACTGTTCGAATTCGTCCCGCTGCCGTTCGTACATATGGCGGCCCCTATCTACCTGAAGGGCAAGGCGCGCAGAGGTCCGTCGTTCGAGGAGAGTTTGAAGATGCACGCCTGCGCCCGGATCGCGCTGCATGGACACATCCCCAACATCCAGGTCTCGTGGGTGAAGATGGGCGTCGAAGGGGCCAAGCTGGCCCTCCAGGCGGGGGCCAACGACCTCGGGGGCACCCTCACGAACGAGAACATCTCGAGGGCGGCCGGAGCCAGTCACGGCCAAGAGCTCGATGCCGTCGAGATGGAACGCTTGATACGCTCGATAGGCCGCGTACCGAGGCGGCGAAACACCCTGTACGACACCGTTCCAGCCTGAGCTGGCCCTACCCACTAACCTCCCGGACCTATGTCAACAACTACCGCTGAGATGGCGCGCCCCGAACCGGGGGCCGAGGGCACCGAGCTGCCTCGGATCCTGGCCATCCTCGTCACTCATGATGGGCGGGCCTGGCTGACGGATGCCCTCGTCGGGCTGGCGACCCAGACCTATCCCCACCTCGACGTCCTCGTGGTCGATGACGCGTCCACGGTCGAGCCGGGGACCTCGCCGATCAAGCGGGTCGCCAAGCGTCACCTCCGAAGGAAGAGATGGGCGTACCTGAAGACGCCGAGATCGCTCGGTTTCGGGGGCGCGATCAACTGGGCTTTGTCGCGCGTCAGGGTCAAAGCCGATCTGTTGCTGTTCATCCACGATGACGCAGCTCTGACCCCAGACTCGGTCGAGAAGATGGTCGGCCGGATGCGGGCCGACGAAGCGACCGCGATCGTGGGCCCGAAGATCGTGTCGTGGGACGACCCCACGAAACTCGAAGAGGTCGGCATGGCTGCGGACAGATTCGGTTATCCCTACAAGGGTCTCGAAGCCGACGAGATCGATCTCGGTCAGCACGATGTTTCCCAAGAGGTGTTCTTCGTTACGTCAACGTGCATGTTGGTGAGGCATGACGTGTTCCGCCAGCTGCGCGGGTGGGACGCTCGGATGCGGGCTTTCTCGGAAGACCTCGACCTCTGTTGGCGTGCACGCCTCGCGGGCTACTCGGTCCGCGTCGAACCGTTGGCGAAAGCGCGGCATGCCATCGCACTGGCACGCGGCGATCGTGAGTCCAAGTACGAGCCCTATCGATACTTCATCCGGAGGAACCGTTTCCGGACGGTAGCCAAGAACGCCGCCGGTGGCCGCCTCGTGTACCTGATCCCACTGCTGGTTCTCCTTACCTTCGTCGAGATGATCGGTTTCATCGTTCTGCGTCAACCGCGGGAGATCCTCAACCTCGCACGCGCTATGGGGTGGAACATCGTCAATGGGTTCCAGACGATCTCCGAGCGCCGCCGGGTCCAGCGGAGTCGCGTCGTTCCGGATCGCAAGTTTCGCAGGCTCACGGTCCGTGGCTCTACCCGCGTGCGTGCGTACGTTGGCAACCAGACCGAAAGGCTCGAGGAAGCATGGGGGCGACGCGCAGAAACGTTCGCCGCTCGCCGTGAGTTCCTCCGCGGCCTTGGTGCACGCTCGGTTGGGATCGCGGTGTTGCTGTTACTCGTAGGAGTGATCGGATTCCTACTTGGGTTCCGTCACTTCTTGTGGGCTCCACAAGCCGCGATCGGCGAGCTCCTCCCGTATCCCGACCGAGCCACCGCGTTGTTGCGTGCCTGGGCGTCGCCGTGGCAAGGCGTTGGCCTCGGGCAGCCGGGACCCGCACCAACGTCACTGGCCCTGCTTGGACTCGTGCCCTTGTTGACCTTTGGCGCCGTGGGGGCCGCGCAGAAGGTCCTTGTCTTAGGTCTCGGCCTCATCGCGTTCGTCGGTGCGTACCATCTGATCGCCGAGGTCGCCGACCGTCGTGCCAGGTTGGTGAGTGGATTCGCGTATGCGTTGGGCGCGGTCGGCTATGCCTCGATGCGCGAAGGGACCCTGGGCGCGATGGTGCTAGGCGCGGCTGCTCCGTTCGTCCTGCACTCGTTCATCCGGTTGACCGGTTGGGTTCGGCCCCCGGGGTGGAACCGCAACCGAACGATCGCGCGCGTTGCACTTGGGAGCGCCGTGGCCGGTGCATTCGTCCCGGGATCACTCCTGTTGTTCGCGATCGTCGCCGTGATCCTCGCCGCGTTCCATGCCGAACTAGGAACCGCGCGCAAGAGTCTGCTGGGCCTCGGCTCGGCGTTCCTTGGCCTCCTTGCGGGGTGGATCTTGCTGCTTCCGTGGAGCTGGACGTGGTTCTCGGATGGCGGCGCGTTGGAACGCCTGCTTACGAACCCAACCTCGAAGACGTTCGCTGCGAGTTACGCGGGGGACGGCATGGCGAGCGTGATCCTGGGTCAGACACCGCAAGGTCCCGTGTTGGTCGGCCTCGCTCTAACCGTGCTCGGCCTCGTCGCGGTCCTCGCCGGGACCGGACAACGCCGCCGCCTCGCCTTGGCCTTGTGGTCGGTCATCGCAACGGTCGGGCTGATCGTTGCTGCGACTGGCGCCGGGATCTTCCCGCCGATCGCGTCGACACCGGTCGAGGTCGGGGTGTTGGCAGCTCTGTCGTTCGCCGGACTCGCGGGCCTCGCGGCCGGAGCGTTCCGCATGGACCTACCCCATCGGGGTTTCGGATGGATCCACGCCGCGACGCTGGGAGGCCTTGCGGCAGCAGCGCTCCTGGCAACGTTGGGAGCCGTACCCGCGTTGTGGCACGGCGAATGGGCGCCGGGGGTTGGCGAGGGCAGAGAGAACGCCTTGGTCGCCGCCGAGATCCGGCAGATATTCGATGCAGATGCCCAGCAGGTGGGTCAGTTCCGCGCCCTGTGGGTCGGCGACAAATGGTCATCCGACGAGCCCCACGTGTCGCTTCCTGCGTCGGACCATTTCCTCACCGGCTCGCGCGGGCACGTATCGAGCGATCTCTTCAGTCGCACGACCGGAGAAGGGCAAGCAGCGCTCGAACGTGTCATCGCGTCGATCGAGGAGGGCGCGACCGACCGGGGCGGCCGTCTGCTGGGCTCATTCAATATCCGCTACGTCGTGCTCGAGCGCGCCGGTGGGGTTCACCGGTGGTTGAACCAGCGAGACCTCGCCCTGGTGCGCGACCAGCCCGACTTCATCCTGTTGAAGAACGAGATCGAACTTCGCCGCGCGGCCCTCTACAACGAGGTGCCGGTGTACGTGCGCGGCCTCGGCGACGCGGATCCTTCGGTGACCTCGGAAAGTGGGGAGATCGAACGAGGGGATGCCGAACAGCGCGCTCCTTCGGTCTTCGTCGCAGATCACGCGAGCGGCCCCGGGGTCGTGTTCCTTGCCGAGACCCGAGACCCGGGGTGGCACGCTCGGGTGGGGGATCGCAACCTCGATCGGGTGGATGGTGGATGGGGCAACGCGTTCGAGGTCCCACAAGCGGTCGAGGGCGAGCTCGAGATCAGGTACGCACGAGACGCATCTGACTACGTGTGGTTGATCCTCGTTCCCCTGATGTGGGTGGTCGCCATCGGTGGTGCGTTCTCGAGGCGACGAGCTCCCTTGTCGGAGGAATCATGAGACGACTAGGTAGGGAAGCAACCCTTGGGGTGACGATCGTCGGTGTCGTGCTGCTTGGCCTTGCCGTCGAGCTCGCGGTGGGCGAGGTGCGTCCCAGCGCGAAAGCGGTGGTGGGGGGGCCGCGCTTCGAGGAGCGCGCACTGTTCTGCCCACCCGGCCTCGTCGACGGCAAGTCGTTCGCGGTTGCGGCCCCGGCAGAGGATCGTGTGTCTCTTGGCCTCGAGCCTGCACGTCCCGACAGGGTGCAACTCGATCCCGGCCACATATTCATCCAGGAGTTGCCGGGCAGCGCCGCAACGGATGTCGTTGGTTATGGGGGACCCGTGCGCGCAGGGGCGTTGGTCCGCACGCAGGAACCGATCGTGGGCGAAGCAGCAGCGCGGTGTTCGGATCGTGCTTCTAGCCACTGGTTCTTCGCTTCGGGGGCAAGCACGCTGGGGGTCGATGAACGTTTGATGCTCTACAACCCTTTCCCCGACGAAGCCGTCGTGCGCGTGACGTTCCTCACGGAGACCGGTGAGGAACGCAAGGGTGGCCTAGCCGATATCCCGGTTCCCTCCAAGAGTTCGACGGAGATCCGCGTCGAGAACTTCATCGCACTCGAGCGCACCTTGGCCGTTCGCATCGACACGAAGCGAGGCCGCGTTGTCGCGTGGCGGATGTTGTTCGATAACCCGGAAGGTGGACCTACGGGTGTGCAGATGTCCCTCGGGGCCACTGCAACCTCGGACACTTGGTTCTTCCCCGACGGAGCCGTCGGTCCCGGGGTCGACGAGCGCATCTCGATCATGAATCCGGGCACCGAGGAAGCAAGGGTGAACGTCTCTCTGACGGGCGACGGTGAACTGATCCAGCCGGAGGACCTCGTCGGGCTCGAGATCACACCCGGCACCGCAAGGACCATCTCCTTGAACGATGTCCTGAAGGGTGATCAGAAGGATCTCGGAGGGGTCAGCGCCGTCGTGCAGTCGACGAACGGGGTCGGGATCGTGGCCGAACGGTCGATCCGCTACAACACGTCGACGGTCTCGGGCTCTGCCGCCGAGGTTGGCTCACCACGCACGTCCACCGCGTGGCTCGTTCCGGCCGCCACCTTGAACCCGTCCACCGACACGATCGTGGTGATGAATCCAGGGTCGACGCCCGCTGAAGTGAGCCTCGAACTCCTCTTCGATCGCCGGGCACCGTTGAGTCCTGAGGCGATCCAGAGCAGGGAGGTCCCGCCCGGAGGTCGCTTGAAGATCGGTGTGGGCCAGTGGACCGAGCTGGCGACGGCCATGATCAGAGTGGAGTCCACCGCACCCGTCGTGGTCGAGCGCTTCTCCTACTCGGCCGTTCCGGACGATGTCGCTGCTGTGATGGGGTTCCCGCTCGAGTAGTCGGTCAGGCGGAACGTGCGTGGCGTAGATGACGTTGCTCGAAGGCTGCAGCCGCATCCACGAAGCGCTCGAAGATGTGTTTCTGTCCTTCGTCGGTGTCGGCCATCGCTTCCGGATGCCACTGGACCCCAACGACCCATGTGTAACCGGGCGCTTCGACACCTTCCAGCACACCATCTTCTGACCACGCGACCTTCTTCAATGTGTCGGGCACGACGCAGAGGCCTTGGTGGTGGTGTGAGTTGACCGAGGCCGCCTCACCAACCGCCCTCGAGAGGATCGAGTCTTTCTCGACGGTGACCTCGTGGACCGGCTCGGCACGCGGCATGTCGCGGTCATGCTCGATGCGTTTCTCATCGTCGGCGAGATGTTGCTCCAGGGTTCCGCCTAGATGCACGTTGAGGAGTTGCATGCCATGACAGATCGCGAGCACGGGCATGTCCTGCTCGAGTGCCTTGGCCAGCAACGTCAACTCGAATCGGTCTCGACGGTGGCTGACGTTGTGGGTGCGTGGATGACGCTCACAGCCGTACCACTCCGGATCGATGTCGCCACCGCCCGGTAGCAGCAAGCCGGAGCAACCATCCAACCCGGATGCGTCCAAGGGATCGAGGCCAAGGAGGTCACCTTCGGCGGGAGCTTCCGAGCCCGGCGGGAGGTCGAACGTGGATAGGACACGGGTTCTGGCACCGGCAAGTTCGACCGCATGGACGTAGGGAACGGGCAGCCGCGCTAATCCCTTCCGCCATTGCCCGACGACCGCTATAGGTCCGCCGACGCGTGGCGTGGTATCCAAGACCCTCTGACCCCTTCCTCTTTGGAGCGTTGAATGTCTGATGGTATGCGTTTCGAAACTGCAGCAATCCACGCCGGCCAGGATCCAGACCCCTCTACAGGCGCGGCCGTCGTACCCATCTATCAAACATCGACCTACGTCCAAGAAGCGGTAGCGAAACACAAAGGATTCGAATACTCACGCACCGATAATCCGACAAGGCGAGCATTAGAGACCTGTCTCGCATCGCTAGAAGACGCCAGTCATGCGGTTGCGTTCGCGTCGGGGATGGCTGCGATATCGACCCTTGCGTTGACCTTGAAGTCGGGACAAAAGGTGCTCATCCCGGACGATGTCTACGGAGGCACCTACCGGTTGTTCTCGAAGGTCTTCGTCGAGCTGGGCATCGAGTACGAGACCGTGGACATGACCGACCTGGACGAGGTTGGGGCCGCGGTGGGCCACGAGGTTGGCCTCGTCCTTGCAGAGACGCCTACGAACCCCCTGCTGAAGATCCTGGATCTGGCTGCGATAGCCGATAGGGCGCACAGCGTTGGCGCCATCTTCGCGGTCGACAACACGTTCGCCACCCCCTACCTGCAGAAGCCCCTAGAGCTCGGAGCCGACATCGCCCTCTATTCGGCGACGAAGTATCTCGGTGGCCACTCCGACCTGGTCATGGGATCCGTAGCGACCTCGGACGACGAGCTCGCCGACCGGCTGCGGTATCTGCAGAACGCCGTCGGTGCGATCCCGGGACCGTTCGACTCGTGGCTGTTGCTACGAGGCTTGAAGACCTTGGCGATCAGGATGCGTGCTCACTGCGAGGGGGCCGCGACGATCGCGCAGTGGCTGGTCGAGCGCGATGTCGACGCCGTCTATTACCCGGGTCTCGAGCGCCATGCGTCCCACGATGTCGCAACCCGTCAGATGGCGGCCGCTGGAACGCCGATGTATGGCGGGATGGTGTCGTTCCGGGCTGGTTCCTTAGACCGCGCGTTGCAGATCTGCGAGAAGACCGAGCTGTTCTTCCTGGGCGAGTCGCTCGGCGGGGTCGAATCGCTGATCGAGCATCCGGGTCGGATGACTCACGCGAGCCTCGCCGGATCCGGCATGGAAGTGCCTAATGACCTCGTCCGTTTGTCGGTCGGGATAGAGCACCCGGACGACCTGATCGCCGATCTCGAGAAGGCTCTTACCTAACGTCGCGACTGATGCGCGAGGTACTCGAGTAGGTCGGCGCGGCTCAGTACTCCAACCGGCTTCGAACCGTCTGCGACGACGATGGCTTCAGCACCCCGCGCCAGATCGCTGAACATCTCTTCGACGCCGGCAGATGTCTGCACCACCGGAAGCGGAGCATCCATGACCGCAGCGACCTCGCGAACCAAGGCGTCTTGGTCCCGCAAGACCTTCTCGAGCAGCGTCCGATCTTGGATCGAACCGATGATCTCGGAGATGTCCTCGGGCTTGTCGCTCTTCGCCACCGGCACCTGTGAGATGCCGAACTCGCGGAGGAGGTCGATCGCCCGGCCGACCTTCTCGTTGCTCGGTACCGCGACCAGGTCTGGCATCGCGGGGGCAGCGCGGCGCTTCTCTGCGAGGACCTCGCCGATGCGGGCTTGCGTGCCGGGCCGGTCCACGAAGCCGTTCTCTCGCATCCACGATTCGTCATAGAGCTTCGAGAGATAGCTCTTGCCCGAATCGGGAAGCAGCACGACGACGAGATGTTCCTCCGTCAGTTCCTTCGCAACCTCGAGAGCGGCCCACATCGCGGTTCCCGCAGACCCTCCGACGAGGACACCTTCTTCTGCGGTGATCCGGCGTGCCGTTAGGAACGAGTCGCGGTCGCTCACCGTCAACCATCGATCTACGACGGATCGGTCCAACGTGTCGGGCCACGACTCTTTGCCGATGCCTTCTACGAGATACGGATGGATCTCGTCGCTCGTGAAGATCGAACCGGCGGGGTCTGCGCCGACGATCTGGATGTCTGGGTTCTGCTCGTGGAGATAGCGACCGGCTCCCGTGATCGTTCCGCCGGTCCCAACGCTGATGACGACATGCGTGACCTTTCCCGCGGTCTGCTCCCAGATCTCGGGTCCGGTCGTGTCGTAGTGCGCCTTCGGGTTCTCGTCGTTGTGGTACTGGTTCGGCTGGAACGAGCCGGGGATCTCTTCCGTTAAACGGTCGGCAACCCGGTAATACGACTCGGGTGATTCCGGTGCGACGGCGGTCGGAGTGATCACGACCTCGGCCCCGTATGCGCGGAGAAGCGAGATCTTCTCTTGGCTCATCTTGTCGGGCATCGTGAAGATGCAGCGGTAGCCCTTGATGGCGGCGGCGATAGCCAGGCCGACACCCGTGTTCCCAGACGTGGGTTCGACGATGGTGCCACCCGGTTTGAGCTTGCCGCTACGTTCTGCGGCCTCGATCATCCGGATCCCGATGCGGTCCTTCACGCTCCCACCGGGGTTCAGCATCTCGAGCTTGGCGAGCAGGTCGCATTTCAAGCCCGCACCGAGCTTGTTCATCCGAAGGAGGGGCGTGCCCCCGATGGCATCCAGCAAGGATTCGTAGATCGTCATTGCGGCATCGTCATCTGAAAACGGAACCGGCGCAACAACGATGCAACCAGGGAACCTTTCAAGGCGTCTCACTGTTGCTAGCCCATGTCACTTAGGACGGGCCACGGCTACGATGAGGCGGATATGGAACCCACCGAACCAAGCAACCCGAAAGCCAACGACGACGTGACCCCTCAGGGCCGTCGCACGCATCTGTCCAGGCGATCGACGATCGCTTTGAGCGTCCTTGCCGGACTTCTCGTTCTGTCCGGCGCGGGGGCCGCGTGGGCCACCTACGACTACACGAACGACCATGCCGGGAGGCCATTGCCCGGCGCCGTCGTTGCGGGCGTCCAGATCGGTGGCATGACCGAGACGCAGGCCGTCGACGCCGTTAAGGCAGCGATCACCCCGCAGCTCGAACGGCAGATCAGAGTGGCATGGAAGGACCGGCTGTGGACCGTGACTCCTCGCGAGCTCGGTGCCCGTAACGATGCGAAGGCCGCCGTTGCTGAAGCGATCGACGCCAGTCGAGCTACCTCGTTCGTCGATCGCATGCAGATGAGTTTGCTCGGAAGCAAGTTGGACTTCGCACGCGATATCGCGATCACATATCCGCGCCAGGGCATCCGCGGATTCATCGAGGGCATCGCTGCGACCCTCGACAAGGATTCCCGCGACGCAACGATCGACTATTCGACCGGGTGGGTGAAGATCCTCGACTCCCAGCAGGGACGCAAGGTGATCCGCTCCAAGAGTCGCAGTGGATTGATGGAGGCGTTGGTGACCGGGGCCTCCGAAGTCGACCTCGCCGTGAAGGAGCTGATCCCCAACAAGGAGAAGGGCGACTTCGACAAGGTGTTGCTGGTTCGCATCGGGGAGAACAAGCTGTATCTCTACGAAGACGGCAAGATCACGCACTCCTGGACCGTCGCGCCGGGTCAGCCTGAATACCCAACGCCCACGGGTGTGTTCGAGGTCACCGAGAAGCGCTACATGCCGACGTGGATCAACCCTTCGCCGGATACGTGGGGCGCGAGCATGCCTGCCGAGATCCCGCCGGGCCTGGACAACCCACTGGGGTTGCGTGCCATCAACTGGTCGGCACCCGCGATTCGTTTCCACGGCACCCAAGCTCTGTACTCCTTGGGCTACAACGCATCACATGGGTGTGTGCGCATGTCTAACGACGACGTGATCCAGCTCTACGACCTCATCGACGTGGGCACGCCGATCGTGTCCACCGTGGTTGGGCCGTTGCGGCCCTTGTATGCCGCGGCTCCGGACCCGATCGTCGTTCCCGCAGACTCGGGCAACGAGCGACCGGCGACGGACCCGAACGAGCATGACCGCAAGGGCAATTAGCTGACCTCCGAGTCACGTCGCCCCGCGTTCGGTGAGGCCGACCGCAAGCTGTCATACGGCTCCTACCTGAGGATCGACGGGTTGTTGGACCAGCAGCACCTGCTGTCCGACCCCCCGGCCCACGACGAGCTCTTGTTCATCCAGATCCATCAGGTCTTCGAGCTCTGGTTCAAGCAGGTCCTGTTCGAGCTCGAAACGATCCGCGATGCCCTGTTCGCCGACGACGTCCACGCTTCCCGCCACTACTTGCAACGGGTGCACGCGATCCAGCGCGTCCTGATCGAACAGATCGAGGTTCTGGAGACGATGTCGCCGCAAGATTTCCTCGAGTTCCGGACACACATCTCGCCGGCGAGTGGATTCCAGTCGGTTCAGTTCCGTGAGATCGAGTTCCTGTCGGGGAGCAAGGATCCCGGCTATGTGGGACGGCTCGATCTCGACGATGACGAACGTGCGCGCCTCGAAAAACGACTGTCGGACCCAACCCTGTGGGATGGATTCCTGGCATTGCTCGAGGGCCGCGGACTTCCGATGCCGGTGGAGGACGAGATCGCCCGGCGGGGGAGTCTGTTGACGATGGCGCGCGACAAGAGTGAGCTGCTCGATGTCTTCTATCTCTCGGAGTCGCTGCTCACCTACGACGAGCTCTTCTCGTTGTGGCGCCAGCGTCACGTCTTGATGGTCGAGCGGATGATCGGATCCAAGACCGGCACCGGCGGCTCGACCGGAGCGTCGTATCTGCGCACCACTCTGGACAAGCGCTTCTATCCCGAGCTCTGGGCCCTCCGCAGCTACCTGTAGGGAACGCGAAGAAATCTGTTCTGAAGCTCTTGCTCCCGCGCTCGCGGGCCGCTTATCCTGAGGCCGTACCCCGTAGAGGTGAGTAAGCTCCGGCTGAAAGCCACTGCGGGGTACAACTTTTTCCTCGTCCGGTCCTTCCTCCGTCGCCGGAAGCGGACCATCCTTCCGGGTCGCGGCACTCTGATCCACACCTGAACAGTTGCTCGCGGGGCTTGCCCCATGCCCGGGTGATGCGCCCTCCAGGACGGCCCGCTTCCGGCGACTACCCGAAGACCACCCTCGTCAGTGCGGCGCCGGATCTCTGACTAGATGACACCTAGCGTCGCTGAGCGACGCTGTATGTCATGTCGAGCTCATCTGGGAGTCAGTTATCGCGCTGAGCTTTCGCTGGGCGCAAGCTGAGGACAACAACTCACCATGTGGGGCCACCCGGGCCCGGGACCATTGGTCTTTCCCTTGCTGCCGCTTTCGCCTTTGACTCTTCGCCTTTGACTCTTTGGCCGCAGGACCTACTTGGGTGGGGTTGCTTGAGTTCGGGCGATATGTCGGCGCGGGGTGCTTGGTTTGGGGACAACCTGTGAAAAGTGCTGGTCAGGGGCTTGTGGGGGGTGTGGATTACAAAAGTTGGTTGGGTACGGTTGTGTTACCTAAGAAGTCGAAGGATGAGCGTTCAGGAAGCTCGTTACGGCCTCGTTGAAGTCCGCCATCTCTTCGATCATGCAGCCATGCCCGGTCTCGAACATCTTCAATTCGGCCCCCGGGATCGCGGCCGCGACCTCTTCCGAGCCGAAGCCCGGGACGATCATGTCGATCTTGCCGCCGAGGACAAGGGTTGGGCACTTGATGTTCGGTAGCTCGTCGATGGCATCGAACTTGTCCAACGCGTCGAGCTGGGCTCTGAGGACGGCAACCGCTCGCTCGTCGGGCCCGCCGTCCCGTTCGAACGACTTGATCATCTGGTCGATCATGTCGCGGCCCATCTCGAAGAATCGCGGGCTGAACATCTTGAGCAAGGAGGCTTCGAGAAGTTCCTCGGGAGCGACTTCGAGGATCCTGCGAGTGACCTCGTGCTGCCGGCGCATGTATTCGATCGGTCGACCCCAGGTCACGCCAAGGATCAAAGCCTCGACGCGGTCGGGGTGATCGAGGGTCAAACGTTGGGCGATCGTGCTGCCCATCGAAACGCCGAAGACGGCGGCCCGCTCGATCTCGAGGTGATCCATCAAACGCAAGGTGTCGTTGGCCATCTCGTCGATCGTCGAGATCAGCGGGCCGGTCGAGCGAGAGATCCCGCGGTTGTCGAACGTGATGAAACGCCGTCCCGCGGAAGTCACTGCCGGAACCTGGGGAGACCAGAACGTCTTGTCCAGCGAGAAGCCCATGATCCCGACGCACGGGGGCCCGTCGCCGAACTCCGAATAGTTGACCTGGATGTCGCCTAGATCTGCGATAGGCATGGCATTCGCTCCCAGTCTTGATCACACGCAGTCTTGATTAGTTCCGGCGCGAGCGTACGCTGGATGCATGAGACGAGCGACTGTGGTTGTACTGCTGGCCATCACCTGCATCGCGCTCGCGGCGGGGCCGGCTCTGGCTCAGAAAGATCCCTTCGATCCCGTCATCGACCCGAATGCGCCGGCCACCACCACGGGGGGCACGTCGACCGGAACCACCGGCACGACCATCGTGCAGCCGTCGGTCGGTTCGGAAGGTCTGGCCAACACCGGGTTCGATCTGAGGCCGTGGTTGGCACTCGCCTACACCCTCATCCTGATCGGCGGCGGCACTCTCTACCTCAGCCGCCAAGCGAAACCACACCCGATCCGCCGCTAGCGCGCCCGGAGCGCGCAGGTCGCGGCGATATCCACGGATTCGCGGCATCAACTGATTAGCCTGCGTGGATGACTGTCTGCTCGAAGCCTGGATGCACCCGCACGGGCGCTGCCGTGCTCGGTTACGACTACGCCGAGAGGCTCGCTCTGCTCGAGGATCCGCCGCACACGGGCCAAGTCTCGCCGCACGTCTACGTCCTGTGCGTCCCGTGCGCCGAACGACTCCGGCCCCCCCAGGGGTGGGTCTTAGAAGATGCTCGAGCCGAGCCGCCGCTGTTCGTCGCCGGGGATCGCCCGGAGCACTCGACCGCTGGCTCCGACGATGACATCGAGCCCGTCACTACCCGCAAGCAGCTGTTCTTCGGCTACAGCGCCTAGCCGGGAGTCTTAGGTAGGCTGCTACCTAAGATGAGTCTCGACCGGCAGCTCTATACCGATCTCCGGCGCCTCGACCGGCACGACCTTCGACGGGTAGCGATCTTCGTCCGGGGCCTGCTCGTCGCTCTGGGAGACGACTTCGCAGCCCAGGACGAGGGCGAGCAGGGGGTCACCTACCGTCTGGAGTCCGTGCGCTGTGGCAAGCCGAACTGCAAGTCGTGCCCCCACGGCCCGTACTGGTACGCCTACTATCGAGACGGAGGGAAGCTCCGCTCCCGCTACATAGGGCGAGAACTGCCAACTTTGGAATCGGACGATTTGGGTGACTAGTCCCTTTTGGGGTTTGGAATCATCCTGTCGGGCCATGTCCCCTCCGGCCCTATTTGGCGAGACTATGACTCGCTAGGGATCACAGGGGAGGCTTGCGATGGAATGTCCACAGTGTCATGCGAAAGATTGCACCGAGATCCAGTTGCACCTGACGGGAGACGACACGGTCGAGTTCTTCTCGTGTCGTCGCTGCGAGGCGAAATGGTGGGAGCGCGAGGGCGACACGATCGCCCTGGACGAAGTCTTGACTCTCGCGGCCAAGAAAGATTCTCAAGGAACCTAGACCCGGAAGCGGGCAAAATATGGAGGCACTTATCCAGAATCCGTGTCGTGTCGTGCTGGCGGACGACACCCCCGAGATCCGGATGCTGGTTCGGATGGCTCTCGAGCTCGAAGGCGGCTTCGAGATCGTTGGCGAAGCCGGTGACGGCGCCGAGGCACTATCGCTGTCGGACAGTCACAAGCCCGACGCGGTCGTGATCGACCTCGCGATGCCGGTGATGGATGGGCTCGAGGCGATCCCCGCGATAAAGAAGGGCAACCCTGACACGAAGATCCTTGTCCTCTCTGGGTTCGACGCGTCGCAGATGGAGAAAGAGGCTCTGGCCGCGGGTGCGGACGCCTATCTGGAGAAGGGCGAACCGGCCCACAAGATCGTTCAGATGCTCCTCGAGCTATGCCCCCGGGACCCTTCTCAAGGCGGCGGATTCGCTACGCCTCCCGATCTGCGTGTGGTCGATGACATCGAGGTCGAGATCGAACCGCATTCGGACACGCTGTCGTCCCTAGCCCACGAGTTGATGACGCCCGTCACCGTCGTACAAGGGTTCGCCGACACGCTGGCAGACCGCGCCGATGCTCTGGATGCGGCCACGATCAAGGAGTGGGCGAACACGATCTCGCGGAACGCCGCGAACATGGCCTCGATCATCCGTTCGTTCCGCGAGGCCGAATGGATCGAAACCGGCGCCACGGAGTTGGAGCTGGAGTCCGTCGACCTCAAGAGGATCGTGGAAGAAACGATCGTCGATCTCGGCGCTATGACGCGTGGTCGAGAGATCAAGGTCGAAGGGCCCGCTGAGCTTCTCATCCAAGCGGACCAGGTGAAGATCCGTCAGATCCTTACCAACCTGATCTCGAACGCAGAGAAGTTCAGTCCCG
>JAXDJJ010000030.1:0-121365 GCA_034665745.1 Actinomycetota bacterium | reverse complement strand
CCGACGATCGAAGCGATAACGCCGATCGCACGGGCGATGACCGGGAAGATCAAGCCGAGGGCCGGGTTCGCACCGATCGACTGGAACGCGGCAACGCCGAGGATGATCGAGGCAACGAGGGTGACCTCGTAGCTCTCGAACAGGTCGGCAGCCATTCCGGCGCAGTCCCCTACGTTGTCACCGACGTTGTCAGCGATCGTCGCGGGGTTACGAGGGTCGTCCTCGGGGATCCCGGCCTCGACCTTGCCGACGAGGTCGGCACCGACGTCGGCGGCCTTCGTGAAGATGCCGCCTCCGACTCGGAGGAACAGGGCCAGAAGCGATCCACCGAAACCGAAGCCGATTAGGATCGCCGACGACGTGTTCTGGAAGATCAGGATGATGATCGTGGCACCGAGAAGACCGAGGCCAACGGTGAACATGCCCGCGACACCACCGGTACGGAACGCAACCTTCAGCGCGGCCGGCAATGATCCCGACTTTGCAGCTGCGGCCGTTCGGACGTTGCCTCGAACCGCGAGACCCATCCCGATGAACCCGGTGAGACCGGACATCAAACAACCGGCGAGGAACGCCAGGGTGCGGAAGATGCCCGACTGGGCGAAGCTCAGGGCTTCCACCCCATCCGGCTTCAGCACCGCGGTCGACGTCGCGAAGACGACGATCGTCAAGGGGATCAGGATGAGCCCGATCGTCTTGAACTGACGGCGGAGGTACGCAAGGGCACCTTCCTGGATCGCGCCGGCGATCTCCTGCATCTTCGCGGTGCCTTGATCGGCCGCGAGAACGCCGCGCATGAGCTGGAACCCAACACCGATAGCAACGAGTGCGGTCAGTGCTGAGAAGAACAGCCACATGAACTCGGTGCCACCGAGGTGGAAGTCCTGGTACCCCCCTTCAGAAGCTAGAAGCAAGTGATTCATGCAGACTTCTCCTTTCTCTCTCGTGACTGATGTTTCTTTTCTTCCTTCTTTACGAAGATCTGGTTGGCAACTCTCTGACTAACGGTGCGGTCCTGGCCCTCGACCTTGACGACGATCGGTCCGTCGAACGGATGCTTCTCTTTGACCTGAACCTTCACCCCGGGACGAAGACCAAGGGTGTCGAGGAACTCGACGACCTCTGCCTCGGTCGAACCGGGGACCGCGACGACGGCAACGTCACCAGGCTCGAGTCCGTAAAGGGGCGGCATATCGGGGATCTCGACGACGTTCGGGTCGGGGATCGGAAATCCATGAGGACAGGTTGCGGGTCGGTCCATCGCGACGAACATGCGGTCCTCGACCTCTTGCGGAAGATCGTGCTCGAACGCGCCGGCGAGACGATCAGCCTCGTTCCACGCGTAGCCGAGCATGTCGGACAGGAAGCGCTCGACGATGCGATGCCTGCGGATCGCAGCAACCGCCGCCATGCGTCCCTCACCAGTGAGCTCGACCCCGCGATACGGCCGATGATCGAGCAGCCCACGCTCGGCAAGCTTCTTAACCGTCGTAGTCACGGTGCCGGGAGTGATGCCAAGTGCATCGGCCAACTCCCCCGTATGCGCGCCGGCCCCACCCTTGGTCAGGCGGTAAACGGCTTTCAAAGCCTCGCGATCGGGCCGGGACAACGGCTCAGAAACGTTTTTCACGGCCGGGAACCTATCTTTTGAGCCCCCAAAACGTCAAATAGCGGTCCCTCTCTCGATAGGGCCCACGAGATGCGGTGCCCAGAGGCTCCCTAGGAAATTGTTCGACACTTTCTGGTCGATCAGAGGCGCCGCTTCCACGGGGAACGAAGTGTCGAACAATTTCTAAAGGAGCCGGCGGGCACCACAGCTCGTGGGCCCCCACCGAGGAGGAGCCTCTGGGGGCACCCCACACCCCGGGCCCTGCCTGGTACGGCTAGCGGTTGATCAGGAGGCGGGTGGTCATGCCTCCGCCGTCTCGGGGCTCGAATTCGCAGCCGTCTACGAGGCTCTTCAGGAGGGCGTAGGACATGACGGCCCGGGTTGAGAAGCCCTGGGTGTCTACGGCGTCCGTGTCGCTCGTGTCTACGGTGGGGCCGCGGTCGGCTACCTCGATCCGGACCGAGCGGTCGTCCTCGTTCCAGGTGATCGAGACGGGATCATCTGAGCCTGCTTCTTCGTTATTGAGGACCGCGTTCGCACAGGCTTCGGAGACGGCGATCTTGATGTCATCGACCTTCTCCTCGTCGAGCCCGGCGCTGCGCGCCAGGGACGACACGGCGAGTCTCACGACGCCTACATAAGGAGAACGAGGAGGGATCTCGATCCGGACGACCGCCATCGACTGGCTAGGCGCCGGTCGCAGCTTCGACGGTCTCGTGGATCGGGAAGACCTTGGTGAGCCCGGTGATCTTGAAGATCTTGAGGATCTTGTCCTGCGTGCAGACGAGCGAGAGGCTGCCGTCGTGGGCCTTGACTCGCTTCAGCGCCCCGACGAGGACTCCGAGGCCGGTCGAGTCGAGGAAATCCACGCCCTCGAGATTGACGACGACGTCGTAGGAGCCCTCGGAAACCAGCTCGATCAGCTTCTCTCGGAGCTTGGGAGCGGTGTAGACATCGATCTCGCCTTTTACGTCGACGACCGCATGCGAACCCGTCTTCTGTACGTCCAGTCCTAGTTCCATGGGTTAGAACCTCCTCTTGATTGAGGACGGCATCCTAGTCCGCCGCCCACGGGCAACCCGCCGTGGCGTTCACGGGTCGTGTTGCTAAAGGGGTGCGGATATCCGCCGAAGGCAAGGTTGGAGCCGCTACCTTTGTGTTGCTCCTGTTGCTTACTGAGGCTAGGGAGGCCTGTTGAGTTCGATCGCTCCGTCAGCGCGTCTTGGTTGGAGATTGCTGCCCGCGGTGATCGCGGCCGCGGTTGCGGTTATCGCTGCCAGCCTCCTGATCGGAGCGTTGAGGGATCACCCGATCCTGCACCGCTCCGAGTCGGGTCCCGCCGTCGGAGCCGACGTCGCAACCGCAGCTCTGTGGCACACCGACTCTTTCCCGGTCGGAGCGAGTGGCCATCTGTCAAAGAAAGAACGAGTGCGCTTCGACGTCCAGAAAGAGCGGGTGCGGGTCACCGTGCGCGACCTCTCCGACGCTCTTGCCCTCGACCCGGGGCGCATGCCCGACGCGGTCGAACGGCTGGTGACCAAAGCCGCGGCCCCCGCGCTACTCAAAGCCGCCCCCTCGATGCCCAAAGACGCGACCGAGATCACGGCGATAAAGAGAACGGGACGGATCGGGCTTCAGGCCCCCCGCTTCGCAGCGGCCGCGGCGGAGGTCAACGTCATCATGCAAGCGTCGTTCGAGGGCCGGATCGTCAAGTGGCGTAACCACTTCGATCTGTGGTTGGAACGAGCCGACGGAGAGTGGCGCGTTATCGCGTTCGACCTCGATAGGACGCAACTCAGATGATCAAGCGTTCGGCGGCCCTCATCGCAGTCATCACCCTGCTGGCGTCCGGGATGGTTCTTACGGCGACGCCCGAAGCGGCGGAGCTGCTCGTGGGTCGCGTGCACTCTTCGTTCCAGCCGACCGACGGGAAAGTCTTCGTACTCGTGATCGGCAATGACGCCAGGTCGGGGAACCCGCTGAACTCTCGGTCGGACGCGATCCACATCGTCGGGATCAACACGGAAACGATGCGCGGTGGCATCTTGAACTTCCCGCGCGACTCGTGGGTCCCGATACCCGGATATGGGACGTCGAAGATCAACGAAGCCCTGTATCACGGGGGCCCGGACCTGCTCGCTCAAACCCTCGAGAACATGACGGGGATACGCCTGGACTACTGGGTGATGGTTGGCTTCGAGGACTTCCGCAACATCATCAAAGGGCTCGGCGGCGTGAAGGTCCACCTACCGACCGCGGTCTACGACCCGAGTGGTTCCGGCGCACGGCTACCGGCCGGCACGCACACCCTGGGAGGACACCAGTCCTTGGCCTACGTGCGCACTCGTCACTCGTTCGGCGGTGGTGACATCACGAGAACCACGAACCAGGCAGGGTTCCTGTTGGCCTTGCTCAAGAAGTTGCGAGGCGAGATGCAGAAGAGCCCCGCGGCCCTCCTTCGATGGATATCGATCACGCAGCGCTACGCGCGCTACGACATGTCGGCGGACGAGATGCTCCGGCTTGGCGTCGTGGCATCAGAGATGAAGCCGCGCAACATGGGGAACGTCACCGTCCCCGTTTCGATCGGAACGGTGGGGGCCGCGAGCGTGGTGTTCATCACGTCGAGTGCGAGCAGTGTGTACGCGCGGTTCAGAGAGACTGGTGAGCTGTAACCAGTTCTTCGCTAGCGCTGATCTCGGGGTCGGTGGGAAGTAGGACGCTGAACCGAGCCCCTTCGCCGAGTTTGCTCGAGATCCTGATCTCGCCTCGGTGCAACCGCACCAACTCCCGCGCGATGTTCAATCCGATGCCCGCGCCTTGAGCACGTCGGGTGAGAGACGAGTCCACTTGGTAGAAGCGATCGAAGATGCGTTCGTGTTCGGACCTATCGATCCCGATACCGGAATCGATCACCTCAACAACGACGTCGCTTCCTTGCTGCGTGATGTGGATCCGGATGGGTTCGCGCGCGGATGAGAACTTCGAAGCATTGTCGATCAGATTCCTGAAGGCACGAGAGATCAAAGCCTTGTCGCACTTAACGTCATCGACACGATCGTCCACCACGAGCTCGACCGGCTGAGGGAGCCTGCGGTCGGCGCTTTCGATCTCACTCTGGATAACGTCCTTGATGTTGCACCACTCGAACAGGAAGTCGATCGCACCTTGCTCGATGGTGGCAACGTCGATCAGGTCCTGGATCAGTTTCCCGAGCTGTCCAGACTGCCTCTCGACCATCTCGAGCAATGTCCTTACCTGCGCGGTATCGAAACGATCCTCGTTCCTCAGAAGGGTGGTCGTGGCTCCCTTGATCGTCGTCAGCGGCGTTCGCAACTCATGACTGACGGTTGAAACGAATGCAGCTTTCAAGCGGGCCAGCTCCGCGTACGCCTCGGCGGTCGTCTCGGCAGCATGGGCCTCTCGTTCGACCCCGCGGGCGACCTCGACGACGTGGCTCACGAACGCCACGATCACGAAGATGTAAGCCACACGAGCGATGACCTGGTACATCGGTGCGCCACCATCAATCGCGACGACGCTGATGTACAGAGCCGCGCTGCCAACCGCCGACCCGGTGCCTATCGCCCAACCGAAGCGACCGACAGAGGCTGCGGCCTCGGCATAGAACAGCAGGAAGAAGGGCGACTCGAAACCACCTGTGGCATGGAGCCACAACGCGATCAACACATTGTCCAGAACCATGCTCGCAACCGGGATGACGGTGGGGTTGAGCTGGTCCGGGTTCCAGAAAACGGTCACCACGGCGTAGAGGTTCGCGATGACGATGATCGTCCACGCCAACGCGGGGTGCTCGTTCGTGGGGGCAAGGGTCAGGTAGAGGGCAGAGTTGAACGCCACCACCGACAACCGGATGTAGGAGATGTATCGCTCTGTTCGTCGAAGCCGTTCGCCCCAATCGAGCGCTGGACTCAAGAAGATCCGCCCTTGCCTAGCCGTGTGTGTAGGTAGGGCTCCAGGATGTCTGAAGTGTCCTAAAAAACCGATACGTAGTTAAAGAAGAACCTGGAGCTCCGCCGCGAGGTCCTGCGGACTCAGTGCGCGTCCGGTGGCTTCTTCGATCAGCGCATCCCATCGCATCAAGCTGCCCGGCCGGAACAAGCGATCGATCAGGAACTCGCCGGCCGCGGGCACCCCGAGCAACCCGCCGAACTCTCTCTCTGCGGTCGCCATCAGCTGCGATGCGAGGACGTCTCCCAAGAGGTAGTTCTGGTAGTAGACGGGAGCGACCGCGATGTGGATCTTTGCCGCCCAGTCCGGAGCTTGTCTCCCAGCGGGGGCCTGGACCAGTTGGAATCGCTCGACGAGCTCCCACCACAATGTGTCGAGGTCGGCTTCGGGGTCGGAGTAGAGCTCGCGCTCGAAATGGGTCATCACCATGCACCAACGTGCGAACAACAAGCTCTGAGCCGCGTTGGCCTTGCGCAGGTCCGAGGCGATCCGATCGACGTCCTCGCGGTCGATCCCCGCGAAGGTCTCGAGCCAGACCGGTTCACGGACCATGCGCCCGGACAACAGGGCCGCGGCTTCGGTCACGAAGATGTGTGAAGCCCGGCGCAGGAGGTAGGGCAGCTTGGGATCGATACATACGTCGTAGGCAGCATGGCCGGACTCGTGCAGCATCACTTCCATCCACCGCTCGCCCGGAGTCACGTTGGCAAGGATGCGGACATCGGTGCCGGAACGATCGATGTCGATGCAAAACGCGTGCTGACACTTGTTGGCGCGCGGATAGAGATCGCTCGACTCGATGACTTTGGCGAGGTCGATGTTCCACGCCGCGAACGTGCGAAGGGCGAGGTCGGGAGCCTCGCGGCCCCCGAGGAGTTCGTCGAGCTCAACCCGTCCATCGGGCGGCAACGTTTGGAAGAACGGATCTGCGTAATGCCACGGCGCCAGGTTGGGGGTTCCGAAGCGATCGGCGAGTCGACCGTCAAGGTCGGTCTTCCACTGTTTGAACGGGGCTTCCGTCAAAGTAGCCAGCTCGTCGAAGAGATCGAAGAGCCACGTCTCGTCGAGCTCTTGAAGGTCCAACGACATCCGGTAGTAATCGGAGAAGCCGAGCTTGCGAGCGGCTTGATTGCGCAAGCGGGCCAGCTCGCGCACCTTGGGAGCGGCCAACTCACCGATCTCTTTGGACGCGGCCCACGCAGCGCGGCGTTCATCCTCGGAGTTCGAATCTCGGAGGATGTCCTCGATCTCGTTGTCGGAAACCCGCTTGTCCCCGAGCAGAGGTCGGTGGTTTGCGAACTCGCTCTCGACCGCGCTCGACAACTCGACTATTTGCTTGCGCTGCGCCTCGTCCATCTGGTTGCCGGTCAGCGACAGTCTCAGGACCTCGAGCTGTCGTCTGATCACCGGATCATGGATCTCCGTGTTCAAGGCTTCGTTCACCGACGCCAAGGCCTCGGAGTCCCCCTTGACGCGACGTAGCTCGAGCTCGAGCTCGGACCTGCGGCGCTCGTTGGATTCGCTCGCCTCGATCTGGGAATCCCAGTAGGCCCGATGGAACTCGATCTCGAGCGCGCTGATGTGGGACTCGAGGGTCTCGACAAGACGTCCGGGGCCAACCGCAGGCATGGCCCGCATCCTAAGAGGCCGGTGGCCTCAGCAAGCGCGTGTCGATCTCTGCACGTGCTGTCGCCAGCGCGTCGTCGACGGCCACCGTCACCTGCATGGCCTGGGCGCCGGACACGCAGATGCACTCCACGACCCGGCCCCCGTTCAGCTCGGCGTATCTGTAGGCAGCCGAAGCGGGAAGGCCCGACCCCCCCGGCGCGGATTCGGCCACCGCAGCGAGCGCGGCCGCGTCGGCCGTCAGTTGAGCCCGAGCATCCGCGGTCGCCGCATCGCCGATCGTCACCAGCCCGGCGGCGAACGCAAGTGACAGAATCGTGAACATGCAGCCCGCGAGCAGCGTCATGGCTGCTCGATCATCATCGTTGCGCTCGCTTCGAAAACGACGCCGCTGAAGATCTGGCCGATCACGGGAACCCGCGGCTCGACCGGGTAGGTGACATCCACGGTCAACGGCTCGCCCTGGATCCTGTCCCCCGGTGGTGGGTCAACTTGAACGGTGATGCCCACAAGTCCCGAGTGCTCCGCAGCATCTTGGATCGCGGAGGGGTCATCGTCTACGACCGCGACGCGTGCGGCCTCACGCGCTGCGTGCCATACGCGCACTCGATCCGACGCAAGGGAGCCGACCTCAACGAGCACGAGCCCAAGCACAACCAGAAGCGGCAGAAGAAGCGCCAGCTCTACCGTCGCCTGACCGTCCTGTGAACGATCGCGAGCTTTCAACCGTGCGCGCGCTCCACGAGAGAAGACACGATGGTCGAGAACATCTCGGTCAAAGCTCCGGACCGAACGAAGGTTGCGAAGGCGCCGACCACGAGGCCTGCTACCAGCAACACCAGGGCATATTCAGCGGTCGTCTGACCGCGTTGCGAGACAACGAGCTTGTGGAGCGATCGCATCGAGACCTCCCAGAGATCGAAGCCGCACCGGTTGCGGCCGCGGCTCGATGCAACCGCGCTGGCTCTAGATGTTCGGTGACCCGGGCCACCTTCTGGTCAGGGGCTGACCCTGACCGTGTCCCCGACCGTCGCACCCCAGTCATCGAACGCGCCTTTGTTGACCTCGAGCGCCCCGCGGTAGGTAACGCCCGGGTCGTACGAGGGGCAGGGGTCTGCCTCGCACGGCTCCATGTCGAGGATGCTCAAGATCTCGCCGTCCCTGTTGAAGAACGCCACCGACAACGGGATGAGGGTGTTCTTCATCCAGAAACCAACGGTGGTGTCCTCGAAGAAGAGGAACAGCATCCCTGCGTCGTCGTCGAGCGACGTGCGGTTCATAAGGCCAAGCTCTTGGAGCTCTGGCGTGTCGGCGACCTCGATACGAACGAGGACCGAGCCTTCCTCGGTATCGATAAGAGCGGTTCCGGGCCTGAAGGACGGTGACTGAGAGGGAGTGGCTCCGGGGGCCTGGTCGGCGCGCGCACACGACGTGAAGATGGAAGCGATCACCACGAGCGACGCGACAAGGGTCTTCATCTACGGCTAGCTTGCCATCTACCGCCTACCCCGCGAGCCCGCGCAGAAGAGGCACCGCGACGATCAGCCCGAACGCAGGAAGGAAGCAGAGGGTTAGGGGCAGAACGAGCAGCACCGGAGCCCGGCGGGCCTCTATCTCGCACCTCCGAGCCCTCTCGTCGCGCAGCACGGTGGCGAGGGTTCTGAGTGCTTCGGCGACGTCGTCACGTTCGAGCGCTCGAGCCAGCCTGCATGGATCGGGCCGGGCATCACGGGTCAGTGCATCGGACCACGACAGCCCCAGCCGGACCTGTCGAGCGGCTCGCTCCATCTCGGTGACCGGAGGCAGGGCAAGATCGCACGCCTGCCGAACCTGGATCCCGCCTTCGACCAGCGCGGCAACAAGATCGGCTCCCGCGGCAACCGGATGGTCCCCAGGCGGAGCCGTGGGCAACAACCTGCGCATCCAGAACGTGCCTATCCCCGACAAGAGGGCCGCGCCGACGGCCGAAACCGCGACCGCCCCTAACGAGGACGAGTGCCACGCCGGCATGAGCACCGCGCTGCCGAGTCCGAGGCAGGCGAGCAGTCGCATCGACAGCTTGCCCGCCGACGCGGCGGCGCGCGCGTCGTGTGCCAGACGGTCGCGTGCACTGATGTTCGTGGCGACCGATCGCAAGGATCGTGCGAGTGAACCTCCATGCGAGGACCCAAGGGCGATCACCCGTGCGATCAAGTCGCCGTCGCTGCCCGCGACCTCGCGAAGCGGGGCGAGACTCGTGTCGAGGTCGGCACCCATCGATGCTCGGCGCCCGACCGCGGCTATGACGGGCTGCAAGGGACCGTCCACGTGGTCGTGCCATGCGATCAGGGCTGCGCGCGTCGAAGGATGCAAGGCGACCAGGGACGACAACCCGTGGAGGGCGTCGGCCAGGCCATTCACGGGCCCGGCACCATCTCCGTCACCATCCGAGCCCCGTCTCGGCGAGCGACGTGGACGAAGAGGTCGACCGCGTCCGCGACGCTCCGTTCGAGCGTCGCCTGTTGAGGCGCCCGGGGGGCCATGAGGGCAAGGTCCACGAGCCTGCGCGACGCATGGGTAGCCGACGATGCATGGATCGTGAGCATCGAGCCCGAATGGCCGGTGGTAGCGGCCCACAGAGCCGGCAGCGCCTCGGCCCCCCTGACCTCGCCAACGATGATGCGATCCGGTCGCATGCGCAGCGACGCGCGCACGAGCTCTTCGACGGACACGCGCCCCTTGCCGGCCGCGTTCGCCGGTCGGGCGACGAGCGACACCCGATTGGGAATCTCCGTACGGAGCTCCGGCAACTCTTCGATCACGACGACCCTCTCGCCGGCAGGGACCAGGAGCAACAAGGCGTTCAACAGCGTCGTCTTCCCCGAACCCGTCGCGCCCGAGACAACGATCGAGCGACCGTCGGCGACAGCGCGCGTAAGCACGGCACCTTGTGACTCGGTCATCGAGCCCATTGATACGAGGTCGGCCAGGGTCAAAGACGTTGCGGGGAATCGCCTGATCGACACCAAGGGTCCGGCGGGAGCCACCGGTCGCAAGACCACATGTAGACGCGCCCCGTCTGACAAGCGGACATCGGCGACCGGAGTCGACGCATCGATGTGACCACCGGACAACGACACGAACCGCTCGCACCATCGCGTCAGGTGATCGACGGAGTCGAACCGGCACGAGGATTGAGCCAACTCACCGGCGACCTCGACCCATACCTCGTCCGGTCCGTTGATAAGGATGTCGGTGGCGCTGTCGTCGCGCATCAGCTCCGAGATCGGACCGAAGCCGTCGAGCTCGTCGGCGATGCGCGCGACCGTTCCAGCGACGTCGTCAACCCCCTCTGCCGCAAGCAGGGTGCGAAGGGCGAGGCGTCGCGCCGCAGGATCGAGCTCGGCGAGTTCGTCGTGCTCGTACGCGAGATCTAGGAGATCAGTCATCGTCGAGCGAAGTCGCGAGCTTGGCGATGGCGCGGGACCAGCGTGTCCACCCACGTGCAAGGAGCCGAGCATGGTCTTCCGTGTCGCGCAGGGCCGCACAGCAAGGAAGTTCGACGACGGGCATGTCGATGGCGCGTTCGAACCGCGCTCTGGTCATCTCTCCGCCTGGTCCCACTCGGTTCGTCACAACCACCCATCTGTGCGTGGGATGCGCGTCGAGGAAACAACGCGCGCGCCTGGCACCTTCCGGTGTCGGTACCGCTACCAAGACCCCGGCCCCCACGGTCTCCGCCATCGTCTGGAACTGAAGCGGGGGCGCGTCGATCACCACCCGCTCGAAGGTGTCGAGAGCAGTGGCGAGCGACTTGGCGCCATGCAACAAGCGGAAGCCTGCAGCAACGGGAACCGGGGCAGGCGTGGGGTCATCCTGGGGTTCGAGCCCCAGTCGAGGCCGAACCCCCCACTTGGTATCGAGGTCGACGAGACACGTGGCCCTCTGGCGCGTGGCGAACTCCGCTGCGAGATGAAGGGCAACACTCGTTACACCTGTGCCGCCGCTGGGGCTCGTGACCACGACCGCAGTAGCAGCTCGGGTCGAAGTGGTGATCTGCTCGATGAGACCAACCGTGTCACCATCGAAGACGATCGCACCGGGGATCGCGGCCCCCGGATCGCACACGATCACGTCGGCGTCTGCAGGAGGTTCCCGGTGGAGGGACAGCGACCATGTCGCCGGCGCAACATCTAACGCGGTGACGAGAGCCAGCCTTGCTTCCGCATCGCTACCGACTATCGCGACGTGCATGCCCGTAGCTTGAGCCGAGCAGCTGGAGTCACCTGTGGCGCGTAGCACCACGAGCGTGCCACTCTTGTTGTTATGGAAGCTGCTTTCTTCGACCTCGACAAGACGATCATCGCCAAGTCGAGCCCTCTGGCCTTGGGGCGCTCGTTCTTCCGCGAGGGCTTGATCGGTCGCGGTTTCCTCTTGAAGTCGTTGTACGCGCAGCTGGTCTTCCAACTGATGGGCGCCGACGAACAGAAGATGGATCGGATGCGGGAAGAGGCCGCCAAGCTCACCGCAGGGTGGGAAGCCGAGAAGGTTCGGCAGGTGGTCACCGAGGTGCTCGAGGAAGTAATCACTCCGCTGATCTACGCCGAGGCGATGGAGCTGATCGAAGGCCATCGCGCGGCGGGTCGTCTCATCTGCATCGTGTCGTCATCGCCGGAGGAGATCGTCGAACCCCTCGCCAACATGCTTGGCGTCGACCGATGGATCGCTACGAAACCGACGATCGTCGACGGCAAGTACACCGGCGAGCTCGACTTCTATGCCTACGGGCCCGACAAGCCGATCGCGATGAAGGAGCTGGCCGAAGAGATCGGGATCGACCTCGAAGGGTCGTTCGCGTACACGGACTCCGATACCGATATCCCGATGCTCGAAAGCGTGGGCCACCCCGTCGTGGTCAACCCGGACAAGCAGCTGAGTGCCCTGGCTCTCGAGCGGGGCTGGGCGATCGAGACCTTCAAGAACCCCGTTTCCCTGAGGAGCCGGCTCCCCCAGATCCATGCCCCAGATGTGACCCTCAGCAGCGGTCTGATGGCCGCAGGGGGCGTTATCGCCGCTGCCTCCCTAGCCTGGTGGGTAGCTCGGAAAAGTGGGGGCCGGGCCGACTAAGGTAGGGCCCGATGCTTTTTTCGCGGAGGGCTATCGGAGGCCTCGTAGCCGTATTGGTTGCGCTGGCAGGAACCATCTCGTTGAGCGTGGGAGCCGGTCATGCGGCCCCGAGTCGCTCCGACCTCGACGACGCCAGGTCCCGTCTCATGGAGCTCGAGCGTGACTTCGAGATCGTGGTCGAGCACTACAACGAGGTGCACGACCATCTGACTTCGCTGCAGGCCCGGATCGCCGAGCAAGAGTTGATCGTTCGCGGCATCGAGGACCGGATGCGCGTGCGCAGAGCTACCGCGGTCGATCTCGCTACCGAGCTCTACAAGGGTGGTCGCACGGTTGCTCTCGAAGGGATCCTGTCGGCAGACTCGCTGTCAGACCTCGATACGCGTGTTGGTTATCTGCAGACCTCAGCCGCCGCGCAATCACAGGTGTTCGAGCGACTGTCGGTCGACCGGAAGGTCCTCGACAAGAAGATCCAAGAACTCGATCGCGAGCGAGCGATCGCCCTCGTCGCCCAACGAGAGGTCGATGCGTTGCGCACGAAGATCGAGGCAAAGGTTGCCGCGCAAGAGGACGAGGTCGCCGAGCTGCGCGCCGAGATCGAGGCCGCGGAACGTAGAGCAGCAGCTGCCGCCAGGCGCGCTCGTGCCGCGGCCGCCCCGGTTCCTTCCTTCATCACCTCTGCGGTGGCCCACCCGGCTCCCGCCCCTAACGGAGGCGCCCAAGCGGCGGTCGATGCGGCACTCAGCCAGGTTGGCAAGCCATATCAGTGGGGTGCCGCAGGGCCCGACTCGTACGACTGCTCGGGCCTGACGATGTGGTCATGGGCGCACGGTGGCGTGAGCCTGCCGCACAGCTCGGCCTCGCAATACGGCGCCACCGCCAGGGTCGACAGGGCGGACCTCGCTCCCGGTGACCTCTTGTTCTACGGAAGTCCTATCCACCACGTCGGGCTCTACATCGGTAACGGACAGATGGTCGAGGCCCCGTACTCGGGTGCGAGCGTGCGCGTCGTGAGCATGGACCGTTCCGATTACGTGGGGGCCGGGCGGCCCTAGCTCCTCTTAGACGTCTGCTCCCGGTCCACTGAGCTGCATGTCCCCGTCCTTCGTGAGGACGTACACCTGCCAGTAGAAGTAGCCGTAGAACGCTTTCGGGTCCCGCATCATCTGGCGTGCGTAGATCAGGATCGCACGGACGTAGGCATTGCTCCGGTTGTACGCGAACAACGCATCCCACATGCGCGCCGGTGCACCCGAAGCCGACAGATAACGAGCGGCACCGAGGATGGAGTCGTGCGGATCGTTGATGTCGCCGCCGTTGCCGTAGACCCGCCAGGTTGAAGGGATGAACTGCATCGGTCCTTCGGCACCGGCGGAGCTCGGGCCGAGGATGCGGCCGAAGCGCGACTCGACGAAGTTGAGGGACGCGAGGACCTCCCATGGGATGTGGAACCGCTTCTCGCCCGCTCGATAGAACTTCAGCAAGCGCCGCGCGGGCGCGGGTTTGTGGATCGTCCAGTCCGGGGGCCCATCGAGCGGGCTCACCAACGTGCGCAAGCGCGTTCCTGCTTCGACCGTCTTGGTCGCGAACGCACGCAGCTTGCGCGGGAGCAACTGGCGCACCTGGCCGAAGACACGCGGTCTATCCAGCAACGACCTGTAGATCCGTTGCTGGCGAACACCTCGCAACAGAACCGGTCGTGCATCTCCGGGTGACGTGCCGGAGTCGACCCACGTGTCGATGGCGGCCTCGAGTTCGGTGCTAACGGCTTCGAGCTCGCGCGCTAGACCGGCGGAATCGGTTGGGATGGGGGCCTCGAAGTCGTACTCGGCGGCCTCGATCCGTTCGCCTTCGACACTGTCGGTTGTCTTCGGTGTTGTGGTCGGAGAGGTGGCGTTCGAGCACGCGCCGGCAAGCAGTAACAGTGCGAGCGCGGCAGAGACCAGGGGCTTCATCCCCCCAGTGTTACCCCTCTTGAGAAACCGTCACTCGTTCACCGAGGCCGACCGCTGCGGTGGGCTCGACCTGTGCCCGCGGCTTGGACTCCTTGCGCACGATGAAAGCAACCGAGATGACGATGACCAGCGCGCCAACGATCGTCGTCGAGCTGACTTCCTCGGACAGGATCAACCAGCCGAGGAAGATCGCAACGACCGGGTTCACGTACGCGTACGTTGCAACCTTCGAGATCGGCGCGTTCTGCAGCAGCCACGCATAAGCAGTGAAGCCGACCAACGAGCCCATCGTGATCAGGTAGAAGAACCCCCACAACGACGCCGCGGACCAACTGGATGCATCGAAGTGCGACGCCTCGCCGCGGATGAGGCCGCCGATGACGAGAGCGATCCCGCCGCCCATCATCTGGTACGCACTAGAGAGGAACAGGTCCTTGGGCAACGACATGCGCGTGGACAGGAATGATCCGAGAGCCCACGCTGCGGACGCGAACAGGATCAGGGCGATCGACCAGGTCGGGATGCCCGTGGGACGGTTGCCCGGCATGACGAGGATCGCGACACCCGAGAACCCAACCGCAACTCCTACGAGGGTTCCGAGAGACACGCGGTCCCCCGCGAACCGGCGCAGGATGATGACCCACAGTGGGACGGAAGCGATGATCAGTGCGGCGAGGCTCGAGGGAAGCTCCAACTCGGAGACCGCGACCATGCCGTTAGCGAATAGGAACAGACACGTTCCGACGACCGCGCAGGAGATCAGCTGTTTCGGTGTGATGCGAACGCCGGCGCGGCCCCGTTTGATCAGCAGCACGGTGTAGACGATCAATCCCGCGATCAGGAACCGGACGCCCATCGCCAGCAGCGGGGGCAGGGTCTCGACGGAGACACGGATCGCCAGATAGGTCGAGCCCCAGATGATGTAGACCACCCACAGGGCGACCCACACCAGCCACGAGGGGGCATTGCCCTCGGCGTCCCGTTGAACGTTCATATAAGGGCGAACAGGGCCCCCGAGGGGCCTATTCCGGATCGATGGAAAGTCTGAAGCATCGAAAGCGAAGTGGTCGAGAAGTCCCATCTCGGAGCCATTGCGCTGAAGTTTGTAAAGGTCACGCTAGAACCGTAGCGACCGCATCCCATAGTTTCTGGCCATCCCCGGACCACACATCCCCGACCGGGAGACCGGTGTCATCTTCGACCTCGGCTATCGCCGCCTTCTGTTGTGCAGGATCGAGGTGCTTGCAGTTGAGAGAGATGCAAGCGACCTTCGCCGGACGAACGGTCGATGCCATCTGTTCGTAAACGGCGATCATCTCGGTCAGTGGCGGGAGCTTCGTGAACGGTGGCTCCTCGATCGCGGCACGCCCATGCTGGTGGCAGAGGACGAGCACCTCGGGCGCACTACCGTGGAGGAGGCCGAGTGTGACCGCGGCGTATGCGGGATGCCACAAGCTTCCCTGGCCCTCGACGATGAGCACTTCGGAGTCCGGCTCGGCATCACACACGAGCTTCTCGGCCGCACCCGCCAAGAAGTCTGCGATGACCCTGTCGACAGCGATCCCCTTCCCCGCGATCAGCACGCCGGTCTGCCCGGTGGCGATGAACTCTGTGTTGACGCCACTCGCTCGTCCGGCGTTGGCGATCTCTATCGCGGTCGTCTTCTTTCCGACCGCGCAGTCGCTGCCGACGGTTGCAACGACGCGCTGGGGGATCTCGAGGCTCTTTCCCGAGAACAGAGGGATGTTCGGCGGAGGCTGGCGCACGTCCCACAACCGCACACCGCGTTTCTGCGCGTGCTCGACGAACTCTGGGTCGTCGTTCAGCATCGTGTGCAATCCATTCACGATCTCGAGGTCGGCGTCGATCGCTTCGAGGATCCACTTGCGCCATTCCGGGGGCAGCCACCCACCGGGGGTCGCGACACCAAGCAACAAGGCCGTTGGCTTGTGGGCGAGCCCTTCTTCGACGGAGGCAACGATCGGCGCGGACCGGTTGAGCTCGGGCATCACTTCTTGGATGTCCCGTCCTGCGTGATCGCGGTCGAGGATCGCTGCGATCGTGTCGCGCGAGTAGCGGATCACTCCATGCGCGGTTTTCGCATCGCGTTCCTCGAGGAATCCATCGGCCAACACCAACCATGAACGTTCGGCCATCAGGGCGTTCCCTCCACACCGAGTCCGGGCAGGTCCGGAAGGATCATGCGGCCCTTGTCGTAGCGGAGTCCGGGGAACGGGTCCTCGGCCAGCAAGGTAGGACCGTCGAGGTCGGCGAAATCGACGAGGCCCGCCACGTGGGCACCGGCAGTGACTGCGATCCCCGTGTCCAGGTCGCAACCGATCATGACGCCGAGCCCACATGCTCTTGCCGTCTGGATCGCGGCGACCATCTCTCTGATGCCACCTGCCTTGCGGAGCTTCAGGTTGACGCCGTTGACGACACCCTTCAGAGCGACGACATCAGCGGCTGTTGAAACATCTTCGTCGGCGAATATCGGGATCGTCGTTCCGTTAGTTACGCGCTCCATGTCCTCGTGGTTCCCCGACTTGATCGGCTGCTCGCAGAGTTCGATGTTGAACCGCTCAAGCTCGTTCAAGCGCTCGATCGCATCGTCGGCAGACCACCCCTCGTTCGCGTCGACACGGATCGCGCCGTCGAACACCGCACGCATCGAGCGGATGAAGTCCACATCCCCGTCGAAGCCCACCTTCACTTTGAGAGCTGGGTGGTCGGCAAGGGACCGCACGCGTTCGAGCATCGATTCGGGCTCGGCGATCGGGACCGTCAAAGAGGTCGGGGGCAGCGGCCGACCCTTCGTCCCGAGCAGTTTGCACACCGGGACCCCGGCGATCTTGCCTGCGAGATCGTGCAGAGCGATATCGAGGGCCGCTCTCGCCGATCCGGCGGGAAGCAACTCACGGACACCTTCGAGGTTGAACGGGTTGCCGAGGCTGGCGACGTCAACCTCTCGCAACTGTTGGAGGACCGACTCGACGGTCTCGCCCCAGTGACCGTCCGGCGACGACTCGCCGACCCCCGACACACCGGCGAACCGCAACGTCACGAAGACGTTCGTAGTCGTGTCCCACGTCTCGCGCGCGATCTTGAAACGCTCCTTGAGCTTGAGCTCGATCGCCTGAGCCTCTAACGACCAACTCTCCCGGCTCCAGTCATCTGCCATGCCCCCACCCTAGAGAAGCCAGAGCCCCCCGTGGAGGGGGGTCAGCCTTCGGGGAGGGGACGGGCCGGGCGGAGGTGGGGGACGAGCTCGGTCATGACGATGGCGGACATGATCAGGGCCGCGCCGAGCCAGCCCAGGGCGTCCAGGGTCTCCCCCTTGAGGATCCAGGCGAAGAGGCCGGCGAAGGCGGGCTCTGAGGCCAGGATGAGGGCCGTACGGGACGGGGAGGCGTGGGTCTGGGCATAGGCCTGGACGTAGAACCCGACGACGCTCGCCAGCAGAGCCGTGATCGCCAAGGCGGTCCAGACGGCCTCGCCCCTGGGAACCACGAGATCGCCCTGCCCCCCCGCCAGAGCGAGGCAGACGAGGCCACAGAAACCGAGTTGCACCACCAACAAGGCAGAGACGTCGTGGCGCTTCACCGCCGGATCGGTGACGAGGATGTGGAACGAGAACGACACCGCGCAGCCGAGCACGAGGAGGTCGCCGAGAACGTGAAGCGATCCTCCGGTCCCCGACAACAGGTAGAGGCCCAGGGTCGCGACCGCCGCGGCCCCCCATACCGAGACCCCGGCTCTCTGCCGTAAGAAGATCGCGCCGAGCAATGGGGTGAGGACGACGAACATGCCGGTGATGAAGCCTGCGTTCGAAGAGGTGGTGCGCTCGAGACCGAACGTCTGGAACAGATATCCCCCGGTGAGGAAGAGGCCCATCAGCGCTCCGGCCCTCCATCCGTCGTGCGAGAGACCTCGCAGTTGCTTGCGGAACAGGATCGCCGCGACCAGCGCGGCGGCGAGGAAGCGATAGGCGAGGAACGTCGTCACCGGGATGTCTGCGACAGCGTCTTTGACCAGGGGGAAGGTAGCTCCCCACACGGCACAGACACCAACGAGGCTGAGTTCGGCGATACGGGCGCGGCTCACGCCCTTGATACTCGCCTATGAACGCGAAAGCGCCGGGCCTTTCGACCCGGCGCTCGCGACCCTCAACTGGCCCTGCTTACTTGACGTCTTTCTGCTCGACCTCTCCGCGCCATGCACCCGTCTCGGTGCCGCGCTGCTCGATGAACTTCTTGAAGCGCTCGATGTCGCCCTTTGAACGAGCCTTGACGACTCCGAGGGCATCACCGGCCTTCTCAACGAAGCCTTCTGGGTCGAAGTTGATCTGCAACATCACCTTGGTGGTGTTGTCATCGATCCGGTGGAACGTAACGACGCCGGCATTCTCTGCCCCGCCGATGTCGGTCCACGCGATGCGCTGGTCTGGCTCCTGCTCCGTGATCTTTGCGTCCCATTCGCGCTCGACGCCTGCGATCTCGGCCTTCCAGTGCAGCGTGACGTCATCGAGTTGCTTTACCTCTTTGACACCTTCCATGAACTTCGGGAACTCCTCGAACTGCGTCCACTGGTTGTAAGCGGTGCGTACGGGGACTTTCACTTCGATCGATTGTTCGATCTGCGACATTGCGTATCCCTCCTCGGGGTTCGGTTGCGGTACGCCTGGTTCTTACCCAGAACGCCCCGAGGGCATGCGTGCTAGGTCTGCTTGAGGGATGCGCGTATCTGCTCGGCTTCCTTCGGCGACATCCACCGGGCGATCGAATCCGCGACCGAGTCGGGGTTCACCTCGCGTCCCGCGGCGCGCAACGACAGCACGGTCTTGTAGACGAAGCTGCGGACGTCGGCCGGCACGCGCATCCCTGCGACGGATCCGGTGGCCATCCACTCGGTCTCGAGGGCCGCGACGTCGGGGTCCTCCCACCACGCGCGGCCCCCATCACCCACCACGTCGTCACGTCTAAGCGGAACCACATTCACCGGCTTCGAGCCTTCCTTGCGCCATGACGGCGCATCGTGGAAGTCGGGCTCGAACTCGAGCCGTTTCTCCTGGAGGTAGGAGAGCTCCGCCGCGTCGTTCACATGGAGGACCAGTCGCAAGGAGCGGCCCTGAGCATCCGGGAGGTTCCCTGCGTTCCGATAGGCGAGCGCCTCCTCGATGCTCAGTTGTTGTGCGGCGGACGCCTTGACCTCCTCATCCGGGTTGCGCCATCGCTTGAGCTCGATCTCAACATCCTTCGAGCTCATCAAGTACCAGCCTTCGTGCACGCTTGTAGGGTACTGAGCCCATGTTGGGGCCCCCTACTTCCGAGCTCGTCGCCGGGCTCGAAGCAGTAGTCGTTGCGGCCCTCTTACTCGGCCTCGGATACCTCGTGGCCGACCTGGTGGCCGGTAACCGGGACCTGGACGAGGTGACTCGCTGGGGCCTGGCGCTCGCGGGGATATGCGCCGTCGCACTCGTGCTGATGTTCGTTCACATGGCGACGGCGGGATGGCTGTTCTCACACCCGGCAACGCTGCGAGTGGGCCTTGCCGTCGCCGGACTCCTCCTCCTGGTTCACCGCACCCGAGCACGAAGACAACGGAGCCACGCACACCTGTGGATCGCTGCCGGCCTGGTGGTCGCATCCGTGGCGATCTGGGGGTCCCCGGTGTTCCGGATGATGCCCTTGACCGCGACCGCCGACACGCAGCTACACAACGGGTGGATCGATCAACTGATGGCCGGCGACACGACCTTCGGTGCGGCCCTTAGCGGCGACGTACCGAACTATTACCCATGGTTGTTCCACAGTCTCGGAGCGATCACGACGACGGTCACACCCGGTGGGACCCCGTATCACTCGCTCGCCCCCCTACAGCTGCTGCAGGTCGCCGGAGCCGTTCTCGCGCTGTTCGCGCTCGGGCGGGCGTTGACCGCGCGGGCGATGACCGGGTTCGGGGCAGCTCTCCTCGGCGCGCTTAGCGGCGGCTTCGGGTTCGTGATGCTCAACGGATTAGACGTCGTCGTCGATCCACGGGCGGGCGACGGGAACGCGGCCCTCAACTACCAGGGCGATCTGTTGTTCTCGCGTTCCTACAACGTGGGCTTCCACAATCTCGCGCCACCGTTCCCCCGCGATCTCGCGTTCGCCCTTCTCATCTCGTTCGTCCTATTGCTCGCTCTTCGTGCGCGCAACACGAACCTGTGGACCGAGATCGCGGCCGGCTGTTGTCTCGGGCTCGTCGGCCTGACCGGGGGCGAGACGTTCCTCGTGGGTGGCGCGCTCGCGGTTGCGGTAGCGCTATTCGATAGCCCGAAGCGGTGGTTGAGCTTCGTTCGCATCATCGGACCCGCACTCGCGTTGTACGCAACGTGGTTCGTGCCACTTGCGATCAACTACTCGAAGCTCGGAGGCTTCGTCAGCATCACGCACATCATCCCGGTGTCGCTACCGCCACTTGCGATCCTCGTCTCGTGGGGTTTGACCACACCCATGGCGCTGTTCGGTGCGTTCCGCTACGGCGCGAGAACAACATCGGATCGCCAGGTGAGATTGCTTCTGCTGTTCGTCATCGCCGCCGGGATGCTGTTGATGGTTTCGGCCGTCATCCCGCGTTTGTTCGGTGACGCGTTCGACACCCTTGGTCGCGCTCACCGATACTGGCCGATCTTCTACCTTGCTGTTGCGCTCGTAGGCGCGTTGGGTTTCACACAACTGCTCACGATCTTGCGCGACAGGTCACGGACGCTTGGTGTTGTCGCGCTCGCTGCCCTCACCGCGATCGCGTGGGCGTCGCCGACGGTCGCGAGCGTCGCACTGCCCAGCAAGATCGGGCGCTATCCGGTGATCGAAGACGCGATGCTCGAGGACCCGGCGAACCTGTTGTTCAACCTGCGTGAGCTCGGGCCGGGATGCACGGTTGCGGCCCCCCAGGACATCGCCCGCGAGGTCTTCTCCTATACGGGATTCCGCTTGGTTCTCTGGACCGGTAACTGGTTCGGCGCGAACCGAGCCAGGATCCGGTGGGCCGACATCTACGAGCACATTGGGTCCGAGCAGCAGCGCATCGAAGACAACAAGGCATTGGTCACCGCCGCCACGGGCACGAACGAGGAGGCGTTGCTGGATCGCTACGGAGTGGACCTTGTGGTGCTGCCCTCATCAGTTGCGGGAAGCAACGCGTTCGCGGGCAAGACGCGGTTATCGGCGAACTACGGGGCCGAGGGTTACCAGATCGTGAAGATCAGGGAGTGTGCGAACGACTGAAGAAGGGCCTGCCGTTTCCGGCAGGCCCTTCGAACAGCGTTACGAACGAGGAGTGCTACTTGGTCCAGGTCGCGGTGCCGACCATGTCGGCGGTGTTCCAGAAGTCGTCGTCAGCTTCACCTTCGCTGTCGAAAACTGCCTTGTACATGAACGCAGACTGAGCCCACGCTCCACCGCTCGGAACCTTGAAGTCGACGTAGAACCCAGGGGTCCAGGTCGTGACGGTCCGGGTGAAGGTGATGCCATCGGCGTTCAAGGTGTTCGTGACGGTCTGACACGGGGCGGCCGAGAGCGGACCGGGGCCGGTGGTCGTCGTCGAAGTGCTGTACGCCCATAGGAGAGGAGCACCGCCACCGCTGGGGCATGCGCCATCGGGAACGAATCCGGCGACACCGTTCACGGCGTTGCTGGCGTCGGCGGGGAATCCGCCACCCGGGAGGGCGTCGGCACCCATACCGTCGGCGGCAGACTTGACATCGTCGAGCCGTGCGCTGTGACCGACCATGAGGCCCGGCTGAGGAGCTCCGGCGATCGAACCACCGGTGAAGCGCACACCGAAGTCACCGTTAGCCAGCAGCGGCACGTTGCCACCCGTAGCAGGGCCGGTGGGGACCTGCGAACCCGGCTTCACGGAGTTGTCGAACACGACGACCAGACGGAAAGCACCGGCAGGCGCCTGCTGATCTGCGTTGGCAGGGTTGGACTTCAGGGTGCCGAGAGGGTTGGTGTCGACGGGCAGCGGCGCGGCGGAAGCCGGGAACGCCTGGAGACCCATCACCACCAGAGCAGCAAGGGCGAATCTCTTCATGGAGAACCTCCTGTGGACGAGGGCGTGCAGGTGCAGGCCCGTTTCGGAGGTTCCCCCAAGGGGCTCGCTCTCCTGTTGTGCAAGTGCACAGACCCACGAACTCAGTTGGAGCTGAGGTCCTTTTGGCTCTCCTGTGGGTCTGGGACCAGGGAGATAACGGTCGGTTCTGGGTCGACTTCGACCTCGAGATCGGCGACCCGCTCCCCACTGCGAGGGATGAGCCCACGGGCGACAGCAAGACGAAGCTGGAGCTCGAGGACGAGACGCCCATCGGGGTCCTGCACGTCATGGCCCGTCAATCTGCTGATCGCGTCGAGTCTGTAGCGCAACGTGTTGCGGTGGATGAACAAACGGTCCGAGGCTTCCTTCAAACGACGCGTCTCGAGGTAGACCTGCAACGTCTCGAGCAACCGTGTCCCCTGACGAAGGTCTCTCTCGACGATCGTTTCGATCGCAGCGATGGCAGTCTCTCGAAGATCGAACGCGATCGGCTCGAGCCACGCGTACGAACCGAGATCGTCGAACGCCATCACGTGGTTCGGACCCTTCAGACGAAGGCCGACCTGTGCCGACCAGCGCGCTTCGCGCAACGACCTGAACAGACCTTCTGATCCTTCGAGGTAACTGCCGGTGCCGACCGCGATGTCACACATCCCTTGGACGGTGCGAGCCCTGAACAGCAATCCGGTTGCAAGACGGTCACGCATACCGACCACGTGATTCATCGTTTCGATAGCGACGAGCACGTTGCCGTCAGAGATGACCGTGCCGAAGGCGTCGTGATCGAGGAGATGGAACGCGACCGCTTCTTCCAAGCGCGCTTTCATCGCGTCGTCCATGTCTTCGGTCGGTGCCAGGTAGATGACGCGGCGAGGCATCGACAGGTCGAGACCGATCTCAGCCGCGGTCGCTGCGTCGACGTGGAGCTTTCCCTCGTTCTCGAGGATCTCGCGCGCGAGGTCGGCACGACGGATCTCAACATTGCCGAACTGACCACGCAAACTCGTATCGATCCGCATCAAGGGCTGGAGCACGTCAGGCCATTCGACGTCGCGGCCGATGAGTACGAGAGGAAACGGTCCTTCGGGTCGAGATGTCTTGGCGCCCGCATCGGCGTCGAGAACACGTTCGTGAACCAAGAGACCGGCGGCACCGAGCTTGTGCAGCTTCGCGGCGGAACGCTTCAGGGCTCCAACAGTGCGACCCGCGGCCCCCCCGAGGGCGACACCGAGATCACCGGAACCGATCTGCTCGAGGTCTTTGCGGTCCTCGACGAAGACGATCCTCTTCAAACCATCAAAGAAGAGCTCGAGAGGGATGTCGGAATCGCCGACGCGCGGCTTCCCATCCGAGATCGTCAAGCGCCAAACGGTTGAGGCCATCGTCTCTACTCCAGCGTGTGCCCGCGACGGCAAAGGTAGGAGCCGTCTGTCTTGCCTTGGGGGTTCTCCGGGCCGAGGGCCTTTCCTGCGGCCCTGGGGGCTAGCGGACCCGCAGGTTCAGCAGTGAACTGGTCGAGCCGAGGTTCTTGGCGTCTCCCTCGAAACGGACCCGGTAGACCTTGGTCCCGGCTCCTGTGGGACAGGTCTCGAACCGGTACAAGGACTGACGACCCACCGTGGTGGTTGCCACTCTCTGGAAGCCAGATGCCTTCTGGAGCTGGAGGGTCACGGTCTTGCCGGCCTTCCGCGGCGCCACGTTCCCACGCACGACGGCACACTCGCCCGTGCGGATCTGGTCATCGATGAGCCGGGCGAAGACCTTCGAACCGACCTCGACCAGAACCACCTCGCTGAGGGCAGCGCAATCGCCGGTAGCCCCGACGGACGCCCGGTAAGAGGCGGTCTGGGTCGGCCTGAAGGTCAACGACCAGGTCCCATCGGACGATGGGTCCTTGCTGCGCCACGCCGTGAAGTCCCGGCCCGGGCGTTTGCGTTCGATAGAGATGGTCGCCGCCGGACATGACCCAGATACGTCCAAGACACCGGACAGGGTCACCGGCGCGCGCAGTGCCGAACTGTCTGAAGAGGTGTCGAGGCTCAACAGACGCGTCGGGGCATCTTCCGCGACCCACGTGACTTCGACCACATCGTGGCCGGGCACGTCGTTCCCGGTCGATTCGGTTGCGGGCTCGGCCGCCGAAACCTCGTTGGATTCGCCGTTGTGATCTGCGTCCAACCACGTCAGCACGACATCGGATCCCTTGACGGTCGAGCCGTAGGTGACGCTGCACGTGCCCGTCGCCCCTGTGGTGCACCGGCCGATGAATCCAGCAGGGGTAGCGGTGTTGGAGTCGATGTCCCGATCCTTGCTCGGCCCGGACACGACCCTCGCCGCAACGTCCTCGTTGGCACGGACCACGTCGGTGCCGTCGATGACCTTGAGAGACAGAGGTGCACTGGTCCCGACGTTGTGCAGACCTTTCTCAGGTGTCGTATTCAAGAACAAGGTGTCGCTGCTGGCGGTCCAGGTGGCCTCGATCACGTCCTGGTCGTTCTCGTCCTGCGTCGGAGCCTCACTCCTTGCCTCCAACACGGTTGCTTCTCCGGGAACGTCATCGCCATTCGTATCGATCCACGCTTGGATCGCGTCGGTGCCCTTCGCGTTGGAGGTGTAGGTGAGGCGACACTCGCCGAGGACGTCCGTGGTGCATTCGCCAACAGATGTCCCGGCGTTCGGTCCGGAGAGAACCCGAGCATCGACATTTAGACCCTGGATCGCATCGCCGTTCTGGTTGATGACGCTGAAGGTCATCGACCGCGCCTCACCGATCCGCCCGGTCGAGACCTCGGGCTCGAGGTTCAGGTACTGAACCGTTGCCGCGGTCCACGTGTGCGTGACGACGTCCTGTACGGGATCATCGGGAGGCGCCAGCGGCGACGGATCCGCAGATGGGTCGACGGCCTCGTTGCTGCCGCCATCGAGTTCGCCCGCGGATGAGTTGTCGTTGTTCGCGTCGATCCAGAACTGGATCGTGTCGGTACCGGTCACGGTGGACGTGGGGTTGAGAGCACACGTGCCCTGAGCGCCCGTCGTGCAGTCGCCGATCCTGGTCCCGTTGTTCGGCCCGCCGATCACACGAGCGTCTACGTTGACACCCTCGACCTTCGAACCGGGCGAAGCCCCACCGACCGATTCGACATCGATGGTGGGGGTGAACGGCGAGTTGAGCGGACCGGACGAGTTCTCCGGTGACACATCGAGAGATAGGTCCGCATTCTGAACGGTCCAGGTCACCTGCCCAACATCCTGGCCCTTCTGGTCGGCGCCGGTCTCGTCCCGAGGTTCTGCAGACGGGGGTGTGTTGGGACTGCCCAACCATGCTTGGAGGACATCGGTCCCAGTTGTGGACGACGTGTAGACGAACGTGCAGGTCCCGTTAGCCTGGCTCGAACAAGTGCCGATCACACCAACCGGGGTCGACGCGGATCCATCGACGTTGCGGGTAGCACTCGGTCCAGACACGGCTCGAAGGACAACGTCGCCGCCGGGGACGAGAGTGCCGAAGTCATCCTTCACGCTCACGGTCACGGTGTGGTTGTCGGTGACCGCCACGAGGACATCCTCGGGTGTTAGGTCGATCGTGCTTGGGATCAAACCCTCGACCGTGATCGGCCCGAACGCCGCAAGTGCGAGTCCGGCCTCGTTCTTATAGGGATTGCTGGCAGGCGGGGTGTACGACACGCGTGCGCCATTGGGAACCCCCGATACCTGGAGGTCGCGGACGTCACCGGTCCCAGAAACGCTCGTCACCTGGTGGGTAACGGTGATCCCACCAACCCCGGTCGACTCGACTGTCCAGTCCGCGGTGTTGTTCCCGCCGGTCTCGAGCGGTTCGTTGAACGCAACGGTGACCTTGCTGTTGTTCGAGACCGCGCGCAGGGCGGTTGGGGCCGAAGTATCCAGGCGGTAGATGGCCTCGTCGGCCGAGTCACTCGGGTTGCCGTGGATGTCTGTAGCCCGGGCATAGAACGTGTACTCCCCGTCCGGCCCCCCAGGCGCTGCGGGGATCGTGACCGTGCCGCCGGCAACGGTGGCTTCACCTTGGACGGTGTCGCCCGACGGTTGCAGGCCGCTCACGCCGTTCGACTCGCGCCACAGCTTGATCGTGTGGCCGTTGGTTGCCGTTCCGACGATGACATCGAATGAGGTTGCCTGCCCCGCGGCGCGGTTATCGGTGCCTACCCCCTGTCCATCGATCGACTGGATCACCGGAACGCGCGGAAGGAATCGGTCCACGGCGTTGCGCGTGAATGGCGCAGAGGTCGTGTGAACCACATCGTGATTCACACAGTCTTTGTAGGTGGGGCGCGTCGCTGGCGGGAAATAACTGATCTCGGGAAGTTCGTCCTCTGTGAAGTTCATCCCCCCGAACGTCAACGTGCGCGTTGCGCCCGCGCCGGAAACACTCGAGGGTCGCTGCGTCGGGTCACCCCGGCGGTTCCAGTCGAGCGGAGAATCCGATGTATTACCCGGAAGGAACACGTCCTCGCTAAAGGTTGCGATCATCGTCGTTGCAGAAGTCGTCTTGATCTGATCGATGGTCGGCACGATGCGATCGATCGTTAGTTCATTCGACCCTTCGGTGACAGTTTCGGCTCCCTTGGTGACCGTAACTACGAGCGCGAAGGAAGTTGCAGCCGGATCCAACACGGATGTGATCGATCCCGAGAAGTTGCCGTCTGCAGAAAGCTGCACCCGGCCCGCGCCCAGATCCTGGCTCATGACGTTGCGCTCGAACGCCAGCGCGCTCCCGTCCGCTTTGAACTGTCTGACGATCGCTTTCGTCAGCGTCGCGCCGGGCGTCGCGGTGCCTGACACCGTCATGATGTCTTCACCCTCGTCGACGACTCCCGGACAAGCAGCGTGGGGACCCGTGATCTGAGGACGCGCGATGAGAGGTGGTTCCGTTTGTGCGAACGCTATGGAAGGCGCGGCAGACAGCGCGATCGTTAGAACCGCGATGAACAACCGAAGCGATACAAGCTTTTGTCCGCGCATCATCTCGTCCTTATCTATTCGGAACACGAACCCCCACCCTTAGCGTCGATTCGCCGCAACTCGAAGGTCTCCTTGCGAATGAACGATCCCGCAGGGACCCTTATGCCCAAGTTAGGGGGTTTTCTTGAACAAAAAAAGAGGGCCGCCCGAAGGCGACCCTCTTTGGTTGTTTCGCTTGAACCTACGCTCCGGCCACCAAGATGAACTTGTCACCGAGGTAGTTGCCGGCACGGTCCTGGTAGGCCTCGTTGGTCGTGCCTTCCAAGTTGTAGATCAACTCGTCTGCGTCACCGACGACGTAGTCGGTGTCGTCGATCGCAACGGTGCGGGATGCACCAGTGCCACTGACGCTACTGACGTCGAAAGACTCACGCTTGCCATTGGCAAGGATCTCTCTCGGCAACCAGTCCACGAATGCGTCACGACCGAAGCCGAGGGGCTCGCTGAACGCAACGACAAGGTCGGTACCCGTTGCCGTGTAGCCACTCGGCGTCGGGGCAACGTTGTCGATGATCAAGGCAGCGGGACGGCCGCTCTTGCCATCGAGTGCAAGGTCACTGCCCTTGCTCAGGTTGCCCTGACCGTCCCGAGAAGCAACGAGCAGGCTGTAAGAGCCGTCTCCACCCAGAGGTGCAGCAGCCGGGCAGGAAACCGAGTCGGCAGCAGCCGCCTCGACGATGCACTGAGCGACGATCTGGTCGGTGTTGGGCTCATAGTCACCCGAGTTGTTCGTGTCGATTGCAACGAGGCCCGTGTAGAACTGAGCCAGGCCACCGATCTCGAAGACGGGAGCTTCCTGGTTCGTGTAGAACGCCCCATCCTGTTCTGCACGGGGGTTGGACACCGCAGAGCCATCGGCATTGCGTCCGTCCTGCGTGACCGTGTCGAGCGTCGGCAGGTCGGGAACGATGCCGTCGGCAGCAGTCAAGGTTGCACCGGCCAGGGTCTGCTTCGGTCCGTCAGCTGGCTGGGTCCGAACGGGGGCGACTCCCTGGAAGGCGTACTTGACGGTCGGGCGTGCGTCGTCTGTGAACGTGTCACCCAGGGTCAGGGTGACGCTGCTGCAAGCCGTGGTGGCGGTGCATGCAGAGCTGGCAGACGAAACGACATGGCTCGTGACCATGAAGTCCGCAGCAAGGAAGTCACCCTTGACCGGCTCGCTCAGGAACACACGGATCGTGCTCTGATCCACGCAACCGACAGCCGCACCTGCACCACAACCCGTGATTGCGCTTGTGATGACCGGAGCAAGGTTGTCGATGATGACTGCGCTTGAGCGGATCTCCTGCGTCGAGTTGCCTGCGACATCCTTCACGATCATGCTCACGTACGCGTTGCCCGCGGGCAGCCCGCCGCTCTGAAGCGTGGTCGTTCCGGAGATCGTGCCTGCAGTGGACTTGCAGTTAGACAGAGCGATCGGGGTGCGCGACACGGGGGCGTTCGCAGCATCCTCGACGACCAACCAGCAGTCGGTGATGGTGGCAGTTGCGTCCGCAGGAGCTCCGGCGTCTGCACTCTTCTTGATCGAACCACCGATGGTCAGGGTCTGGCCGTCCCTAGCAACCGGAACATCCTGGTTGCTCGAGTCCTTGACGGTCTGACCGTTCGGGCCGGTAAGTGTCGGAAGGACATAAGGCACCAGGTTGTCGATCTCGTAACGGTCGTCGCCAAGGGAGATCGTCTGCAAGACGGGAGCTCCGTTGGAGTCGGTACCGCTAACGGTCAGCGACCCTGAGTACACACCGTCGTAGTCACGCGTGGCAGCGCTGCCGGGGATCGTGACAGATGCGAAAGCGAGACCGAGCGACTGTGCGTCGCGTGTCGTGTTCGTCGGGGTGGCCAACGAGGTGCTGAAGTTGTGGCCGGCCGTGTCCGAGAATGTGAGGAGGGTGTTCGCCAGGTTGAAGTCAACCGAAGGCGGGGTGTTGTCCTTGTTGAGGTTCATCGCGAAGGTCGCGCTCGAACCGCTCACGCCTGCACCCGGGCTGACGGTGTTGGCCGCCGGGTACGAGAACGTAGGTGCGCTCTCGAAACCGGTGATCGCTGCACCGCCGATGCTTGCTGCAGTTGCGCCGGGAGCAGAAGCGGAAGCCGTGAACGAACGAGCCGTCGTTGCGGAACCGAGGTCAACGTTGAACGGGAACGTGACGTTCTGGCCCGGGTCGATCGAAACTGCCGGGAGGTCGGTCACGGTGTCGGTGGGGTTGTTCGAAGCGAGCGAAGGGTCTACGACCAGCGCGTCCGAGCCGTAGTTCTGGACGACGGAAGCGACGCTGATGTTGGGCTGACCCGTGGTAACCGTGCCGTCCGTTGCACCAACCGGACCGGCGAGGTTGACGGCCGTCACAACGAGGGGACGCACGGTCGTCGTGGGCGTACCTGCCAGCGACTTACCGGTCGTGCCGCCGTCGCTCGAGATCTGCACCGACCACTTGATCGCCTGGTCGACTGCAACCGTAGGAGCAGTTGCGCTGAACGAGAAGGTCTTGCCGGCAGTGTCGGCAGGAGCGATCTTCTGGGCAGCGTCGGTGTTCTTGTAGATGACCGTGTCCATGATCAGGTCACTGTCCGTGTCACGAAGCGAGTAATCCCACCCGGCCAGGGCGTTCGGCTGGGTCGGCACGATCTCACCGAAGGGGTTCTCGGCCTTGAAACGCACGTAGTTGATCGATGGGTCACCCGCTCTTGCGGTGACTCCACCGGCGCCGATAGCTCCGGTGCCTGAGTTAACGACCTTGAATGCATAGGTCTGGGTCAGACCAGAGATAGCGTTCCCTGCGCCGTTAGCAAAGGTCACTGTGCCCCCGAACGCGGCAAACGCGGGAACGGCCACGATCAAGCTGCTGATCACCACTGCGAAAACCACTAGGAGCGATTGAAGCTTCATGATCCGGGACATGTTGTTCTCCTTGTTTAGCCCGTGCATCCAATGAAAATGGGTACTTCCGCGAATACGAAGTGGGGGATTGATTAGCCGCGTCTCTCCGCATTCCTGCGATGACGACGTGAATTCTTTGCCCTGTGATAAGGGCTCTTTGGGCAGATGCACAACAGGTCCCTGGGCCCGCCCCCTGCGTGGGAGGCTGTGGCCCGTGACTGAACGCATCCCCCCTACGACAGGGGCAGACCGGGACGAGCGGACCGAGCAGTTGCTAGCCGCGTTCCGGCGGCCCGACGGCACCGATCTCAATATCTTTGCCACGCTGGCCCACCATCCGAAGCTCCTGAAGCGGTGGTCGGCATTCGGGGGCACGCTCCTCTTCGGAGGCGTGTTGCCGGCTCGTGATCGTGAGCTGTTGATCCTCCGGACGGCCTGGTTATGCAAGGCGGAGTACGAGTGGGGGCAGCACGTGCTCATCGGCCGGGCCTCCGGCATCACCGAGGAGGAGATCGAACGCATCCCCGACGAAGCGATCTCCGACAAGTGGGGGTCGCTCGAGCACGCTCTGCTACGTGCGGCCGACGAGCTCCACGAACGGTCAGTTATCTCTGATGAGACGTGGGAAGTGCTCGCTGAGGGATACGACTACCAGCAACTGATCGAGGTGTGCATGGTGGTCGGGCAGTACCACATGGTGGCTTTCACCTTGAACTCACTTGGTGTCGAACTCGAGCAGACGCCCGGCCTCGCGCAGTTCCCGCCACCTCGCTGAGGAGCTCTAGCCGATCCTTGCGCTCTGGCCACCATCAACCGGAAGAAGGGCCCCGGTGATGAATGCAGCCTCGTCCGATGCCAGAAAGAGGGCCGCGTTCGCGACGTCCCAAGCACTTCCCTGACGGTTGTTTAGAGGAACCATCTGCCCTCGCAGACCGGCTAGGTCCTCACGTGAGATGTCGAGCAGTTTCGCCGGTGCGTCGACGGCCATCGGCGTGTCGATGAAACCGGGCATGATCCCGTTGACGCGGATGCCGTGGCGCGCGTTCGTGACGGACAACTGATGAACCAGGGCGTTCACACCGGCCTTCGACACCTTGTAGGCGGTCAGGTTGGGGGCCGCGCAGATCGAGGCGATGGAAGACACGCACACGATGGACCCACCCTGTTGTTTCCGCATGATGGGAACGACGGCCTTACACGTCAGCCACATCGCCTTGAGGTTCACATCGAAGATGCGATCCCAGCCTTCTTCGGTGAGACCCGTGGGCCCACCGTCTCCCATCCCGATGCCAACGTTGTTGTGCAGGATGTCGATCCGCCCGAGGGTTGCGCTGGCGGCAGCCGCGATGTCTGCCGGACCATCGGCGAGTGCGATGTCGGTGACGAACACATCGGCCCGGCCCCCGGCTTCGAGAACCATCTCCTGGGTTTCTTTGACCGACGCGTCATCGCGATCGACCAACAGGACGTGCGCACCCTCTTGGGCGAAGCGCAGCGCGGTGGCGCGGCCGTTCCCGGTCGTTTCGCCTGGCGTCTGTCCCGCACCGACGACCACCGCGGTCTTGCCGGCAAGCCGCCCCTCGCTATCGCCCATGAACCAAGGCTAGCCCAGGGGCTCGAGGCCGTTCTGTGCACGAAAACCGACCAAGATCGCGCGCTCTAGGCACACAGAACGAGCTGTGGCGCGGATCAGGGGATGTTGGTGCTGTTCTCGCAGAGCGGCGTGCCGATATCGAGGTTGGATCCAGTGCCACCGTCGCAGTCATCGGTGTTGGCTCCCCCGGAGAGTTTGTCATTGTCGCCCCCGCCGTAGAGCTTGTCGTTGTCATCGTTGCCGAAGAGCCAGTCATTGCCGGCGCCGCCGAAGAGTTTGTCATCGCCGGCGTCGCCGCTGAGGGAGTTGTCACCGCCGCCGTTACCCTTGAGGATGTCATCCCCGGCGCCGCCATTGAGGTCGTCCTGGTCGGCGCCGCCGTAGAGTTTGTCGTCGCCGGCGTTGCCCCAGAGCTCGTCGAGCCCGCCACCACCGAAGAGCTTGTCAGTGCCGGTGCCGCCCCAGGCAACGTCGTCGCCGCCGCCGCCGTAGACATCGTCGTCGTCGTCGTCGCCGAAGAGGAAGTCATCACCGCCGACACCGCAGATGGTGTCGTTGCCGCCGAGGCCGTGGATGTCGTCGTGTCCGGATGTGCCGTTGATGACGTCGTGCCCGGATGTGCCCGATGTGCTCAAGTTCGGGCTCGTCACCTGGATGGTCACCGGCTGGCCGCCACAGGTGATCGCAGCCTGGACGGTCGTCTGTTCGCTGGCCTGGTTGTCGGCCGTCTGCGGATCCGCCTGGTTGGCTGCGACCGAGGCGGTGTTCGTGATCGTCCCCGCTTGGTTGGGGGTGACCTGGATCTGTACCTGCGCGGACGCTCCCGAGGCGATGTTGGCGACGGTGCATGTGACGGTCCCCGAGACGTTGGTGCAACCCGCGCTGGCCGACACGAAGCTGACACCGCCGGGCAAGATGTCGGTGATCGTGACCCCAGTGGCCAGGTTGGGACCCGCGTTCTGGACCGTCAAGGTGTAGGTGAAGTTCTGGCCCGTAGTTACCGGGTCGGCCGAGTCCGACTTAGTCAGGGAAAGGTTGGCCGAGGAAAGGCTCACGGTCGTCTGTTCGCTGTCCTGGTTATTGGTCGTCTGTGGGTCCGTCTCGTTGGCTACGACCGAGGCGGTGTTCGTGATCGTCCCCGCTTGGTTGGGGGCGGTGACCTGGATCTGTACCTGCGCGGACGCTCCCGACGCGATGTTGGCGACGTTGCATGTGACGGTCCCGGAGGCGTTGGTGCAACCGGCGGTTGCCGAAACGTAGGTGACACCGGCAGGCAACGTGTCGGTGATCGTCACCCCGGTGGCTGTATCGGGGCCCGCGTTCTGGATCGTCAAGGTGTAGGTGAGGGTCTGACCCGTCGCTGCCGGATCGACCGAGTCCGACTTCACAAGGGAAAGGTTGGCCGAGGGGACCCTGCACAGTTTGGTGACGAACGCGTCGTCCGACCCAGCTTTGGATCCCTGGTACGGACCTTGCGTGGGGAAGTTCGTGGAAGCCGTACCTCCGCCCACGTAGGCCGCGCCCGAGGAGTCGACCGCGATCGCCCGGCCGACATCGCCGCCGGCTCCGCCGAGGTAGGTCGAGCAGACGAGGGCCGAGCCGGCGGCGGTGAACGTGGTGACGAACACGTCGCTGGCCCCGGCAAAGGCTGCTTGGAACGGAGGGTTCGAAAAGGTGCCTGCTGTGGGGAAGTTCGTGGAAACCGTGATGCCGGCCACGTATGCCACGCCCGAGGAGTCGACCGCGATGCCGTAGCCGAGATCGGGACCCGAGCCGCCGAGGTAGGTCGAGTAGATGAGGGCAGAGCCTGCGGCGTTGAGCTTGGTGACGAAGGCGTCGATGGACCCGGCATTGGATCCCTGGAACGCGGCCTGCGTGGGGAAGTTCGTGGAGGACGTACCGCCGGTCACGTACGCCGCGCCCGAGGAGTCGACCGCGATCCCGTTGTCGTCTCCGGAGCCGTTTTCGTCGCCCGATCCCCCAAGGTAGGTCGAGTAGGTGAGGGCAGAGCCCGTAGCGCTCAGCTTGGTGACGAACGCGTCGGTGGACCCTGCATTGGATCCTTGGAAGGGGACTTGCGTGGGGAAGTTCGTGGACGAGGTATAGCCGGTCACGTACGCCGCGCCCGACGAGTCGACCGCGATCCCTCGGGCGGTGTCATCGTTCGATCCCCCCAGGTAGGTCGAGTAGACGAGGGCCGAGCCCGGCGCGTTGAGCTTGGTGACGAACGAGTCGATGGACCCTGCATTGGATCCCTGGAACGGGGGTTGCGAGACTGGTATGGGGAAGTTCGTGGAGGTCGTGGTGCCGGTCACGTAGGCCGCGCCCGAGGAGTCGACCGCGATCCCGTAGCCCAGATCGTCGCCTGGGCCACCAACGCTGTTCGGGCCGCCGAGGTAGGTCGAGTAGCTAAGGGCCGAGCCCGTGGAGTTCAGCTTGGTGACGAAGGCATCGGTGGACCCAGCGTTGGATCCGATGAGCGGGGATTGCATCGGGAAGTTAGTGGAGGTCGTGGAGCCGGTCACGTACGCCGAGCCCGAGGAGTCGACCGCGATCGCGAAGCCGAGATCGGAATCCGAGCCGCCGAGGTAGGTCGAGTAGACGAGGCCCGAGCCCGCGGTGTTGAGTTTGGCGACGAAGACGTCGGGCGTCCCGGCATTGGATCCCTGGGACGGGACTTGCGTGGGGAAGTTCGTGGACGCCGTGTAGCCGGTCACATAGGCCGCGCCGGAGGAGTCGACCGCGATCCCGAAGACATTGTCGTACCCCGTGCCGCCGAGGTAGGTCGAGTAGATGAGGCTGGGATCGATCACCAGTGGATAGTTGTGGTTGTAGTCACCGACCTCGAAGGCGACCTCGTCACCCGCGAGCGAGAAGCGCCCGTCGACCGTGATCCGCCGCCCCCCGATCGTCTGATAGAGCACGGGCGCTTGTTGCGTGATCGCACCGCTGTCCGTCGTGATGACGAGGCTGCCGCCCCTAAGCGCGACATCCTTGGCGCCCGAGAATCCGACCCGGATGTTCCCAGGGTCCGCATGCGGGGCCACCACGAAGTCGTATTCCAGAGTGCCCTCGTTGGTCCCGTAGTAGGTGACATCGATCCCCGGAAGGATGTCGCTATACGAGACGCGAGCAAAGGTCGGCACTCCGCTCCGCCACTTGGCACTGTCATTGCCGATGAAGTAGTTGACCTTGCCGGGAAGAGACTCGAGCGCGCGCGCTGGGCCGGAGGAGCTGACTCCCAGAAGTTCCAATCGGACGAGGTCCTGAGCCTTCTTCGTACCGAGTGCCAGTGTCGCTCCGGTCGCGTTGATCGCCATCCCGAAGCCTTGACCGCGTGCCACGAAGTCGTAGCGGCCCGGCGCTTGGCCCACGTTGGGCTCGAAGGAGATGGGGAGATTGCCGTAACCGTCGGTCACGGGCGCTTCTGCACCGGCGCCCGAGACGCTGGAGGCGGCGGAGACAGGGGCGACGGGCGCAAAGGGGGCGAGCGATGGAGCCACGACCACGAGGCTCGCCGCAAGTGCGGCCACCGCGAGGAGCGCAGCTTGCATGCGCGGAACCTCGCGGGTCGGAAGGGCGACGATCGGCCACCATGGGCTCAACATTTGAACCGTCGCCTCCTTCTGCAACCACTGTATGTCTGAGCGGACGCGACTTGTATGGGGAAGCGGATGTATTGCTGGAGGTTTTGTGAGGTTTGTGACGAATCTCACGTGGTCGGCTGCTCCCGCAGGCCGGACGCGCGAGCCAAGGAGCGACGATGCGATCTCGGATTCTGGCCCTTTCCCTTGCAGTCGTGGTTCTGGGAACTCTTTGCCTGCCGGGCCTCCCCGCCGCCGCCCAGGTCAGTCCGATGCTCGGCGCGCATCCTGACCTCGCCTCGTGGGTGGACCCGATGATCGGAACCTTTCCCCCCGGATTCACCAGCCCCGGCCCCCTGCTGCCCCACGGGATGGTCGGCGTCGGCCCCGACACCGGCGAAGGACCGGTGAACTACGGCGGCTACTACCGCCACAACGCGATCGTGACCGGCTTCAGCCAAACGCACATGTCGACCGGCGGTGTACAGGGCGGCCAAGTGCCGCTGATGCCGATAACCGGCGAGCCGACCGCCGGCAATCTTGCCAACCCGTTCTTCCCGCAGCCGGTCCCCGCGTATTCGTCCCCGGTCGACCACGCGACCGAGGTCGCGGAGCCCGGCTACTACTCCGCGCTCCTCGCCCGCTATGGGGTGCGCGCGGAACTGACGGCGACACGCCGCGCGGGGATGCATCGCTACTCCTTCCCGCCCGCCGGGGACGCTGGCATCGTGCTGCACGCCGGACGCGACCTCAAGGGCTTGTTGAATGCGCGGTTCGTTCGCCCCGACGCGCAGACGATCGTCGGAAGCGTCGACGTCACTCGACCCGATCACACGTTGTTCTTCGCAGCGCGTTTCGATCGCCCCGTCACCGCCGTCACGACCTTGGACGGCGCGCCGGTCGCGATCGGTGACGCGGTCCAAGGAGTGGGCGTCGGCGCCGTCGCTCGATTCGACCCTGGGAGCACGGTACTGGCGAAGGTCGGCATCTCCTACGTCGACGAGGCCGGCGCGCTCGGCAACCTCGACGCCGAGATCCCCGACTGGAACTTCGACGACGTCCGCGCACAAGCGCGGGACGCGTGGAACGCTGCGCTCGGGTCGATCGAGATCGAAGGCGGAACGGATGCCGATCGCACCTCTTTCTATACGGGCCTGTACCACGCGCAGACGTTCCCGACCATCATGAGCGACGTTGACGGCCGCTACCGGGGCGGCGACGGCGCGATCCATTCAGGCGAGCGGCCGCACTACTCCTCGTTCGCACTGTGGGATTCCTACCGCGGGCAGAACCAGCTGCTCTCGGTCATCGACCCTGACGCGTACCGCGACATGGTGATGTCGATGCTCGACCTTCACCGCACGACCGGCTCGCTTCCACGCTGGCAGCTCGCACACATCAATACCGGCTCGATGTCGGGCGATCCCGCGCTCCCATTCATCGCCGAGGCCGTGTGCCGCGGACTGATCGACGAGAAGAAGACTGCCGACGAGTTGTACGACGCGATGTGGTCGCTCGCGTCTCATCGATCCGATGACTACCTGAACCTGGGCTACCTCCCGGTGCAGCAACCGGCCAACCCGACCGACGTCCTCGAAGGCGGGCCGCGTGAGACGGGAACGACGCTGGAGTTCGGCGTCGCCGAGTTCGCGCTCGCTCTCATCGCGGACGCGACCGGGCGCACTGCGGACCACGACGTCCTCCGGAACCGCTCCACCGGGTACCGACAGCTTCTCGATCCGGAGACGCGCTGGATCCGCCCTCGCGACGCTTCCGGTGCGTGGGTCGAACCGTTCCAGCCCGAGCTCGGTTACGGCTTCCAAGAAGGAACCTCGTGGCAGTACTCGTGGCTGGCGATGCACGACCTGCGCGGCCTCATCGATCGCATGGGTGGTGCGGACGAGGTGCAGTCGCGCCTCGATGAGTTCTTCTCGTTCGCGGGCGCGGCCGCGGCCCCGGTCGTCGTGCCGAAAGTGCAGAACCAGGCGACGCTGTTCGGCATCGCCTATTACGGCAACCAGTTCGCGCCCGGCAACGAGCACGACCTGGAAGCTCCGTATGTCTACGACTACGCCGGAGCGCCGTGGAAAACGCAGGCCGTCGCGCGCTCCACCGCGTCGCTGTTCACGCCGACCACCGATGGGCTGCCGGGCAACGACGACCTCGGGGCGCTATCGGGATGGCTGGTGTGGACGATGCTGGGGATATATCCGATGACCCCGGGCGCCCCGCTGTATGTCACGGGGAGCCCGATGTTCGAGCGAGCCGTGGTGCACCGGCCCGGCCGGTCCGATCTCGTGATCGAGGCCCCCGGTACCTCACCGACAGCCAAATACATCGCGTCCGCGACGCTCGGCGACTCGCCGTTCGATCGCACATGGCTGACGGAGGACGAGCTCGACGGGGCAACCCTGCGGCTTCGGATGAGCGAGGTACCAAGCATGGAATGGGGAGCCGGTCAGGCCGCTGCCCCCCCGTCGCTGACAACCAACCCGACCAGCTCGTTCGGCTGCCACCCCTCCTAGCGGAGGCGGATGGGAATCGAACCCACCAGGCGGGTCTCCCCGCCTCACCGGTTTTGAAGACCGGGAGGGACACCAGTCCCCTGTCGCCTCCTAGGCCTCCAAGCATACGGAGACAATCTTGGGCATAATTACCAGCGTTGCCGCGGGAACGTTCGGGCGTACTAGTTCGTTAGAACCATTGAAACCACCTGAAAGAGCCATTGTTCGGACGAACCAGGACAAATAGCTTTCAACTCAACGTCTGCGATGCCGATACAGACGGTGGGGGTTCCAACGAACCAGGGGCAGCGGTGCCCTAAGGGGGATGGATGGCAGCTAGCACGGGCGTCAAAGAGAAGGTCGATCTGAACGAGCTAGAAGACACTCAGCTCGTTGCCCTCGCTCGCAGCGGCGACGACCGTTGCATCGAGCTCCTTCTCTCCCGTTACCGCAACTTCGCACGCTCCAAGGCGCGCTCCTACTTCCTCGCAGGATCTGACAAAGAAGATGTCGTGCAAGAGGGAATGATCGGCTTGTTCAAAGCGATCCGCGACTTCGAAGAGACCACTGGTACTCCGTTCCGCGCTTTCGCCGAGCTCTGCATCTCTCGCCAGATCTTGACCGCGATCAAGACCGCTAACCGGCAGAAGCACCAACCGCTGAACTCGTCGGTGTCTCTGGATGCTCCCGCTTACGGCGACGATCAGAGTGACCGGACCGTCGGTGACAACTTCGTCGGTCCGAAGACGAGCGACCCCGTCGAGCTGGTGATCTCCGCCGAGGAGATCGAGGCGATCCGGGACACCATGAAAGAGAACCTGACCGACCTCGAAGGTGATGTCCTTCGCCTCTACATGGATGGCAAGTCCTACGAGGAGATCGCCGGTGTTCTTGGCAACCACGTGAAGTCGATCGACAACGCCCTCCAGCGCATCAAGCGCAAGCTGCAGCGACACATCGAGCAGCGCAACTCTGCTTCTCACTAGCAGCTAACCCCGAATACCGCATAGCCTGCGTCGATGGACGCGCATGGAATGTTGATCGAGCACGCCCACCCAAAGCTTCGCTCCCCCATCCTCATCGCGGCATTCCGCGGGTGGAACGACGCAGGTGAATCGGCGACGTTCGCCGCGGGCCACTTGAGTCGGATCTGGGCCGGAGAGAAGATGGCCTCGATCGACCCCGAGGAGTTCTACGACTTCCAAGCGGTGCGCCCACAGGTCGAGTTGATCGGCGGTCTAACGCGCAAGATCACGTGGCCGGCGAACGAATTCTGGTCCGCGCAACTCGAGTCCGACCGCGACGTCATCGTCTTGATCGGTACCGAGCCAAGTCATCGCTGGCGGACGTTCAGCGAGGTGATCGTCGACGTCGCAAGATCGCACGAGGTTGGGTTCGTCGTGACCCTCGGCGCGCTGTTGGCCGACGTGCCGCACTCGCGCCCCGTACACATCACCGGCACCGCAGCCGACCCTGCGCTCGTCGAGCGCTTGGGCCTGCAGCGTTCCCGCTACGAGGGACCCACCGGGATAGTGGGGGTGCTTCACGACGCCTTCAACCAAGCAGGGATCGAGTCGGCGAGCTTGTGGGCCGCGGTTCCGCACTACCTCGCGGTGAGCCCGAACCCGAAGGCCGCCCTCGCATTGATCGAGAAGGCAACCGAGCTGATCGGGGTCCCGGCTTCGGTTGACGAGCTCGTGCGCGCCTCAAGCAACTATGAGGAAAGGGTCGCCGACATCATCGCGACGGACGACGACGTTCAGGCGTATGTACAGCTGCTCGAGGACCGCGCCGACGATCGCGACGAGGAAGACACGATCGATGGAGCCGAGCTTCCTACGGGCGATGCTCTGGCGGCAGAGCTAGAGAAGTTCCTGCGCGCACGGACGGACGAGGACTAGAGACCGGGCCAGTCCCGTTTCTTCTCCACGACCTCGGGCCACTCGCTCTTGGGCGTTTCGTCGCCCCCCGCAAGGACGTCGCCCAGATCTTTCTTCCCGCCGATGTCGCCGGCTGCAGATAGAAGGTCTTCGAGTTTGGCCCTGGGCTTGCCCTCAAGCCTGATACGCAGGGCCGCGAGGACGTCGGCGTGCCGATCGATGAGCCCCGGCCCCCGGTCGATCTCGCCCAGGCTGTCTGCCGCCTGCTCGATCAGCTTACGGTCGGACTTGATCTCGTCCTTGAGACCCTTGACCTCTTCTTTGGCTTTCTGGAGCTCGTCTTCGGACATCCCCGAACATTACGTTCGCGGTTGGTGCGAGACAATCGCAACATGAAGTTGATCGGTGCCCTGGTCCTGGTTCTCGCCCTGCAACTAGCTGCAGTCCCACCATCTCTCTCGGCAGAGAAGGGGTTCTCCGTCGAGGTCGAGCGCATCTCTCCATACCTGCGAGATCGGATGACCGGGGTGTCGTGGCACGAGGGTTGTCCGGTGCCGATCCGGGCACTTCGTTTGATGCGCATCAGCTATCACGGCTTCGATGGCGACCGACATGTTGGGAAGCTCGTCGTCCATCGAGATGCAGTGACCGCGATCAGCAACGCGTTCCATTCGATGTGGCGCCATGACTTCAAGATCCACCGGATGAACCTGATCGATCGATTCGGCGGCTCCGACCGGCGCTCGATGGCCGCGGACAACACCTCGGCGTTCAATTGCAGGAACGTGGCAGGAACCGATCACTGGTCGCAGCATGCCTACGGACGTGCGATCGACATCAATCCTGTCGAGAATCCCTATGTCCGAAGCGATGGGTCGGCATCACCGCCAGCCGGCTCGCGCTATACGGACCGATCCCAGCAGCGCAAGGGGATGGTCCACTCGGGCGACCCCGTGGTGCGCGCTTTCGCCAGGCAAGGATGGGGATGGGGCGGCAGCTGGAGTTCCCCGAAGGACTACCAGCACTTCTCCGCCACCGGCCACTGACTCTAGGGTTAATGAGAATCGTTCTCATTACCGTGCTAGGGTTGCTTGATGGACTCGACCGTTCTTATCCAATCGATGGTGGCCTTGGTCTTCATCAGCGGGCTCTCGCTGGTGGGAGCGCTGACCCTGACGGCGGCCCCCACCACGTTGAGGAAGAGTCTCGTCGTCCTCATCGCGTTCGCGGCCGGAGCCCTGCTTGGCGACGCGTTCGTACACATCCTTCCCGAGGTCGCCGAGTCTGAGACGGGCTTCGATCTCACCGCATCTCTCTCTCTGATCGCTGGGGTCGTTGTCTTCTTCACCCTGGAGAAGGTCTTGCACTGGCATCACTCGCATATCCCCAACGAAGAAGTGATGCATCCGGTCGCAACGATGAACCTCGTCGGCGACGGACTGCACAATTTCATCGACGGCGCGATCGTGGCGGCCGCGTTCAGCGTCTCGCTCGAGGTCGGCATCGCGACGGCGATCGCCGTCGCTCTCCACGAGATCCCTCAAGAGCTCGGTGACTTCGCGATCTTGATCCACGCTGGGCTCACCCCGAAGCGAGCGCTCCTACTCAACTTCGCCACCGCACTAACTGCGGTCATCGGTGGTTTGGCAACCCTCGCGCTTGGCTCTGTCGCGTCCGTCGAAAGGTTCCTGTTGCCGTTCACGGCCGGAGCCTTCGTATACATAGCAAGTACCGACCTGATCCCCGAGCTGCACAAGGAGCCCGAGCCGATGAAGTCGGCCATCCAAGTCGTGGCCCTGGTAGCAGGCGTGGGGACGATGGTGGCCTTGCTGGCCTTCGAATGACGGCTACCCGCCAGACCCAGCAGCGGGCAGCGATCTTTAACGCGCTAGATGACGCGGAGGGCTTCCAGAGCGCGCAGGAGCTACACGACGAGATGAACCGGCGCGGCACGAAGGTCGGTTTGGCGACGGTCTATCGAACCTTGCAGACCTTGGCCGATGCAGGCGACCTTGATGTCGTGCTGAACGAATCGGGCGAGACCATCTACCGCCGCTGCGAGAGCGCCGAGCATCATCACCACCTCGTATGTCGAGGGTGTGGGACGTCGGTCGAACTTCCGAGCCAAGAGATCGAGAAGTGGGCATCGACGATCGCTCGCCGTTATGAGTTCACTGAGATAACCCACGTCGCAGAGCTGTTCGGAAGCTGCAGGGCCTGCTCGACCGCTTCCTGAGTCGGAGACATACTGCTCTGCCATGGGCCACCATCACTCGCATGAACCCGTAGTGGTGCCGGCTGCCACGAGGCGCTTGCTGCTCCTTGCCCTCGCCCCTTTCCTGATCGCAACGGTCGTCGGTCTCATCGTGTTGTGGCCGAGCGGCGAGCTCGATATCTCGAAGAGCGGCTTCCGCACGGACGAATTCAAAGCGTCGGTTGCCGACGTCACCACCGGTGCCTGCCCCGATGTTCCCGGGCAGGAGAACTTCGTGTGCGCCCACGTGACCGTGACGTTGGAGGAAGGCCCCGACTCGGGCGACAGCATCGAGTTCGACTACAGCGCAGGACCTCGAACGCGTTTGATCGAGCAAGGCGACAGCGTGATCGTGGGAAAAGCGGATGTTCCCGAACAAGCCGTTCCCGCAGGGCAGCCCGAGCCACCGCCGTACTTCTTCTTGGATTTCGACAGGCGGATGCCACTCATCTGGCTCGGCATCGTGTTCTCGATAGTCGTCATCGCGCTGAGCCGGTGGCGCGGCCTTGCTGCACTCGCAGGTCTCGCGGTCTCACTACTGGTCCTGACCAAGTTCGTGTTGCCCGCGATCCTCAGCGGAAGCGACCCTCTCGCGGTTGCGATCGTCGGCGGTGCGGTGATCATGTTCCTAGCCCTGTATCTCGCGCACGGATTCAATGCCGCGACCACGACTGCGGTACTCGGCACCCTTGCAGCGTTGTTCCTCACGGGTCTACTTGCCTGGTTCTTCGTGAACATCTCCTTCTTCACCGGCGCGGGATCCGAAGAGGCGGCCTTCCTGCAGATCAGTCAGCAACAGGTGAACCTCCAGGGTCTGTTGCTGGCGAGCATCATCATCGGCACCCTCGGTGTCCTCGACGACGTAACTGTCACGCAAGCGTCGGCGGTCTGGGAGTTGCACAAGGCGAATCCGGAGTACGGCGGACGGAACCTCTACCGCGCTGCGATCCGCATCGGTCGAGACCACATCGCATCAACCGTGAACACCCTGGTCCTCGCGTATGCCGGCGCGGCATTGCCCTTGTTGATCCTGTTCTCCGTATCCGATAGGGCCCTGGGTCAGGTCCTCAATACGGAGATGGTCGCGGAGGAGATCGTCCGAACCTTGGTTGGAAGCATCGGCTTGATCGCGTCGGTCCCCATCACGACCGGGCTCGCCGTGCTCGTCGTGAATAGCGGTGGCAAGTCACCCCCACCGACTAAACGTCGCAAACCGAAGCCGGAGCCCAAGCCCGAACCGAAGGAAGAGGTCGTCGACTACACGGCCCCCCTGGGAGACCGCGACTTCTGGGCCAAGGACTAGGCGGGTGGAGCGAACACTGCTCCCGCGCGGTGCTGTGCGTCCCTCTTTCGCCTAGCGAGCAGGAATAGCAGAGAGGTAGCGGCCGCGGAGATCAAGCCGACGGTACCCACTGCGCTCGCCGGGACCACCGTCAATAGGTAGTAGGCCGCCGCTGAGATGATGGCTGCACCGGGGATCGTCAACACCCACGCGTAGAGGACCCGACCGGTTACGCCCCATCGGACCGCCGAGAACCGGTTAGTCGTCCCGACGCCGATGATGGCGCCGGTGATCGTGTGAGTCGTCGACACGGGGATACCGAAATGAGTCGTCGCGAACAGAGTCATGGCTGCTGCGGTTTCCGCAGAAGCACCACCAACCGGCTGAAGCTTGGTGATCTTGGACCCCAAGGTGTGCACGATGCGCCACCCTCCACTCAACGTGCCAAGGCCGATCATCGTGTGCGCCAAGAGGACCATCGGCAAGGTCACTTCTAGGGAATCTCCCGGGGCCCCAAGCGACTTGTCGATGAACACCACCGCGGCGATGATCCCCATCGTTTTCTGAGCATCGTTACCGCCATGACCAAGAGAGAACGCTGCTGCTGAGAACAGCTGCATCCGCCTAAAGAACTTGTTGACACCTTCCACTCCCGTCTTCGTATGGCGCGTGACCACCTGTGCGATGGCAAGGATGATGTTCATGAACACCACTCCCAGAACGAAGCCGACGATGGGGGAGATCACGATGAACAGAGCGATCTTCGTGATACCCGACGAAACGAGCATGTCGCTTCCGCCGTAAGCGAGAGCGGCCCCCACGAGACCACCCGCCAAGGCGTGTGATGAGGAGGTCGGCAAGCCCAACCACCACGTCATCAGGTCGTAAGCGATCGCTCCGATCAGCGCGGCCAAGATGACGTTGAACCCGTCCGCCTTCGTAGCGAGTTGCTCGATGTGGATCGTTCCCGCGCCAACCGTTTTTGCGACCGCGGTCCCGAAGACCAGGAATGCGATGAAGTTCCAGAACGCGGCCCATGCAACTGCGAGCCGAGGGGCCAAGACGCGCGTCGACACAACGGTCGCTATCGAGTTAGCCGCGTCGTGGAACCCGTTGACGAAGTCGAACGAGAGCGCGACCGCGATGATGACGACCGCTTCGAAGGAAAGTCCGAACATCAGCTGTGCTTGAGGTAGATCGATTCGATCGTGTTGGCAACGTCCTCGAGGCGGTCGATCGCTTGTTCAATCTCCTCGATGATCTCTTTGAACTTCAGAACGTCCATCGCCTTGTAGTCACCAGAGAAGAGTTCGGCGATCGTGCGGCGATAGAAGCGATCCCCCTCGTTCTCGAGGCGGTTGATCTCGATCCAGTACTCCTCGAGGTTCTTCATCTTGCGTAGACCAGGCATCGCCGACGCGGTCTTCGTGGCCGCCTGGTTCAAGGTCTCGCTCAAGGACACCATCTGAGGCAAGGGCTCGACGATCTTGTGGAGTTGGAGGTACTCGGCGGCGGCTTCGATGTGATCGAGGACGTCATCGAGGCTCGAGCACAGGTGGTGGATGTCTTCGCGGTCGAACGGAGTCACGAAGCTCGTGTTGAGCCTGCGGATGATCTCGTGGGTGAGCTCGTCCCCCTCATGCTCGGTGTCGAGCACCCGGTCCGTCTTGCGCTCGAGATCGGTGTAGTTCGTAAGTAGGTCGAGGAGCTCGCTCGAGCCCTGCTGGACCTTCGCCGCCAACTGCTCGAAGAGATCGAAGAAACTCGATTCTCCCGATACAACGCGCAACCGCATCCGCTTGCCTCCTAGTGGAGCCGCTGGCTCCGGTTCTTGGTCTCAAGGACGGGCTCACGCTAACAAGCGTTCGTGTCATCAGGGCACCCCGGAGGTGAACAAGTGGTGAACTCTTATCGGGACCGGGTCAAGCTCCCCGAGCGGAAACTAGGCTTCGGGCGATGTCTCCTAGCGTTTGGCCGCCACCAAAGAAAGTCACCGGCAGATTAGCGAGAGCCGAGCGAGAGCACGCTCGGTCGATCGAGATCATCGCAAGGATGGATGAGGGTGTCCTCGTTCTCAACTCATCCCTGACGCCAGTCTCCGCGAACAACTCAGCGCGGCGCCTTCTCGGAATCGCATCAGGTGGCTTGCCACCCCAGATCTCGGCGGACAACTTGATCTCTGTTGCCCGGCGGTGCCTAGCGGATGCCGGCCCGGTCGATGCCATCTTGAATCTCGATGGAAGAGACGTTCGGGCTCGTGCGATCCCGCTCGAAGACGGTATCGGGATGTTTCTGCACGACGTGACCGAGGAGCTCGGAACGCAGCGACTCCGACGTCAGTTCGCAGCGAACGCGTCGCACGAATTGAAGACTCCCGTAGCCAGTCTGCAAGCGCTCGTTGAAGGTATCGAAAAAGCATTGGACGGTGACCTCGATGCGGCCCGCCGATTCACCGCGCGGTTGGGTGTCGAGGTGCACCGCCTCCGCGCATTGATCGACGACCTGATGGATCTGTCGAGGGTCGAAGATCCGGCCGCTATGAGCGCTCAGAAGGTCGACCTTTCCGGCCTTGTGACAACTCAGATCGAGGAGATGACTCCGATAGCAGCCGACAGCAACCTCACCATCGACCACGAAGTAGCAGATGGCATCCAGGTGCTCGGCGATAGCCAACATCTGGAGCTGCTGTTGCGCAACCTGCTCGATAACGCGGTTCGCTACAGCACCCACGGGGGTCGATTGCGCGTCACTCTCGCGCATAGCGATGACGCCGTTCTTCTGGAGGTCGCCGACGAGGGGATCGGGATCCCGTTACATGCACAGTCCCGGATCTTCGAACGATTCTTCCGAGTGGATGAAGACCGAGCACGAGGCAGCGGTGGGACGGGTCTCGGTCTTTCGATCGTAAAGAACGTCGCGGAATCCCACGGAGGCACCGTGGCGGTGACCAGCGAACTGGACGAGGGTTCCACTTTCGCGGTGGTGCTTCCGGTTCTCGAAGAAGGCGGCGGATGAGTCACATCTTGCTGATCGAGGACGAACCCGGTATCGCCGAGCCGCTCGGCTATCAGCTCGAGAAGGCGGGCTACTCGGTCACCTGGAGCGTCGATGGCAGAGAGGGTCTCGAGCTGTTCTTGAAAGACGGGGCCGATCTGGTTCTGCTTGACCTCATGCTCCCGGGGATGTCGGGAGAAGACGTGTGCCGAGAGATCCGCCGCACCTCGAACGTCCCCGTCATCATGCTGACGGCCAAAGATGAGGAGGTCGACAAGATCGTGGGCCTCGAGATCGGCGCCGATGACTACGTCACGAAACCATTCTCGACGCGCGAGCTCATCGCCAGGATCAAAGCCGTCCTTCGTCGCGGGACAACGCCAGCCCAGACCGACGACGTCTTCGTTGCAGGCGAGATCCGACTCGACCCGGATCGGCATGAGCTCACGGTCGGTGGCGAACAGGTCCACCTACCGAAGAAAGAGTTCGATCTCCTCGAGCTGCTGATGGAGAACACGGGCCGCGTCGTCACCCGCGAGACGTTGATCGACAGGGTGTGGGGCTCTGACTACTTCGGAGACATGCGCACGCTTGACGTTCACATCAAACGATTGCGTGCCAAGACCGAATCCGACCCAGCCGACCCCAAGCACCTTCTGACCGTGCGAGGTGTCGGCTACAAATTCGTCGGCTGACCTCTTACTTGAGGTTGTCGAGCAGCAGGGTCGTGTAATAGGCCGAGATGAAGGTGTTCTCGGTGCCCTGCTCGAGGTTCTCGCGGCCCCCGGCGACCTGCTCCATGAACGGAACCGTGTCCCACGGGAAGTGGTAGCCGGGATAGTCCGACGCGGTACGCATGCCGGTCCAACGCAACGTGAAGATCCCAGCAGCCGCGAAGCTCGACTCGTCGGAGTTCCTGATGTTCGCGCCGCAGTTGCACACCGCACCCTTGACACCGCGGGGCCACTTGCTCGTAGCCGGCTCTCCGTCGCCCTCGGGGAACTTGAGGAAGTCGAAGTTGACGTAGTCGATGATCGGCACGCCCTTGGCAGCATCGTCCGGGACGTTCGTGCCGTGGTAGATGCACATGCAGTAGTTGGCGGGGTAGGCGATGCCGACCATGTCGAAGCCCATGGCAGCGACGAACTTCGGAGCGCCTTTCTTCTTTACGACGTTCTCGACGTAGGCCTTTGAGGCGAGGAGACCGTTCTCCTCGGCGTCGAACCAGAGGATGGCGATCGAACGCTTCGTCTTGACCTTCGAGAACGCTTTGCCGAAGAACCGCAGCATGTTCGCGCCACTGGCGGGGTCGTAAGCACCTTGGATGGTGACGCCAACGCCGTCGGGAGCGACCGCGTCGTAGTGAGCAACGAGGGCGATCCACTCGTTCGGCTTCTCGGTCCCACGCTTGACGGACTCGACGACGCGCACGTTACGCACGTTGTTCGGGCCTGCGGGGAACTCCCAGATCTTCGTCTTGAAGCCGTACTTCTCGGCCTCTTTGCCGAGGAACTCGGCAGCAGCTGCGTTGTTGGGGAGCCCGTTCTGACGGAGGGGGTAGTTGTCGACGTACTCCTCAAGGCCGGTGATGATCTCGGCCCCCTTGATGTTCGGCTTGGGGAACTGGCTGAGGTCGACGAAGCCGTAGGGGTTCTTCGAACCCTTCGAGATGCCCGGTGTGCTGAGCGGTACCAGTAGCGCGATCGCAACGAGCGCTGCGATAGCGACCGTCATTCCTTTAACCCTCATCACTGAGCAACTCCTCTGGCATCGTTTTTTCGTCCGATTCGAGAGGATTCGCCAAGGGGCAACGCTCTCCTGCCGACCCGGGCGGCTCACCAAGTAGCAGGAGCCACGCCCGAACCGTCGAACTCACCAGTCACGAACGAAAAACCCATAAGGGAGAGAACGATGAAGAAGCTATTGGTTGGAATCGCAATGTTCGGCCTGCTGGCCGGCCTCATGGTCGCGCCTGCTACGGCAAAGAAGGGCGGCCCTGTGGTCGTTGGTACAGACCTTGCCGGCGACTGGGGAGCAAACGTAGACCCAGGACTTGCACCCGTTGGTGACGCCACCGGCCAGGACCTCGTCGGAGCCGAGATCGGCATGGCAGACGCCAAGACGGTCAACTTCGTCATCAAGCTGAACTCGCTTCCGCCCAGCGGTGGCATCCCCGAGTTCGTCCGTTACACGTGGGACTTCACGGTAGACGGCAAGGCACGGGAGCTCGACGGCAAGTTCACGAACTACACCCGTGGCGCCTGCGACCCGACCTCCGGTCAGTGCGACCCTGCGACCGGCAAGCTGCCTCGTGACCCGGGCCTTCAGCCCTTCTTGGTCCGTGGCGAGTGCACGCAGACCCCGACCGCGGCAACGACCCTGACGTTCTGCGAAGAGCTCGACGTCGTTCAGGCAACCTTCGACGCAGCAACCGCTTCCATCACGATCCCGGTTTCGCTCGAGGCTCTAGGTGCGAAGCCCGGCTCGAAGATCGTCGGTGCGATCGGCACGTTCAGCGCCATGATCACGGCTTCTCCCGCAGCGTTCCTTACGTCCAGCGGTTTCCCGATGGACGGACTCATCACCCTCAAGACCTTCACCGTCCCTCGCTAACCAACGACACAAGGAGAGAGCTGACCTGATGAAGCGCAATCGATTCGCACTAGCTTTCGCCGCAGTCAGCCTGTTCGTGGCTGCGCTCGGCAACATCGCCATGGCCGACGAGAGGGCCGCTCATGCCCCCCTCAAGGGCGACGGCGAGAACCTCAAGCTCGTCAAGAACATCCAGACCGGCAAGTGCGACAGCTGGGCCGGTACCGACCACGAGAACGTCGAGTTCGGCAAGAAGACCTACTCGTTCGCTACCTCCACATGTTCGCTCGCCGAAGGCGGTGGCGTTCACGTCATCGACATCACGAACCCGCTGAAGGCCCACGAAGTTGCCCTCGTCCCTTGCACCGTTTCGCAGGGTGACATCCAGGTCAGCTACGACAAGAAGACCCTGCTGTTGGGTCACGACTCCGCTGGTGGTCCCGAGGCCTGCACCGGTCTTGGCGTCACGGGCTTCCTGACGATCGACATCAGCAACCCCCTGAAGCCCAAGGTTGTTGGACACGCGACGGGTGACGGTGCGCACAACATGACGGCGCACCCGACCAAGCCTTACGTGTACGTGTCGAACTCTTCGCTGGTTCCTGGCGGCAGCTCGCACATCCAGATCTGGTCGATCAAGAACCCGGCCAAGCCGGAACTGATCAACACGATCCGCAGCCTTCCGCACGCACCGCACGACATCAGCTTCAACCAGAAGGGCACCTACGCTGTGACCGCAGCCATCAGTCACTTCGACATCTTCGACACCTCGGATGTCGAGAACCCCACTCTCGTTTACGAGAGCCAGTGCCCGGGCTGCTCGATCACCCACGACGCCAAGTTCACGCCCGATGACAAGCACATCCTCATCGGCGACGAAGGCGGCGGCGGCGGCACCTACGCCTGCCCGGGTGGTGCGTGGTACGTCTACGACTTCTCGACCCCTCCGGTGCCCGTCCTGACCGGTATCTACGAGCCGGCTGAGTTCGTCGTCAACCACAACGGAGAGGCCGGATCGTGCACGAGCCACGTCTTCGAGATCTCTCGTGACTCCACGAAGATCGCGATCTCCTGGTACTCGCTCGGCACTCGTTACCTCGACATCACGACCGCTATCGGTGTCACCGTCGGTGCGAACCGTGCCCCGACCGGCATCAAGGAGTGCGGTTGGTTCGTGCCCGAGGGCGGTTCCTCATGGAGCTCGAAGTTCACCACGGACGAGAAATACATCACCTCGAACGACGAGCACCGTGGCTTCGACATCTACAAGATCACCGACACGGAGTGTGCTGGCTAACCCCTCACTCTCTGTAAGCAGTCAGACCAAAGGCCCCCGGCTAACCCCGGGGGCCTTTGCCGTCTCGCGGCAACTGTCCGCATTTTCCGCATAGCCCGGAAAATAGAGGGACATAGCCCTCTAAAGCTTTTTCCAACCGGTGCCGATAGCCCAATGTGACTAGCCGTTTGGAAGATTCGCTGTCGTATGCGGCACCCCGCCGCGACTACCACAAGGCGTTGAGCTCGCTCGTCATCGCGGTCAACGACCACGACACCTACACGGGCGGTCACTCGTGCCGCGTCGCCGATTACACGGCGGCGCTCGGTCGGATCCTCGGCCTTCCGCGTGCGGAGATCGCGTTCATCCGACAGGCGGGCCTGATCCACGACATCGGCAAGATCGGGATCCCCGATCAAGTGCTGAGGAAGAACGGCAAGCTCACCGACGAGGAGCTGCACCTCGTCCGGCTGCACCCCATCTTGGGCGCCAGCATCCTCAGCCGCTTCCCGAACATGGAACGGATGATCCCCGTGGTTCTTCATCACCACGAGCGTTGGGACGGGAGCGGCTACCCCTCGGGTCTGTCGGGCATCGACATCCCGAGGGAGTCGCGTGCGATCTTCGTCGCGGACGCCTTCGATGCGATGACCACCGACCGGCCCTACGGAGAGATCCTCAGCACCGAGGAAGCCCTGGCCGAGCTCCGCCGTTGCGCCGGCGAACAGTTCGACCCGCAGTTGGTAGATGCGATGCACGAAGCCTGGCGCTCAGGCCTCCTAGCCGCCGAAAACCCAAGAGCCCACGAGATAGTCCTCTAGCTCGGAGCCATAAAGCGCTGTAACTCCCGGTAAACGGTCCTTCCAGCGCTTTATACGGACAACGAAGGCGTCAAGACCCTCTTGATGCGCCCAGCCACGGCGTCCATCCCCGACTGCATCTGGCGGTACGTGACATGGATGACCAACCAACCCAGAGACGTGAGCGCGCTACGGCGGTCGAGGTCTGCCTCCCACGCGTGTCGTCCGGAATGAAACGAATAGCTATCTGCTTCGATCGCCACCTTCGCCCACGGATAGGCGAAGTCAACGCGTGCCACCAGATGCCCGTCAGCCATGACTTCATGTTGAAGTACCGGTTCGGGCAGACCGGCCTTCCTGATCGCTTGTAGCAACTTCGTCTCGAATTGGCTTTCAGTGATGCTGCCCTGGCCGTCCAACAATCTCCGTATCGATGCGACGCCATGCGCACCCTTGCCATGAAGACCCTGCATCAGGTAGCGCAGATGTCCAAGTGAGGTGAGTCTTCGCCTTATCCCGTCCTCGACTGCGCACTCCAGCTGATCCGCTGGGACCAAGCCGGCAATGTCGATCAGCGTCCGGCCAGCATTAGTCACTGGGATGCAGGCAACGGTCGTCGTGTGGGCACCCAGTTCTCCAGACGCCTTATGCACGACGACCGGCGGCAGGGGTTTGCGGTTTCGAGGCGTTGATAACTCGACGGGACCTTCACGGAATCCTGGGAGCTCCCAAAGAGCGGCTGCTGAGAGATGCGAAACGGCCGAGTCGTCTCCAAGCCACAGGTGAGCGGCCATGAGGTCGCCTAGCCACGTCATCTGCGCACCGCCCATCCGGTAGACGCCCCGGTGAACTTTGGCCAGTTTTCTCGACTTAACCGCTCGGCTGAGTGCACGGTGATCGATCCCGAGGTGCTGGGCCTGCTGCGCTGACACCACTCCGTGCTGACTGAGGGCCAGCTCCACAAGCTGTTGGAACTCATGAAGCGACATGCACCCAGAGTGATGCTGCGCTCGCAACGAAACGGTGGTGTGGAACACGCATAAAGCGCTGTGAGTACCGGAAAACGAGAGTTACAGCGCTTTATGCGGCTAGGTGGTGTGTTTGGCGAACTGGGAGTGGCCTCCGCGGCTGCGGTCGTTTATCTGGCGGAGGAGCTCTTCCCGGGCCTCGCGGACGGCCATGCCTACGTCGCCGTTCTCGGCTTTGGCGATGAGGTGGGTGCGGCCGTAATCGAGCTCGATCACTACGTGGTGGCCCTGGCCCCCACCGTTCGCAGAGGTAACGCGCACCTCGGCAGTTACTTCTTCCTTGAAGTCCTTGAGCCTGCGGTCGATCTTGTCGAGATCTCGTTCGATGCCTTCAACCTCGTCTGGCTTGAGGTGGTTGCCGGGCGCAGACACCGATATCCGCATACACAGACCTCCTCGCTAAGGGCCTTCACCTAACCACGACAGTAACGGGGGCGGAAGGGGGGCAGTTGCGAATTCGCGTTCTACGAACCCACGGGCCTTTCGCCCCATCTCAGCCGCTTCGTCGGGTCTCTCCAAGAGGTACCCAACCCGGTCGGCAAGCACTCCCCGGTCCCGTGCATCGATCACGAACCCGGTCTCGCCATCCACGACGGTCTCCGGCGAGCCACCGGAGCGGCCGATGACACTCGGCGTGCCGCATGCGCCCGCCTCGAGCATGACGACCCCGAGGCCCTCGACCTCTAGGCCGAAGTAGCGATCGACCACGGGAAGGGTGAAGACATCGGCGGTCGCGAACAGCGCCGGAGCATCGGCCTCGGACACCCGGCCCGCGAACACCACCCGGCCCGCGCTCACCTCCGCCTGACGGCGGAGGTTCCGCTCTTCGGGCCCGCCGCCGGCAACGACGAACACCGCCTCGGGCACACGTTCGTTGACCTGCGCCATGACATCGATCATCCGGTGCACGCCCTTCCGTTCGACGAGACGACCGAAGCTCAACACGACACGGTCCTCGGGAACAAGGCCAAGCTGCAAACGGATCGCCGAGGTGTCGACGTCGGGATTGAAACGTTCCATGTCGACGCGTGCGGGCAAACGTTCGTGCTGGGGCATGGCCCGGCCCCGTGCCTCCAACATCGATCCGAGTCGGTCCAACGTGTAGTTGCTGCACGACAACACGAAGTCCGAACCTGCGAGCACATCGAGCATCAGCCCGCGCAGACCGGGGGCCGCGGTGGGAACGAGCAACTCGGCCCCGTAGACGATGAAGCCGTACGGATAGCCGAGGGCCGCAACCCGTGCCGCGATCAGTGACAGGGGCCATGGGGTGCCGAACAAGATGCGATCGACCTCGAGCTCGCGCGCGGCACTGTCTATGGCTCGCACCAACGCGGGGCCGGGAACCACGGTCTGTGACGAGTACGGGAACGTGCGGTACGGAAGATCGGACGGGATCGGTTTGCCGTCACGTTGGGCGGGGGCGAGGACGGCGAGATCGGGGGCGAGCTCGAGACACAGCTCGGCGAGGTAGCTCTCTATGCCCCCCCGGCCCGGAAGGAACGAGGTGGTAACGAGAAGGGCGCGAGGCATACGTTCATCCTCGCGCCCTCCCGACAACAGGTAGTTCTAGAGAATGGTTTCGATCTTCTCCAGGACGGTGGAGCGGTTCTTGGTGTCTGACTCGTAGCGACGGATGGTCTTGAGCTCGCTCTCGTTCAGGCCCTCGAGACGACCCGTGATCTCCTCGACGGTAAGTGCGTCGTAGGTCGGGATCGGCAGAGGGGTGAGACGTGAGTCGATGGCCTCGAGGATCGTCGCGCGGCCCTCGTTGGCCTTCTCGAACTTGTAGACCTTGGCGAGCTGGGTCTGGGTGAGACCACGGAGCTCGGTCAGGATCTCCGAAGCGGTCAGCGAGTTGTACGACGCGATCGGAAGCTCCGAAGCGGTCTTCGGCGCAGCGACGCGAGGAAGCTTCGCGGTCGCAGGAGCCGTCGCAGCGGACGCCTTCTTCACGGTCTTCTTCGCCTGCTTCTGAACCTTGGCCGTGGTCTTCTCGACAACGTCCTCGGCCTTGTTCGCCCGGCGACGGACGACCTTCGTGATGACCTGGGTGCGCTCTTCGCCGCGGTCGACGAACTCGTCGACCAGCTTGCGGACCCGAGCGGTGGTCAGGTCGGAAAGGCCCTCGCGAGCCTTCGAATAGGCCCCGAGGGGCAGGTACAGGCCGAGCTCTACGGCCCGGTCGGTGATCTTCGGCATGACTCCTCCTTATGGGAGATCGGTTGCTTGCAACTGTTATACCCCCGCTAGCGCTAGGAAAACAAATGGGCCTAGGGGTACCGTGGGCCCGAACCTGGGTAGAAAAGAAGTCCAGACAACCCGCACCGAGGAGGAGCCATGAGCCCGATCGTCAAGAAAGCCCTTGCAGCAGTCGCCCTCAAAGAGGTCTACGACCGTGTCCAGGAGTCCCGCCAGCCTCAGAAGGCGTCGTTCCTGGGGCGCCTGTTCAAGCTCACCTTGATCGGCGGCATCCTCGGAGGGGCGGCCTACGCCTACAAGAACGGCCTGCTCCCCATCGGGCAGGGCAAGGGGGGTAGCAACAGCTACGACTCCTATGACAGCTCTATGACCGTTCAGCGCCCCCTCGAGACGTCGACGAACAACGACCCAGTCGGCGCACCCAACGTCTAGGTCGTAGGAATCGCCCTAAAAAGGGCGAACCACCACAAGATGATGGAACCGGAGCTGGGTCCCCAGGATCAGAGTCTCCAGTCGTGGCCCGACCGAGAGCTCGTCGTCGCGTTCAAAGGCGGCGTCCCCGAGGCTTATGACGAGATGTACGCCCGCTACAACGAGCGGGTCTATCGCGTCTGTCATCGGATGCTCGACTCCCACGACGACGCGCGCGAGGCAACCCAAGAGACGTTCCTGAAGGCCTATCTCGCACTGCCGCGGTTCAACGGTCAGTACCGCTTGGGGGCATGGCTCGCGCGCATCGCCGCGAACGTTTGTCTCGATCACATCCGCCGGCGTGCACGCAGCGCCGCGGTAACACCACTGACCGAGCATCACGAAGCAGCCCACGTCGAGCCCGGCCCCGAAGACCTAGTCGTGCGCGACGTCCCTGCGCTGAGCATGCTTGAAACCATCCAGCCATTGCACGCGCGTGCGCTCGAGTTGCGTAACCTCCAGGGTTTCTCGCACAAAGAGATCGCGGATCAGCTGCACATGTCACCGATGCAGGTCAAAGCACTGTTGCATCGCGCACGCGTGTCGTTCAAGCGCGCCTGGGACAACGCCAGCGGTTGGGCCCTTGCACCTCTCGTTGGTCTGCGCTCGCTGTTGCACCACAGCTCGAGAGATGCGAGCAGCATCTCGACCCAGCTTCCGATGTGGAGCCAAGCAGCAGTACCCATGCTGGCCGAGCGGGTTGCCGCGTCGGCGATGGTCGTCGCGATCGCACTGTCGTCGGCAGGCACGACTCCGGCAGCACCGGCCGAACGTTCACGTGTCGCGGCCGCACCATTCGCCGAAGCCGATGCTGCGGCCGGGATCGAAAGCTCCTCCGCGACAACCGCCACGGCACACGCCAAGAACCAGCGCACCCTCGTCGCCGACGTGAGCGGACTCCTGGACGAGGTACGCACGACCGCAGAAGAGAAGACTGAGAACAAGAAGCCCCGGCCCAAGAACGACGACGAGAATCACGGCGGTGTCGGTCCCACCTCGCCCGATAGGGCCTCGCAGAAGCTCGTGAAGAAGGTAAACGACACGGCCGAGGACGTCCTCCCGGACCACTAGCAACACACATCTGGGCCCGGTCGGCCCGTAGCTCTGGTATATCCACACGATGTCGAACGTGCCTCAGCCCCCTGAAGCTCCGCCATCGTTCCTGGATGGCGATGGCTTCAGCGTGCTGTGTGAGATCGAGCCCCCCCGGAAACCGGATATCACCCACGTCCGCAACCAGATCGACGTGCTCAATCCGGTCGTCGATGCATTCCTGATCCCCGACAACCACCTGGGCCGGGCCACGGTCTCGAGCGTTGCCGTCGCCCACGAGGTCGCCTACATGGGGGGCCGTTCGATCGCCTGCCTTAATGCACGCGACCGGAACCTCCTCGGCTTCCGCCGGGACCTTCTGACGGCCGCGTCATACGGCGTCGACCACTTCTTGTTCGTCTACGGCGACGCGCCGCAGGAAGGGCGTCGCACCGACGACCTCACCGTGCGAGGCATGATCAACGAGGTCAGAGGCTTCGGCAACGGCCCGCTGTTCCAGGGCTACCCGGACTTCCGCATCGGGACGGTGGGCCGCGCAGGAAAGCCGTTGGGTTGGCGCGCGAACGCAGACTTCGTCTTCGTGCAGATCTCGTTCAACCTCGAGCGTGTGCTGCGGTGGCGAGAGTCGCTCGACTACGACGGGAAGGTCTACGCCGGCGTACTGGTGCTGGCGAGCTCCCGCATGGCCCAGCGCATCAACGCCACGATCCCCGACATCCGGATCCCGGAGAGCATCATCGACAAGCTCGACGATGACCCAGATATCGGGATCGAGCTGGCGTGCGAGCAGATCCAGACACTCGAAGAGTCAGGCGCGATCGACGGCGTGCATCTGGTACCGGTCGGGCGCTACGCGCAGATGGCGACTCGCTTGAAGCAGGTGCGCGGGTCTAGTTAGCCGACCCGAAGCACCTTCGACTTCGCACCGTTGCACGTAACTTCGGTGTCGAGCTGAGTGAAGACCCGCTTCAGGACCTTGGCGTAGTACTTGCCGTGGGGATCCTCGAACGCAACGCTCCACTTGCCCTTGTTGTCGGTGGTGTCCTTGCCGATCAACGTGTCCGGGCCCTTGCGGACCTTGCGCACGATGACCTTGCGCTTGGGCTCGCACTTGGCGGCGGAGTTGACCGCACCAGTGAACGCGGTGCGGGCGTAGTTGATCGAGATCGTCGAGTCGTGCTCCTCGGCGGATGCCGAAGGGCTAGCCGAGGGGGTCGGGCTTGCGCTCGGTGACGAGGAGTCTTCCTCGCATACCGGAGGCACCGGTATCGGTATGTCGCATGTCTCGGAAGGCGTCGGGGTCGGGGTCCGGGTCGGCGTGGGCGAAGCAGAGGTCTGCTGTGCCATGGGGAAGATCCCCGCGGGCATGCCGAACGCGTCGAATGCTCCCATCACGGCCCCGCACATCAGGATCGTTATAAGCAGAGCGATACGTGCCGACCACCGCGGACCTGTTGCCATTCCCAGCCTCCCAGAGACGTGTTCTTGTCGTTACCCCGTTACCCGTTGTGGGGTCGAAGCAACCTTAGTTCCGTTTGCTTGCTTAGATTGCCTTGACCGTGATGACCCTCGACGTGGCCGCATCACAGGCGTCCGACCCTAGTACGGCGGTCTTGTAGCGCCTCGAGGACTGGACCCTCACTGTGAACAAGTAATCACCTTCGGTGTCTGATGTCGCACTGGCGATCGTGTGGAAGCGGCCACCGCTCAATCGCTTGCTCTTCAGGTTGACCGTCTGACTCGCTTCACAGGCCACCGCCCCATCGATACGGCCACTGATCTTGACCGTGCGGCCCTTGGCCACCTTGGACTTGCTGGCGTGGATCGAGATTGTGCGAACGCCGCTGATGGCCCACGAAACGGACCCTGACTTAGCTGTTTCACCGGACTCCTGGACATCGTTCTCAAGGGTGTCCGCCCACGCTGTGATCGTCGTCGTTCCCTCACTGGCAGCGGTCACGCCGAAGATGAATCGCCCTGTGGAATCGAGCTGGCCCTCGATGTGCCGGGTGGTCGCGTCGTCGGCATTGCCGGTGTGGGTCCCCGCGTTCGGAGGTGTACCGCCACTGTCATCGGCTGGCTGACAGAACGCAACCGTTTCATCTGGTCCGTTGATGTGGACATCGACGTTCTGGCCCGCGTCAGGTGAGCCACCGAGCTTGCCCAACAGTTCCACCCGCTGGCACGAGCCGGCTTCTGCTGCTGCAGTCGAGGGATCGAGGAAGAGCTCGCGCGTTGCGGTCGGGGGCCCTTCGTTCCAACCGATCCGGCTGCCGCCACTAGTCTCCGCCGCTTGCAGGAGGTCGTCATCGTTGACGTCCGCCCACGCGGTGGTGATGGTTCCACCCGCGGTGACCGAGTACAGGGCGAAGAGGAACTGACCGTTGACGTTGGTTCCGGTCGTCGACTCGATGTGCTGCGGGTCATCCTGGTTCGGGATGTTGTGGTCCCCTTGGGTGCCCTCGTTCCGCTTGTTGAGACAGTCATAAGCGGGGCGCGCCGTGGCCACGTGCGACTTGTCCGGTGCCTGGAAGGGACTCGTCTTGACCTCGCCGGTGGTCTCATCCTTGATCGCTCCGAAGCGGATCTGGTCATCAGGCCCGACCGCGTGGATGTCGACGTTGGTTCCGGCCATCGGGCGCGTGTTCTGGTCGGTCACGGTCGCGGTGAACGGCAGGCAGGTGCTCAATACCTGGTTGGCAAGTACCTCTGGATCGACGCTTACTTCCTTGGCAACCTGCGCGTAGGGCGTGACGCGGTGGGCGTCGCCGGTCGCATCGGCAACGGGGTTCGGATCTGCCGGTGCCGGAGTGTCGTTGGCAACGACAGCAACCGCCGTCACCTGACCGATCGACACGCCATCCGCCAACGTGCACTTGATCCGGGCCGTCAGGTTGGTGGCGACGGCCGCGGAACCACAAGTCACCCAATCGGGATCCGTGCCCGGGCCGGACGTCGTGTACGTAGCCCGGACCTGCTCGGTTCCGTCGCTTGCAACGACGTCTATCAACCCGTTGATCTTCTTGTCCTTGGGAGCATTCAAACCCCAGCTCCCACCGATGGCCGGGTAAGTCATCTCAACTGTGTTGGGCGAGGGTGGGGGCAATGGGTCAACCGAGTTCACGGTCACGGCACGAACCACTTCGGCCTCTTGTGTCGTACCGCTGTAGAGACGAGCGGTCAGGGTGTAGCTCCCATCGGTCAGACCCGAGATGTCCAGATCCGCGTCCCATGTGTCGTTGTTGATCCGCCTTCCATCGACGGTCGCGCTGTCCAGGGTTGTCGGCGACGCGATCTCGAACTCGATGAATGGGTTCGTGGGCAGAGACGACGCCCACGCGACGAGATGGACCGTGTTGTCCGCATCCGGCTTGTTCGACAACGAGATGTTGGTCGTGTAATCGGACGGGTTCAGGAACTGCACCGCGCCGACCGCGTGCGCCGACATCACCGGCACGAAGAGAGACGCGATCAGAAAGGTGCCTAGTAGGGCTCCTCCTAACGAGGTCCGTCGTACGCCTGTTACTCGCATCGACTCACTCTGTCCCTTCCGGGGCCGCCTACGCAGCCGTCCTGTCCTGGGCCACCGTTGATGCGGTCTGTCCCTCGCCCACCTTGGATCGTGTCCGTCCCAGTGCCGCCGGAGAGCTTGTCGGCACCTTGGCGCCCTCTGATCGTGTCGTCGCCGCCAGAACCCCGAGCGGTGTCCTTACCGAATCCAGCACGGATCGTGTCGTTGCCACCCATGCCGTTGATCACGTCGTTGCCACCCATGCCACAGATGACGTCGTCGTCGCTGGTTCCTTCGATGACGTCATCACCTTGGGTGCCACGGATCGTGCACTTGTCTTCGTGCGGGCCCACCTCGGTGATCCAGTGCATCTTGGCAGTGTCGGTGGGCTCGCCGCTGTCCTGAACATCGTTCTCGGTTTGATCGATCCACACGAGGAGCTGCGAGTCACCCTCGTCTGACGAAGTCACTCCGAAGGTGAAGCGACCGTTCGTCGCGGTTGTTCCCTCGGTGTGCTTGGTGTCCGCCGCAGCCACATCCTGGTGGACCCCGGTCTGTGTGTCCTCGGATGACGTCGCGTGGGAACCGTCATTCGGGTTCGTTCGCGGGGAACCGTCCCCCGGGTCGCAGAACTTCGCAGTATCGGTTGGACCCGTCAGGTGGATGTCGACGTTCTGCTTCGAGATCGCCTGACCGGTTTGGTCGACGACACGGAGAACGAAGCGCTCGCACTCACCCTTGCTTGCCTCAGACTCTGCGGGCTCGAGCGAGATGATCGGGTTCGCCTCGAGGCCGAACACACGGTGCGCGTCGCCGGAGTCGTTGAACTCATCACCGAGCGCGGGATTGTCGTCGGGGCATCCGAAGTTGCGCTCGCAACTCACTGCGATCGCAGCGATGCCGGTCACCTGGCTCGCCTGATCGGAAGCATTCAACGTGCAGCTGGTCGAGAAGTTCTGCTGTGCGGTTGCACCAGGGAGGTCTTGTCGTCCACAGAGGACCCACGATGATGCGCCACGAACCGTGTTCGCAGAGGTCTTCGTGTAATAGACCTTGACCGCCCGTGTGTCCTCGCTTGCGACACCTGCAACCGTGATGGCCGACTTCACGAATGGCGTGATCGCGCCGTTGACGGGCTTCGTTACCTCGACGGTCTCTGCACCGAATCCGGCCGGTGCTGGTGGGGGACCCGGGTCGGGATCGGTGTCGTCGTTCATGACCGTGACGGCGCGGTCCTCGACCTTATCGGTGCCTGTGATCTGCACCCGCAGGGTGTAATCACCATCTGTCACCGTGTTCGAGTCCCAGTACATCTCGTAGGTGTCGGTCGTGCCAACGCGAGTGCCGTTGCCGATCGGGCTGAACGTGGTTCCGTTCGCCGACAGCAGGAACTCGACGCTCGGCAAGGCTTCTGCTGCGTCCGTGCGCGCGACCAGGTGATAGAGGTTGTCCGCGTCGTGCTGGTTAGAGATCAGGTCCGCGCCCGACGCGTAGCCAGACGGGTTGAGGAAGCGGATCGTTGCATCCGCCAGCGACGTTCCCCATGTCTGGGTCGCGCTCGTGCTGGGCTCGCCACTATCCTGGACGTCATTGTCGAAGCCAGGCTCACGGTCGACCCAACCGATGATCGTCGTGTCACCACTGACCGGCGAGGTCACGCCGAAGACGAAGTTACCGGCGTCGTCGGTCTCCCCTTCAGTGTGTTGAGTCTTGGGTGACGCACCCGTGTGGGATGCCTCGTCGGCCTCCTCGGCCTGGTGCGCGCTGTCACCTGTGGCCGGTAGGTCCGGCGCACGACGTGGCGATGCGTCCTCGGGGTCGCAGAAGTCGAGATCATCGTTCGGCCCCCGGGCGTGGATGTCGACGTTGATACCCGGCACCGGAGCGCTGCCCGAACGAACCCGAGCAACGTACTTCTGGCAGCTACCGGTAACGCCGCTACCACCGGTGGGCTCGAACTGGATCGTCGGGTTGACCGCGTACCACTGTGCTTGGAAAGTGTCGAACTTCTCAGTGAGCTCCTGGATGTCGTCATCGAGGTCGCGGTTCGCAGATTCGGTGGGTAGAGCTTCATCGTCGATCCATGCGGTCAGGTCCGTAAACCCGGCGCGTTGCGATCGGATGTGGAATCGGATCTCACCGAAACTGGTGGTCCCACCACCGGACACACCGGAACCTTGGATGCTTTCGATGTGCTTGATATCGGGGCCGGCTGGAACGTTGGTATCACCCTGCGACCGGGGGCCACGGTCGTCTGTGGACGTGAAGTCACAGTCCCAACTAGGTTCGGAATTATGACCACCCTTGTCGGGGGCCTTGTCATTGCTGCTGTTGTTCGCTGGGTTGTTTGCGTCCGTGTCAGCGCCGAAGCCCATCGTGTCCGTCGGTCCTACCGCATGGATATCGACGTTGGCCCCTTGCACCGGTCGGTCGTATTGATCGCGCACCCTCGCGAGGAAAGTCATGCACTCGCCGTCGGCCAACGACCGGCCTTGTGCAATCTGCTGAGCGGTGGGTGACGGGATGAGAGCGATGGTCGATTCAGATGGTGTCTGCACGAATGGGCTGACCTTGTGCACATCGGCAGACTCGGTCGTGAGGAGTGGATCGATGGTCTCTTGACGGCAAGGACCGGGGGCAGGAGGACAAACCTCTGATGGATTGTCGTCTTCCCGAGCAAAGGCTGCGATGGCAGTCACCTGGGAGGGTGTGTCTTTCCCGGCGAGTACACAATTCAAGCGATAGTTCCGGAACGTCGCGGTCGTTCCTCTGGCGTAGTTCACTGTGGCGCAGTTAACCCATGTCTTGGACCCGGACAGATTCGAGGTTGTGTAGAGGATCCTCACTTGCTGTGCGTTGGCCGCACTGACGGACCCGTCAACGACCGTGCGCCATGCGCCTCCGCGACCTTTGTAGAAACCGAGAACGCCATTCTGTGTGGGCCAGGTGAGCTCGGTGGCCTCCTCGTCTGGATCTACGTCGATGAGGACGGAGTCATCAGCCAACTCATCGGTGGTCCCCGAAACGGAAAAGAGTCGGGCGGTGAAATCAGAGACGTTGTCGGGCTCGTCGAAGTCGTCAGGAACATCCCAGTAGAACTCGTACAGCCCCGGGGCTCCAGTGACGGGTTCCATCAGCCCGACCGTTTCCTCTGCGGGGTCATTGCAGAACCGCACTTCGCAATCCGGGGTGCTCTCCGGGTGGGCATCAACGGAAAGCTCAACGATCACGCTTCCGGGCGCGTTCGCGACATACGCGACCACGTGATACCGGCTGTCGATCCCATCGAACTTGTCAGAGACCTTGGCGGTGCTTTCCTCCTCGGCGTCGTATTCCAGCGAGGGGTTCAGCAGCTTGATGGTTGGCTCAGCCGGTGTGGTGGAGCTCGGAGACGGGGAGGCGGTCGGCGAAGCGGTGGTGTTCGAGGGGCTCGCCTGGGCGAGGACCGCCGGGGCCCCGAACGACGGTCCCACCATGATGAACACGGACATCAGGGCGCACATGAGCCCCAACGAGAACCGTGCGAGGCGCCGGGCGCCCTTGCCTCCAACGTCCACTCTCACGTGCACCTCCTACAGGGGCCTTAAAGCCCACTTGCTTGCATTGATATCCACCTGAAGTCCGCCAAGTATGCCCGACCGGCACAAAAGCCCTCGGTCTAGAGCACTATCCCAGACGGCGGTGCCTCAGGAACGGACCTATTACTTCCTGATAGTGGAAACGACGGACGGCCCCTAAAGGTTGCTCGGGCTGCAAAAAGGCCGACCCCCTAGGAGGTCGGCCTCTAAGCACTAGCGCTTTAGCGGTGGGTCGTGACTTTGACCTTCTGGCTCCGGCCTTCTTCGTGGTCCGAATCGCCCTGTATCCACTTGACCCGGAACAGGCGATCACGGCGCCAGTCGGCCACGATGGCGAAGGAGTAACGAGACTGGGCATCCAGGGTGTCTCTCTTCACCTTCACCCAGCTGCCGTTCTTCTTGCGCTGGAGCACGACCCTGGTGCCGTCGTGGTTGGGCTCGACCTTGCCGCTGAAGTGGACCGTTGAACCTCGCTTGGGCCTGAACTCGTCGACCGTGATCGACACGGTCACTCTCGCGAGGACCGTGACGGGCTCTGAGGTCGAGTCGGCACACGTGTCGTGGCTCGGTGCGAACGCCTGGTAGTCGGCGCTGTTAGTGGCCTCGAAGCTGGACTCGAACTTGCCCTCGGCATCGGTGGTGACCGAACGGAAGTTCTCGAACGTGTCGGTGCCGTGGACGCGCCTGCGGATGCGGACGAACTCGTTGTCTTCGCACGATGTGTTGCTCGAGATGACTTGGCCGCTCAAGGTGATCGTCGTTCCTGCGTCGACCTCGTTGTCCGATGCGCCGAGACCGGTGGTACGTGAGGTGCCCGGGCTGGACGACGGTGACGCGGTGCTCGTCGAACTCCCGCTGGGGCTCGCGGACGTGGTGGTCGAACTGGACGGCGATGCGCTTGGGGCCGGGCAACTGGTCTGGTCGGGGCTAGCGCTGGTCGGTGTCGGAGCGGGTTGGTTCCAGCCGACGCTGCCTGCGGAAGACGGTTCGCTCGAACAGCGAAGATCGTTGTTGTCGATGTCGGCGAATGCGGTGAACTGTGTGGTGCCTCCAGCGTCGGTGTGCAGTTTGAACTTGAAGGTTCCAGAGTCGCTCGTTCCCTGGGCCGCCGACTCTTCGTGCTTGGGATCTGGGGAGTTGGCGACCTCGTGCTGGCCCTGGAACCCAGACTGGGTGCCGTCCGCGCAGCTGTAGGCCGACTCGGAGCCACTGTGGTTCGACTCGGGGTTCTGCTGCGGATCGCTCTGGGTGCTCGAATCGAACTGGAGCTGATCGGTCGGACCTGTCGCATGAACGTCGACGTTGTGACCGGCGATCTTGTGAGCCGCTTGGTCTCTGACGACCGTGGTGATCACGTTGGAGCATGGGAAGTCTCCGCCGGTACCTGCGGAGACCTGTTGTCCAGATCCGGTGGTGAAAGCAACGGTGGTGGCAACCTGCGTGTAGGGCAACGCACGGTGAGCGTCACCCGATTCGTTAACGGTTTCGGTCTCGTCCGCGGGGGACGGAACCGGTCCCGTCTGCGTCGTCTCGGTATCTCGTGCCACCGCGGCGACGCCGGTGACCTGCGTGGCCTGATCGTTGCTCGTCAGCGCGCAACGCACCCCGTCGCCTGCATCCGCGTTCGTCGCTTCGGCGGTACCGCATGCGATCCAGGTCGGCTCGATACCGGGAGGGGTCTTCGTGTAGAAAACGCTGATCTCATCGGCACCCGGCGTTTGCTGGCTGCCGCTAGCGGGGGTGCCGGTGCTGGTCTGCGACCAGATCACGTCGATGACCGTCTGGCGGTTGTAGAAGCCCACCGGTCCACCGTTCACCGGATAGGTGATCTCGACGGTCTCGGCCGCTTCACTGCTTGGGGGATCCTCGTTCGGCGCGCCCTCACTCACGTCGCCCGTCTGGTTCAACGTGACGGTCTCTTGGTCGCGCGCGACCTCAGTCGCACCGTTGTTCGAGTAGAGGATCGCTTTCAGCGTGATCTCGCCGTCGGGGATGTTGTTGGTTTGGGGGTTGTTGGACGGGATGTTCCAGTTGTACTCGAACGTGTCAGCCGAACCAGGGGTGGCCGTCGCGGTGCCGATCGTGGACTCTTGGGCCGTACCGACCTGGTACTTGAACTCGACGAGCGGGGCGGTCGGGACGTTGCGGACCCATGCGACGAGGTGATAGCTCGGCCCCGAGGCACCCGTCTCCTGCTTGTCGGAGATGACCTTGCTGTGGCTCGACGGGTTCAGGAAGTTGATCGTCGGGCTCGAGGTCGTGGGGCTCGCCGTGGTCTGGGCGTGGGCCCCCGTGTTGCCCAAGGGCGAGGTCGGCAGGAAGAAGACCGCCATGCCGAAGATCACGAACAGCGACAGAAGGGTCCGGGCGGCGACCGCGCCGGCCTGAGATCGGTGGGTTCGAGAGACTGCCAAGGGATTACCTCCGGGGGGTCAGCGGGTGGTTATGGGTGATTTGTGAACCAGCATCTACCATCCTAAACGGTCGCCTACAGCCGAAAGTTGCCCGCGCCGAAGCAGACAGGGGGTGGAACCAGGGCTGTGGGGCCTTAGGAGGCGCGGCGGGCGCGGGCCCGGCGGCGCTTGAGAGAGGCCCTCTCCTTGTCGGTGAGGCCTCCCCAGATCCCGTATTTCTGGTTGGTGTCCATGGCGAACTCGAGGCACGACTCGAGCACGGGGCAGCGCTGGCACACGGCCTTAGCGTGGGCCTCGCGGGCCTGCCGCTCGAGCTCGGACTCTCCGAAGTCCTCGCCGAAGAACAAGATGTTGTCGAACTCGCGACAGGAGGCGTCCTCCTGCCAGTCGAGCTGCTCTGGGGCGTCCATCAAGGGAACTTCAACTCCTTTGGGCTTTGTGCGGATGTGAATCGAGTAGTTGGTGCGAGTTCTGTTATCGCACTCCGAACAGGGTAAACGACCACGTCAAGTGGGGTATTCCTCCGCGCTTGCTTTGTCCGGATTGTTTGCCCGGAGACGGCTTCGGGAAACCTCTCCTTGTAGGGATTTTTCGCCGAGAGATGGATGGAGGGATACACATGACCGACCGCAGCGATCAGCTGGCAGGCAAGGTCAAGGAAGGCGTTGGCAAGCTCACCGGTGACGACGCTCTCGAATCACAGGGCCGCCGGGAGGACCACGCCGAGCAGACCAAGCAGAACATCGATGAGGCAGGCGACAAGGTCGCCGGCGCCGTCCAGGGCGTGAAGGAAAAGATCCAAGGCAAGGACTAACAGCTAGAGCGTTTTCCAAGGGAGCCGGTCCTTCGGGGCCGGCTCTTTCGCGTCAAGCGCTCAGTCCTCGCTTATCGAGATGAAGTCGCCCTCGGTCACGCCCCATCCGGCGAAGGCACCCTTGTTGACCTCGAGGGCCCCCACGTAGCTCGTCCCGGGGTTGTAAAGGGGGCAGCCGCCCTCGGGAGGGTCCTCGCACGGCTCCATGTCCATGATCGACACGATCTGGTTCGTCGAGTCGAAGAACGCGATCGACAAGGGGATCAGCGTGTTCTCCATATAGAAGGACCCCGTCGGCTCACCTCCGAACAGGAACGCCATCCCCTTGTTGGCACCGAGCCAGCGGCGATACATCAACCCGTAGCCACGTTCCGGCCCGTCGTTCGCGATCTCGATGTCTGTGTTGTGGACGCCGTCGGCTGCTGTCATCGACGCGGTCCCGGTAGAGAACTCGGGGATGCGACACTCGAAGATCTCTTCTTCTTTCGTGATCTTGCCGCTGCGAGAGCGGAAGCGCGTCTGCACCTTGCACGTACCTGTCGTCGGCCGGTGAAACGTCACTTCGTAGCGACCCTTCGCTGACAACGTGTCATGTGTCTGCGCGGATAGCACGTAGCCGGTGTCGTCGTTATAGAAGAAGCGGATGCGGACACGTTGCCCGGCGTGTGGGGGTGTGACTGTCCCGTAAGCGTAGATGCGCTTGTCGGTCTTCGCGATGGCGAGCTGCACGTCCGTTGAGGCCGCGTGCGCCAACAGCGGAACTCCTAGCAACGTTCCGATCGCTACCGCTAGTGCTCTCTTCATCCACATAGCATCCCCGATATGAAGCGTTTAACCGCATGCCTGGTCGCACTGGTCGCGGTTGCTTGCTCTGCTCAACCTGCACCGGTGGACAGCACGGGCGAGCCGAAGAGGCCTCGCTCGCAGCTGCCCGACGCTCCTCCTTTTGACCCGAACCCGGCCCTCGTCTATGTGAAGAACGATTCGGTGCGTGCCTACCAGCTAAAGACCGGCGATGACATCTTGATGCGTTCGGTGCCCGGCCCCGACGTTGCACTGTCGCTCGATGGCCAGCACCTTGCGATCGTCACCGACAAGAAGCCAGGCGAAGACCCGGAGGGTCTCGCCGATCCCTACATCGGTGTTGCAACGACCATGGGCGAGGGACAGGTGACCGAGATCGGACCCGGTCGTTCGCCGCACTGGTCGGCGGATGCCGCGCGCATCGCGGCGATCACCGATGACGGGATCGTGTCCTATGACGTCGGCAGTGGCGCTTCTACGCCAGTGCTCGAAGGTGCGGTGTGGTCGTTGTTCGGATGGAGTGGACCTGAGGTCGGGGCGGTGGGGCTGGACGGCGCGTCGTTGACGACACCGGGCAGCGAGCCCCGTTATCTCGACCTCGACCCATCGACCGTGTGGGGCATCTCTCCGACCGACGGGACCGTGCTGACGATCGACCAGGCGACCGCAACCGTGATCCGGGGCGAGCAGGAGACAGATATCTCGATGGAGGGCGGCTTGGGCGATGGTGCCTGGGACCCCGATGGATCCGTGATCGTCGCCGTCATCATCGGAACGGGCACGACGATCGGCGTGATCGACACCGTCACGGCCACGATCCGCTACGAGGCGGAGGGGGTCGGGGCCCAGGGCAATGTCGTCTGGTCCGCCGACTCGAAGAGGTTCGCCTTCGTGAGGATCGCCCCCAACGACAGGCTGAAGCTTCAAGCGGTCGTCTGCACCCTCGAAGGGGAGTGCGAACCGGCGTTCTCGTGGGCTCGAGGCGTCTCGCTGCTCGGCTTCACCGAGATCTAGTCACGCGATGATGGGGCAATGAAGATAGGAGTGGTCGGTACCGGCCACGTGGGCCTCGTCAGCTGCGCTACGTTCGCAGCTCTGGGTCACGACGTCGTTGGGATCGACAACGACCAAGAGAAGATCGACAAGTTGCGCAACGGCCAGAGTCCGTTCTTCGAGCCTGGCTTGGACGAACTGGTGGCCAAGGGGACCGCGTCGGGTCACCTCATCTTCTCGACCGAGATGGCCGATGCGGTCAAGGATTCAGAGGTCGTCTTCATCTGTGTGGGCACGCCGCCGAAGGCCAGCGGTGAGGCCAACCTCGCAGCCGTCGAGGCCGCTGCCCGCGACGTTGCGAAACACGCCAACCAGAGGCTCGTCGTCGTAGAGAAGTCGACGGTTCCGGCCGGCACCTCTAACCGCTTGCAGACCACATTGAAGAGGCAGCGGCCAGATCTGCAGCTCGAAGTCGCTTCCAACCCGGAGTTCCTCCGCGAAGGAAAAGGCGTCGAGGACTCGATGAGCCCCGAGCGGATCCTCGTCGGGGCCGATTCTGACTTCGCGTTCGACGTGTTGCGTCGCGTCTATGAGCCATTGACCGCCAAAGGTCACCTACTGCTCGAGACCGACATAACGACGGCAGAGATATCGAAGCATGCATGCAACGCGTTCCTGTCGATGAAGATCTCGTTCGCGAACGCGCTTGCGCGTCTATGCGAAGCATCGGGTGGAGATGTCGTGAAGGTCACCGAGGTGATGGGAACCGACAAGCGCATCGGCCCTCAATTCCTCAACGCTGGGATCGGCTATGGCGGTTACTGCTTCCCCAAAGACCTTCAAGCGTTCGAACGTTTGGCACAAAGCCTCGGATACGAGTTCCCCCTGCTGCGAGAAGTGGCAAATATCAATGACGAAGCGGTTGCCGCTGCTGCCAAGAAGGTCGAGGACGTCTTGTGGAACCTCGACGGGAAACGCGTCGCATTGTTCGGCCTCGCCTTCAAGCCCGCTACCGATGACGTGCGTCTGTCGCCGGCGCTGGCACTTGCACGCCTGCTGCTAGACAAGGGAGCGGTCATTGTCGGCTACGACCCCCAGGCAGGCCCGAATGCGAAAGCGGAGATGCCCGAGCTCGAGGTCGTTGAAGATCCATTCGATGCCGCGACCGGCGCGCACTGCGTCGTCATCACCACCGAATGGCCCGAGATTGCCGACTTGGACCTGCCGCGCCTCAAGCAAGTCATGGCCGAACCGGTGATCGTTGACGGCAGGAATGTCTTCGACCCATCGCAGATGGCGGGAACAGGATTCACGTACATCCCGACGGGGCGGCCGCCGGTCGTACCGTAGCTCCAACCACCTTTAACATCGCCCGATGAAACGCCTCGCTATCTCACTCGCGCTGGTGGTCGTAGCTGCCATCGTGCTGCTCCTAACCCGCGACTCCGATGAACCACGAGTGATGCCGACCCCGTCGAGCTCCGCTGAGGCATCCGGGCCGACCGAGCTGATCTATGCCGACGGATCACAGCTCTACATCTACGACCTCGCCACCGGCGACGTGAGCAAGGGTGCATCGATGCCGACACTCGACTTCGATGTCTCGATCGATGGGACGCAATGGGCGGCAACGGATGGCAAGCCGAAACTCAGAGACCCAGACCCGAAGATCAAGCCAACGCAGATCGTCTTCGGCGAGGTCGAGAGTGGATCGAGTGAGGAACTCGGCATCGGCTACTCACCCCGATGGTCTCCAGATGGCACCAAGGTGGCCGCCGTGGCGCCCGCAGACGGCTACCTGATCTGTCCGATGGACGTCGATGCCGGTCTGGCCACAGAAGATCCGAAGGGCCAAGGCTGCACGGAGGGTGAACGCGTGGTCATCTACGCCCCCGCCGACGATGAGTCCGGCGTTGCCATCGGGGGCGGCGCGTGGAAACTGCTGGGGTGGACCGGCGCAGATCGGCTGGTAGCTGCTTCCGACGAGAGTGGCGCCGTCAACGTCGGCTACGAAGGTGCAACCAGCGAGAGGCTGGAAGTTGTGCCCGTGAAAGCCAAAGACATCATCGCGATGTCGCCATCAGATGCGAGCTTCCTGGTCGACACGGAATCTGGCCCGGCAATCATCGATTCGACCGTACAGGATGTCGTTGAAGTGAAAGCGGGATCCATCACAGAAGCCACTTGGTCGCCGGACGGCACAACCATCTTCGCAATGGCGGATGTGCTTTCTCTCATCGACGTAACTAGCGGCGAGGCCCGAGTGCTTGACGCGAAGTCATCGGGATCGGATCTAGTTTGGTCTGCGGACTCATCGACGATCGCTTACCTACAGGGAAACGAAGCAGTCGTTTGCCTGGTGCAGACTTTAGTCTGCGACGGGTTTCCCCTCACGGGCTCCCCAGGACTCCTGGCGCTGCGCTAAGGCTCCACGACCACAGTTCGGGCAACGCTGAGGTTCGGAAGGTGGTCATCGTCACCGGTATCCGTGACGCGCGCGCGAACCTCCCACACTCCCTTGCGCGGAAACACGATGTCCCCGGAGTAGTTGCCTGATGTATCGGTGCGTACAACCGGACCAGGTCTCCACAGACCACCTGGACGCCTGAACTCGAACTGCACGACAGCTCGGTTGTGTGCGGGAAACACGCCTCCGTCAAGGCGAGCCGGAGATCCTAGCGCAACGTATTCAGCCTGCACCGTCATTTCCACAAACACATTCACCGAGATGGTTGTTGTGGGGGAGGTTGCATCCGAGATCCAAGGATCGTCCACCTCGACCCAGTAGGTCGATTTCGATTGCGGGGCGATCAGTGCACCCCAGCTCCCTCCAAAGTCAGTAGTAAGAGGAAGCTCTGTGCGAGTACCGGTTGCCTTATCAACTTCGATCAGTTTCAGCGCGACGGAGGGGGCACGGTTACCGCCACAAGTCACCGAGCCAAACAGTCCCGTCGCGGATCCAAAGGTCGTTGACGCCGGGCCTGAAGGAGCCGACGCGGTCGTGGAAGACGCACCATCCAATACGACCGAATAGACAACCGAGATCGATTGTGGGGTCACCGACCCGTTTCCCAGCGCCAGCAAAATCTTCGTGATGCCTCTTCTTCCGAAGAAGCCAGGGAATGTTGCGATCCCTTCGCTGTCGAACGTCAGAGGTGTTTCCACTACTTCTTCAGGCGAGGTGACGATCGCCGTGGCAGTTGTCGCCGGCGGACCCGCCAGGCGAAGGACACCAATCTTCGGGCGCGCACCGATGAACTGCAACCTGGCGTAGTCACCGCTCAGTGCAGGCAGCGTGTAGGGAGATCCCCCATCGGTCGAGAGCCGGCACGATTCATCCACCACGTCAGTCGTGTGCAGGGGGAGGGGCCACAACCCCGCCACCGCCTTGCGATAGGCACGACCCTGCTCATACTTGCCGAGTCGCCAGTTCCACAACATGAACTCGCGCCACATGTCATAGATCGTGACGCCCTTCGAGCTGAGAATGCTCTCGATCCCGACCAAGGACGAGACATTCGAAGGTTCGAGCGTCTCCCACAGCGTTCGCATGAAGGCCGAGTCACCATCGGCATAGCGCTCGATGAGGAACTGCACGAACAGGAATGCGCCGTACTCGTGGGCTTCGCTGACCGTCGTGAGCCCCTGCCGTGGAAAGGGAAGGAAGTAGGGCAACGCGCCAAGATTGGGACGCGCCTCACCATTGAATGCGCCCTCCATCCACGTCGCGGAGGCCTCCATGATCCAGTCATCTTCGTGATAGTCGTACCCGAACTGGATCGCGTGCGCGTACTCATGCGCGGCGAATGTCCGCATCTCCGAAACCGTCCAGCCTTCCTGCACCAGGTTCGGACGCACCAGGATGTACGACGGCCGCGAGGTTCCTTCGCCGGGTAAAGCCAAAGTGGCGGCGCCAGGATTCACGTACAACGGGTAGTCATTGTCGTTCGGTGGCGGTCTCAGGCCAAGGACGTCGATCTGGAACGAGCGAGCAGCTTCGAATATCTCAAGCAACTTCTCGATCGCGTCGGGTGCGCCATCGGCGTTGGCGTCGGTCAGATCGGGCATCGACGGATCAGAGGGGTCTTCACTCCACGTGATGGTGAAGTGAGCACTCGAGCGATTGTGCTCTGCCTCTTGGGCAGCGGAAGGCAGCGCAGCCGATAGCAACGCTACGAAAGTCAGCGGCGATACCAGCAGCCGCACGAGTCGGGAGCGACTTCGCAAAGTAGGACCACCGTAGACAAAGGTGAACGGTCGCCGCCATACGCAACCGACGAAGGCAAGCAGACAAAGAAGAAGGGCCGGCCCTTTCGGGCCGGCCCTCCTTGACTCCTTGGCTTACCCCCGAGGGGGCAGGAGCTTTCTAGCTAGTTACTCGCAACCAGTGACCGAGTCACTACCAGCATTACCGAAGCACTGGTCTGTACCCGATCCACCGTTCAGAGCGTCGTCACCGGCGCCACCCCGGAGGGTGTCGTCGCCGCCGCCGCCCTTGAGGACGTCCTCGCCGTCGCCACCCTGGAGCGAGTCAGCACCTGCTCCACCAGTGATGGAGTCGATACCGCCGTTGCCCTTGAGGGTGTCGCCGCCACCGGCGCCCTTGACCGCGTCGTTGCCCTTGTTACCGGACACGTTGTCACGGCCACCGTTACCGGTGATGTTGTCCTTACCGCCTCCACCACCGACAGTGTCGGCGCCACCGTTGCCCTGTGCAAGGTCGTTACCTGCACGAGCGCTGATGACGTCTGCGCCACCGAGGCCGCAGATGATGTCACGGTTAGCCGTGCCCTGGAGGACGTCAGCACCCGACGTACCAACGATCACGTTCGGGTCATTCTCTTTGTCCTCACAAGCGGTGCCAGCTGTGCCGCCACCACCGTGCGGACCTTCGCTGTCCTCGGTGTTGTCGTTGATCGACGTGCATCCCTGGTCGTTCGGGAAGTCGATGTCGCCATCACCATCGTTGTCCTCGCCGTCGTTGCACTGCGTGCCACCGCCACCACTGACAGTGACCGTGACTGAGGACGTGTCACCCGTTGCGGTTCCGTTGTTGTAAATCTCAACGGTGATGACTGCGCTGCCTTGATCGACAGCCAGGATGTCCAGCGTCGCCTGAGCGTTGGTGCCGGTCTCACTCGGCGGGTTGCTGCCGAATGCGACTGTGGACGCAGCGCCGTTGGTCCAGCGCAGGGTCCACACGCTGGCAGCCTCGCCCGTCATGACGGTCGGAGCCGCCTTGTCGTCCAGGTTGAACGTACACGCCAGCAGTGTTTCCGAGTCTCCGACGTTGAGCGTCGTGAACTGGTCACCTGTGTGGCAAGGATCCGCAGCGTCGCCGGTCCCCTCAACCACCAAGTGCACGTGGTCGGGTAGCCCAACCCAATGCAGCGTGACCGTGTCCTTGACCGTCTCGTCGGTACAACCGTTCGTGTCGTCATCTGCACAGAACGTGATGATCTGGTCACCAGGCGTCCCCTCGTTGTTCGTCGCGGGGGTGGCCAGGTTCTGTGCGGTTGCAGTTGCAACACCATCACCGTTGGTGGTGGCGGAACAACCGGTCGGACGCGTTCCGGTCGGTGTGGTCGTACCAGCCGTTGTTCCGTTCGTGCAGCTCGTGATGTTCCCCACACCGGTAGATGCGAAGAAGATCGGAGCGAAGCGAAGTGGCTGACCGAACTGATCCACCAAACAACCTGTGACCACTTCAGAAGAACCATTGCGCTGGTACTCATCGTCGTCCTGACTCGAACAAGACGAGGTCGGCGCGTTGAACGTCAACGAGGCGGTTGCACCAGTTCCGGAACCAGTTCCGGTACCGGCGGGAGCCTGAGCGACCTTGTAGTGGTCGTCGGCGATGCAGTAGTCGCCAGGAAGCACGACTGCCGTACCACCCTGACATTCGCCTGCAGCTCCTCCACTACGCGTGCTGGGGGAGGCAGCGCCATTGCGCTCGGTGCCATCTACAGCGATCCCGAGGTCGTAGTCACCCGCGGTGACAGCAGTAGGAGTCGCGTTCCACTCCACGTAACCGCTACCACTCGGAGAAGCAACCGGTACCGCCGTAGCCGTCTGGTCACATGCGGAAGGTGTCGCAGCGCTGTTTGCGCCATTGTCGATGCACACCGCTGCTCCAGTTACATCCGAGCTCGTACGGAAGGTGAGCACATAGGTCTGCGGCGTGACGCCACCATTCCCATCTGCCGTGAAGCCCGTGCTCGTAGCGAAACAGTCGTTCGTGTGGGTCCCTGGCAGAAGACCAGCACGGCCGGTCTGCACACAGAAGCCCATGATCTCGCCGGTCGGGATGGACTGACCATTCTGACCGAGACCGGGGGCCGATCCATTGACCGTCGCCGAGTCATCGAGGTAAACCGCGCGCTGACGGTTGACCGAGCAGTTGGTGCTGGTGCTCGTGAGCTGCCCCACCGATGGCTGCGCTCCATTACAGAACACAACGGCGATATCGACGATGTCCTCGTCGAAGGTCGAGGGGATGTCCCAGCTGAAGTCGAACGCCGTGTTCGTCACAGTGGAACCGTTCGACGTAGGCGTGCGAGTGGTGGGCGTCGTGTCAGAACCGATCGAGGCACAGTCCGCCGCTGTCGGTGTTGCCGCACCGTTGTTGGCGCAGACGTACCACGCGGCGGTGGTTGCGTTGGCGTCACCAACACCGGTCAAGTGCGCCGTGGAGTCGACTCCATCGGCACCATCACCGAGCTGGTTCTTGTCCATGTACCCGACTGGCGCGGATGCCGTGTTCGTCTCCACCGGCATGAAGCTCCTACCAGTTGCGGGAGTTGCCGCCTGTGCGCTCGCGAGCGGTGCCGCGAGTACAGACAAGCCCATAAGCGAGAAGACCATGACTACGGTCAACATTGCGCTTGTAAAGCGTCTATCCATTTCCACCCCTTTCAGAGGTATTGCACTACACCTGATATTGCTCTTACTGCAAACAGAATTGCGAACGGGAACCGGCCCCCGTCATGGCCTAACTTCTATCACTCGATCTCGCCGTCCGGTCTCGGCTTTCCCCCTTTCGAACTTCGTACTGGCACCTATTGAGCTTGCGAGCAGACAGGTTGCCCCGCCCACCTAGTACTAAACAACGAAGCCTGAAACGAAAAGTTGCTCGCCCAAGACTACGCATTTCCGGCACAACGCGCATTCATGCAACAACACCGCGCCACAGGGGGATGGTCTAAGACCACGAGCCTAGTGTCAAGAATGGCCGGAGCTTGTTCAGCTTTCGTTCAAGGTGAAGCTGACCGCGACTATACGGTGGCTCGCCGTGGAGAAGATCACCGTCGCGCGATAACTTCCAGCTTTTGGAACATCCTCGTCGCGCGACGGGTATCCGGTCAACGCATACGTGCCTGCGTACGTGTAGGCCACCCCTCCCCACGCCGTTTGCTGAGCCTCCAGGAACGACCCAGACGCGTCATATCGATACGCGCCCTCTGCGGTCGAAAGGTGGAAGACCGCGGTGTGATGGCTGGGATCACCAGAGTGCGTGATCGCAAGCCCGTAGGTGACGATGCCGTCGACCGAGGCGGAACCTTCTAGAGACTGGTTGAAGTTCTGGAGTCCTCCAGCGGTTAGTCCAAGTGAGGACGAGAGCTCTTCTGCTTCCTGCCCAGCACAGGAGCACGCGTACCCCGGTCCGATCCCTGCGGCGAAGCCCACCGTCAACCCCTCTGGCTCGGTGGGCGTGATGGGTGAACCTGCGGGAGATGGTTCCGTGTCGGGGGCAGATGTGGGAGTGGGATCAGGTTGGGGGGGCGGCGCGGGGGTCGGTTCCGTTGTTGGGACCGACGGTGACGAGTCCGGCGCCTCCGCCACCCGCCGCACTCTGTGCCGTTCGATCCTCTTGGCTTGAACGACCACCTTCTGGACAACTGTCGAGGAAGCGGAAGGTTTCGGTTGAGGATCGGATGCATTCGCCAGCGGAACCACGGCACTAGCTCCCACTATGAAAACCGCCACCACTGCAGCCGCTCGCTCTGTAGCGAAAGCACCGCATTGTTGGATGAACGTGGAGCACGACGCCGCGTAGGGTGCTGCATTCGAGGCGAGTTGACCGACCTGGCTCGCTTCGTGGGTCACGCTTTCCGCAGCTCGCAAACGATGCAGCAGGCGAGCCGGCACCAAGATCTCAGCAAGATGGCTAGGCCAAGAGCGCTTGAATCCCTGACGCGCGCGGTGGATCAACGCCTTAACTTGGGGCGATGTGATTCCGAGGACGACCGCGATCTCGTCATAGGAGAGCCCTTCAAGGTCCCTGAGAACGAGGGCCGCCCGGTGCATGGGAGGCAATCGTTTTAGCGTCCTGCGCACCCGAGAACCCTCCGAGCTCCTCAACAGGCGTACCTGGGGGTCGGCTTCGTCGTCAATGGTCGTATCCATGCACTCATCGAGCTCAACGGACATAGGTCGGCGCCCGCGGGAACGAAGGGAGTCAAGGCAGACGTTCGTCGCGATCCGAAGGATCCACGCACCTAGTAAGTAGCGCCCGTTGAACCGCTGGAGACCTTGGAACACGCGCAGGAATACTTCCTGGGTCGCTTCCTCTGCATCGTGGGTATTGCCAAGCATCCGTTTGCACAGGTTGAGGACGCGGCTGTGGTGTAGTTCATAGATCTGGACGTATGCCTCACGCTCACCTTGTTTGAAGGCAAGCGCCAGCGCGCGGTCCCTGGTTTCGAGAGGGGTCACTGTTCGGGTGGAGCCCGAGGCTCCAGTCATCCTTTCGCGAGGCTCCGTAGCCATCCGTAGTGTCGCGTCGGGGAAGCGAGGTGGAAATAGTCCCAAATGACCATTTCCGAGGTCGCCGCGAGGAGCTCCTAGAGATCCTCTCCAAAAACACCGTTCAAGATTTGACGCGTATAGGTGATGTGAACCTCTGCTTCATCTATGGCGATCGTCTGGGCTAACGCTTCCTTAGCTTTCTCGACTTGCCCATCACTAGCCAAGGCCATGGCCCAAGCCCCCCACACCTCGGGAAACTCACCGACTACGCCCCTGGGGGGGTTCTGGACCGCAGTGATCATCGGTTCCATGACTTCGACTGCCTCTGAGTAGCGTCCCAACTTCACCAACATGTCAGAGAGGTTGATAACCGTTTGGGGGTTGTAGGGGTCCATCTCGTAGGTTCTTTGATAATCCGCAAGCGCTAGTTCACCCTTCGCCTGGTCGAATTGACTCCATAGTTCGTAGATGTGCCCACGATTGCTGTGTGCGCGGATGTCCGGCGAGTCTTCTGCGAAAGCCAGCTGCGCCTCAGCTTCCTCGAAATACGCGATGTCTTCGGTTGCCACGCCCGCGTCGCCTAAGAGGATCGCGTACACCATCTGGTACTGCGGCTCATAACGGAATCCGATCGACTTCCGCGCGAGTTCCATGCCTCTTTCATAGTCGCCAGCAGCGAATGCATCTGACACGCCGCGCGCTCGCGCATCGGCAAGGTAGAAGTTTGTTGACCACCACATCACGGCGAGGAAGGCCAGGATCAGGACCCCGAGCACGGGAATCGCGCGTAGCGGAGCTGGGGCGATCCTTTGCTTCTTCGATGGCTTCTTCCCATTGGATGCTTTTCGATTGGCCTTGCCGGCCGCCACAACTTCACTCTGTCCCGACCAAGTCGCGGCGAGCCCACCGAAGAGGGTCCACCCCATCACTCTTAGCGGCAGCTGATCGATGCTCACGAACGCCTGCGTGAAATACGCGACGGACCCACCAAGGAATGCGGCCGCCATCACGTCGCTCGACGAGATGCTTCTGCTACGGGAGATGACCCAACCGATAAGGACCAGGAAACCAACCGCGCCGATGATTCCGCAACACGCGAAGAACCAGAGAAAGACCGAGTGAGGTGTGTCGGGAAGCACGTTGCGGTCGAGGAGTGACTCCTTGAGCGTTCGGTACGCCATGCCCGACGTTCCAAAAGAGTCGGGGCCTTGTCCCGCGATCGGATGGTCGACACCCATCTTTGTGGCCATCACCCACCACTCACCTCGAAGGCGAGCGGTTAGTGGAATCCAGCTGAGATCGAACGCATTTCCGATCGCCGCAACTCCTACACTCACCGCAAATACGCCACCGGCAACGATCCAACCGCCTATCCGACCGAAGGGGATCCGGTCGGCCATTACGATTCCGAACATCACGGCGAGACCAGCTATGCCTGCAGCCCAACCACCTTGGCTCTGGGCATAGATCCACCCGCCTGTGATGAAAACCGCGCACCACGGAAGGATCTTCGGATAACGCTTCCGCTCGGTCAGCCATAACGCGAATGTGAGAGGCATCACCATTCCCAAGAGGCCCCCAGTGAAGTTTGGGTTGCCCGTGCTCGAAAGACCTTGGAAGGTTTGGCCGGCACCCAGAGACCACTTGAACGGGTCGAGTCCTGTTGCCTGCATCAGCGTGTAGAAGCCCACGAAGGCCCCCGTGCCCACAACCGCCCACGCCAAATGATTTGGGGACACATCAAAAGCGTCCGCGATCAGGAACGCAAAGATGATAGTTACGAGATAAGGGATAAGGCCTTGGAAGCGTCCGTACTGGCCGAACAAGCTTGTGTCTCTTTCGGGTGATAGCAACCAAGAGATCGCTAGGGGGATGGCGATAGCCACGCTGGGGATCCAGAACCGGTCGAGCCCCTTACGACTTGCACCTTGCAAAAGTTCGGCTGCACGGATTGTCGCGGCCGCAGCCGTACCGATAAAGAGGAGACTCAACTTGGGAACGTTAAAAGGATCTCTGATCCCTCTCGCGAAGAACAGGACGACTAGCAACAATGTAGCCATCAGAACCGCTCGGCGAACCGTCGGACCCTTGGTCAGTATCAGAGTTCGCATACGGGAGGGATGGTAGTCCAAGGCTTCAGCTACCTAAGGGCGGGAGTCATGCGACGCTGTTCCCCTAGGAATCGATCGATGTAGGAGCTACGAACGATGTGCGGAATCTGCGGTTCCATCGACGCCAGCAGGGAATCATCGGTCGACGTATTGAGGTCATCAGTCGGCCAGATGGCAGAAGCGATGGCACACCGTGGGCCCGATGATCAGGACGAGTGGGTGGACGAAACGGAAGGCCTTGCCGTCGCCTACCGGCGACTCGCCATCATCGACACTTCCGAATTGGGTCACCAACCGATGGCCTCATCCTGTGGACGCTACGTACTCGTCTACAACGGAGAGATCTACAACCACCGAGAGATGCGCCGGGCGCTCGAGGGTCGAGGACGCCGGTTTCGCGGGCACAGCGACACCGAGGTTCTCATCGAGGCCATCTCCGAATGGGGTCTCGAGGCGACCCTTAGAAAGACGAACGGCATGTTCGGCCTTGCGGTGTGGGATCGTAAGCGCAGACTCCTGTGCCTGGCACGCGATCGCCTGGGCGAGAAGCCTCTCTACTACGGCTGGAATGGACGGACCTTCTTATTCGCCTCCGAGGTTCGCGCATTGTCGGCAAGGAACGACTTCGAAGGCCAGATCAACCGCGATTCCTTGAGCCTGCTTATCCGCTTCAATTTCATCCCGGCGAGATATTCGATCTTTGATGGCATCCAAAAGTTGGCTCCGGGATCTTTCGTGGAAGTCTCCCCCGACAAGCCGGGCGAACTTCCCACACCCCGTCTCTATTGGTCCTTGCACGATGTCGTCCGCGACGGCGCGTCGAACGGACACAAGGTCGATGAGCGTGAAGCACTAGAGCTTTTCGAAGAATTATTCCTCGATAGCGTCGAACGGCGTCTCATCTCCGACGTCCCTCTTGGGGCGTTCCTCTCTGGCGGCATCGACTCATCGCTCGTCGTTGCAGCAATGTCGAGACTGAGTTCGGTTCCCGTTCGAACTTTCACGATCGGTTTCCCAAACGCAGCCTTCAACGAAGCCCGTGAGGCGGCAGCAGTTGCTCAACATCTCGGCACCGACCACACAGAGCTCTACGTGTCTCCTCAAGAAGCCATCGACACGATCCCTAGGCTCCCCGCCCTCTACGATGAGCCTTTCGCCGACTCCTCACAGATACCTACCCAACTCGTGGCGGAGCTCGCTCGGAAGGATGTCACCGTTGCTCTATCGGGAGATGGGGGCGATGAATCTTTTGCTGGGTATCCGAGGCACAAGTTTGCGCAGCGTCTAGCTCCATTCCTTTCTCATCTGCCTCGCAGGGGGCGCATGTTGGTCGCGCGAGCAGCGCGTGCTAGGAGTGCCGCGGAATGGGACAGAACCTTCGCGCAAATCGATCGGATGGTTCCAGCACGCCTACGCGTGTCCAGACCAGGAGACAAGCTGGGTAGAGCGGCCGATCTATTCGGTATCGACAACCCCGACCTGCTCTACCGCGATCTGCTGGCCACGTCCCCAAACCCAACGAGTTTCGTGCTTGGTGCGAGTGAACCCGCCACCATCCTTACGGAACCTCAGTCATGGCCCCCAGGCCTGAGCCCGATGCAAATGATGATGTATCTCGACACGGCTATCTATCTGCCCGACGACATCCTGACAAAGGTCGATCGCGCAACCATGGCGACGAGTCTTGAGGCTCGTGTCCCTTTCCTCGATCACAGGCTCGTTGAATTCGCTTGGGGACTTCCAACCAACCTCAAATACAGACGCGGGCAATCGAAATACCTGCCGAAGCAGATGCTGGCCAAGTACGTCCCTTCTCGATTGTTCGAGCGACCCAAGATGGGTTTTGGCGTTCCTCTCGATGAGTGGTTGCGCGGTCCATTGCGTGAATGGGCAGAAGACCTGCTGGACGAAAACCGGATGCAAACAGACGGGTACTTGAACCACGAGAACGTACGCAAGATGTGGGTGGAGCACCTGTCAGGGGTCCGCGACAGGAAATACAACCTGTGGGGAATCTTGATGTTCCAAGCGTGGCTCGCGAATCTGAAGCGCGCACCAGCGACCGCTGGATGAACATCCTCATGTTGGCGCGCTCCCTGAACCGGGGTGGCGCCGAACGACAACTTGTCAATCTCGCAACCGGCCTAGCAACTCGAGGACATGAGGTCTCAGTTGCACTCTTCTACGAGGGCGGCGAGTTGGAACGCGGCCTGGGAGGGTCAGGGGTCTCCATGATCCACCTCAACAAGCACGGCAGATATGACTTCGTCTCCTTGGCCATCAGATTGCGATCGCTGTGCCGAAAGCTCGGTCCCGACATCCTTCACACGTGGATGGTCGACCCGAATGTTGCAGGCTCGCTTCTCAAGTCCGTTCTCCCGGTAAGAAGCTTGGTGTGGGACGTCCGGGCCTCGAACATGGATACTGCCGCGTACGGCTGGTTCCCGCGACTCATGTTTCTAGCTAGCTCCAGACTGGTGTGCGCTGCAGATGTCATCGTGACGAACTCAGAAGCCGGCAGCCGATTCCACGCGGCACGGGGCTACCCGACTACCAAGATGCGAACGATCTCGAATGGCATCGACACCAGCGTCTTCCAACCAGGGGACACAGCAACCCTGCGCGAATCGTGGGGAGCAGCAAGAGACGATCTGCTTGTTGGACTCATCGCGCGACTCGACCCGATGAAGGATCATCCAACGTTCATCCGTGCTGCCGCGATCGCCGCTCGGCAACAAGCCAGGTTTCGTTTCGTCCTTGTCGGAGACGGGCCTGAGGACTATCGGGCCGAACTTGCCGCGCTCGCCGAGAAAGAAGGAGTCACGAGCCAGCTCTTATGGGCTGGCACCCATGACAACATGCCTGCGGTGCACAGCGCGCTCGACATCTCATGTTCGGCGTCCGCTTGGGGTGAAGGGTTCTCAAACTCCCTCGCAGAATCAATGGCATGCGGTGTCCCATGTGTCGCAACTGATGTTGGTGATGCGCGTCGAATGATCGAGGACTGCGGATGGATCGTTCCGCCTGGGGAACCCAGCGCGCTGGCCCACGCATTGCTCGAAGCCTCCGGAGTCGGGGACCAAGCGCGCAAGACCATGGGGGCACGCGCGATGGCTCGGATCCGCGACAACTTCAGTGTCGAAGCGATGCTAGACAGCTACGAGGCCGCCTACGCAGACGCTCTGTCCAAGAGGTCGCCAGGCCACTAGCCGGCCAGCGCGGTGCGAAGCGCGTCGATAACGCGTTCCTGGTCGCTGGCTGACATGCGGGGATATATCGGTAATGAAAGAACCTCTTCATAGGCTCGTTCCGCGACAGGACAGGAGCCCTTCTCGTACCCGATTTCCTTGAACAGAGGCTGCATGTGAACAGGCAGGTAGTGCACCTGCACACCGATGCGCTCCGCTCGAAGCCGGTCAAAGACCTCCCGTCGTCGTCCTTCGAGGATGCGCACAACGAAGAGGTGCCAGGCAGGCTCTACCCCAGCTCTTACCGTCGGGAGCCTCAGCCCTTCGACGGGGTCGAGCTCCCTCAAGTAGCGACCCGCGATCTCCCGACGTCGTGCGAGGAATGCAGGAAGCCTAGTCAGTTGGGCGGAACCGAGTGCCGCCAACAGGTCCGGCAGTCGGTAGTTGAATCCAAGGGTCTGTATCTCCTGGTGCCATGCACCTTGATCTGCGATCGAGTATTTGGACGGATCATGAACCAAACCGTGGTTCCTCAATGTCTTGACGGCGTCGACGATGGAGGTTTCCATGGCCGCCACGGCTCCACCCTCGGCGGTGGTGATGATCTTGACGGGGTGAAAAGAGAAAGTAGTGACCGCAGCTAACGAGCCAACCTGGTGTCCATCAACCGTCGCGCCGAGGGAATGGGCCGCGTCTTCAACCAACGTTGTGTCAGATCTCTCTGCGATCTTCGAGAGAGACGCGATGTCAGCTGGGTGTCCTGAGTAGTCGACTGCCGTGATCACCCGGGTTTTCGTCGAGATCCCATCCTCCACTGCCTCCGGATTGACATTCAAAGTGTCCTCATCGACGTCCGCGAACGTCACCCTCGCTCCACACACCAAGGCCGCAGTTGCGGTGGCCGCGAAAGTGAAAGGAGTCGTGATGACTTCGTCTCCGGGTCCCAGTTGGAGTGCCCGATAGGCGCAATGCAGTGCAGCAGTCCCGGAACTCACGGCAGCCACTGAGGCTCCACCGACCACGTCCGAAAGCCTGCGTTCGAAGTTGTCTACTGCGGGGCCGGTAGTGAGAAACTCGTCTAGGACAGCTGCCGAGATCGCTGCAACATCTTCATCGTCGACAGATTGAGTGCCATACGGGATAAAGGCGTCACTCATGACCGACCTTCTCAAACAGATACCAAGTCACGTCATCGAACCCATCATCGGGCCCGAGGTAACCATCTTCGGCGACGCGCAATTCCGGAAACCACTCAAGGAAAAGTGTTCGGTAATCCCTCTTGAAAAGAGCACCTTCGACACCTCGATAGGAAACTTCTGTAGTGACGGGAGCAAAGTACTCGGCCGACAACACCCAACGGCTCGAACAACGCACGATTTCACTCATCACCTCGCGTAGGGACGCCTCCGGTTGGTGGATCAGTACGCCTACGGTGGCAGTTAGCGCGAAGGTCTCCGACTTGAATGGCAAGGAGCGTCCGGCTGTTTGCACCGCGTACGCCGACGGAAGAATCTCCAGCATCCGCTTTAGGGCATCGCGATTCACATCAACGCCCACGGCTACCTGGGCTGAGGCTGTGACGTGTTGGAGGTTCCCCCCGATGTTGCATCCCACTTCTAAGAATGAGCCGGGTCGATGCCGAGCTAAGAGACCGTTCCAGAACTTTGCCCTTAGCTCTCCGGCTCGCTCATTCCGATCCGTATAGTCGTCACCAAAACCTCCTCGCCACAGGCTTTCAAGCCTTGCGGCCTCTGACGATTCTTCTTCGTTGATTTCGGCGGCAGTCATGTCGGCCTCGCGATGTGAGTTGCAGCGGGTTCGATACCTATAGCGTATATGGAAGCAGCAAGACCGAGCATCTGGTGGAGCGACTACATGAGCACAACTTTCATCATCCAGGCGAGATCAGGTTCAACACGCCTCCCCAGAAAAGTTCTGTGCGAGCTGAGTCACAGGAGTGTTCTCGCGTGGGTAGTAGAGGCCGCGCTAACTGCTGCTACACCAGAAGACACTGTAATCGTCGCAACGACCGAACTTCCAGAAGATGAAGAGGTTTCAGAAGAGGCAAGGCGTTCCGGAGCGGAAGTGATTCGAGGGCCAGAAGAAGATGTCCTAACCCGCTTCATGATCGCTATGGACGGGAGGCCAGAGGGGCCGATCGTCAGATTGACTGCCGACTGCCCACTGACTGACCCACAACTGCTGCGATGGGGGATCAATTCCTTCTCGTCAACCCCAATGGATTACCTAGGGACTACGATCGTGCGCTCCCTGCCCCGGGGGATCGAGGTAGAAGTATTTTCCCTAGCGGCTCTACGGATCGCCGATCGAAATGCAACGGGCTTCGATCGAAGCCACGTCACCTCTTGGATGTACACGCGTTCGGACTTGGACATTCGCGGCCTGACTGTGTCGCCGTCCGCCGAAGACCTCCGAGTAACGCTCGACACACCTGAAGATCTGGATGTGCTTCGCAATGTCGTTTCTTCCCTGGGCGACAAGTCCTCATCCTGGAAAGAGGTCGTGCGGTTTCTGAGAACCAATCCTGATGTTGCAGCGAAAAATTCCCGCATCCAACAAAAAGACCTGGAAGAAGGTTAGCGATCGCAAATGACGAGTCTTGACAAGAAGGGTGTTGAGTACCTAGAGGGATCTAACGACTTTCGCGACCATCGATTCTGGCAATGGCATTCCGTTTGGTACCAAGCGAAAGTTCCCATCGAACTAGAGGATGTTCACACCGTTCTCGAGTTCGGGCCCGGGCGAGGCCTCGCCAAGACGCTGATGGAGCATTTCGGAATCGATCACACCTCCGTGGACCTTCCAGGTGGTCTAAGCAAACCTGATTACATTTCCACTCTGAAGGACTTCCATTCGGAAAACACATTCGACCTTGTGTGCGCATTCGAAGTACTCGAACACAACCCACGGGGAAGCCTCGAGGAGTACCTAGCGAAGATGGCGCGCCTCTCAAATCGATACGTCTACGTCTCGATACCCTTCTCGGGTAGATGGTCCACTGTTGCTGTCTCTGTTTCACTACCCCATGTCGGCATCCGAAAGATCTGGACAAGGGCGGTTCCCCGACGGTGGCGGCATATTCCGCGCGATACACGCACGTATGCAAGCGATCCAAATCCCTACCGGTTTCACTGGTGGGAGGGCGGCGACCCCGGATCAAAGAGGGGGGACCTAGCCCGAACCGCAACTCAGGCAGGCCTAAAGGTGACAAGGGAATGGCACAACCCCATGTTTCCGTTCCATTGGTTCCTTTTGATGGAACGCTTCTAGCGATGCATAGAGCGAGAAGAGGTTGACGTGCGCCTCTGGGTGAGGGCGGACGGATCAAAGAGTCTCGGCCTTGGACACATAACGCGCACCCTTTCCATCGCCGATGAGGCCGTGGACCACAGGATCCCAGTCACCTACCTGACTGCTAAGGCTGATGGAATAGCGCAGGGCATGGTCCGGGCTAGAGGCATATCTATCTGTGATCTTTCCTCGGAGAACGATCGAACGTGGATCGAACAAGTTAGTTCTGGGGACGCAGTGATATTTGATGGCTACCACTTCGGAGATATCGACTTCTGTGCGGCTCACGACGCAGGCGCGAGGACGATGGCCATCGACGATCTTGGTGGCATTTTCAACGTCGACGTTCTCGTGAATCCGAATGAAACGGACGGTTCTAGCTACGAGGTTTCGAACAAGACGAAACTGCTTTTGGGGCCGGACTACGCGCTTGTCGGTCGGGAGTTTAGAAAAAGGCGCAAAGAACGCTGGGGTGAGCATCGAACGCTGCTTGTTGCCGCAGGTTCGTCAGACCACGGTGGCCTAACTTCTCGGGTTCTGGAGTCAATCGACGCCAGGTTTCTCTTCGAACGGGCCCTGGTAGTGATCGGCCCAGGAGCCGACCTAGGCTCCACTCCGACGGTAGGACCCATCGAGGTCCATCGATCCCCCGCGGCGCCTTGGAACTCATTTGATGATGCAAGCGCGGCCGTTTCTGCGGCAGGCGTTACCGCGTGGGAATTGCTGTGCATGGGGGTGCCCACGGCGTTCGTCAAGGTTGCAGACAACCAAGGCGGAATAGTTCGGACGATCAAGTCACGGGAGGCGGGCATCGTCCTCGAGGGTTCGGCAACCGAGAAAGAAGGATTGGCTGACGCGATTGAACGCCTCGCTGACGCGGACACTCAAAGGACACTAAGCCGCGCTGCCCTTCTGTTGGTTGATGGGCTTGGTTCGCAGCGGGTCGCTCGTACGCTGTTCGAAGGCCTATGACCCTCAGGCCCTGGGACACCGCGTGCGATTAGCTCTGTTTGCCAATGGGTGGGTTGGATGGCAGATCAGCCAAGCCCTCACCCAAGAAGACGAGATCGTCGCGTTGGTCGTCCATCCGGAAAAGAGAGCGACGTTTCGCAACGAGATAGTCGCTGCATGCTCTTTGAACCCACAGAACATCCTTGAAGGCGACTCATTGAGATCGCCCAAGGTCGCGGCGCATATGAAGAGCCTTCATCCCGAGATCGGAGTTTCTGCCAACTTCGGATACATCCTCAAACCCGAGCTCTTTGAGAGCTTTCCACACGGTTGCATCAACATCCATTCGGGTTACCTGCCATTCAACCGGGGAGCTAATCCAAACGTTTGGAGCATCGTTGATGAGACGCCGGCTGGCGTAACGATCCATTACATAGACGAAGGAATAGACACGGGCGACGTGATCATGAGGCAGCAGGTGAACATCGAGCCGACGGACACCGGAGGTTCTCTCTACGAGAAGCTGCAGCAAGCTTCGATCGACCTGTTCGCGCGTGCGTGGCCACTGATCCGAATGGGTGCGGCTCCGAGGATCCCCCAAGATCCTGGCTCCGGAACCTTTCACTTGCAAGCCGATCTCACCAGCTTGGACGAGATAGAACTCGAGCAAGGCTTAAAGGCTCGTAGGTTGCTCAACATCGTCAGAGCCCGGACGTTCCCTGGCTATCCAGGGGCAACCTTCACCGTCAACGGGCGTCAGGTCTCGTTGGAGGTGGCTCTCAGGTACGTTTCTGACGAGGATGGATAGGCCAAGAATCCGGATCGACGGAAGAGATATCGGAAGAGACTATCCCCCCTACCTAATCGCGGAGCTTTCAGGAAATCACGGTGGTCAACTGGCGAATGCTTTGCGGTTGATCGACGAAGCCAAGCGCGCGGGCGCTGACGCAGTCAAGATTCAGACCTACCGCCCGGACACGATCACAATCGATCACAGGGGCCGAGGATTCGATCTCGAGGACGGCCCGTGGGCAGGAAGAACCTTGTTCGATCTCTACAAGGAAACCCACACTCCTTGGGAATGGCATGAGGAACTCTTCCTCCATGCGCGGTCTGCGGAGATCACCTTGTTTAGCAGTCCATTCGACCCGACCTCGATTGAGTTGCTCGAGAGCCTTGGAGCACCTGCCTACAAGATCGCCTCATTCGAGATCGTCGACATCGGTTTGATCAAGAGTGTGGCGGAGACAGGTAAACCTGTGATCCTCTCCACGGGGCTGGCGTCATTGCAGGAGATCGAAGCGGCCTTCGCTGCTGCTAACCCCACCGGAAGGAACGAGACCGCACTGTTGCACTGCATCAGTGGCTATCCGAGTCCACCAGAGGAAGCGAACCTCGCAACGATCCAGGATCTCTCCCAGAGGTTCGACGCGGTCATCGGGCTCTCGGACCATTCCCTGACACATGTCGTAGCCGTAGCCGCGATCGCCTCGGGCGCATCCATCATCGAGAAACACTTGACGCTCGATAGAGCAAACGGAGGGCCCGACGCCGCCTTCTCGCTCGAACCCGATGAATTCCAAGACCTAACTCGTTACTGCCGAGAAGCGTGGACGTCGCTGGGATCGGTCGATTACAACATCAAGCCATCCGAGCAAGCGAACCTAGTTCTCAGGCGGTCCCTTTACGTCGTGGAAGACATCGCGGCCGGCGAGGCCTTCAACATGACTAACGTGCGCTCCATCCGACCGGGCCTGGGACTGCCTCCTCAGCATCTCGAAGAGATCCTCGCGAGGAATGCTCTCGTGAACATCGCCAGAGGCACGCCGCTGTCCTGGGATCTGGTATCGGACGACTAGCCCCTCAGAGATGCGTTCGTGTCTGTTACGAGATGCGGACCTCTAGTTGCTCACAGGTTTCTTCGTGGCGTCTCCGCATCGGGTCATGGAGTACTACGGCAGTTGACGCTTTCCGTCGACGAACCAACGCGCTTCGGCGATTGCCAATATTGTTGTGCATCGGAGGCCAGGATTTGCGCGCTTCCGGGTAGCAACACCAGGAAAGAAAGTCGAACAGCGCTCCCAGCCTGTGCCTGAGCGGAAGGCGCTCGAGCACATGAGCTACATCGGTGACTTTACCTAGCTCCTGGGACAGGATGCGCGCCTCATCCTTCTCGAGAGCACCTTCACTTTCCCCGACGTTGATGATCTCCAACGCATAGTCGAAGTAGAAATAGTGCACTGCGATCGTCAACAGCTTGATCACCTTCTGTCTCATTGTCGAAAGTGTGATCTCAGAGTTGCGTTCAAATAGGTCGTAGATGTCCCGGATGAACAAAGCATTGCCACCGTTGAGGCGGCTCTTCTTTCCTCCGACCGTGCTCAACCCTCGTTCCAACTGCAAGTCGAATAAGGCGAACCCCCTCGCGGTTAAGAACTCATCTATCTCGCTGAATCGGGCGCCCTGTCCATCTGCCTTCCAGAAATGGAACTCCGAGTAGATCCCCAAGACCTCCGCCTCCAACACGGATTCGCCACCGCGCAGGATCTGCAGCTCAGAACCTTCGGTGTCCAACTTCAAGAAATCAGGGGGCTTAACTTCTTGGGCAGCGATGCCATCGAGCGTCACTCCCTCGACCAGCGCCTCTGTCCAGTCCCGATCGTCGCCATAGGTATGTTTCACCAAGCCGGAAACGGTTGGAGCCTCTCGGTGCACGTTTAGCGTCACAGGACCAGCCTTGTCCGCCACTGCATTCTCAAAAAGACTCACGTTCCGAACGGACCCGTAACGACTTTTCAGTCGAGCAAAGCTCACGGGGGTCGGCTCGAATGCCATCACATGAGACCTAGCATCCTCTCCGAGGGGGAAAAAGCTGAACAGCTGTCCAGCCGCGCCTACGTCGTAAGTGATGAAAGGTGACGACAAGAAGTCTTGGTGAAGGACCTGGTGAACAAAGGGGTCGATATCGTTCGAGACCACTCGTCGCACCTACTCACCTCCTCCGCGACTCAAGAAGAGCCATTGGTACCACCCCTACACGCGACGCCCTTAGAAGATTCACCAGGCTAATCTTCATCCTCTGCCTGAAGTAGCAAACACGTAGACCACATGCAACGGGAGCCTCACTACATGGAAAATCCTATCGAGACGACGACAGCGAACAGACATATCCGCTACTGCGTTCGGTGTGTCATGCCCGAAACGAAGCCCGACCTCCAGATCGGACCGGATGGAGCCTGTGAAGCATGCCGAAACATGGACGCGAGGGAAGTAGTCGATTGGGATAAGCGTCGATCGGAGCTGGTTGACCTTCTAGAGAAGAGCTCCGGCAGGTCGCGAGGCAACTACGACTGCGTGGTTCCAGTGAGCGGAGGAAAGGACAGCACCTACCAGGTCATTAGATTGCTAGAACTGGGAGCCACTCCGCTCTGCGTGACCGCTACCACTGACCATCTCTCCGACATCGGCCGCAGGAACATCGAGAACATCAAGAAGCTGGGCGTGGACTACATCGAGGTAACTACGAACCCTGTCGTTAGACGCAAGATCAATCGCCTGGCCTTGCGTCAAGTCGGCGACATCTCCTGGCCCGAGCACGTCACGATCTTCACGATCCCTGTGAGGATAGCGATGCAGCTCGGGATCCAGTTGATCGTCTGGGGCGAGAATCCTCAGAATGAGTACGGAGGCCCAGCCGCTTCCGGTCAAGACCATGTACTTAATCGTCGGTGGCTAGAGGAGTTTGGTGGGCTTCTTGGACTAAGGGTCAGCGACCTCATCGGACAAGAAGGACTAACGGAGCGTGACCTGATCCAGTACAACTACCCGAGTGACGAGGAACTCGCTGACGTAGGGGTAAGTGGATTGTTCTTGGGTCACTTCCTCCGATGGGACGGCTACAGCAATGCTTTGATCGCGCAGGGCCACGGTTTTGAGACGTACAAGGACATGGTCGAGGGATCTCTGGCGAACTACGAAAACCTAGACAACCTTCAGACTGGGATCCATGACTACTTCAAGTTCCTAAAGTTCGCCTTTGGACGAGCGACCGACATCGCTTGCCTCCATGTGCGCCGCGGACGGCTTTCCCGCTCCGACGCACTCCACTTGGTGAGAAAGCGCGACGGGCTCTTTCCGTGGACCTACCTTGGTGTGGCCCTCGAGGACATCCTCAGCGAGATCGACATGTCATTCGAAGAGTTCGTGTTGATTTGCGACCGATTCACGAACCGCAAGCTGTTCATCACGGACAACCGAGACGAGCTGGTCAAGGACGATCGCGGCAACCTGACCAAGATTAACTACGACAACCCATGAACAAGGTTGCGATCGTCGACTCTGGTATGTGCAACCTTCACTCGATAGCGCGGGCGGTCGAAGAGGTTGGCGGGTCTTCAGAGATATGTGAGACCCCCGACGGGCTCAGGGTGGCAAACCGGATAGTGCTTCCTGGAGTGGGGGCGTTCGGGGAAGCGATGCAGAATCTTCGTGACCGAGGGATGGACGATGCGATTCGAGAACAAGCCGAACAGGGGATCCCTGTCCTTGGCGTGTGTTTGGGAATGCAACTATTGATGACAACGGGCACCGAGGGCGGGCTGCACCAGGGGTTGGGCTTGATCCAAGGCGACGTCCAGCTACTCAAGCCAACGAACGGTGAGCGAGTCCCGCATATGGGATGGAACGAGGTCAATCTGACCCGAGAGAGCCCGCTCGTGGGTCAAGTCGAATCCGGGTCCGATTTCTATTTCGTCCACAGCTACGAAGTGCGCTGCGCAGACCCCGACGATGTTGTTGCCACAACGCCATATTGCGGCGGCTTCACTTCGGTGATCGAACGGGACAATGTCCTAGGGTTTCAGTTCCATCCGGAAAAGAGCCAGGCACGGGGCTTGCGGTTGCTCGAGTTGTTTGTGGCTTAGGAGATGCTCAAGAAGCGTGTCCTGCCTACGCTCCTGTTCAAAGACTTCGGTCTGGTGAAAGGGGTCGCCTTTGACTCCTGGCGACGGATCGGCAGCGCGCTTCAATCGATCAAGGTCTACAACATGAGAAACGTGGACGAACTGGTGTTCTTAGACATCACCGCAACGAACGAAGGCAGGGGCCCAGATTTCGCCCTCATCGATGATCTTGCCGACGAGTGCTTTATGCCTCTAACGGTCGGCGGTGGAGTGCGCGAACTGGATGACGTCCGGCAACTGCTTCGTGCCGGAGCCGACAAAGTTGCAATGAATACGGCGGCTGTGGAGCAGCCAGAGCTTATCGAGCAGGCAGCGCGGCGCTTCGGGGTCCAATGTGTTGTGGTTTCGATAGATGCTCGAAAGAGCGAGCACGGTTACGAGGTCTTTACGCACTCAGGAACGAAAGCTACGGGGGTTACTCCGGTCGACGCTGCAAGGAATGCTGAGACTTTGGGTGCGGGCGAAATAATCATCACGTCGATCGAGCGCGACGGAACACTGTCTGGATACGACCTCGAGTTGATTGCTTCGGTTACCGGGGCCGTAGACATCCCGGTTGTTGCGTCGGGAGGTGCCGGCACATACGACCATCTCGCAAGAGCCATCCTTGAAGCCGACGCATCCGCCGTTGCCGCGTCCAGCATGTTTCAGTTCACGGAGCAGACCCCCCAGGAAGCGAAAAACTATCTGGACGCTCAGGGGATCCCGGTAAGACTGTGAGCAGCCGGATCAAGAGCGCGATGGGTAGAAGCTACAGGTGGGCAATAGCTCACTCGCCAGTGCGACCTTCTGTGAGTCGGAGGATCGGCCCCTTCGGGCCCTTCAAGATCGATGCCCATTTTGCCTTCATGCATCTGGAGCGCTGGGGTGAGGGACTCAACGCCGCGTTCGTGCAATGTATCGACGAATGCAAAGGTGCGCGTTGCGTTTTCGATGTTGGCGCGCATGTGGGTTTCGTTTCCTTGCCGATGAGTCAGGCCATTGGCTCGAGAGGCAGGGTTATCGCCTTCGAACCGGCTGAAGCAAACCTGAACCTTCTCCGGCGACATCTTCACCTCAACTCCATCGACAATGTCGAGGTAGTTGAGGCCTTGGTCGGCGATACTCCCGGTGAGCACGTGGCATTTTTCGAGTTGGCTGAGCCGAGTGGGATGAATTCCCTGGTGGTGAAGAAAGGGTCTCTGACCTACAGACAGAGCAGCCGCTCCGCTATCTCGATCGATGGATTCTGCAGAGATAATGGACTCGCGCCCGATGTGATGAAGATCGATGTCGAGGGGGCCGAACTCAAGGTTCTACGGGGTGCGACCGAAACATTGGCCCGCCACCGGCCGCGCTTGTTCCTCAGCGTCCACCCACCCGAACTATCGTTGCTCGGCGAAAGCGTGAAGGAAGTTGAAGACCTGCTGGCGTCTCTCCACTACGAGTTCTTCACCGAGGATGGGGCTCAAACGCAACACTTGTCAAAGGGCGAATTTTTTGTGAGACCGAACCAGATGCATCAATGACCCCACTATCCTTGGTGCGAACCCGAGGTCTTCCCGCGGTCGTCAAGGCCGTGCTCCATGGAGCGCGCGGGGCCATCTACAGCAAGGTTTTGAACTGTGAACTGATTCGGAGAAGGGTCTTCGACTTTGAGATGCTCCTCGATCTCAACGATGAGGGCATCTCACGAACCCTTCTGCTGTTCGGGAAACGAGAGCTAGAACACAAGTGGATGCTCGAACAAGTTCTGAAGCCTGGGATGAATGTTCTTGATATCGGAGCAAACATCGGCTACTACCCTCTGATCGAGTTGGGGTTGATCGGCTCAACAGGGAGCGTCGTTGCGGTGGAACCCTCAGCGATCAATGTGGACCTGCTGAGGAAGAACCTCGAGCTAAATGGGAAACATGACGTTCCAGTGGTCCACGCAGCCGTGTCTGATCGCACAGGTACGGTCAGCCTGCTTCTGTCTCGTCAGCGCAATCTCAATACACTGCACCAGAATGGCGCTGCCCACCTATCGGGCGAATCGGTCGAAGTGCAGGCTCTTACTATCTCTGAGGTGAGTGGAAACATGCGCCCCGACCTGATCCGTATGGATGTCGAAGGACATGAAGTCGAGATTCTGTCTGACTTAGCCACCGAGGTCGAGAGTGGATCCATGGCTCCAATGGTCCTCTTCGAAACTCATCTCCGGCAGTATTCATTAAGCCACGACATCACCCGTCCCCTTCAGCGGCTACTCGACGCTGGGTACCAGCCAATGTTCGTTGGCTCGTCAACGGAATCGGGAGCGCAAGCGATCAAGTCATTGGGCTATCGCTCAACGTTCACGATCCGAACGGATGACATGGTCCGCAGCGTCTTCACGGGTATCGCGTCAGAACACCTCCTTGATCTTGTCTCGGTCCGAGGCGGAGTGCGCTCTGTACTGCTAGTGCCACCCGTCAGTTCCGAATGACTTTCGATATCTCCAAGGTCACCCTCGGGCAAGATGGAGTCGAAGGGTTTCTCTGGCCGATGCCATATCCGCGACTCAAGGACATCCACGACCGAGCGATAGTCAGCGTTGCAAGAGAATCCAGGCGAGCGAGCACTGGCTCGATCGACGACGCACTTGCGCTCGTGTCGAACTTCTTCCTGCAAGAAGCTCTCGCGGTTTGCCAAGCTCACTTCGTCGGAAAGTCTGGAACTATTGACCTGCCACCATCGGCGCGACTTTGGGCTGCGGCTGCAGCGGGCAGAAAGGCAGAGAGATCTCCGTACCTCGATTACCTAGCAGACGGCCTTCAATCTCAGCCCAAGTGGAAGCAGCTCATTCGTCCTGCAGCTGGATTGATCCGCAAAGGGCCGATCAGGTACTCCTGGCCAACCAAGCGCGTCCTGAAGCGCAGCGTCGTCGCCACAACCATCAACGAAGTTGAGCGACTGCGGGCAAGCGCATTCGATGAAAAGGTCGTCTATGCACCGATCGCCAGATGGTTTCCTGCTCTTGAAGCAGCTGCGATCGGAGCCCAAAGAAGAGTTTTCCGAACTGCCGCGGGAGTGGAGCAATACGTAACTGCCGTGGTCGAGGCCTTCAGCAAGGAGAACGTGACACTAGAGGTCTACGAGACTGAATATCTGACGGACTACTTGATAGAGCTCGCTTCAACGATCGCTGCACATGTGGGAAGGCTGTCAGCACGACCTGAACGCCTCCCGGCCAGACTCTGGACGGGAACGGGGGGCATCCTTTGGTCACGGATGCTGCGGCTTGCGGTTCGAAAGTCAGGAGGTCGGGCGTGGGGTCACGATCACGCTGAGGGCCATGGCCATTATGAAACAGACGTGCGCCCCTTTTGGGAATTCTTCGAGTGCAACGAATTCGTCACGTTCAATCACACACAGGTAGAGGCCATCAACAAGCATCTCGACAAGAAGATCTTGCCGACGGACCATCTCCCTGTCGTCTCTAGCCTGAGCATCGCGATCCCATCACCGAAGCCAAGGTCGCCCTCCACGACCAAGGTGAAGCGAGTGTTGTATGCCGCAACTGTCTACCCAGGGGAGCGCGTGCTTTTTCCTCCATTACTTCAGGACATGCCCGCTGTCGATTGGCAGGCGCGCCTCTTTTCGAAATTGGCTGAGTGGGGGTACGAGGTGATCCTCAAGCCCCATCCAGAGAGCCGTTCACCAGTACCACAGCAACTAAGGGAGATCTGTTGCCAAGTGGACGAACGACCATTTGATGAAGCCCTCGAAGGCGCAGACCTCGTTCTATTCGATCTCCCACAGTCAACAACATTCGGAACGGTGCTTCGAACGTCGATGACACCGATCGTCGTGGTCGATCTCGGGATGGATCGCTGGGATCCAGATGCTCTTCGATTGGCCGAGAGACGCTGCTCTTTCGTCGCTGGAAAATTCGACCGTTCTGGACGGGTGGAGGTCGAATGGGACTCCCTCAAAAGTGCCATGGAGCGCGCTCCAAGCCTCCGCGACTCCGAGTTCACACAAGTCTACCTTTCCTATGGAACCTGAGCGGGTAAGGCTAGCTGCCGATCGGTGGCGAACAAGTCGGAGAGGTGCGGCGTTCGTCCACATCCACGGCGACAGCGAACAGCTTCGCGATGTCATGGAGCTCTTCGGGTCCAAAGCTCTAGACCTTGAAGAGATTGGCAAGAGGCTAGCGAAGACTCACGGATCCTTTTCCGTCGTGGTCCAGAGCAAGGATTTCCTATTCGCTGCAGTGGATCGCGTGCGCAGCCGTCCCCTCTTCTACACCCGCGGTAGGACAGGGATATGTGTGAGTGATTCAGCGCGCCATGTCCAAGAAGCGACTTCCGATCGTTCACTCGACTTCGATGCCCTTCTCGAGATGGCTCTTGCGGGTTACGCGTCGAGGGATCGCACCGCCTACTCGAACGTTCGTCAGCTACGCGCCGGAGAGCTCATCTACGAACCAGAAACGAAAGACGTGACCCAGCACCGGTACGGGGACTACCGGCCGGCGCCGGATAGCACCATCACCCGATCTGACATAGTCGATGCACTAGATGTGGCCGTTAATGCCATCTTTGCTGAGCTGGTTGAACGAGCCAACGGTAGACCGATAGTGGTGCCTCTAAGTGGTGGATTGGACTCCCGCCTGGTGCTCGCAAAACTCAACCAGCTCGATTACGCGCCGCTCCTCGCATTCTCGTATGGACCTCCCGGCAATCATGAGGCGGCGATGGCCGCTGATGTGGCCGAGATCCTGGGCGTCGATTGGACCTTCTACCCATCCCCGGGCGGACGCCGAGCGCGGGCCGCGTTCAGTAGCTCCGCTCGCCAGCTTTACTGGAGATACTCAGACGGACTCAGTTCGATCCCCGTCATGACTGAATTCCAAGGTTTCCTTGCGGCTCGAGCTGCCGGGCGTCTCCCTGACGATTGCATCGTTATCAATGGACAGTCCGGCGACTTCATCACGGGAGGTCACATCCCCCCATCCCTGGCCACCTCACGTGCACCAAGTGAAGTCGACCTGTACGAAGCGATAATTGGAAAGCACTACTCGCTGTGGGCACACCTAAAAACGCCGACGAATCTCGAACGTGTCCGCGAACTCATCGCAAGCGTCCTACCGACCCCCGCCACGGATGGGGACGGGTCACAGTTGTGCTCCCTTTACGAGTCATGGGAATTCGAAGAGCGTCAATGCAAGTACGTGATTAACCAGCAGCGGCTCTATGAATACCTCAATCTTGATTGGGAGCTCCCCCTCTGGGACGGTCGACTGATCGACTTGTTCGAGCAAGTTCCCGTCGAAGAGAAGTTCGAGCAGCGAGCATTCCTCGAATACCTCAGCACAGTCGGCGATTACAAGGGAGTGTTCTCGCGCTTTGGGCGAGCGACGTGGTCATGGCGACCTTCCTTCCGTTGGGTCGTTCCGGTTGGTCGGGCTGTAGGAGCTGTGCGGGGGGCAGACTCGAAAGCGCGGTGGTACGCACGGATGAGATATTTCGGCAGCGAGAGCAACCAGTTCGCCATGATTGGTCCTCGCGCTTATCGATCATGGACAGGGGACATGAGGAATCCAGCTGCAGCGTTCGCGCGCATCTGGTTCCAGGAGAACGATTTCCCGTGGCCTAGCGCGTAAGGATGCTCTCGTAGAGCTCAAGCACCTTCGCGACATGAGAGTCCACCGAATAGTGGGCTCGTGCCTTTTCAAGTGCTGCCGCAATGATCCGGTCGCGGAGTCCAGCGTCATCGGCGAGCGCCTCCACTGCTGCCGCCATCTGTTCGACATTTCCCAGGTCCACAAGTAGGCCCGTTCGACCGTCTTCGATAACTTCGGGATGGGCGCCAGACCTACTCGCGACCACTGGAGTCCCCAGGAGCATCGCTTCGACGAGACTCCTCCCGAATGGCTCGTCTTCCGACGGTGCCAGCACGACGTCGGATGCCGCGATCCATGGAGCTACAGGATCTTTGAACCCCATCAGGTCGATACGGTGCGCGACGCCTAGTCGCTTGGCGTGATCTGTTAGCTGCGAAGCCAGATCGTCTGGATCTGCCCCGAACAAGCAAGCAATCACCGATCGGGAAGACCTATTTCGGATCGTCGCGACGGTATCGATGACAGTCTCCGGGTGCTTCCATCCGACCAATCGACCAAAGAATCCAATAACAAGCGTCTCATCATCGACATGCCCGACGTTCCTCGCCAGCTCCTCCCGCGCCGTCCTTCTGTCAACAGCCGCCCGCACGAAGGGGTTGTCAATCACTACTGAATCCACGCCGGGCGGCAAGCCCTTTCTGACGTACTCGGAGATACACATGACCGCGTTCGCTGAGCGGATAAGGGGTCGCAGAGATCTTTGCTGAGAGACCACAGCACGCTGATGCCACACAAACCGCGTTCTGGAGAGTCTTGCCGGAAGGACCCAAGAGAGGTTCATGCGCGTGTCGTTGCAATGGACGATCGAGATGTCCTCGTCTCGCATGAACCGAACAAGGCGTGGTGTGATGTGGGCGATGTCCCAAGTGGTTTGCACCGGCCCAGCTCGCGTTCCGACGTAATTCGGCAACGCAAGTCGTTGGTAAGTTATGCCTCTCGCCTCTAGGAACGGACCAAGCGGCCCGTCCTCATGAATTACTACAACTGGGGTGTAGTCCGTGAGACCAAGACCTTCAATCAGCAGAGCGGCCGAGATGTGCGCGCCGCCAACTGAATCCCCTACGAAGGGGAAAAGGACCCTCTTTGAAGCCAGTCCGCTCATGATTCGACAATGACACAAGGTCGAAGCGTTGATGTCGCTTCATTCGACGTAACAGTAGTTATCAGTAGTTTGGCCGCTGGTGGAGCGCAGCGAGTTGCCACTCGCATCATCCGACACTGGTTGGATAGGGGTCTGCGTGTCTGCCTTGTCACTTTCGCTGGTGCCGAGGAGGACTTCTTCGCACTCGATACACGCTCGAAGCGAATCATCTTGGAAGCCTCCGGTACCACACGAACACTCCTTGGAGGGTTCTTCGCAAACGTCACACGTCTTGTGCGATTGCGCAAGGCTCTGGCTGCCACATCGCCTAAGTCGATCGTCTCCTTCACTGGAACAACTAACATCCTGACCGTTCTGGCGGCTCGCAATCTAGAGTCAACGGTCATTGTTTCCGAACGAAACGATCCGACGAAGCAGTCGCTGGGTTTTCCCTGGGATTACCTACGCCGGAGGCTGTACCGGGATGCGGATCGCGTGACTGCAATCAGCAAGGGAACCCTTCAGCACATGACCCAGTTCGTTCCCAAAGACAAGCTTGTCGTGACACCACTCCTGATAGAGCCCCCCGCTAGCGTCCCCGCAGCCCCCATTCCGAGACCCGCCATCCTTTCGGTCGCTCGGATGGATCCTCAGAAGGGACATGACATCTTGATCCGGGCTTTCGCGAAGGCTCGAGACCGGGTCCCAGATTGGTATCTCGTTCTCGTGGGTGATGGCCCACTGCGTAGCTACTTACAGCGCTTGGTTGCCGAGCTTGCTCTAGACGACTGTGTCTGTTTTGAAGGTCGACAGGAGAACCCGTTCTCCTACTACTCTGCGGCAGACATCTTCGCGTTCCCCTCTCGATTCGAGGGGATGGGTAACGTCTTGCTGGAAGCAATGAGCTACGGAGTCCCACCGATTGTTTCTGATGCATCACCTGGACCCCTGGAAGTGGTTACCGACCGCGAGACCGGTTTGGTCGCCAGAGCCGAAGACGACTCGGATCTTGCTACAAAACTCGAGGAACTGATGCTGGACCCAACCCTTAGGGCAACGCTTGGAGAAGCTGCTCAGAAGAGGATGCAGGAGTATGGCAGGAACGCATTCCGCGTATGGGATGAGCTCATCGGTCTCGAGTGACTTCCCCAAGCAATCCCAGGAACCGCCCCTTGAAGGACTCTCCAGACACTTGATCCAAGTATTCCTTTTGCGCACGACTAGCAATCGCTGACAGGTCAGAGTCAGAAGCGCTCGCGATGACGGATTCGAGGTCGCTCAGATCCCACTTGTGCGAGATGATCGTTTCACCGTCGTGAAACACATCTGGGTAAGTCTCGATGTGCTCCATGTTGGGTTTGAGGAGCGCAGCTCCGCATAAGATCGCTTCGAAGTCTCTAACGTTGATCTCTCCCCAACCGAAAGGAGAAACGACTACCTTCGCGTCGCATAACTCCCGAAGGTAGCGGAAGCGCCCTACGCGACCTGCTTGTGGTTGCGTCCTGTGCTGCAATCTCTTCACGACTTGCCTTCGCTGGTACGCGACCGTCTCCCTTGAGTACTCCAAGTTCATGCGTAGGAACAGTTCGATGTTTCGCTTATGTCCAGGTCTGCTGATCCGCCGGATCGGCCTAATGAAGATGTCCAGATCCTTGAACATGTAGGCGTCAGCAAGGCGTGGGCCCAAGAACCCATAGTTCGTGAAGCCAAGATTCCATGACACGCGGAGTTTGGGCAGGAACTCACGATCCACCGGGACGGACATCCTTACTGAAGAGTCCGTTACCCCGAAGTTTCGGTGGTAGTAGTCCGTGTACGGTCTTCCACCGTAAAGCGCTGTCTCATACGCCGAACGATCTCGCCAGAGTTGCGCCTTCCAGTACGAATCGACGTAGGGCAGGACCTGAGCGATAACGTTCCCGGTCGAGTCACCGGTGTCGGCGAATACAACAAGGGCCGAGCTATTCCTGAACGACTCAAAATCCTGAAGGGCCCTCCGCTCATTCGAACTCCACAGGTCCTTGTAGAACTTGCTTTCCACTATCAGAACGTCGCAATCAGGGACCTCGGTCGCGAGCGAGCGAAATATCCGGATGTCAAACCCCGCAGAGCGAAGCAGTCGTCGATGAGTAATCAGCGGCGCGAGAAAGGCCCGAGCGGTCTGAGTAACGAAACCATTAGTAAGAATGTGGATCGAAGGCACGGCTTAAGCGACGCTCATCAGACCTTGGCGCGCTGCCATCTGTTTGAATAACGTGTCTTGAGTTAATAGCTCCGTCCAAGAGCCCTGCTCAACCACCTTGCCATCTGACAGAACCAGGATCCGGTCGGCAATATCAACCGTCTTGAGTCGATGAGCCACCATCAGTATGGACACACGACCTTTCAGCTTTTGAAGAGCCGCCTGGATAGTGGCCTCAGATGCGCCGTCGAGGGCGCTCGTCGCCTCGTCGAGGATCAGCAACCACGGATCGCGATACAGCGCCCTGGCGAGGGCGATCCTCTGCCGTTCTCCTCCGGACAACCTTGCGCCTCTCTCCCCGATCACCGTTTCTAATCCCCCAGGAAGCTTCTCCACAAAGTTGGATGCGTTCGCACGCCGGAGTACATCCCACGCGCGTCCTTCATCCGATTCAAAGTCGCCCATCGTCAGATTCGTCAAGATCGACGCATGAAACAAGGGGCTGTCTTGCATGACGAGCCCGATCTGTCGTTGCCAATTCTCTACAAGGAGCTCATCCATCGACGATCCGTCGATGCGGATGGAGCCGCTACTAGGTTTCAGCAGCCCGGTGACAAGGTCAAGCATCGTGGTCTTACCACTCCCAGACTCACCAACGATGGCGACACACTCGCCTTTTCGTAGCGTTAGATCGACATCCTGCAAGATCGTTCGGTCGCTCTCGGGGAATGAGAATGTGACCTGCTCGAGCCGAATCTCGTGCTCAAACGTCGGATCCACGGACCCCTTCTTGGCCTCCTGATGTTCAGCAGCGACCTGCATCCGCTCCCTCCAGTTAACGAACCAGGGCCTCAAAGCCCGGGCTTGATGCAAATCAGACTGGATCGTCAATAGGCGAGGAGATAGGCGATAGAAGATCGCAAGGAATACAAGAGCACGGGCTGTGAGCTCACCTTCCGTGAGCAATACGACGCCGATAATTGCACCCACGAAGAGAACGCCGCTCGCTTCAAAACCCACACGCATGACTGCCCCATAGAGCTGGCTTAGATAGGAGGCGCGTGCATACGACTTGTAGGCCTCTGAGGCCAGGCTCTTAGAGCCCTGGGCACTGCCAGTAGATCGAACGAACTTCAGGTTGCCGAAGAGATCAGAGATCTGTTCACCGATGGCGCTCGCCGTCCGAGCTTGCTCTTGGGTTCTTTCTTCCGCCCGTCGGGCCGCCACGCGATAGCCGACTACTCCAACAACTGCAAAGCAAAGCGTTAGCAAAGTAAGATTGACCGATAACAGAAAGGCCAGCAGCAAGAACACTAGGGCAGTGGCGGTAAGTGCTATGGCGTGGACAAAGGCATAAACCCCTGTACCTGTATTTCCGCCCTCCAACATGACTGACTGGTTTATGTCACCAAGGCGTAATGACAGAAACGAGGACCATTTCATCTGCAACAGACGCGCTGTCATGCGCCGTCGCATCGACTCTTCGATCGCGTTTCGAAGATAGATCGCTCGACCTTCACCGACAAATCGAAGCAGCGCCGAGAGAAGGCCTAGAACGACGAAGGCTGATAAAGCAAAGGTAGGTATGGAACTCTTTGCTATGCCCATCCGAGTCAACCACTCTGTGACCCCGCCACTACTTGCCTCCTTCGAACTGGCGTCGAGGAGAGGCACGATGGCAGTCAACGCAAGCCCTTCAAGTAGGCCAGAGCCCAGCAAGAGTGCGATCAGCACGAGAGCTTGGCGCCGGTGTCCCTCCAAAGCTTCGTAGTAGACGCTGCGAGCAGCTTTACCAGTAGCCATCAACCTTTCACCTCGACGACGAACACATTGCACGACGAACCCACGATCCGCGAGAGGACCTCGCGCGCTCGAATGGGTAGCCAGGGAGCGACGTCATATCCGGAGTAAGCAATCCCGGACCCAAAGGTTTCTTTCACCGCGAACCCACTTTGGCGGAAGGCTTTGTTCCAGGCTCTCTTTTGGAAACGAAGCACCTCTGAGGCCGCAGAGGAGAATTCGCCGTGCGGTCCCGGTACGAGTGAGGTGAACACGGACCTTCGCACCTTTTCCTGAGGGCCGGTTGACCCATCCCTCGTGTCCTTCCCTGCAACCCCGGCGAGACCTCGCTGCAACAGGTGGACATAGTGAGAAGCGATAGTCAGGAGCCGCCACGTCGCGCTTGGCATCACGTGGATCGCTCGCCCTCGAGGCTTGAGTACCCGAGCGGTTTCCCGCAGCAACGCAGGTACATCCGGCACGTGCTCCAGGACATTAGAAGAGAAGATCACATCGAATGACCGATCGTCGAAAGGAATGCGCAGACCGTCGTAGACGCGCACCGGGAACTCAGGATCGTCTGGAACTTCAATATCGATGGACTCGACCTCGTGGCCCCATGTTTGCAGCATCTTCGCCTGCAAACCAGAACCGCCGCCGATCTCCAATATCCGCGCTCTAGGCGGGATGTGGGGAGCAACTTTTTCCAACTCGTAGCGGCGGAAAGCGGGGCGGTTACCCATGCACCAGCGGTGTCTAGTCTTCGTCAATCAGTCGCTGCAGGTCCTTCGCTTTCAGCCACTGATCATTGGTGTCACTTGCATACCGAAATCCGTCCGGCAGATCTGCTCCGTGCTTCCAATTCTCATAGTCCCACCAAGGGTGAGCCGGTTGGATAACGAACATGGACTTCATCTCAACGGTTTGCCGCGCCTCGTCTTCGTTGATGAGAACCTCATGCAGTTTCTCGCCAGCCCGGATGCCCATCTCGTCTATCTCACAGTTCGGAGCGAGGGCGGTCGCTAGGTCCTTGATATTCATGCTCGGCAATTTCGGAATGAAGACCTCTCCACCATGCATCTGTTCTGTGCAATCAAGGACGAATCGCACCCCTTGGGCAAGGGTTATCCAGAACCGAGTCATCCGCGGATCCGTGATGGAAACGCGACCAGTTTTTCTCTGCTTTAGGAACACTGGGATCACGCTGCCGCGGCTGCCTACTACATTCCCGTAGCGCGAACACGAGAACTTTGTGCCATCCGGACTGCTGTAGGAGTTCGCCTGAACGGCAAGTTTTTCGGCAGTCAGCTTCGTCGCGCCGTAGAGATTGACCGGATTCACGGCCTTGTCGGTGCTGATAGTCATGACTCTCTCAACACCTGAATCGATCGCCGCGTCGATCACATTCCGTTGGCCTTCAACGTTCGTCAGCACCGCCTCTATCGGGTTGTATTCACACGTTGGAACTTGCTTTAGAGCAGCAGCATGGAACACCACGTCGATCCCGTTCATCGCGCGGAGGAGACGGTCCTTGTCACGTACGTCGCCGATGAAAAACCGGAGGCACTCGTCATCGAATCCTTCAGCCCGCATCTCGTGTTGCTTGAGCTCGTCGCGACTGAAGATAACGAGCCGCTGCGGATGAAAGTCCTCGAGCAGGAGGCGCGTCATCCTCTTGCCGAAAGAGCCCGTACCGCCTGTGATCAGGACGCTCTTGTCTCTCCAATCCATAGAGACCACGCTACCTCCGAACTACTTTCTTCCATAACTCCAAGTGAGCGTCCACCATCACTTCCTCGGAAAACCATTCACGCACCGTCTCCCGGGCCTCTTGGCCCAAGCTTGGAGTTGCAAAGGCGCGTTGAATCGCGTCTGCCAGAGCCCCCGGATCCCTCACGGGCACCAGCAGCCCATTCTTTCCGTCCGAGATGATCTCGGGAACACCGCCCACCGGCGTCGCAACGACGGGAAGAGCCGACGCCATCGCCTCCACCAACGCACCGGGTGAGCCTTCCTGAAGCGAAGGAAGGGCGAAGACATCGAGCGCAGCCATGAACCTCGGCACTTCTGTTACATCGTTGAAGACTCGAGTGCGTAGTTCGATCCCGATCGTCCAAGCGGCACGCTCGACGTCAGGCCCTCCAGGGCCGGCGCCCCCAACCAGCAGCCACCAATCTTCGAGAACGCCGACCGCGCGCATCAAAGTGGGGAGGTCCTTGACAGGATCGAACCGGCCTAGCCAGCCCACCACTTTCGCTTCGACAGGAAGATTCCAGATCGTCCTGCTGGCGACGCGGTCGATCCCCAAGAACTCGTCGAGATTCTTACCGATCGGGATCGGTATGACGGTCTCGAGCCGCACCTTGTCCCGCACGATCATGCGGGCTCCGACCTTCTCTGAAACACAAACGTGCGCGACAGCCCGCCGGAGGATCCTTCTGTCGATCGCTACACGCCAGAAGGGTTTGTCATCGTCCACGCTTTGATGCCCCGCGACGACAGGGACGCCGGTACCCCGTGCTGCAAGAAGTGAGACGAGGTTTCCATGCCACAACGAAGCTTGAATAACGTCAGGTTGCCACCTAACAATGATGGTGCGGAGCTTTTTGATGCCTTTGATCGCGGCAAGCGTCGACGTGACTTCGAGATCATCGACCGTGATCCCATCTGCCGAGAGCGATTGTGAAACAGAACCCGGAGGCAGGACGCTCACCAACATCACCTCGTGGCCTCGAGATCTCGCTCCGCGCGCGATCGCTGCCATCCGTGTCGGAGTGCCCCCGGTTCTCGTATCTGTCGTAACGAAAAGGACCCTCATCGCGCTGCCAGCAGTTCCTCGTAAAGCGCGGCCAGATCCTCCACGAGACGCGCGATGCCGAACTCATCGACGATCGCGGAGCGCCCGGTGGCGGCTCCTTCAGCAACCGATGTATCGGTCAACGCGTGCAAAATAGCGTCAGCTAGCGCCCGAGGACTTCGATCTGTCGCGAGAACGGCTCCCGGACGATCCTTCAAGATGTCAATAACCCCGCCAACCGGCACCGACGCAACCGGTCGTCCGGCCGCCATCGCCTCGATCAGCGCGACGGGTGAGCCTTCGGAGCGAGAAGAGAGCGCTACTACGCGCGTTTCCTCGAGCAGATGAGGAAGGTCGGCCTGGTTGCCCATGACGTCGAGCCAGGCCGGCGCAAGCCCCTCGATCCGTTGCCTTTCCGGACCGTCTCCGATCACCCTTGCGGTGACAGAGGCATCTCTCTCCCGCACCAGCCGCATGGCGGCGATGAAGAGGTCGATGTCTTTCACCGGCACTAGCCGCGCTACCAATGAAACAATCATCGGCTTCGACTGAGAGACAGGGGCCACATCGCGGAATCTCTCCAGGTCGAGCCCCAAAGGAACCATTCGAATCCTATCGCGGGAGAACCCAGCTTCGATCAGTTGCGCGCCGACCGTTGGCGAGACTGGGATAACGGCCGTTGTCCCCCTCCCGATTAGTCGCTCCCAAACTTTGAGCATGCTCCCGACAGCGAGTGTGAAGTGGCCTTCGAAGACGGTGCCGTGGAACGTATGGACCCGCACAGGCACCTTCTTCATCGCCGCTGCCACCCGCCCGAGCGTGCCTGCTTTCGCCATATGGGTGTGCACGATGTGAGGTTCGAATTCCTCGATCAGGGTCGCCAGCCGACGAAACGCCCTTAGGTCGGCGGCGGGGTGTGGATCCCGGCCAAGTCCCTGCACATAGATGATCCTGTCCTCTATCCCTTCAGCGAGGTCGGGTCTTAGGTCGAGCATGCTTCCTTCTCGGGGGCCGGGGGCTCCGATCGCAAGTCTGGAATCGAAACGTTCTGGGTCCAGTAACTTCGTGAGAAGAGTGACCTGCTGCGCGGGTCCACCGACGTTCAGCCGCGTGCAGATGCGAAGGACCCGGATCCGGGTGCTCATGCGATCGATGTTAGTTGGCGAACCAGTCGACCGTGGCCTTCACGGAGGCATCCCACTCCGCTACCGGTTCCCACGACAACATCGACCGAGCCTTCGAGATGTCCGCTCTCGTGTGCCTGACATCGCCGCTTCGCTTCGGAAGGGAAACGGGATCTATCCAAACTCCCATCGCATCAGACACAGACTTGAGGACTTCGTTCACGGTCTTTGGATCACCGCCGCCGATGTTGAAAACCTCGCCATCTATCCCTGAAGTTGTTCCAGCGGCGATGTTTGCTGACACGACGTCGTCGATGAACGAGAAGTCGCGCGACTGCTCGCCGTCCCAGTGCACCTCCGGCGCCTTGCCCGCCTTGAGTGCAGAGATGAATCCAGGGAAGACCGCCGAGTACTTCGATTCGGGGTGCTGGCCGGGGCCGAAGACGTTGAAGTAGCGGAGCGAGACCGTCGAGAGGCGACCGAGATGCGTCCACGCCCGGCAATACAACTCCCCCGAGAGCTTGCTGACCGCGTAGGGGGACATCGGGTTGGGGGCCATGTCCTCCTTGTTCACCTCGTCCCCCCGGTCGCCATACACGCTCGATGACGATGCGTAGACGAGTCGCGAGACGCCTTCCTCGGAGGCACCGATCAACAGGGTCAACGTTCCGGTGACGTTCGAGTCGTTCGAATCGAGCGGGTTGTCCACGGACTTGGGAACGCTGCGGATCGCAGCCTCATGAAAGACAACTTCGATATCCGTGCACGCCTTACGCACGTCATCAAGGTTCCGCAGATCACCCTCAAAGAATTCGACCCCAGTCGGGATCGCTTCACGGAAACCGGTGGACAGGTTATCGATGACGCGCACTTCATCGCCGCGTTCGAGCAATCCTTTGGCAACGGATGAGCCGATGAACCCGGCCCCCCCGGTAACGAGAGCTTTCACTAGAGTCTCTTGATCTTGTCGCTCTTACGCTTCAGGGCGTTGCAGCAGTCGAGCACGAAAGTCGCGTTCGTCGCGATGGATTCCCAGTCCACTCCATGCTGCGCAACGAGGATCACGACGATGTCCTGACCTGCGATGAGCTCGGGTGTCGGATCCACGGATGTCAGGGTCTGCCCATCGACCTCGACCGAACCCACGACCGGGTCGAGCAGCGAGACCTCGGCCCCTTGCTTCGCGAGGCGTCCGATCACCTTGAGTGCACCCGCCTCCCGCGTGTCGTCCACGCCCGGCTTGTACGCCGCGCCGACCGCCAGGATCTTCGCGTTGCGCACCGACTTGCCCTGGTCGTTCAGATAGGCAGAGATGCGGTTCGTCACCTCGCGTGGCATCTCCGAGTTCACCGCTTGGGCAACTTCGACGAACCGAACCTCGTGCGACCGGTCCCGGCGCACCCGCCATGAGAGGTACGCGGGGTCGAGCGGGATGCAGTGGCCGCCCCAGCCCGGTCCGGGATAGAACGGCATGAATCCGAACGGCTTGCTGGCCGCCGCGTCGATCGCTTCCCAGATGTCGATACCCATCTCGTGCGCGTAGATGGCAAGTTCGTTCACCAACGCTATGTTCACATGACGGAACGTGTTCTCGATCAGCTTCGCCAGCTCGGCTTCACGCGTACTGGTAACCGTCACGACTTTCGGCACGACCTGTCCATACAGCGCGGCAGCGACCTGCGTTGAGTTGTCGTCGATGCCGCCCACGATCTTCGGAATGTCGGTGAACGAGTACACCGGGTTGCCCGGGTCGATCCGCTCGGGAGAGAATGCCAAGCAGAAATCGATCCCGGCCGTGTAACGGTCACCAGCGAGAAGAGGTGCCAGCAGCTCGTCGGTCGAGCCGGGGTAGGTCGTCGATTCCAGGACCACCAGTGAAGGGCGCTTAAGGACCTCGCCGATGGCCTTGCCGGCTCCGACCACGAGAGACAGGTCGGGGGCCCCGTCGGTGATCGGCGTCGGGACGCAGATCAGGATCGCATCAGCCTGTGCGAGGGTCTCGAAGGACGTCACGGGAGTGAACCGCCCGGCCTCTACCAGGGGGGCAACCTGCTCCGAAGGCACGTCTGTGAGGAAGGATCGCCCCGCGGCAAGGGTCTCGACCTTCGCCGGGTTCACATCCACACCGATGACCCTGAACCCGGCCTCTGCGAACGAAACGGCCACGGGAAGCCCCACGTAACCGAGCCCCACGACGCCTACGACGGCATCCTTCGACTCGATCCTTTGAAGCAGCTCTTGCAGGTGAGGTTCCACGCTCAAAGGGTACTAGCCAGTCCTTCACTACAATCTTCGGGTGAATGCACTCATCACGGGCGGAGCCGGTTTCATCGGCAGTCACCTGGCAGACGAACTCCTGGCCCGTGGGCACCGTGTCATCGCGCTCGACAACCTGTCCACGGGTCGCCACGGCAACATCGAGCACCTGCTCGGACGCACCGATTTCGAGTTCGTCCTGGGCTCGATCCTGAATGCCGATCTGGTCGACGACCTCGCCGCCCGCTCGGATGCGATCTTCCACCTGGCCGCAGCGGTGGGGGTCCACCTAATCGTTCAGAAACCCCTCGAGAGCCTCGCCACGAACATCAGGGGCTCCGAGATCATCTTCGAGAAGGCCCACAAGTACGGGACGAAGGTCCTCGTGACCTCGACGAGCGAGATCTACGGCAAGAACACCTCCGACCGGCTGCACGAGGACGACGACCGCATCCTCGGTTCGCCGTTGAAGAGCCGCTGGTCGTACTCCGAAGCAAAAGCGATCGACGAGATCCTCGCCTACACATACTGGCGCGAGAAGGGGCTCGAGACCGTCATCGTGCGTTTGTTCAACACCGTCGGGCCGCGCCAGACCGGCTCGTACGGGATGGTCATCCCGCGCTTCGTGCAGCAAGCAGTGCTCGGCGAGCAGATAACCGTGTACGGCAACGGCGAACAGACCCGATGTTTCTGCTACGTCGGTGACGTCGTGAAAGCACTCGTGGAGTTGATGGACAACAAAGAGGCTTACGGCCGCGTGTTCAACATCGGCGGCACGCAGGAGATCTCGATGACCGACCTTGCGAACAAGATCGTCTCGATCGCCGACTCGAAGAGCAAGATCAAGTACGTCTCGTACGAAGAGGCCTACGAAGAGGGCTTCGAAGACATGGAGCGCCGCGTCCCCGACATCACGCGCGTCAACAATCTGATCGGGTTCGAACCGACCGTCACGTTGGAGGAGATCATCGCTCGGGTGGTCGAAGAGCAGAGGGGCTAGATGGAAGTAGGCGCGTGGTCTTATGCAGGCGCGTTCGCCGTCTCTCTGGCACTTGCCTTCGGACTAACTCCGCTCGCCCTTCGTATCGCCCTATCAAAGGACGTCATGGACCGCCCTGGCGACTACAAGCTCCAGGAGTCTCCGGTCCCCTATCTGGGCGGGATAGCGATCGTCACTTCGTTCGCTATCGCTGTGCTGATCGCGAGCTTGATAAATCCACCCGACGCGAAGCTCGAGGAACTTATCGTGCTGCTCGGGTGCGCGATCGGGTTGAGCATCATGGGACTGATCGACGACCTCAAGGGTCTAGCGCCATTGCTGCGCCTCGTCCTCCAGATCGGTGCCGCCAGCGCGATCTACGCGTCGGGAGTTGGAATCCATCTGTTCGATGTCTCCGCGTTCAACGCGGCCCTCACCATCTTCTGGATCGTTGGAGTTACAAATGCCTTCAACCTCCTAGACAACATGGACGGGCTATCGGCCGGTACCGCGGCGATCGCATCTGGGCTGTTCTTCATCCTCGCTGCGATGAACGGACAGCTTCTTGTCGCCGCTCTATCGATCGCGCTGTGTGGATGTGCCCTTGGATTCCTGCGCCATAACGTGCACCCGGCGCGCATCTACATGGGCGACGCAGGCAGCTTGTTCCTTGGATTCATGCTGGCCGTCCTTGGGATCAAGCTCCATTTCGACGCCACCGCATCGATCACATTCATGGTCCCGATCCTCGTCCTTGGAGTGGCGATCTTCGACACGACTCTCGTGGTGACATCTCGTTTGCTGAACAAGCGGAGCGTTCTCACGGGTGGACGCGACCACATCAGCCACCGCCTCGTCTTCGTGGGCATCCCCGTGCGCGCCGCAGTTGCACTGGTTTACGCGGCAGGCATCACCTTGGGCTGGCTCGCGATAGTCATGTCGCGTCTCGAACGAACGACCGGCTTCATCCTGATGGGCCTCGTCATCGCGCTGGCGTTGTTCGCCGGACTTCTGCTCGGCGCCGTTCCCGTTTATGAGACGAGCAAGCGCCGGAAGCTGATGATCATGGAGGTCACCCCCCACGAGGATCCGAGCGACGTCGACGACGACGCGGAGAGCTCCGTTACCGCCTAGTGATGACGGTGGTGACGCACGACGGAGGAATCGCCGCGGCACAGCTCGCCCGGTAGGTCGGTTTTGAGTATGCGGGCCCCATAGCGGCCTGTTAGGTCACGTAGCTGTGTGATGTAGTACCCGTCGGTATTCGTGCTGACCACTTTGATGATCGACCCGTTGCGCTTGATCTGAACCGGGATGTTCGACAGACATGCCGGGAACCCATCGGTTGCATAGATCCGGCCGGATAGGACGAGGTGACCTGCCAACCGAAGCGAAACGTGGCGATCGACGACCGGGATATCGATCGGCGCGGTCGGGCTTGGTGTCGGCGTAGGTGTTGGCGACGCTGACGGTGTAGCGGACGCACTAGAGCTAGGGGATGGCGAAACGGTCGGAAGCGGCGGGATCGTCGGCACCTGATGCGGTGTGACGTCCGGCGCGATCGCAACTATCGCTTTCGCAACGTTCAGGCGGCCTCCTGCCACCATCTTCCCGGCAAGACCAGTCTTGGGATCGACCGATGTCAACAAGGCGGTCTTGAGCTCGGCCACCGTTGAATCCGGAGCAGCAGACAACATGAGGGCCGCGGCCCCCGAAACGTTAGGGGTAGCCATCGAGGTGCCGCTGAAGTACGAGAACTCGGTGCCGGTGAAGTTCACCCCGAGACAACGGATCTCGACATCGTCGACAGACGCACCGGCATAGTTGAGGAGCGCGTTACTGGTGAGCCTGAACCGGATGTAGACCGAGGACCCGTCGTACGCGGTGAGGTCGTGGCTCCCTGTCAGCCAGTCGGCGCCGCTCGATCCACTCCATCCCCCCACCGAGGTCCATGAGGTGCCGTTGGTTGACGCCTCGACGTTGAGGTAGTCGGTGTTGCGCTCGGTGTCCAACTGGAACGCATAAGTCAAACGGCAATTCTGTTGGTCGGCGAGGCTCGTCGCAGATGTGGTGGCGATCCAGGAGTCGGTGTTGGACAAGTAGTTGGCACCCGAGCTATCCGTGATGTATTGGCCCAATGAATCGGCCTGACTCGTCCATGCCGTACCGGTACCGCCGGTCGTCCATCCAGTGAGGCCGGACTCGAAGCCATCTTTCAGCGGCCGAAGGAACGGGGGCACCGTCGAAAGGATGCGCGAGCCGGGAGCCGCTAGGTCCACGCTGACCACGCCGTAGTTCGAGTACCCGGCGAGGTTGTCGTTGTAATCCGTTGCTGCGACGCAAACGATGTTCGCACCGGGATAGTTGCATGGGTAGGACGAAGTGACTTCGTTGTTCGCGCTCTCGTTGCCGGCCGCAACCACGATCAGAGTGTTCGTCGCAGCGGCGATCGCGTTCAAGAGATATTGAGAGAATTCCGGCCCCCCGAGGCTCAGGTTGATCACGTCCGCACCTTTCGCAGACGCGTAGGTGACTGCGTCCGCGACGTCTGTCGTCGTTCCCGAGCCGTCGGCGTCGAGAACACGCAGGGGCATCAGCGAAACGTCCCAGGCGACGCCCGCAACGCCATACGCGTCATTACCGGTGGCGCCCACGATGCCGGCGACGTGCGTCCCGTGACCGTAGAGGTCGCGTGGGGTGTTGTCGCGGTCGATGAAGTCCCATCCGCGCCAGTCATCGACCTTGCCGTTGCCGTCGTCGTCCACTCCGTTCGTCGCTTTGGTTCCGCCGGTCTCTCCCGGGTTCGACCAGATGTTCGACGCGAGATCGGGGTGGTTGTACGCGACGCCAGTGTCGACGATCGCGACAACGACGTCCGAGCTGCCGGTCGTGAACTCCCAACCTTCAGGCGCGTCGATGTCGGCATCGGCGGTCCCCGACGTCCCGGAGATGCTCTGGCCCGTGTTGTTGAGACCCCACTCCTGGGCGAACCGAGGATCGCTGGGGATAGCGCTTGCCGAGAGGTAATAGTTCGGCTCGGCGAACACGACATCGGGTGACGATTCGAGAGCGTCGATCGCTTCGTCGACGGTGCCGGCCGGAACCTGAACAACCTCGGTGTTTGCCAAGGCGAGACCGGCCCTCGCGCGAGCGCCGACCTCGTCTCGAAGGTCCATACGTTCGAAACGATCGGCTGAGGCGGCGTAGCTAACGATGACCTCGCCCGGGACGCGCCCGGACGATCCGGAAGGATCGACACGAGAGGTGGCGGGGACAGTCGTCCGTGGGGCCGAGTACGCGGGGCGAGCGGTCGCGCCGGAAGGCGCCAGCCATTGTGCCGCCAACGCCACCGTCAGTGCCAGACCCAGGATGCGCTTCACAGGGACTCCATCGGGAGAGAAAAGGGACCGTCTTTACTCAAAGTAGGACAAACGGTGCCGCAGGCCTATACGTGGTTCTACGTAGAACTGGATATCGCCGTACGGCTAGAGAGAACGCGATCAGTCGCCCATGCCCCCGTACCACTCAGGGGTCGATGCGAAATCCTTCAGGAGCAGGGCCGAGGGCAGCAGCATCGCCGAGCCGGGGCTCTTCGACTTCTCCGCGGTCTCGCCCCAGCATGGCTTGCCGTCGTCGGCGAGGTCGCGGCCTGCGGAGTCCTGCTCGGGCCACCACCAGAACTTCGAACCTGGGGCATCGTTGTTCTCGATCCGGATGTCGAAGTGGTTGTGGGATAGCGACGAATAGCAGCCGATCCCGTAGATCTGCGATCGACGTGCGAGGTCTCGCTCCTCACGGTTCGTTAGGTCTGCCATGCGGTTGTCGGCCGCGGTTCCGTACATGTGCTGGCTGGCTCCGGCTCCACCGATGCAGTCGTTGTACGGCGAGCTCCTGAATCCCGAGTTGATAGCGATCGTCTTGCCGCCGGCCTTAGCTCGCAACGCTTCAAGACGCCACATGACCCGCTTGATGTTCTTCTTCGCCCGTGCCGGAGACACCATCCCGCCCTTGAAGGTCGATGCATAGGCATTGGCCTTGGCCGAGCAGTTCGAGTTCGTGTTCTGCCAGAACTCGCTCCATGCGAAGTGAGCGGTCGAGCCGTCGTCGTCCTCGAGACCGTCGATCACGGCGAACGTCGTGGGACCGGCAACGCCATCGGGCGAGAGTCCGTAGAACGCTTGGAACGCTTTGACCGCAGCAACGGTCCCCGGTCCATAGGTCCCATCGACGCCCATCTCGTCCTGTCCGGTCTGCGGGAACCACCCCGCGACTCGGACCTGGAGAGCTTTGACGTCGGGACCGGTGTCACCAGCGGTGAGGGGCCGATCGAAGGTGTACGCGACTGCAGGGCCGGCCATCATGGCGAGCATGACCGCAGCAGTCACTGCAACCCCGATACGTTTCAAGAACAACATGCCCCCCAGTGTTAACCAGCCTTACGCCTGATTATCGGCAGCCCGCGACGGCTTCCTTGAATCACAATTTGCCCGAATCGGACGAAGCGGTCAATGCCCCGAACGGGCTATTCCGCCCCTGTCTCGCCGGGGCTGGGGTGGTCGGGGACCGAGGAGATGTGGGTTTCCGCCCCCGCCGACCTTTGGCGGCTCTGGCCCAGGGCGGACACGACCAGCCAACTCAGCAGTCCCCCGCCGAGCGTTAGCCCCACGCCGAGAGCGATCTGAGCCCACACCGGAAGGTCGAACGTGAAAGCGACATACATCAGCAGGATGATGAGACCGGTCATGGCCGCGGCGGCGACGAGGCAGCCGACGCCCCATTTCACCTCTGAGCTCATCTGATCGTTGTTACTCATGCATACGTGCCCCTCTAGCTATGTGGTGCTGCGCGCCTATCATCTACCTCATATGACTGAGGAACCCATCCGAGTAGTTCTCATCGACGACCACGACCTCCTTCGCCGGGGCATGAAAACCATGCTCGAATCGGAGGGAGACATCGAGGTCGTGGGTGAACTGTCCGACGGCTCGGGAGCGTCCGAGCTGGTCGAAGAGACCTCAGCGGATGTGGTGCTGGTCGACGTGATCATGCCCAAGAAAGATGGCATCGAGGCGACCCGCGAGATAAAGGACGTCCATCCCAACGTCGCAGTCGTGGTCCTCTCGGGCCATGACGAGCAGCGCTTCGTGTTCGATGCCGTGAAGGCTGGAGCGTCCGGCTATCTCCTAAAGACGGCTGAGTTGGACGAAGTGGTCAGCACCGTCCGCGCGGTGGCGCGAGGAGAGATGCAGCTCGACCCGCAGCTCGCGTCACAGGTGCTCACCGAGTTCGAGGGCTACCGCTCTAACGACGTCGCCGACGCGTTCCAGCCCCTGACCCCGCGTGAGGCCGAGATCCTCCAACTGATGAGCGAGGGTCTGCCGAACAAGGCGATCGCATCGCGCCTGTCGATCTCCGAGCGCACGGTTACCACGCACGTGGCGAACATCTACTCGAAGCTGCACGTGAACAACAGGGTGTCGGCGATCCAAGAAGCTATGCGCCGGCGCATCCTCAACTACAACCCATAAGTCCGATGGCCTCGCCATCACGCGGGCACGAACCGGATCTCTCGCTCCTACCCTCGGTCGATCGCGTTCTCGACGCGCTCGGTATCGAGCACTCACACAAGGTCTCGGTCGCAGCCGTCCGGCACGCCATAGATAAGGCGCGTGCTGCCGTGCGTGCGGGAGGATCGGTGCCAAGTCTCGATGCGGTCGTTGCGGACACACGCCTGGCCCTCGAAGACCACGCTCGGTCGCTGCTCGTGCCGGTCATCAATGCGACGGGAGTGGTCCTCCATACGAATCTCGGTCGGGCGCCCCTTGGAGAACGGCAACTAGATGCGGTCGCCCGGGCGGCTCGGGGATATTCGAACCTCGAGTACGACCTGACCGCGGGTGCCCGCGGGAGTCGTCACGACCATGCCCGGGGATTGTTGGCGGCACTGACCGGCGCCGAGGCCGCGCTCGTGGTCAACAACAACGCTGCCGCCGTGCTCGTGACCCTGGCAACGCTGTGTGGAGGCCGCGAGGTCATCATCTCGAGGGGCGAGCTCGTCGAGATCGGCGGCGAGTTCCGGATCCCAGACATCATGGCGACGTCGGGGGCCCGACTGGTCGAGGTCGGGACCACGAACCGCACCCACCTTGCCGACTACGAGAAGGCGATCACTCCCGACACCGCGGCGATCCTCAAAGTGCATCCGTCCAACTACACGATCAGTGGCTTCACAGCGTCGGTCGCCGCGCGCGATATCGCGCGGCTGGCGCGCGGTCGGAAGATCTGTTTCATCCACGACATCGGTTCGGGCCTCGTTTCGACAGATCGGTCCGAGACGACCGAACCGGGTGTCCGAGAAGCTTTGGAGGATGGCGCCGACGTCGTCACGTTCTCCGGCGACAAGTTGCTCGGTGGCCCACAAGCGGGAGTGATCGTGGGCCGCGCTGAGTTGATCGAGCGCATCTCCCACCATCCCCTCTTGCGCGCGTTACGCGTGGACAAGATGACCCTGGCTGCACTCGAAGAGACTTTGCGCATCTACCTCGACAACGACCTCGAACAGATCCCCACATGGCGCATGTCGAACCTGTCGAGCGCGGAACTCGAAGCACGCGCCGGAACCCTGCGCGCTGCGATCGCCGCACGCGTCGATGACTCAGCGAAGATCGAGGTCTTGTCCCACCCGGGCTTGACCGGTGGCGGCGCGATGCCGGGCACCGAGCTCGCGTCGTGGGCAGTGAGCGTTGGACACGCAACCAAGAGCGCCGCAGAGATCGAGCGCTCGCTCCGATCCGGAACCCCCGCGGTCGTTGCGCGTATCGAAGACGACCGCGTCCTTCTCGATGTGAGAACGGTCCAGGAGCGAGAGTTGGATGTCTTGACGGAACGGGTCGTCGCCGCACTCACGTAGCCACAACGCGAAGAAGCGGCCGGGGGCGACGGCCGCTTCTCCAAAGCCGGGGGAAGGGGGTCTCCCGGCGGGTAGATCTCTTACAAGGGAAGTCCTGGTACTAGACCTCCGTCATCGTCGGCAGGGTCGTCCGCAGGTTCGTCGTCGGTCGAACCATCGTCCGGAGTGTCAACCTCATCCCCACCGGAACCCGGGACTCCGACCTCGGCGTCGTCGTCAGCCGCCTCATCGTCGTCACACGGGTTGTCAGGAGTTTCTTGATCAGCCTCGTCGGCATCATCAGAGGTGTCGTCGGAACCCGCGGAGCGCACCGTGACCACCGCGGCTGCTGCTGATGCCGCGGGAGCCCGCGAGATCCGGAGCTTCACGACCTCTTCGCACATAACCTTGATCCGATAGATCTTGGCGCCGGGAACGAGATCGGCAACGGTTCCGGCGGACGGACTCTTCGAGTGCTTCGCGTGGCCCTTGTTACTGCGATGGACGATCTTGATCTGAACGTCGTCCGCGACCGGTGCAACCAGGGTGCCGCCGTTGCCCATCGACATCGTGAGGACAACGCCGTCGAAAGACTTGACCTCGCCGAACGCCCGCTTGCCCCCGTTCGCCGATGCCGAACCAACGATGCCCGCCACCATGACCGCGGCAAGCGCTATGGCATAGAGAGGGGCGGATCGGGGCTTGGAAGCTCGGAACATGTGGAACCTCCGTTCGATAGCTGGGCTGTCTCGAGAGACCCCTTGCTTTGCGTCCCCGCCTCACGACGGGTTTGCCTTTATCGCTGGACATTCTGGGTATCGGCAAGCAGTGACTAGTCCTTTAGGCCTACCTCCAGAAAATGTCAGTAATCTGAGCTGATGGCAGATCAGACCCGGCGGAGGGGCAAGGAGTTGCGCGAGCAGGCACTCACTGTCCTGATGCTTATCCCCGCGGCTCCCGTGCTGGCCGCCTGCGCCCTCGGGATCAAGCTCGAGGGGTTGATCAATCGCCGCGCCAGGGGCCCCGTGTTCTTCCTAGAGGACCGGGTCTCGAGAGGCAACGTCTTCAAGCTGGTGAAGTTCCGCACCCTCGATGCCGAGGCGATCGCCGCACTGGGGCCAGGCCCGACGCACATCAAGTCGCTCGAACGCGAGGGACATCTCACACGGATGGGCAGGTTCATGCACCGCTGGTATCTCGACGAGCTTCCGCAACTCTTCAACATCGTGCGCGGCGACATGTACCTGATCGGGACGCGCCCGTGGCCGATCGAGCTCTACGAAGCAGAGATGGCCCGCGGGATCACACGCAAGCGCGACCTGCCCGCGGGTCTGGTCGGGCCGGTTCAATCTCGGAAGGGTTCGGGCGACGACGGGCTCGAGCTCGACCTGGCGTACTGGGACGCGTTCACGACCTATCCGGGATGGAAGTTGCTGTTGCTCGACCTCCGCATCCTGCTGCGTTCGGCGAAGGTCCAACTCGAGCACAAGGGACTCTGAGTCCTTGCACGTCATCGGCACCGCCGGTCATGTCGACCACGGCAAGTCCGCCCTCGTGGAGCGCCTTACCGGCATGGACCCGGATCGCTTCGCGGAGGAGAAGGCGCGCGGACTCACGATCGATCTCGGATTCGCATGGCTCACCCTTCCGTCGGGCAACGAGATCGGGTTGATCGACGTTCCGGGTCACGAGCGATTCGTGAAGAACATGCTTGCGGGGGCCGGCGGGATAACGATCTGTCTCTTCGTCGTTGCGGCGAATGAGGGATGGAAGCCGCAATCCGGCGAGCACCTTGCGATCGTCGACACCTTGGGGATCTCATCCGGCGTGATCGTTCTGACTAAGTCCGACCTCGTCGAAGACCTTGACGCGGTGCGCGCGTCGGTGGCAGCTCATGTTGCGGGGACGTCGCTGGCCTCCTTCCCTGTGGTCGCATGCTCGTCGGTGACCGGTGATGGTCTCGACGAGTTGGTCGCCGAGCTCGACCGCGTCGTTTCCCGGACCGCTCCTGCGGTGGACGTCGGCAGGCCGCGGCTGTGGGTCGACCGGGTGTTCACGATCGCGGGTGCAGGCACGGTCGTCACCGGAACCTTGGCGGGAGGCTCACTGTCCGCCGGAGCCTCGGTCGAGATCGCACCCGAGGGCCGCGTCACGCGCGTGCGCACGATCCAGAGTCACAAGAAGGAGGTCGCTTCGATCGCTCCGGGTAACCGCGTGGCGCTGAACCTTGCGGGGCTCGAGCGACAAGGTGCCGAGCGCGGGAACGCGATCGTGTTGCCCGGCTCGTTCCGAACGACGCGCCTGATCGATGTCGAGCTGTCGGCCACCTCGGTCGACCAGATGGGCCGCGCCGCAGGTATCACCGAGAAGGGCGCGCATCTGTTGTACGTGGGCTCGGCGGAGGTGCCGGTACGCGTCAAGCTGATCGGCTCCGATGCGATCGAGCCGGGTGGCTCGGGGTTCGCGCAACTGCGTTTGCAAGACCCTCTTCCACTCCAACGCGATGACCGTTTCGTGTTGCGCGATGCAGGTCGAGTCGTCACCTTGGGCGGGGGCCGTGTCCTCGACCCGTTGCCCGAACCGGCGCGGCGTGGGGATGGGGGCCGGGCGGCATTGCTGGCTACCTTGGCTCGTTCCTCGTCCTCGGACGCGTTCCTCGCGCTGGTCGAGTCGGCAGGGCAGTTGCCTCGGGCCGAGGCTCTGTTCAGAACCGGGCTTTCTGCGGTGCCGAGCGGGGTGGTCGAGTCAGGCGACACGTTGTTGTCGAGGGCCGAAGCAGCTCGCCGCGAGGCGGAGTCACAGGCGCGCACAGACGAGATGGGGGCCGGCGCACGCGCGGTGCTCGAGAAGGTCGAGGCGGGTGGGTTCACTCCGCGACTGACGAAGGAGCTCGACTCCGATCCTGTGGTGGTGCGCAACCTCGCCGCAGCGGGCGAGCTCGTGCGGATCGGCGACTTCCACCTCACGGCGGCGGGTGCAGCCGAGGCACGCCGCATCGTGCGTGCACACATCACCGACAACGGCCCGGTGACGGTTGCAGAGATCCGCGATCTGCTGGGAACCACCCGCAAGTACGCGGTTCCCTTGAGCGAGTGGCTCGATGCCACCGGCGCCACCCGCCGCGACGGCGACCTGAGAGCCCTAGGCCCAACCCCCTAGGGTTTTTCGCCTCGCATGGGGGAGCCGTGGACCACGCCGCCGCCTACCATCGAGTGGTCGGGCAACGGACGAGGCTTGCCGGTCTTCAACTCTTCGACCAGAGCATCCACGACGCGCGATAGGTCGCGCGTTTCGTCGAAGACCTCGCGCTGCCTCGTTGCAGAGGTTCCTCTATCGAGGATGTCGTTGATGCGTGCGAGGTCTTCCGAACAACCGAGACGTTCGGCGATCGGTGACAACGTCTCGACCAGGTCGCCGATGCTCCGGCGCAGCGACATGAGGTTTCCCTCTTCGTCGCGGATGATCTCGGCTTCGAGTCCGTAGCGCGCGGCCCGCCACTTGTTGTCGCGGATCGTCCACGCCTGGTGCTTGGGAAGAGCAAGGCCCGCGAGGTAACGCTCTTGAAGATGAACGACTAGACATTGCGCCAGAGCGACGATGCCGCACAACTCGTCCATCGTCGGGATGCCGTCGCAGATGCGCAGTTCGAGGGTTCCGAAACCGGGGTGCGGACGGATGTCCCACCACACTTCGCGGATCGAGCGGATCGTTCCGGCCCCGATCAGGGTGCGCATGAATCGTTGGAACTGTCCCCAGTTCTCCATCTGGTACGGAAGACCGGCGGTTGGTAGCGACTCGAAGATCTTCGAGCGGATCGATGCGAGACCGCTGTCACGACCTTGCCAGAACGGTGACGACGAAGACAGGGCAAGGAAGTGCGGGATGTAGGTGCCGAGGCTGTTCGAGATCGCGATCGCTTCCTCGCCCGAACCAACGCCAACGTGCGTGTGCACGCCGAAGATCAGCAAACGACGCGCGGTCCACTGACAGTCGTCGATCAGACGGTGGTAGCGAGGATCGGGCGACACCGTTTGGTCCGCCCACGCAGAGAACGGATGTGTGCCGGTGCAGAGGATCCGGTAGCCGAGTCCGTCGGCGGTTTCGATGAGGCGCTCGACCTTGTCGCCGAGGTCTTTGCGGATATGACCAACCGTCGGACAGACATCGGTGATGACCTCGACGCAGCACTCGAGCAACTCGTGCTTGTAGCCGGGATTGTCGCCGAGCACCGAGAGGATCTTGGTCGCTGCAGGCTCGGTCGCGAGGGCGCCGGATTCGTCGACAACCTGGACCTCGATCTCGCAACCAAGGGTGGGACGCTCCGACGGCTTGAAGACGATGTTCATCTGACCCCCCAGTTACCCACTCGCGGTTGTCAGCACACTAAGGCAGGGCGGTTCCGCTGGCTGCTCTGCGCCGCCCGGCTATGTAGACGATCGCGAGTACCTGCGCCGTGATTCCGGCGACGAACACACCGGGGCCGGCAGGTATCGGGATGAGCAGGGGTGCGATAGCTCCGCCCACCCACGCCAGTTGCAACACCGACTCGGAACGAGCGAACGCCCAACCGCGTGCACCCTCGGGAAGCTCTGTCTGGATGATCGAGTCGAACGCCACTTTCGCGACACCCGCTGCAACTCCGAACACGAATACCAGGATGGCCGCGCTATAGAGGGAGAACCACCGCCCGACCGCGAGCCCTGCGAAACCTGCGACAACGAGTGAAAGGGCGATGATCCCGGTCTCCTTCAGCACGCGGCGTAGACGGGGGGCCGCCATCGCGCCGGCGAGTCCTCCGAACGCGGAGGAACCGACGAGAAGCGCAAGGCCGATCGATCCGAGGTTCTCCCTCCGCAACGCGAACGCGAGATGGAACACGAGGAAACCGACTAGGAAGCGCATCCCGGCGGTTGCGATGACCGCTTGACGCACGATCGGTGATGACGCTGCCTCGCGTGCGCGTGCGCGTTGCTTGCTGGCGCGCCGGCCCTTCGCTGTTGGGAACCGCAACGACGGGATCGTGCCGAGGTAATAGACCGCGGCCCCCGCGAGCAGCTCGTAGTGGACGCCCGGCCACTTGATCAACAACAGGCCCGGAACACCGGCTGCCATCCCCGCGATCGCGCTGACCCTCGATAACGACGAGTTCGCGTCCACGAGAGTGGCCCCCTCGGGGACGACATGCGGGAGGACTGCACCTCGCACCACGAGGGCAGCACGGGAGAAGACGAGGATCCCGAAGGCAAGAGGGAACAGCAGAAGCGTGTCGAGACGCGTTGAAAGGAGCCACGCGAGGCTCGCTCTGCCTATCGAGGTCAGAACCATCGCCCACCTGAGACTCCCCTTGAAGCGATCGAGGATGCGCGCCAGCAGGGGTGAAACGACGGCGAACGGGGCCATCGTCAGCCCGAGATAGAGGAGGACCCGGCCCCGTGCTGTGGTTTCCGGAACCGAGAAGAACAGCGAGCCTGCCAGCGCCAGCGCCACGAGGGCATCGCCTGCCGCCCCACTGGCTTGGTGAAGGAGC
>JAXDJJ010000029.1:0-7711 GCA_034665745.1 Actinomycetota bacterium | reverse complement strand
TGGTAGCCGAGGCCCTCGATGTCCATCCCCCCACGGCTGGCGAAGTGGAAGATCCGCTCTCTCCGCTGAGCCTCGCATCCCCACATGTTCGGGCAGCGCGTAGCCGACTCGCCTTCATTGCGCACCAGCGGCGTGCCGCACGACGGGCACTTCTTAGGCATCTTCCAGGGCTTGGCGTTCTTCGGACGCTTCGTAAGGACCGGGCCGACGACCTCCGGGATCACATCCCCGGCGCGCCTCACGATGACGGTGTCCCCCGGTCGCACGTCCTTGCGAGCGACCTCGTCCTCGTTATGCAGGGTTGCGGTCGTGATGTTGACGCCTCCGACGAAGACGGTCTCGAGGTTCGCGAACGGCGTCACCACGCCGGTCCGCCCAACTGACGCGAAGATGTCTTTGAGCAAGGTGGTGCGCTCCTCGGGTGGGAACTTGTATGCGATCGCCCACCGAGGGGCTTTGGAGGTCGAGCCCAGCTCTTCCTGTTGGCCGATCGCATCCACCTTGATGACGACCCCGTCTATCTCGTAGCCGACGTCATGGCGATGCTCCTGCCAGTGGGCGCAGAATCCGTAGGCATCTTCGAGGGTCTTCAGCCGCTTGCTCTCGGGGTTCGTTCGCAGACCCATGTCGCGGATCGCGGCCAACGCTTCCCAGTGCGACCGATAGCGGGTTCCCTCGGCGTAACCGACACCGTGGCAGATCAAGGAGAGGTTGCGCGACGCGGTGATCTTCGGGTCTTTCTGCCGGAGGGATCCGGCAGCTGCATTGCGAGGATTAGCGAACGTCTTCAGACCCTGCTCGCCAAGACTCTCATTCAACTTGTCGAAATCCTCCGTGCGCATGTAGACCTCGCCACGGACCTCAACGATCTTCGGGGTCTTGCCTCGCAGCTTGAGTGGCACGGCCCGGATCGTCTTCAGGTTCGCGGTGATGTCCTCGCCGACCCGGCCATCGCCGCGCGTTGCGCCCTTGACGAGCACGCCTTTCTCGTAGATCAGGTTGACCGCGACGCCGTCCATCTTGAGCTCTGTGACGAGCCCGTCCGGCTTGCCGACGCCACGCTCGACGCGGTTCCCCCACGCTTGCAGTTCTTCCTGGCTGAACGCGTTATCGAGACTCATCATCGGCGAGCGGTGCTCGACCGGGCTGAACTGGTCCGATGGCGGTGCACCGATCCGTTGCGTCGGTGAATCTGGGGTGATCAGCGCCGGGAACTCGGCCTCGAGATCCATGAGCTCTCGGATCAAGGCGTCGTATTCGACGTCTGCCACCTCGGGATCGTCGAGCACGTGATAGCGGTACGAGTGATAGTCGATTGCTTCGCGGAGTTCCTTGACCCGCTTGGAGCCCACCGCCTTGGTCATCTTCGCCATCGCCCTATCTTCCCCGCGAGCTGTGACCGATCGGATCAGTCTGGACGGCTAGCCAGAAGCATGATGCGGCGCCTCGTAAAGACCCAGTCGTCGCCGTCACGCTCGAAGTTCATGCCCGTCGAATGACCATGGGCAGCGACGAACCCGTAAACCTCCTCGACGCGCTCGGCGGGGAACTCGACCGGAGACATCCACTTGGACAGGTGGTCCTGCGATTCATGGATCGCCTCGTCTTCGATATCGAGCCCTGCCGCCCTCACCATGATGCGGAACGCCGAAGGCGGCCGGCAGGCAGCGTGGGACGGATCGCGGATGTGGTCGAGCTTGTTCATCATCTGGGTCTCTTCGACCCGCTCGGTCGCGATCTGGTCGACGATCAGCACGCGGCCCCCGGGCGCGACGACGCGTCGCATCTCCATCAGCACGGGGATCGGTTCGAAGATGTGGTGCAGCGCTTGAGCGCTGGCGACAAGATCGATCGATCGCGACCGCAACGGGAGGGCCGCACCGTCGGCAAGCACCGCGTACATCGAGGGATTGCGGGCCACTGCTTGCTCGAGCATCGCCGGGGTGAGGTCGACGGCGATCTGCACCGCGGCAACATCGTCGAACAATGCTAGGAAATTCCCGGTTCCTGCACCGATCTCGGCAACGGTGGCCCCGGGTCGGACGCCTGAGAACGACACGACACCCATGGCATCGAACCGACCTGCGGTGCGATCGGCGAAGGTCGCGGCAGCGCGTTGGAACTCTGCCTGGACAACACGGCGTTCCTCGGACACGCCTACAGCCTAGAGGTCGTCCCCTACTCGCTCAGGCCTCGGTTGCGGAAATCGAAGAGTTTGCGAGCGCCAACCACCGCGAGCGCTCCGCCGAGTGCGAGGTTCTTGGGTATCCCCACCGTTGGGACCGCAAGCGAGTTAGCGCCCGACGTGTCGGCGCCGGAGGGGAACGGATGCGCAACAAGAAGCTCCACGTTGCGGTCCTCCGGTGCGCCTGTTCCGCCATCGAAGCCTGCGTGCGGGTCATTCCCCATGAGCTCGCGGGCCTTGCTGACGACGGGATCGTCACCGTGGTCGACCATGGTCCCGAAGATGGAGATCGTGCCGTCCTTGTTGTCGACGACATCGATCATCCTGGACTGCGGAGGCCAGTCGATGTGCGCCGCGGTCCCGATGTCCCACCACGAAGCCTGCTTGGTGATCGTGTTGCGGTGCGAGTGGCCGTTCACCCATGCGATCACGCAGCTGAATGCGTTGACCACGGCGAGGACATCATCGGTTTCGTGCCTGGGAAGGTCCATGGAATCCGGGTAGAGAGGGTCGGGGTTCTGCGCCGGGTTGTTGAGGGAACGGGGCGCATGGTGGCTGAAGAGCATCACGAGCTTCTGAGCTGCCTGCGCATCGGTGAGGCGCGCCTCGAGCCACTTCAACTGCGCGTCGCCGATCGATCCATCGGCGTAACCCCCGGGATTGACGGTATCGAGCACGATCCAGCGAACGCTGCCTACATCCGCCGTGTAATAGACGGTTGGGGGTGCGAGGTTCGAAGGAGCAAGACCGTGTCCAGCCGGCAATCCAGGCGAGTCGAGATGGGTTTGTATCCACTCACGACGATTGAGGAAACGACGATCCGCGTCCGGCGTCGCGGTTCGAGAAGGCCCTGTAGCAACGGGGGCTGCAAAGTCGGCACAAGGATTCGCTTTCGAAGGGGCACCCACGACCTTCGTGCCGCCGGTCCCGATGCGGTTGAAACCAGGGTTCGCGGGAGCGTTACCTTGCACTAGCCCATCGTGGTTCCCGAAGCACGTGTACCAAGGAAGCCGAGCGCCGACCGCGTTGAAGGGCTGGAGAGCGTCCTCGATGAAGCCCGGAGCTGCAGGGAAGCCGAACTTGGTCTTGTAGATGTCGGCGACCGCGGGGTCGGGATGCCAGTAGTGCAGGTCTCCGGAAGATTGCACACCCTGGTACTCGGTTGCGTGCCCGGACTTCGGCGTCACGTGGGAGCCGTCCATCAGACCGATGAACAACGACAACTCGTTGAGCTGTTGGTTGTCGGTGTTGTCGCCGGTCGAGATCATGGCCTGGATCGGTGTCCCGGTAACCGGCGAGTACTTGATCTTCTTGAGTCGGTCCAACATCGAGTCAGTGATGCGCGCTGATGCGGGTTCATGCGGACGGTACGCGGACGCGAACGGCATTCCCCCGCACTGACCATCGTTGTATCGATCCAGGAACTCGACCCGCGCAGGTGACTCAACATCCACGATGTGTTGGTCGGTGAGGTGAACGAAGTTGACCAAGGACTCCCGTCTCGCTTCACGTCCATCTTGAGGCGCAGCAAGATCGCCCCGAACGATGTGGGCCTCACCAGGGCCCGAAGCAACAGGCCGGTAGCCGAGGTTGCCGGCCGGTCCGGGGCCAAGGGTCTGGGCGAGGGTCGTCAACTCACGTGCGGCAAGCGCGTGGTTCTCTTCGTCTTGGAGCGCACTGGCGATAGCAACCTCGGGGAGGCCTGTGACGGCAGCAACCGCGCCGACGAGGCCGATGAACTGCCTTCTGGTCATCTGCATGCCGGTGGGTTAGGCGGTTTGTGCTATTTCTCCTGCCTGGGAAGCCAACCCGGCTTGCCCTGTTCCCGAGATGATCCCGCCCCCGAGGACCTCGTCGCCCGAGTAGAAAACGGCCGACTGACCGGGGGCGACGGCTTCCACCGGGGCCGCGAACTCGACGATCCAGTCGTGCCCGGGCCGGAGGGTGGCCGGGAAGGTGTCCCCGTGCGAGCGGTACTGGACGTCGACTTCGAGTGGATCCGAGGGGACATCGCCCACGAAGCTGACCTCGCCAACGGTCAGGGTTGAGACCTCGAGATCCGACCGGTCCCCCACCACGACGGTGTTGGAACCCGCATCTAATCCGGTCACGAATACGGGAACCCCGAGCGATATACCCAGTCCCTTGCGCTGACCGATCGTGTAGCGGGCAACCCCGCGGTGCTCGCCGAGGACATTGCCCGATGTGTCCACGATCCGGCCCGGCTGGTTGGCGGCCTCGACCCGATCCGACAGGTACGCGTCGAGGTTGCCTTCCCTGACGAAACAGATCTCCTGTGAGTCCGGCTTGGCGGCAGTCCGAAGCCCAAGGTCGGTCGCGATCCTCCGGGTCTCGGTCTTGGGGATATCGCCGACGGGGAACCGCGTATGCGCCAGGTCCTCCTGCGACAACATCCACAAGACATAGGACTGATCTTTATTCGGGTCTATCCCCCGCAGCAGCCGGTAGCGCCCGTCCTCTTCACGCACGCGGGCGTAGTGGCCCGTCGCAAGCACGTCCGCGCCCAGTTGGCGCGCGCGATCCAACAATGCGTCGAACTTGATCCACTGGTTACACCGCACGCAGGGGTTTGGAGTCTCGCCACGCGCGTAGGTCGCATCGAAATCTGCGATGACCGTCTCTTCGAAGCGCTCGGCGAAGTTGAAGACGTAGAACGGGATATCCAGGGTGTCGGCAACCCGGCGTGCGTCCTCAGCAGCTCCAAGGCTGCAACAACCTGAGTTGTTGTTGATGTCGTCGCCCTTCCAGAGCTTCAACATGATGCCGGTGACGTCGTAGCCCTCTTCCTTCAAGAGGGCCGCAGACACGGACGAGTCCACCCCGCCCGACATCGCAACTACTGCCTTGGGCTTCGTCATGCCGCCCTCCGCGCTTTGGCAACGACCTCCGGAAGCGCCGCGAGCACGGCATCGATATCTGCATCTGTCGAATCGCGTCCCAGCGAGAAACGCAAGCTCCCCTTGGCGAGGTCGCGCGACGCTCCGATAGCGAGCAACACGTGAGAAGGATCCAGAGCGCCAGACGAACAAGCCGAACCGGACGAGCACGCGACACCAGCCTGGTCCAACAGCAGGAGCAGTGTCTCGCCCTCCGTGCCCGGGATGCAGATGTTCAGATTGCCCGCGACGCGCTGATCCAGCGTTCCGTTGATCACGATGTCGGGCACGATCTTCTTGATCCCATCTAGCAATCTGTCGCGCATGACCGCAAGTCGCTCGGCCTTCTCGTAGACCTCTTTGGCAGCGATCTCGGCAGCGGCACCGAATCCCGCGATGCCGGCGACGTTCAAGGTGCCCGAGCGGAGACCCCGTTCGTGTCCACCACCGTGCACGATCGCCTCAACAGGCACACTCGAGCGAACGAACAACGCACCGACGCCCTTAGGCCCTCCCAGCTTGTGGGCCGAGAACGCGGCGAGGTCGACTCCCCACGCGTGGAGGTTGACCGGGATGTTGCCGAGGGCCTGAACCGCGTCCGTGTGCACCAGAGCATTGGGATTCGACGACTTCGCCGCCGCGACGATCCCCGTGAGGTCGTGGATCGAGCCGATCTCGTTGTTGACGGCCATCACCGACAGAAGGATCGTCTGGGCCTTGACCGCTGCGCCGACCTGATCCGGTGATACGAGTCCATCAGCGGACACCGGCAGCTTCGTGACGTCGAAGCCTTGCTTGCCGAGCCAGTCGACAGTGTGAAGGACCGCGTGGTGCTCGATGTTCGTAGTGATCATGTGGTTGCCGTTGCCGCGCAGTTTCGCGGCGGTGCCCTTGAGGGCGAGGTTGTCGCCCTCAGTTCCGCTACCGGTGAAGACGATCTCGGCCGGACTGCCCCCTACAGCGGCAGCCACCTGGTCTCGTGCGTCCTCGACGATCTCCTTGGCACGGCGCCCATAGGTGTGGACCGACGAGGGGTTGCCGAAATCGTCCTCGAGCGCGCCGAGCATGGCGGCCCGGACCTCGGGCAGCACAGGGGTAGTCGCGGCGTGATCCAGATAGTGCATGGGGGCCCAGGATACGAGGCTCAAGCTGCTAGGAAGGGGGCATGCACAGCCAGCGCTGGAGCCAGAGCCAGGACTTCAAGGTGAAGCTGCCCGGCTCCCAGGGGGACGAGCCCAAGCCGATCGTCCTATTCGTATGCGTTCACAACGCGGGCCGGTCGCGGATAGCCGCGGCGTTCTTCAATCACATGGCCGGCGATCGCTACGAGGGCCGCTCGGCGGGGACGATCCCTGCGGATCACCCTCATCCGGAAGTTGTCGATGCGATGCGTGAGGAGGGGATCGAGTTCGACGACTCCCCCGGCACGATGCTGACCCAGGAGATGACCGACATCGCGGAGCGAGTCATCGGTATGGGCTGCGCGGTCGAGGAGGCGTGCCCGGCACTCCGTGTGCCCCTCGAAGACTGGGACCTGGACGATCCGAAAGGCAAGGCCCCCGAAGAGGTCAATCGGATCCGCGATCAGATCGAGATCAAGGTCCGTAACCTCATCGCACAACTCGACCGAGAGCTCGCCTAATCCTCCGCCAGGCGCTTCTCTAGTTCGGCGATGTCGTCGTCGAGGGAATCGAGTGCTCCGGTCTTCCTGCGTTTCTCGAAGTCCTTCATCCGTTTCGGATAGCCGATGACCTGCGCGTCGTAGACGGGGATCCCGAGACGCTCGCAGAACGCAACCGCGTCAGCGGGCTCGCGCACGGGCGCGCGCAGGTGATCGCCGTCGCGGTCCACGAGCAACAACGACGATGGGCTCGTCGGAGTCTTCGGCTCGATGAAGCCCTCGATGCCCTTGCGTTCAGCGACGAACGGTTCCAGCTCGACGAGGCCCGGGTTGGACTTCTTCGAGAAGAACGCTCGGATACGGTCGCCGAGGCCTGCCATCGCTAACCCTTGCGGCTCTTTACCTCTTCGATGAGCTGCGGAACGATCTTCAACGCGTCGCCGACGATGCCGATGTCGGCGATCGAGAAGATCGGGGCCTCTTCGTCCTTGTTGATGGCGATGATCTTCTTTGCGCCCTTCATGCCGACCATGTGCTGGGTCGCGCCCGAGATACCGATCGCGATGTAGACGCCGGGCTTGACGGTGATGCCCGTCTGACCGATCTGCATCGCGTAGGGAACCCAACCTGCGTCGACGACCGCACGGGTCGCGCCCACGGCGCCGCCGAGTAGTTGCGCAAGCTCGTCGAGCAACTTGAAGTTGTCGGGCTCCTGGAGACCACGGCCCCCAGAGACGACGACCGCAGCTGCATCGAGCTTGGGACCGGACGCCTGCTCTTCGTGACGCTCGACGCGCTTCGCCTTCTTCACTTCTTCGGGAAGGTCAACGGTCACTTCCTGGACGGTCGCCGAGCCACCGCTGGCGGATGGGTCGAACGACTTCGGCCGCACGAGGACGAGCTTGGGCGATCCTTCGAGGTCGACATCGACGAGTTGCGTGCCGCCGAAGATCGAGGTCTGAGCCTTGTCTGCCGACAGGATGTCCGTCGCGTTGCCCATCAGCGTGG
>JAXDJJ010000028.1:0-23679 GCA_034665745.1 Actinomycetota bacterium | reverse complement strand
CGGTCACATCGCCGAGCGCGGAGAAGAGAGCTTCCTTCATCCGCTCGGTCATCGGTCTGGTCCCCGCAGGGGGTGACTTGAGCCGGCGGCCCTTGGCCGTACCGGCCGTGATCCTCATCATCGGTCGCAATCCTAAACGGTTGCCCGAATGGACTGCCCTCCGGGCTCGCCGGTCAGCCTGACTGAACGACGTCCAGGGCCCCTTCCGGGAAGCGATCCCGCATCTCGCGCGCGAGAGCTTCGTGGCCCCACTCCTCGAGCTCGGGATCAGAGTCGAGCAAGGCCATGGCCTCTTCGCGCGCCTTCTCGAGGATCTCGCGGTGCTCGAGGACCCGCGCCATCTTGAGTTGCGGCATACCCGACTGCCGCGCCCCGAACAACTGGCCCTCACCACGTTGCTTGAGGTCGACGAGCGCGAGCTTGAAGCCGTCACGGGTCTCGACCACGGAGGCGAGACGTTCGTATGCAAGAGCGATCGCGGCGTCCTCCCCCGCTAGGTCGAGGTCGAGGTCTGTTGCCAGCACGCAGAACGACTGGTGTTCGCCACGTCCGATGCGACCGCGAAGTTGATGCAACTGGGCGAGGCCGAAGCGATCCGCGTCCTCGATCAACATCACGCTGGCGTTCGGGATGTCGACACCGACCTCGACGACGGTCGTCGCCACCAACACTTGGGTCTTCCCGTCGCGGAAGGCCGACATCGACGCTTCCTTCTCGGCAGACTTCATGTCGCCGTGCACCAGACCGACCTCGAGGTCCGGAAATACGTCCGCAGCGAGGCGCACCGATTCGGCCTTAGCGCTGCGGAGCTCGGTCTTGTCGGACTCGTCGCGCAAGGCGTAGACGACGAACGCCTGGCGTCCTTCGGCAACTTGCGCCCGGATCAGGTCGTAAGCAAGATCGCGCTGCTCGTCACCGGCGGCGAGCCGCGTCTCGACCGGCTGGCGACCTTTCGGAAGCTCGTCGAGGATCGAGACATCGAGGTCTCCGTAGATAGTCACCGCCAAGGTGCGCGGGATCGGCGTTGCGGTCATAACGAGGATGTCGGGCTCACCTCCCGACCCCTTTTCACGCAACGTCTTTCTCTGATGCACGCCGAACCGGTGTTGCTCGTCGACGACGGCGAGGCCGAGCTTGGCGAATTCGATCGTTTCCTGGATCAACGAGTGTGTGCCGATGAGGAGATCCACTTCGCCTGCCGCCACATCCGCCAGGATCTGTTCGCGCTGCGCTGCCGGTGTCGAACCTGTCAGTAACCGCACGACCGGGCGCCGCGACACACCTGCGAACAGGTTGCGGCTCTCGGCTTCTCCGAACGCACGATCCAACAACTCGGCGACGGTCAGGTTGTGCTGTTCGGCGAGGACCTCGGTCGGAGCCATCAGCGCGGCCTGGTGACCCCCTTCGATCGCCATCAGGCACCCGTACAACGCAACGACCGTCTTGCCCGAGCCCACCTCGCCTTCGAGCAAACGGTGCATCGGATAGGTCTGCGACATGTCGCCCGCGACCTCGTTGCACGCCTTGCGCTGCGCGCCCGTCAGCTTGAACGGAAGCTCTGCGATGAACGTCTCCGCCAGTGAGTCCGACTTCGGTTTGGGATGAGCGATGCCCTTGACCGTTCGCTCGAGCTTGCGCTTCCTGTACACGAGACCGAGCTGCAAGGTGAAGACCTCGTCGAAGACGATCCGCCGCCGCGCCTGGATGACCTCTTCTTTCGTGTCGGGGAAATGGATCAGACGGATAGCGTCGCCGCGCCCCATCAGTCCCAGCCGTCGGTAGATCTCGCGCGGCACCGGGTCCATGATGTCGCCGAGCCCCTGCAAGGTCTCCCAGATCAACTTGCGGACCTGATCGCTGGTGAGGTCGGTGGTTGCGGGATAGATCGGGATGATGCGGCCGACGTTGAACGGTTCCTTGCCGGTCTTGACCATCTCGAACCGAGGGGCGGTCATCTGGAGATGTCCTCGGAAGACGCCGATCCGCCCATAGAAGAAGGCCTCGGTCCCCGGCTTCAACGCCCTCGCGACCCAGCGCTGGTTGAACCAGGTGACATCGATGTTCCCGGTTTCGTCACCGATCTTGCCCTTGACCATGACCATCTTCTTCTTGCCTTTGGCCTGGAACGGCTGCTGGATGCTCACGACCTTGGCCAGGATCTGAACCTCGCCACCCGCATCCCCTTGGGCTGCCATGTCCCGGATATCGGCAACGGTCCGCAAGGACGTGCGATCAACATGACGGCGCGGATAGTGCTGGAGAAGGTCTTGAACCGACCCGATGCCGAGCTTCTCGAGCGATGTGGCGCGGTCCCCCGACGCCTTCAGAGCCTTCTGACGGCGCTTCGCTGCGAACAGTTCCAGCCCGCGAGGGGGCGCTGCGACCACTTCAGCCACGGCTCGACCCTAGTGTCCGTATGGGACAACCACCAGCATTTGGTACCCTGCCTTCCCTTATGGCATCCGTATGTGACATCTGTGGCAAGACTCCCGAATTCGGGAACAACATCTCGCACAGCCACCGGCGTACCCGCCGGCGCTGGAACGCCAACGTGCAGAAGATGCGCGTGGTCGTGAACGGCGCGCCCAAGAAGGTGGCCGTGTGCACGAAGTGCCTGAAAGCCAACAAGGTAACCAGGGCCCTTTAACGCTCGGTTAGCTGGCCGTCCGGCCGGGTAACGAACCCCCCGTGGACCGATTCAAGCGTCTTGCCGCGCTCGCGAAACTCCAGATCGAGAAGGGCCGCTCCCGCTGGGGGTGGTTCGACGTCGCGTTCCGCACGTTCAAACGCTTCGGCGAAGACGACGGGGGCTCGTACACCGCGGCCCTCACGTACTACACGTTCTTCTCGATCATCCCTCTGATCGTTGCCGCCGGAGCGATCCTCGGTTACGTGACGTTCGGCAACGAATCCTTGAAAGAGAGTCTCGTCGCGAGCGGTCTGAAGACGATCCCCATCTTGAAAGACGCCTTATCGCCCGAGGGTTTGAAGACGATCGAAGAGAACCGCCAAGGTCTCGCCGTGACGGGAACGTTGCTGGCCTTGTACACGGGCTCCGGTGTGATCGTCGCGATGGAGCACGCTCTGAACAAGATCATGCACATCCAGGTTGAACCGAACTTCTTCGTGCAGCGATTGCGATCGTTGAGGTGGCTCGCGATCCTCGGTCTCGGTGCGGTGGTTTCACTGGGCTTGAGTGTTGTGACCGGCTTCGCACCGGGTCCCCTTGCCGTCGTCCTTACCCTGGCTGGAGGCCTTGCCTTGAACACTGGACTGTTCGCGACCGCGTTCAAGTTCCTCCCCGGGAAGGATTCCGCGTGGAGCGAGGTGCTGCCGGGCGCGATCGTCGCGGCCGTCGCGTTCGAGATTCTGAAGGTCGCAGGTTCCGCGTACCTAGCTCGCGGTGAGAGCGCGCGGAACGACACCTTCGGCACGTTCGCAGCGACCGCCGCCCTGCTGATCGCGTCGCATCTCATCGCTCAGATAATCCTTCTCAGCGCTGAATTGAACGCCGTGCTTGCGGAAAGACGCATTACTCGTCAGTCTTTAACGACAACCTAGGAGGATCCATGGCCGACCGACCGACTACAGACGACCTGTTCCGGGGCAACGGCTCCGCAACCGACACGAAGAGCGCGGGCACCTTGATGAAAGAGGTGACCGAGGACTTCTCCACGCTGATCAGGCAAGAGATCGCGTTGGCCAAGCAGGAACTTGGGGAATCCATCTCCGCCAAGGTCAAGGGGATGGTCATCATCATGATCGCGGCCGTCCTCGGGATGTTCGCCCTGATCTTCGTGCTGTTCGCGATCCGCGATGGGTTCATCGAGATACTGCCCCCCTGGGCGGCCGACTTCGCCACCGCGGCGGTCCTCGTCACCTTGGGTGTCTTGGGGGCCCTCTTCGCCAAGAAGAAGCTGGCCACACCGATCTCGACCGAGCTGACGAAACTGAGCGTGTCCGAAGACATCGAGACCCTCAAGTCGATCGGACGCCGTTAGGCTGCCTTCTTTCTGGAGAGGATCTGACTATGGGCACTAATACCGCTGAAACCGTTGCCGAGATCGAACAGACGCGCGAGGACCTCGCACGCAAGGTTGACGAGCTTGTCGACCGTGCGCGCGTCGAGGCGAGCGAAGTAGGTAAGAAGCTTGCTATCGGTGCGGTAGCGCTCGCCGGACTGCTCGTGCTCGGCTACATCGCCAAGCGCAGGGTCGGTTCCTAGGCTCTGAAGTTCTGGCGCCACCCCGGGTTGACCGGGCCGTAGCCCTTGCCGACACGCAGACCGTGTTCGATCGCGCCGGCAATGAAGTCCTTCGCGTAGAGAACCGCATCCTGTAGCTCGTCCCCGCATGCGAGGCGAGCCGCGATCGCGGCCGACAGGGCGCATCCGGTTCCGTGAGTGTCTTCGGTATCGAAGCGCGGCCCCGAGATATGCACGAGCCTCCCGTCGATCACCAAGACGTCCACCGCTTCGTCGGGCCTGTCCTCGAGGTGGCCGCCTTTGACGAGCACCGCCCGAGGCCCGAGTCGTGCGAGGTCATGCGCCGCGGTCTCTGCATCCGCAAGGGTCTTCACCTGTCGATCGAGGAACGCTCCCGCCTCATGGAGGTTCGGGGTTATGACCGTCGCCAAGGGGAACAGATCGGTTCGGTACGCGTCCAGGGCGTCATCGGCCATGAGGCGGTCGCCGTGCTTGCTGATCGAAACGGGATCAACGACGAGTGGTGAGATGTTCTGGGCACGCACGGCGCCGGCCACCGCGTGAACGATCGCGGCGGTTGCGAGCATCCCGGTCTTCGCCGCGTCGACGCCGAGGTCCGAGGCCACTGCATCGATCTGCTCGACGACGAACTCCTCCGGCACCGGATGGACGCCGGTGACCCCGACCGTGTTCTGAGCGGTCAGCGCGGTCACCGCACTGGTTCCGTGACAACCCAGAGCGAAGAAGACCTTGAGGTCGGCCTGGATGCCGGCGCCGCCCCCGGAATCCGACCCGGCGATGGTCAACGCGATCGGAAGTCCTTCTACCGGGTGCGCAGGTGATCCCATGCCTTGTCACTCCACTCGTCCAAAGGTCGCTCGTCGATCTCACGAGCGCCGTCCGTGATCTTGCCGATGACGCTAACCCCGGTTCCGATCTCGTCCATCGCAGTCTGGACGTTATGGAGCTTGGCCTCGGGGATCGTGAACAGCAACTCGAAGTCTTCCCCCCCGATCAGGGCCAAGTCGGTGGCGTCAGGAAGGTCCAGCATCGACCGCGCATGATCCAGCTCGGGATCGAGCGGGATGGCGGCCGAGTAGATGTCGCATCCCACCTCCGATGCGACACATAGACGTCGGAGGTCGAGCGCGAGGCCATCGGAGATGTCGATCATCGCGGTGGCGTCAACCGCGAGTGCCCGTCCTTCGGCCAGGCGCGGCGTCGGGCGTAGCTGCAGGGCCGCAAGAACCGCGAGCCCGTCGGCTGCTGAACCAGTTTCGATCTCGGCTCTGACCGCGTCCCTTGCTACTGCACCTTCCTTGAGAGCAACCAAACCGGCAGCCGCGCCCCCGAGGGCGCCGGTAACGCAGACGAGATCTCCAGGCCGCGCGCCGGACCGAAGCACTGGTGTCGAGTCAACGTCGCCGAGAAGCGTGAGGGTCAACGCAAGGTCCGATCCTCGGCCGATGTCGCCGCCGACTATCCAGACATCCCATCGAGAAGCTGCCTCGGCCATCCCACGCGCGATGCCTTCGATGACATCGGCGTCGATTCCGTCGCGCACCTGGATGGTCGCGACCGCGCGCGTTGGCCGACCGCCCATCGCGGCGATGTCCGAAACGTTGATCGCAACCAGCTTGAAGCCGATGTCGGCCCCGGTAGCCCACGCGAGGTTGAAGTCGACGTGCTCGGTCATGGAATCGACCGTCACGAGGGTCCGGTCGGAGGTTCGGATCAGAGCAGCGTCGTCACCGGTCCAGACCTCGTTGGCCGGGACAGGGCCGAACAGCTCTGCGAAGCGTCGAGTGAGGTCGTCCTCGGAGGGGCCGATCGTGGTCGCCTAGTCGGCGGAGGGGCCTGCTTTTGTTACCTCCGCGGGCACCGAATCCTTGAAGCGCTCGAAGTTCTCGGCGAACATCCGGGCAAGTTCCCGCGCCTGAAGTTCGTACGCGTCCTTGTCGACCCACGTCGCTTGCGGGTCGAGCACCTCGTCTGGAACACCGGGGCAGGACACCGGGACCTCGAGGTTGAAGATCGGGTGGTGACGCGTCTCGATGCCCTCGAGATCGCCTGCGGTAGCGGCCTCGATCATGGCGCGGGTGTACGGCAGGTCCATGCGCTTGCCGATCCCGAACGGACCGCCGGTCCATCCCGTGTTCACGAGGAATACGCGCGCACCGTGCTTGTCGATCTTCTTGCCCAGCATCTCGGCGTACACGTTCGCGGGCAACGGGAGGAAGGGCGACCCGAAACAGGTCGAGAACGTCGCCTCTGGCTCCTTGCCGAGACCGGCCTCGGTCCCCGCGAGCTTCGAGGTGAATCCGGAAAGGAAGTGATACATCGCGCCATCGGGACTGAGCTTGGAGATGGGGGGCAGGACGCCGAACGCATCCGCTGTCAGGAACACGATGGTGCTGGCGTGACCGGCGCGGCCCTCTTCGATGTAACCCGGGATGTACTCCAGGGGATACGCAGCACGTGTGTTCTCCGTTAGAGACGAGTCCGCGTAGTCGACCTGACCGTGCTCGTCGACGACGACATTCTCGACCACCGAACCGCTCTTGATCGCGTCCCAGATCTGTGGCTCGTTCTTATGCGACAGGTTGATGCACTTCGCGTAGCAGCCACCCTCGAAATTGAATATCCCGTTGTCGGACCACCCGTGCTCGTCGTCACCGATCAAGCGACGGTTCGGATCCGCGGAAAGGGTCGTCTTCCCCGTACCCGAGAGACCGAAGAACAGCGCGACATCATCCTTCTCGCCCGCATTCGCCGAACAGTGCATCGGAAGCACGCCATCTTGCGGAAAGAGGTAGTTCCCGGCCGAGAACATCGACTTCTTCATCTCGCCGGCGTAGTGGGTGCCGCAGATCAACACCTGCTTGCGCTCGAGGTCGAGGCCTATGAAAGCCTCCGAGTTCGTTCCGTCGGTCGCTGGATCCGCCTTGTAGTTGGGGGCCGCGACGATCAGGAAGTCGGGTTCGAAGTTGGCCAGCTCGGCTTCCGACGGGCGCCGGAACAGCTGCTTCACGAACAGTGCATGCCACGCCAGCTCGGCGATCACGCGCACCTTGATCTCGTGGTCGGGGTCGGCACCCACTATCCCGTTGACGACGAAGAGGTCCTTACCGGAAAGGTGGCCACGAACCTTGTCGAAGAGAGCGTCGAAGACATCTGGTGCTATCGGGAGGTTGACCGCGCCCCAGTCGACGAGCTCGGCAGACTTCCCGTGCTTCACAACGAACCTGTCTTTAGGAGAACGCCCCGTGCGAGAACCCGTCTTGGTAACCAAGGCTCCGGATGCTGCCAGCACGCCCTCACCGCGTTCGACGGCGATGCGAACCAGCTCGTCGACCTTCGGATCTTGCAAGACCGTGCCGGGATCCTGGATGCCCGCCAGGTTCTGCGACGACATTAGAAAACTCCTCGTTGGGTGTCGGTCAAGGGCCGCCGAGCCTACCTGCTCGACACGCTAGACTCCCGCAACATTCACGTATAGACGCATCTGCGATCGATCAAGGAGGCTCAACGTGGCGGAGGTTATGGCCTACATCCTGATCCAGACCGAGGTAGGCAAGGCTGCTCAGGTAGCGAAGGAAGTGCGGGAGATCGATGGCGTGGACGCGGCTGAAGACGTCACCGGCCCGTACGACGTGATCGTGCGCGCGAGCGCAGGCAACGTCGATGACCTCGGCAAGCTGGTCGTCGCGAAGATCCAGGCGGTCGAGGGCATCACCCGGACGTTGACGTGCCCGGTCGTTCACCTCTAGACGATCCTTCCGACGAGCGCGGGCTAAATACCCGCGCGGTTCATCCACCAACCCCACCCCCACAACCGGGCCGGCCGGTTGTGCCCGTCATCGACCAGGCGTCTACCTATTCGTTCGATGACAGCGCCGCGTTCGCCAAGGCGTCGGCCGACAGGGTGGGCTCTGGTTACGTCTACACGCGCTGGGCCAACCCCACCACCGATGCATTCGCTGCAGCCATGGCCGATCTCGAAGGCACCGAACAAGCGGAGGCGTTCTCCTCGGGCATGGCGGCGATCAGCGCCGCGTTCCTGGCCCTGTGTGCGCCTGGAGACAGGATCGTCTCCGCTCGGCAGCTCTACGGCGGGACACACTCCCTGACCTCGGGGCTGCTCCCCCGCTTCGGGATCGAAACCACGTTGTGCGACGTCGACGATTACGACGGCATCAAGGTCGCGTTGCAAGACGCCAAGATGTTCTATTGCGAGACCATCGGGAATCCAGCGATCAGGGTTGCCGACCTCTCGCGGCTCGGCGAGTTGGCCGCGGATGCGGGCGTGCCTATGGTCGTCGACAACACCTTCGCGAGCCCGGTCCTTGCACGCCCCGCGGGATACGGAGCGACCGTCGTGTTGCACTCCGCAACGAAGTTCATCGGAGGCCACCACGATCTGATCGGCGGCGTCCTGTGCAGCGATGCCGAGACGATGATGAAGATCAGGGAATGGACGCGTGAGCTTGGTCCGACCCTCGCGCCGTTCAACGCGTGGCTCGCCTTACGAGGCATCGCGACCATGCCTCTTCGTGTCGAACGTTCCTCGGCCACCGCGCTGAAGATCGCTGAGTTCCTCGAGACGCATCCCGCGATCGATCGAGTCTTCTATCCGGCCCTCGGCTCGAGTCCGGACAAGGGGTTGTGCGATCGCATCCTTGGGGGCCGCGGAGGCGGCACGCTGGCGTTCAACGTTGCTGCCGGTAAGGCCAGCGCGGCGAGCTTCCAGGACAGGCTGGGCCTGATCCAGGCGGCAGCCTCGCTCGGCGGATCACATTCGCTGATCGTTCACGCGGCCAGTGTCACGCACACGCAGTTGAACGACGCCGAGCTGCAAGCTGCCGGGATCTCGGCGGGCTTCTGTCGTCTATCGGTAGGGCTCGAGGATGCCGCCGACCTGATCGCCGACCTCGAACAGGCTCTCGCCTAACCCCTGAACTCGAAAGACTCTTCGAAACCTTCGAACTCGCTGCGTATCTCGCGGGCAAGGAGGTCCTCGACGAGTTGGTCGACGCTCCACCCTTCGTGACAGATCCGAACCACGTTCTCGGTTATCGGCATCCACACATCTGCCTCTTGTCCGAGCTCGAAGATGGGTTTGCAACTCTTCACGCCCTCGGCAACCATGTTCATGGAGTCGATGATCTCGTCGATCTTGCGGCCCTTTCCCAACTCGATGCCGACGTAGTGGTTACGAGACTGTGGGCTGGCGCAGGTCGCGATCAGGTCCCCGACCCCGGCGAGTCCAAGGAAGGTCAACGGCTGGCCGCCGAACTTCACCGAGAAGCGGGCGAGCTCGGCGAGGCCGCGGGTCATCACGGTTGCCTTCGTGTTGTCTCCCAGGCCTAAGCCATCGGCCATGCCCGCAGAGATCGCGATGACGTTCTTGAACGCGCCGCCGAGCTCGCACCCGACGACGTCCGTGTTGCGGTAGACCCGGAATGTGGGGGCCTGAAAGATGTTCTGGAGCATCTCGGCGCTGGTCTCGTCGGTACACGCGACCGTTGATGCCGCGGGGAAACCCTTGACTACCTCTTTCGCGAGGTTCGGTCCCGTCAACACCGCCACACAGCTACCGCTGATGCCGTCGACCTCCTCGACGAGGATCTCTGACATGCGTTTGCGGGATTCGACCTCGATCCCCTTCGTGAGGCTCACGTACTTCGTTTCGCGGCCCGCGACCGACGCGACGTCCTTCAGCACCTTGCGGAAACCGTGTGACGGGACGCCCATCACGACCACCTCGGCCTCAGTCACGGCCTCTTCGAGGTCGGACGTCGCGGTCAACGACTCCGGCAGCTCGAGGTCGGGGAGGTACTCGGGGTTCTCGTGATACAGGTTGATGGTTTCCGCAAGTTCGGTGCGGCGCGCCCACAACATCACGTCGAGCTCGGGCTTCTGCGCTGCAAGGGATGCGGTTGCGGTCCCCCATGAACCGGCACCGATGAACGCGACCTTCGTCATGCCGCTCTCTTCTTCTGACGTCGGCGATCTGGGACCGCAGGTCGCAACGACGCGACAAGGACCTCGATGGCCAGCATCATCTCCTCGCTGACGCGCGCCCAGTCCTCGGTCGAATCAGGATCTCCGGTGAAATGGATCGGTTCTCCGATCCGCACGAGGATGTCTTGGCGCGGGGGCCACCAGTTCTTCGCATAACCCTTCGGCCAGATGTTCTGGGTCCCCCATAGACCGCACGGGATTATCGGTACTCCGGAGCCAAGGGTCAGGCGGGCCGCGCCCGTCTTCGGGGGCAACGGCGTGAGGTCCGGGTCTTCGGTGATCGTTCCCTCGGGGAACACGACGACGACCTCGCCGTGGTCCAGAGCAGCGAACGCCTTATCGAGTGCCATGGGCGCCGTCGCGGTACCGCGCTTCACCTCGATCTGCTTCGCACCTCTGAGGATCCACCCGATCCGCTTGTCTTGGAACAGCTCGGATTTGCCCAGGAAGCGAGGGATCCGCTTCGCTTTGTTGACGGTGTACGCGGTTGCCAGCGGATCGAGATAGCTGATGTGATTGAACGCGAGGAGCGCGCTGCCGTCACGCGGGATGTTCTCGACACCTTCGATGTTCCACCGGAACCAGGTGTGAAGGAAGGGCAACAAGATCGCCTTCGCTAACGGATACGTCGTCTCCATGATCGGCACCTATCATACGAAGCCACGTGAAAAGCCACCATCTCACGATCGCGCAGATCTCCGACATCCATTGCGGGCACCCGATGTTCGACGGTGACCTGTTGGATCACGCGGTGAACGAGATCAACGACCTGAAGCCTGACCTCGTCGTCGTTGCCGGTGATCTCACGTCCGAGGGATACGCGCCGCAGTTCCGACAGGCGAAGCGTTACCTGGACAGACTCGAGGGACTCGAGATGATGGTCATCCCCGGGAACCACGATCTGATGAACGTCGGCTTTCTGCACTTCCGGGACTCGTTCGGACGTTCCGACAGGGTGGTCCGCCTGCCGTTCGCTAACCCCGATGGTGGGCAACCGACACGCTACGCAACCGTCGTTTCCATCAACTCTTCCAAACCCGACCTTGCCGAAGGTGAGGTCGGGCACATCCGCTACGACTGGATCCGAGAGTCGTTCGAGTGGCCCGACGACTACCGCATCTTCGTCCTCCATCACCATCTCGTTTCGGTTCCAGGCACGGGGCGCGAGCGCAACATCGTGTGGGACGCAGGTGATGTGCTGGCCCTTTTGACCGAGCTCGAGGTCGATCTCGTGTTGTGCGGTCACAAGCACGTACCGAACGTGTGGCAGGTCGGCGAGATGCTGCTCGTCAACTCCGGGACGGCATCGAGCTACCGCGTTCGTGGCTACACCCGGCCCTCGTACAACGTGATCGAGATCGACGAGGACCGCGTCCGCATCGTGCAGCGTTACCCCGGGCTCGGCGAGATCGTAGCCGCCAGCTACATGCGTGAACAGCGCCAGCTGACGCTGAATCCTCAGCTTGCAGGGATGTTCAATCGCGGATCATGGACAGTGTGATGGAGAGAGGACCGGTGCTCAGATGATCGTTCGGATATTCGATACCTCGGTCGACCCCGGAGATGTCGAACGCGGCAAGCAACTGTTCCGTGATGACGTTCAGCCGGCCTTCGCAAAGTTTCCCGGTTGCCACGGCGTCGAGATGCTGATCAGCGTCGAGGAACATTCCGGTGACTTCGTGCAGATCGCTGCCGTGTCGCGCTGGGATGACGTTGCGGCGATCGAAGCCGCCATCAAGACGCCTGAATACGACACGGCGTTAACCGAACTCCGGAAGCTTTTCGCTCAAGCGCCGATCGTGAGGCACTTCGAGACGATCGACTAGGCCTCGGCGGTCGCAGCTTCCGCTTCGGCCTCGGCTTGAGCGAAACGCAGTGCTTCAGCATCGGGCCAGCGGGCAGCGGCATGCGGATCGAACGGATCGATGCGCTCGCGCTGTTTCAAGGCAAGCCGATCCATGACCTTCAAGGCATCGGGTTCTTCCTCGGCCGCCCGTAGTTCGAGGACACCGGCCTCGACCGCACGCTTGAGGTAGTCCTCACCGTTCTCGGTGCGGACGAGGATCATCGTCCAACCCTCCATGCCCAGGCCCCCACATGACAGGTCGGCATGCTCGGCCGCAAAGTCCGGGCAGTGGTGGCACCACTCGTTCGCGTACGGGCGGGCTTCCTTCAAGGGGATGTCGATGTCCTTGCCGTCATCGAGGGTCACGATTACCTTTCCCTTGACGTTCACCTTCTTCACTTGCTCCAAGGGAATGCCCATGTCGTGTTCGACCTTGCCGACCATGAACGCGTCGTAGTCGAACGTCTCGCAACACATCAACCCGATAACGAGCTTCAGCGAGCGGGTCCATCTCTTGATGCCTTCGGCGGCGAGCTGACGGACCGCGGTTGACTCACACGAGACCCCGACCAGCGCGACGTTCTTGCACTTCGCTTCGGCGGCTTTCTTGAGGCCCAAGGGAGTTGCACAGTAGGTGTAGCGAGAGCCGGCGCTGGCGAGAAGCTCTTCCGAGGAACGCACGAGCTTGGGCTCGTCCAACCACGGAACGGATTCGGACGGCGATGACAAGACTGCGCCGTCGAGTTGCTCGGTATCGAGACCCCAGGCAAGCAGTGCCGTGACCGCGCCCCCGTCTTGCCCACGCTCGAGGATCCTGGGATCCGTAGCGCGAGCGAGGGTCTTGTAGCGGTAAACGCCTTCCGGCTTGTCCGCCGGCCTACGGCCGTAGCCGAGCAGATCGTCTTCGATGATGTCCAGGGACGGGCCGAGTCGAAGACAAGCCATCGCACACAACGAACACCCCTCCTCGCCGTGAACGCAGTTGTCGAACGGGGACAAGGCGTCGGTCTGGACGGGATCGAAATCGGAGAGTTCGAGGACCTTGTGCGGGCACGCCACGATGCATGCCGAGCAGCCGCAACAGATGTCTGTCGCGACGATCTCCTCGTAGAGGTGCTTCCAGTGCTTCCTGTCGTTCGTCTCCATGGGCGCAAACCTTAGTCTGCTGGCCATGGACGCTGGACTTCTTCCCGTTAAAGGCTTGGGCCGCGCCAAACGGCGCTTGCTGCCGCACGTCACCGAGGAGGAAAGAGCTGCCATCGCCCGCGCTCTGCTCGACGATGCCTTCGATCTGTGCAGCTCGGCGGAGATGTTCGAGTGGTGGGTGGTGAGTGACGACGATGAGGTCCGCCAAGGGGCGAAGGACCGTGGCTTCAACCTTGCCGACGACCCAAGTGACGGCCTGAACCGCGCCTTGGAAGCAGGCATCCAAGCCGCCATAGGAGCCGGAGCCGAGTCCGTGACCATCATCCCGACCGATGTCCCCCTTGCGTGGGCCGGCGACCTTCAGGACATCCATGACACCGGTTCGACATCCGATGTCGTCGTCGTCCCATCTCGCGACGGCGGGACGAACGGCTTGTACCTATCTCCCGGCGACGTCGTCCAACCGATGTTCGGGGAGTTCAGCTTCAAGGCCCACATCGCCGAGGCAGAGCGTTTGGGGAAGAGGTGCACGATGTTGGCCTTGCCTCGCCTCGAGCTCGACATCGACACGATCCAAGACGTCGACGCCTATCTGGCTCGACCCAAGACGGCCGAGACGAGATCATCGGTCCTGCTCGCAGAGATAAGGGCCCGGATCCCGAAGAGCTAGTCGGCGGCCTTCTCTATCGCGACCTGCTCGGCTCGCCCGGCGAGTTCATCCAAGCGGGCGGGCGTGGGGATCCGCACACTCGGCCCGTCCGACAATGAGTATGCGGCGACTCCCATCACCGCGCCCAGGACCAGAAGGACGATCGCCTGCGAGGTCGTCCTGGCCGAGAACGAATAGAGCCCGAACGCGACAAGTCCCAACCCCACAGCGACCATGGAGAGCTGGACGAAACGCAGCGTTCGGCGCTGCCTCGTCGGCGCTACCGGCCCCCGATGTGCCCCGCCAACCGCTGCTCTTTTCACCGGGCCGACGATAACCTGGGGCCATGGGTGCCACTGTGAAGGAGATCCTCATCGCTCAGGCAGAAGCCGAGCCCATCTCATCGGTTCCTGAAGTCGTTGCCCACGCCGGCAAGGGGCTCGAGGGCGATCGCTACTTCGAGGGCACGGGCAAGTTCAAGAAGCTCGAGCCCAAACGGCAAGCGACACTGATCGAGTCGGAGGCGATCGAGGCGGTCGTGCGCGACTACGGGATCGAGGCTTCGGCAACCGATGTGAGACGCAACATCGTCACGAGTGGGATCGCGTTGAACCACCTCGTCGGTAAGACGTTCAAGGTAGGAGACGCGACCATGCGCGGCATCAAGCTTGCTGAGCCGTGCGACTACATGCAGAAGCTGGCGGGCAAACCGATCCGGGAGCCCTTGAAGCACCGCGGTGGATTGAGAGCCGAGATCCTCGAGTCCGGGACCATCCGGGTCGGCGACCCGATAACCGAGATCTAGCGGAGTTCCGCGGCAGCAGCCTTCAGGGTTGCTACCTGTTCAAGGACCCGGGCCGGTGCGGTACCGCCCGGACCGTTCCGAGCTTCGATGCTTCGAGAGGGATCGGCTACCTCTACATCCCCTGGTTCGAAGCCGAGCCCTTGTAGCTCCTGAGCCGTCAGGCCGGTCAGCTGCGAGCCGCGCGTCTCTAGCTCCTTGACCAGACGGCCGACGGTCTCGTGCGCGGCACGGAACGGAACCCCCCGTCTCACCAAACGTTCCGCGAGGTCGGTCGCCCACGCGCCACCACCCGCGGCGGCTTCTTCCAGTCGATCGCCGTCGAACGTCAAGCTGTCCAGCAGCTTCGCGATCGCCTCGAGACACCCAGCCGTGCGCGCCACGGTCGAGAAGATCAAAGCCTTGTCTTCCTGAAGATCGCGGTCGTAGGCAAGGGGTATGCCCTTCAACAGGGATAGCAGCGAGGTGAGTTCGCCGATCGCGGGGGCCGCGCGGCCACGAACCAGTTCAGCAACGTCCGGGTTGCGCTTCTGGGGCATCATGCTCGATCCCGTCGACCACTCGTCGCTCAAGCGTGCGAAGCCGAACTCGCTCGAGGTCCACAACACGATCTCCTCACCGAGGCGCGAGAGGTGAACGCAGCACAGCGCGCTCGCGTATGCGAGATCGCAAGCGAAATCACGATCCGAGACTGCATCCATGGCGTTATCGAAGTGGTTGCTGAACCCAAGCTCGCCGGCAGCAACCGCCGGATCGATCGGCAATGTCGTCCCGGCTAGGGCACCCGCGCCGAGACTCGACGTTCCTGCGGCCTCGATCGCGTGGTCGAAGCGGGCACCGTCGCGAACCAGGGCGAAACCATGAGCCGCGAGGTGAAACCCCAGTGACACCGGCTGAGCGCGTTGGAGGTGGGTGTAGCCGGGCATCACTGCGGTGGCATGTGTCTCTGCGAGCCGAGCGATGACCTCGAGTAGATCCGCGACACCATCCTTCAGACCGGCGGCGGCGTCGAGACACCACAACCTCAGGTCGGTGGCGACGAGATCGTTGCGGCTGCGGCCGGCGTGCACGCGCTTGCCGGTCTCACCGAGTCGTTCGGTCAGGATGCGCTCGACGAACGAGTGCACGTCTTCGTCCTCCGGCGAAGGCGCGAGCTCCCCGGCGATCACCTGCTGCTCCATCTCGTCACATGCGTCTGTGATCGCGAACGCAGCATCCGGTTCGAGCAGACCCGCTTTCTCGAGAGCGCGGGCATGCGCTTTCGTAGCCGCAAGGTCGTAAGGAAGCAGCACGAAGTCGACCTCTATCGAAGAGGTCAGCCTCATGAGGTCCGCGGCGGGGTTGCCCGCGAACCGTCCCGACCACAGCGGTTTGCCCTCGTTCACGCGCGTTTGCTTCTCGCTGCGTGGGTTTTCGCAGGGAGGCCCCAGAGCTTCACGAATCCGGCCGCCTGGCTCTGGTCGAACAGGTCGCCCTCGTCGTAGGTCGCCAGAGACGTCTCGTAGAGAGACTGGGATGAACGGCGCGCGATGGGCAAGCACCCGCCGGGCGTCAGTCTGAGACGAACCTCACCCGACACGAAGGGCTGCGTCGTAGCTGCGAACGCGTCGATCGCCTCGCGTAGGGGGGAGAACCACAGACCCTCGTAGACGATCTCGCTCCACTTCGCATCCAACACGCGCTTCTCACGCGCGACCGCACGCTCGAGGGTCATCGCCTCGAGGTCGGCGTGTGCCGCGATCAAAGCGAGAGCCGCGGGGGCCTCGTAGATCTCACGCGACTTGATGCCTACGACGCGGTCTTCGACGAGGTCGATGCGACCGAAGCCGTACTGACCCACCTTCTTCTCCAGGGTCTGGATCAAAGCGACTGGGTCAAGGGTCTCTCCGTCAACCGCGACGGGGACACCGTGTTCGAACGCGATCTCGACCTCGGATGACTCACTGGGCGCATCCGCAGGCGACTGCGTTAGCTCGAAGATGTCGTCGGGGGCCACCGTCCAGGGGTCTTCCAGCACGCCGCACTCGATGCTTCTCCCCCACAGGTTCTCGTCGACCGAGTAGGGCGACGACTTCGTCGTAGTGATCGGAAGCTTGCGCTCCTCGGCATAGGCGATCGTGTCCGCGCGGGTCATGCCCCAGTCGCGCACAGGCGCCAAAACCTCGATGTCGGGAGCGAGCGCGCTCAACGACACCTCGAAACGGACCTGGTCGTTCCCCTTGCCGGTGCAACCGTGCGCGACAGCGTCGGCCCCGACCTCTTCGGCAACCTCGATCAGCACGCGCGATATGAGCGGGCGCGAGAGGGCCGAGACCAGTGGATAGCGACCTTGATAGAGAGCGTTCATGCGCAGGGCCGCGAACGCGAAGTCCTGTGCGTATTCATCACGGGCATCGACCGAACGTGCGTCGATCGCTCCGAGTTTGGTTGCGCGCGCTACCGCGGCGCTCAGGTCGCCGCCCTGCCCGACATCGACGGCAACCGCGACCACCTCGTAACCCTGCTCGGACAGCCACGGGATCGCGACCGATGTGTCGAGCCCACCTGAGTACGCAAGAACGACCTTCTTCATCGTGAGTTGTCTCCTTCCACGGAGGTTGGTGTGAATGAGCCTTGCGATACCGACGTCCAGCTAGTGACGACGGACAGAGCCGCTGCTTCTGAGGGGGTTGCAACGAAGATCGTGTCGTCGCCCGCAACGGTGCCTACGACATCCTCGAGCCCGGCGAGGTCGATAGCGCGTGCAACCGCCGAAGCGTGGCCTGGTGCTGTGATCACGACAACGATGCTCGAGGCAGGTCGCACGTCGAGGGCGAAGTCCTGCAAGGTGCGACGCAGGTTGCGCGCCATCAGGTCGCTGCCGGCCGTACGAGGGACCTCGTCGGGCAAGCGGTACTCGAGCGAACTACCGGCCCTCACCTTCACCGCGCCGACCTCCTGGAGGTCGCGCGACACGGTCGCCTGCGTCACATCATGTCCTGCCTGGTTGAGGGCCGCGACGATCTCTTGCTGCGTAGCGGCGTGCCCGGCGCGCAGGATGCGAACGAGATCTTTGATGCGATCAGATCTCATCGAGCACCTCTGCAAGGACGCCGATCGCGTGATCGATCTCGTCGTCGGTTATCACCAAGGGTGGCGTGATCCTGATGGCCGACGCGGACACCTCGTTGACCAGCACCTTGCGCTCCAGCGCGGCAGCGGTGACCGCGCCGGCGATAGGGGCTTCGAGGTCCAAGGCCAGCATCAAGCCGCGGCCCCTCACGGTGCCGCGGCCCAGGGCCTTCAATCCCCCGGCGAAGCGTTGGCCTGCGGTCGCGGAACGGTTCAACAATCCTTCCTCGACGATCACGTCGAGGGTGGCGATGGCTGCGCTGCACTGCACCGGGCCGCCTCCGAACGTCGTTGCGTGATCTCCCGGTTGGAATCTCTCGGCGACGTCCGGTCGCGCGAGACAGGCTCCGATCGGCAGTCCGCCACCGAGTGATTTCGCGAGACAGGCGATATCGGGATCGACACCGTCGTGCTCGGCTGCGAACCAGTAGCCGGTGCGTCCGAGTCCCGTCTGGACCTCGTCGAGGATCAACAGAGCGCCGGTTCGGTCGCAGATGTCACGGGCCCCCTGGATGTATCCGGGGGGCGGCACGACCACACCACCCTCACCCTGGATGGGCTCGAGCAGGACCGCGGCAACATCGCCGTCCACTGCAGCCTCGAGTGCGCCGAGGTCGCCATAAGGAACGTGAGTGAAGCCCGGAACCATCGGTGCGAAGGGCGCTTGCTTGGCCGGCTGGCCCGTTGCAGACAGGGCACCGAACGTGCGGCCGTGGAACCCGCCATCCGTGGCGACGAAACCGGTGCGCGCTCCGTCGTGGAACCTGCGAGCGAGCTTCAAGGCGCACTCGATCGTCTCGGCCCCCGAGTTTGCGAAGAACGACAACTTCCCCCCGCTGATCTCTGCGAGACGATCCGCAAGCTCGACCTGCGGGGTGGTGCCATAGAGGTTGGATGTATGGATCAAGGTTGCGGCTTGCGACGCGATCGCTGCGGCCACCTTTGGGTGTGAATGACCGACGCCTGCGACCGCGATGCCCGCGACGAGATCCAGGTATTCGTCACCGTCATCGTCGACGAGGGTCGAACCCTGCCCCGAGACGAACGAGATGGGGCGGTCCTTGTACGTGCGCATCATCATGTCGGCGGGCGCTACCGTTGGGAGCGGGGTCATGACAGCACCTGTGTGCCGATGCCCTCGTCGGTGAAGATCTCTAGAAGGAGAGCGTGGGGCACGCGTCCGTCGAGGATGTGGGCCTTACCGACCCCCTCACCAAGGGCGGTCACGATGGAGGCTGCCTTCGGTCGCATCCCCTCGGAAAGGCTGCCCGCCATGACGCCGAGCTCGTCGGCCTTCAACTCCGAGATCAACGACCCCTTGTCACCGAGGTCACCGTAGAGACCATCGACGTTCGTCAGGTAGACCAACTTCTCGGCTTTGACCGCGGCTGCCAGTGCGCCGGCTACCGCGTCGGCGTTCACGTTCAGGGGGGATCCGGTCAGGTCTGGGGCCACCGACGCGATGCACGGGGTGTATCCCTCGTCGAGGAGCGAGTCGATGACGCTGGTCTGGATCGACACCACTCGGCCTACGTTCCCAAGGTCCTCACCATCGGGACCCGCGACCTTCTCGGCAACGATGAGCCCCGCATCCGCGCCGGACAGTCCGACCGCGCGGAGACCTGATCCACATAGGCGCGCAACCAAAGAGTTGTTGATCGATCCCACGAGTACCTGACGGACGATCTCCATCGAAGCATCGGTCGTAACGCGAAGCCCCGAGATGAAGGTTGGCTCGATGCCCGCTGTCCTCATGGCCTCGGACACCTGCGGCCCCCCACCGTGAACCACCACTACCCGCAAGCCGACGAGGGTCAAGAGTGCGAGGTCCTCCGCAACCAGAGATGCAAGGTTGTCGTCGTCCAACGCTGCCCCACCGATCTTCACAACGATCGTTCGCCCCCGCCATGCGCGGATGTAGGGCAACGCCTCGAGAAGGGTCGCTGCTTTCGCTGACGCTACGGAGGTGCTCACGTCGATCCCTCGGCGTTCAGCGTGACGTAGTCGGTAGAAAGGTCACTCGACAGGATCTCCGCAACGCCCGTACCGCCACCGACGACGCAAGACAACGTGAACTCATCGCCGCTCATGGCCTTGTGTGCCGCCTCGATCGACCCGCACGGCTCGCCACGATCGAACAAGGTCTCGGGGCCGATGGCGACGGTGACCTCCGAGATATCCAAAGTGCGATCGACGGAGCCAAGTGCAGCAAGGACGCGGCCCCAGTTGGGGTCGGCGCCGTTAACCGCCGCGCGCCAGAGAGCAGACGCCGCGATGGAGCGGCCGAACGAGACCGCAGCAGCATCATCGGCCGCGCCCGTCACCTGGATGCGAACAAACTTCGAGCCGCCCTCGGCGTCTCGGACCATCTGCTCGGCAAGGTCCTTGCAGACTTCGGTGACCGCTCGCGCCAGGGCATCCACGGTCGTCTCGACCGCCGAGCTAGACAGCAGGAAGACGGAATCGTTCGTGGATTCGCACGCGTCGACCGAGATGCGGTCGAAGCTCTGCCCCACCGCGGCCGTAAGAACCTTCTGGAGCGCACCGTCCGGCACCGCGGCATCGGTCGTCATGAACGCGAGCATCGTTGCCATGTTCGGAGCCAGCATCGCGGCCCCCTTGGCGACGCCGACGACGGTTGCATCGCCTGCACCGGCAGTGGCCACCTTCATGCGGCTGTCGGTCGTCATGATCGCGTGACCGAATTCCCCGACGTCCGGGCCGAGGCCCGCGAAGGCTCCGGGCAGAGCAGATGTCAAACGCTCGACGGGCAATGGGATGCCGATCGTGCCGGTCGAGGACACGAGGATCTCGTCACGCGAGCACCCGAGTGCATCCGCCGCAGCCATTGCCGTCTCCTCGACGGCAGCGGCGCCGGACTTTCCCGTGCAGGCATTCGCGTTGCCACTGTTCACGACGATGGCGCGAACAGGGTGGCCCAACTGGCCGCGGCACCAGTGGACGCACGCAGCCGCCGACGCGTTGTGAGTGAACGTGCCCGCCCACTGGACGGGAGCTTCCGTGACGAGGACGGCGAGATCCTTGTCACCGTTCGGCTTGATCCCCGCGGCGACGCCGGAGCTGGTGAAACCGGTGGGCCATCTCATGGCCACACCGCGATCTGCTCGAGCCCAAGGGTCTCGTCGAGGCCGAGTGCAACGTTCGCGTTCTGCAAGGCTTGTCCCGCGGCCCCCTTGACGAGGTTGTCTATCGTGGCGGACACGATCACGAGGCCGGTGCGGTCGTCAACGCGTGCCGAGACCAGCGCATGGTTGCTCCCCTGCACCGCTTTCGTCGACGGCCATGCGTCGGTGACGGTGACGAACGGTTCGTCCGAGTAGGCCTCATGCAACACGGCCAGCGCGCCGGCATCGTCCAGGGTGCCGTTGAGCGGCGCACGAGCGGTGACCAACAGCCCTCGTGCCATCGGCACCAGATGAGGCGTGAACGAGATCGTCAGGTCTGCTCCACCGAACGAAACAAGACCGCGCTCCATCTCGGGGACGTGGCGATGCATCGTCGCCCCGTACGCGGTTGAGCTGCCATGAAGAGCAGAGAACGACAGCGAGTCGTCGAGACCCTTGCCTGCCCCCGATACCCCCGACAGCGCGTCGACGATCACGGGCCCGCCGATGAGTCCCGAGCGGGCGAAGGGAACGAGGCCCAGCAAGGTCGCGGTCGGGTAACAACCTGGGTTAGCGATCCTGGTCGCGTCTCCCACGCGGTCTCGTGCGTGCTCGACGAGTCCATAGACCCAATCGGGCGCAGCGCGGAAGTCGTCAGACAGATCGATGACGAGCGGTGCGGACACCGCCTCGCCGAGGGCTGCGAGCGAGCCCGACGGCATGCACGAGAACAACAGGTCTCCCCCGGCCCCCGCAGCGGTCTGGACGTCGACGAAGACGTCGTCTCGGTGTTCGTAGAGATGGGGGTGGGTGAGCCCGACCGCCTGGCCGGCTCGGGTGTGAGCCCCGAGCACCCCGACGGTTATCGCGGGGTGGCCCGAAAGGAGCCTCAACAGCTCTCCCGCGCTGTATCCGGATGCACCCAAGATGTTCGCTGTAAGCCCCATGGGCGCATGTTTATACACCATCGGCGCATATATTTCCGATTGAACGGACTAGTCAAGAATTACCAGAGGCCTGCCGATACGAATCACATGAAGGCCCGAAGCTTCATCACCCGATCCGCACCCCGCGTCATGGCCGTGTTCCTCCTGGCCATGGTGCTCACGGCTCTGCTTGCGCCTGCCGCGAGTGCCCAGATCGGTGGCATCGGCGACGCCGTTGGCGGCGTGACCGACCCGATCACGGGTGGTGGCAGCAGCGGTGGCGGGGCTGACACCGGCGGTGGCTCTTCGAGCGGTGGCGGCATCATCGGGGACATCACGGACCCGATCGCCGGCGGCGACCCGGGAGGTTCCGGAGGGTCCGGAAGCGGCGACCCCATCACGGACATCACCGATGGCGTCAAAGACACGGTCGACCACTCGAAAGACAAAGCTGAAGAGACCGCAGGACAGGTCGGAGGTTCACTCGGCGTCGTCGTTGGCGGAGCGAAGGAGGCTGTGGATCGCGTCACGAGCGGCCTGAAAGGTCACAGCGGCAAGAAGAAGGACAACAAGACGAACAACCCCAAGGACCGCACTCACTCGACCTCGCCGTCGGTCAGTCAAGACAACACCGACGTCCTAGGAGAGACCCTTGCGGCGGCGCTGGCAGCAGACGCCAAGTCTGTGTCCGATGCCAAGGCGACCGGCAGAGACTTCACCGCAACCGCAACTACGTCGAACGAGCGCAGCTTCATCTCGTCGATTGGGGACATCGCTACCGAAGCCGCCCAGCAGGCGGTTTTCCCGGCACTGCTCACGCTGATGGTGATCGCATTCCTCATGGTTCAGAACCGGATCGACAGGAGGGACCCGAAACTCGCTCTCGCACCCGTGGACTCTGAACACGACCTATTGAGCTTCACTTAAGGGGCATAGATGGTCGCCGGGCCACAGGGGGCTCGCCCACAGTCGGTTGAGATCACTTCACTCGCAGAGCGGATGGGTTCGCTCCAACTCTTGCGCGGTGTACTTGCCGCGATCGTGCTTGGCGCCGGCCTCTTCGTACCCGACGTCATCGGTGCGGGCTTCTCGGATCTTCTTCTCGGTACGGCTCTTTATCTGCTGGTAACGGCGGCTGCCGAAGGCCTTCGGCGTATGGACACGGGCCGCGGCCTCGCGATCATCAGCATCTCCTTGCTCGTCGACGGCATCTATCTGGCATGGGTGCTCTACGTAGCAGGTGGAGTGCTCAGCCCGATGCGCTTCCTGTTGTTCGTTCACGTGATCGCGGTCACCCTCCTCGCGTCGTATCGAACGGGTCTCAAGATCACCCTGTGGCACTCGCTTCTCAGTTTCGTTGTCTATTTCGCGCAGACCAGCGACGTTCTTCAGGTGAAAGACCAGGTATTCGGGAGCCCAAACGTTGATAGCTCGGCATTCACCCACGCCGCGTTGTTCGGGATCGGTTCGTTGCTCGTCGTCGCGTTGGTCACCGCACGTTTCTCGCAGCTGAACGAGAGAGAGCTGAAGCGCCGCAAAGCCGACATGGAAGACCTTGCCGCGATGGCTTCCGACCTCGAAGCCCTGCACAAGCCGGCCGACATCTGCGCGGCCCTGCTCACCCGGGTATGCGAATCGTTCAACTTCAAGCGCGGGGTCGTTCTGACCGGGAGCTTGGAGGACATGAAGGTGACCGCGTTCCGGGGGCCGGGCGAGGCTGCATCGATCCGCCCGGGCATCGACGAGACCGTCCTGGGCGCATCGCATGACCGCACCTACAAGCTCAAGAAGCAGATCGATGCGGAGAAGGATCCGCGCCTGGCGAGCCTCCTCCCCTTCGCTCGAA
>JAXDJJ010000027.1:0-23110 GCA_034665745.1 Actinomycetota bacterium | reverse complement strand
GCCTCGTGCGGGTCCTGGTAGATATTGTCAAGACGGGCCGTGTTGAAGCTGGATGAGCGCCTGACCAGGCCGTGGACCTCGTAGCCCTTCCCCAGCAGGAGCTCGGCGAGGTAGGACCCGTCCTGGCCGGTGATCCCGGTGATCAAGGCTGTAGGCATGCGCTAAGGATACGATGTGGCAGGAATCACCACTTCAGGGGCGAATCTAGGCCCCTAAGCAAGCATGTTGCCCCACGAAGGGGCAGCCCGGTGCCAACTTTGAGACATTGTGCGCCAATTCACATGTGCTAGCTGGTGTTTAGCGATTAGTAGGTTCGGGCAAACAGCCCGGAGCATCGCGGAACCGCGGGAGCGTCAAACCCTGACGCCCCAGCCTCTTGGGAGGTCATTTGAAGAAGAAGTTGTCTTTCTCCGTGCGCGCGAGACGTGCCGAGGGACGCCGAAGACAGATCCGCCGGGTAGTTATCGGTTTCTGGATCACCTGTGTCCTCGGCGCGGCCGCCGGCATCCCCTTCGCCCGCGGCCCGATCACCATGGGGGGCCGCTTGATGGCGGGCTTCCAACCCGCTCAGGGAGGCATCGAGACCACAGAGAGCGCGGTCGGGATGATGCGCTTCCGGAGCGCGTCCTTCAGGACCCGCCCCGCCCCCACCCCCTCCCCAACCGAAGAACCGGAGCCGTACGTACCGCCCGCGGGTTCCTTGGCCGAAGTCATCTACGACGCTGCTTCCGAGTTCGGGATCGACGGTGGATACCTCTACTCGGTTGCCACATGCGAATCGGCATTGAACGTTCAGGCGTACAACGGCGCGGGTTACTACGGCCTGTTCCAGTTCGACCAGCCAACATGGTCGGCGTACGGATACGGCTCAATCTACGACCCCACTGCACAAGCCCGGACCGCCGCAAGACTCTTGGCTGCGGGACAGACGAGCCGCTGGCCTAACTGCGCCTAAGAGCGCTCAACGCGCGGTCATGAAGAAGTGGACGTGGTCCGGCGCGGTCGGATAGTCGTCCACTTCACGCCAGAACCCTTGCACCGACTCGGGGGCATCGTCGTATCCGTTCGGAAGTAACTCGAAACCCAAGCGTTCGTAGAACGGGATCCGCTCCTCGTGACAACAGAGGAACAGCTTTCCGCCGATGCTGTTCATCGCGCCCTGCAACAGTTGGGTCCCGATGCCACTCCCCCTGCGCTCGGGGTGCACGAGCACCTGGTCGATAACGACCGTCTGAGGCCCGACCTCGACCATCTGAACGTGGCCGATCACGCTTCCGTCGCGCGCGATGAACGACTTGCCCTTCTTCGGATCGAAGTCGTCGTCCCATTCGTTCGTGGCCAGCAATGACACGATGTCATCAGCATCGTGTCGCGTTGCGCGTGTGATGAACATGCTCTGGAATCTAGACCAGGATCGCGACCACGTACCCCACGATCAAGGCCAGTCCCGTGAATAGGTGCAGCTGGATGTTCTTGCCCATCGCGCCCATCAACTCGTACGGGCTCTCGTAGTGCGAGGAGATCCCTTTGTAGACCTGCAGTGCCAACGGGATCGTCGCGAGACCCAGCAGGGTCCATATCGGCATGATCCCGGTCACGGCTCCGACCGCGATCAACAGATAGGTCGCAGCCACCGACACGGCGTACCCGGTAACGATGGACCGCTGGGGGAGTCGCACCACGATCGTCCGCTTGCCTGCGCGCTCGTCGGCGGGACGGTCGGGGATCTGGTTCACGTACAGGACCAGCATGATCAGTAGGGCCACGGGAAGGGACGCGTAGAACGCCTCGAAGGACAGGCCACCGTCACCCGCCGAAGCGCCCCTGACGGCGTAATAGGTCCCCAGAACCATGATGGGGCCGAATCCGAGGGCCACGCAGATCTCCCCAAGCCCCCTGTGTACGAGCTTGAATGGGGGAGCCGTATAGAAGAACGACAGGAACAGTCCGGCCGCCCCGATCCACAGCAGTTGAGGCCCTGCGACGACGGTCAGGTAGATGCCGATCGCGATGCCGATCGCGTAGCAGATGAGTGACGTCATCTTCATGGCCTTGAGGGACACCAGGCCGTACTGGATGACGCGTGATCCGCCACTGAACATCGTCGGATTGACGTTCGCCTCGTCGGCTCCGCTCGTTGCATCCGAAACATCGTTGGCAACGTTGAGACCGAGGTGGATCGCAGACGCGCCCAGAAGCGCTAGCAACATGACCCACCATGCGGAGTGTCCGTGGAACCTAGCGATCACGGCGCCGAGGAACACGGGCACGAACGTTGCGGTAAGGAACGGAACGCGCGTTGCAAGGAAGAACAGCCAGCCGAGAGACATCGTCGGCTTCACTTCTTCGCCGCGCTCTGCGCTGAGTTTGCGCATGTATTCGTGAGCAGAAGGGACGCTGCGCTCGCAGAGCTCGAAGAACGACATGCGCTCCTCGTCCCATCCGTGGGTTCGTGACGGTTTGACTTCCAGAGTGCCGTTCGCCGCCGAAACGGTTCCCCAGACACTCACGTAGCGGCGCTGGTCATAGCCGACGCCGGGATAGGGGCGGATGTGGCTGAAGATGACGTTCACTTCGCTGCCCACCCCGGGGCTTCCCGGGATCTGTGGGGCGTCGAGGACGATGACCCCCCGTTCCGTGTCGGTTCGGAAGTTCGCCGCAACGTTCACCGGGTGGCCCGTCTCGTCGGCGTACGCGATCACGGCGTGCGTGTAATCAGCGACATCTGCGATCACGTCTTCTCTTACGGTCGAGCGCGCCATCAGGCAGCCGCTCCAACGTTGAAGACCTCGGGGGTCTGGTTCGTCTCACCGGTCGACCACAAGAACGCACGGGTTGGAACGATCTCGATGACCGAGCGCTCCCAGAACAACGGCATCGCGAAACGCTTCTTGATGAGGTCGGCGATGATCGGCTCCTTCGCCGTCCACAAGGGCATCACGCTTTCCCATCCCGAATGCAGGTCGTCTTCCACGATCCGGGCGTTGCCTTGGATCGTCGCTCGGCGGAAGGGCTCCACGGGGGCCGCGATCGGGTCGGTGATGGTCACCGACACGCGTGGGTCGTTCTTGATGTGCTCGAGCTTCTTCGAGAAAAGCACGCTCGAAGTCATGTAGATCTTCTCGCCGTCGTACAACGGGATCAGCGGGTACGTGACCGGGCGGCCCTTGGGATCGAGCACGGTGAGCTCGGCGACCAGGGCGACGTTCAGTAGCTCTTCGATCTGTTCTGGAAGTTTTGTCATGGCTTGAATATAGGCATGATGTGGACTTTCCGCGCTGGTCACCCGACCATCGCGCTTGAACGGATGCTCAATCCCAAACCCCCTCCGGATGCGAAAGAATCGCGGGGTGATCTTCTCGAAGGACTTCTCAGTTAGCACCTCGGGACGCTTCGACCTCGTGGACGTGACCGAGGACGTTCGGTCCGTGGTCTCGGCCTCGGGGGTGCTGAACGGCTGTGTCTTGGTCTTCTGCCCCCACACGACCTGTTCGGTCTTGGTCGCAACGCCGACGCCCGAGCTCGTGGCATCGCTACACGCAGCCATGGACCGCCTCGCTCCACAAGATGCCTATTACGCCCATGACGATCTCTCGATCCGCACCGAGAACCTCGTGGACGACGAACCTGCCAACGCCCCCGCCCATCTGATGAATGCGGTAATGGGAAAGGTGTCCGAGAGCCTTCCGGTGGTGGCAGGGGAGTTGCAACTCGGTGACGGACAGCAGGTCCTCTTCGTCGAGCTGGACTCCTCCCGCCCGCGCCGCTACGTGATCCAGGTCACCGGGGAGTGAACTCTCCTTCGTGGTTGGCCGACGACCTCGTGCGGGTCGAAGAGCTGCTCATGGAGACGGCCAGCGCGTCGATCTATCCGCTGGTCCAGGAAGCTTCCACCCACTTGATCAAAGCCGGAGGCAAGCGCCTTCGTCCCGCTCTCGTCCTCGCAACCTCGCGATCGGGTGAGGCCGGGCGTGAAGAGACCGACCTTGGCGCTGCCGCGGTCGAGCTCCTCCACCTCGCGAGCCTGTATCACGATGACGTCATCGACGAGACCTTGGTGCGCCGTGGTGCGCCAAGTGTTCACTCGAAATGGGGCAACGAAGTAGCCATCCTCGCGGGTGACTTCCTGTTCGCGTCGGGTTCGTTGCTCGGTGCGCAAGCGGGGGGCGATGTGCCGAGGATCCTTGCGCGCGCGTTGGCCGATGTCTGCGAGGGACAGATCGCCGAAACAGAGCGCTTGGGCGATCCGACCCGCAGCGCCTCGCAGTATGTCGAGACGATCAGGCGCAAGACGGCGGCATTGTTCCGGGCTTCATGCGAACTCGGGGCGACCACGTCGGGAGCAGATCCAACCCTGCACAGCCGGCTTGCGGATTACGGGGAGAACCTCGGCCTTGCCTTCCAGATGGTCGACGATCTGCTCGACTTCGTCGGGGATCCCAAGATCACGGGCAAGACACCAGGGACAGATCTCAAAGAAGGCGTCTTCACGCTTCCGGTCTTGATCGCGAGTCAGCGTGACCCGGCGGTTGCTGCCCAGCTCGAACCCGGGAAGCGTGAGCTCGGGGTCGTCTTGCCGATGCTCGAGTCGACGGGTGCGCTCGAAGCTACCTACGAGCAAGCGCAGCACTACATAGGACTGGCGCTAGACGCCCTTTCCCAACTTCCCGATGCGGAATGGAGATCGGTGCTGATCACGATCTCGGAAGGGGTACTCGCCCAGGTCACCCCCGGAGCAGCCGCCTAAGAAACGAGTTTCGGGCCTCCGGGTCGTTTGCCTATACCGACCCGTTTCACCACCATGTCGACGAGATGCTCGACGTAAACCTGCTCGTCCGCCGGAAGGATGTTCTTGCCACCGAGGATCTCTTGCTCGACGAAGAATGCGAGCAAGGAGTTGAAGAAGATGCGTGCGATCACCTGCGGATCGACCTGACCACGGGCCTTGTCGTTCATGCGCGATTCCATGATCGCCGCCAGCTCGGTGATCGATTCCTTCATCGCATCGGCGAAGAACGCCTCACGTTCTTCGGGGAAGACCTGAACCTCCTGAAGCAACAAGCGCGTGAGGTCGTGGTTGCGGCCGAGCACGTCGTAGAAGCCCCTGGCGAGGACGATCAAGAGGTCCTTCAGGTCGAGCCACTCGCCGAGGTCCGGTAGCGAACGCAGCAAGGGGAGGAACGAATGCTCCTCGATGATGGCCCGGAAGAGATCGCGTTTCGAGGCGAAGTAGTGGTAGATGAGGCCCTCGGTGATGTCGGCCGAACGCGCGATGTCGCGCATCGAGGTGCCGTGGAACCCCTTCTCGGCGAAGAGCTTGAGACTCGCCTGAAGGATGTCCTCCCTACGGTCTCTCTTAACCGAAGTGGCCGTCTCGCGTCTGCTCATGCCCCTAGTCTCCCAGGTCGGCTCTGGGAAGGAATCGACGATCCATCTCAAGAACATCTCCCTAGGGGTGGCGGTGAGCTACGGTGTCTGATTTTTCGCACCCACAGATAGGAACGAGATGATCGCAACGATCCGGCCGTACCAAGCACAGGACCTCGGAGAGGTTCTGCAGCTGTGGCAGCGCACGCGTGCACTTCCGATCGGCGCCGACGGCCTCACCGTCGACCAAGCCGTAGACCTGTTGAGCTCAGAGACCACCGTTGCCCTCCTTGCAGAGGATGACCGGGGCCTGCTCGGGATGAGCTTGGCCTCCGCTGCGGGGGTCATCGGGTGGATCTTCAGGACCACCTCGACCGAGGTGGGCAGCGGGCGTCTGGACGTGATCGGCAGCCTCCTCGATGAAGTGTCCGCGAGGCTGTCGCAGAAGGGCGTACGCAAGGTCTACGCGCTCACCGACGGTGACGAAGACGTTCGTGCAGCACTAACCCGCGATGGGTTCCAAACGGATCCGGCATCGGTGATCTACGAACGAGAGCTGTCCGGCGGAGTTGTGGAGCCATCGCGCCTGAGCGAGCTAGGTGCGCGTCGGATCGACCCCGGCCTGTGGCAACAGTTGAAGGGGATCGACGAAGCGAAAGAGATCATCGAGCGCCGCGTCATCCTTCCGCTGGCGAATCCCGAGCAAGCGGCCCGACACGCGGTGTCACCGCCGCGGGCGGTCGTTCTGTTCGGCCCCCCCGGGACCGGCAAGACCACGTTCGCCAAAGGGATCGCGTCCCGCCTCGAATGGCCGTTCATCGAGATCCACCCGCCCGAGCTTGCGGGCGAGGGGCCCGAACGCCAGGCCAAGTTGCTCGCCGGCGCGTTCGATCGGATCCTCGAGCTGCCCTCCGCTGTCGTTTTCGTCGACGAGGTCGAAGACATCGCGTCGATCCGAACCGAGGACCGCAAGGTGACGCCGAGCATCGCGAACGAGTTCCTCAAGCAGATCCCGCGGCTCAGGGATGTCCCGCACCACTTGCTCGTCTGTGCGACGAACTGGGTAGGTCGGCTCGACTCCGCGTTCCTCCGGCCCGGTCGGTTCGACTACGTGTTGCCGGTGGGGCCACCCGATGCGGAGGCTAGGGGGGCCGTGTGGGAACGGTACGCGGACGAGATCACCGATCAGCGACCGGATCTACAGAGACTGATCGAAGCCTCCGAACTGTTCACTCCCGCGGACATCGAGTTCGCCGCGCGGAAAGCCGCTCAGAGAGCCTTCGAACGCGAGGTGCTCGGCGACGGCGTCAAGCGAGCCACGACTGACGACTTCCTGTGGGCGATCGAACGCACACGACCGACGCTGTCCAAAGAGATCGTCGAGAACTTCCACGAAGAGACTCGGGAGTTCAGCCGCTACTAACTCGCGGGGACGTTAAGGCTGAAGCGCGATCACGTAGCCGTTCAGATCTCCGGTTGGGTCGAGGCCGGTGCTTTGCACCCCGACGGAGGCGAAGACAGTCCCTCTTGCGATGCTCACACCACCGAAGCTGAACGTGGTGTCAGTGCCTGTATCCGCGCCGACCAGGAGGGGCCTGTGCAGGAGAGGCACTCCGGTTGCAGCGTCGTAGGCGTCGATGAATCCCTTGAGATCGACCGTGAACACGGCTCCGCCCGCCGACGACATCGCATGTCCGTAGTGGGCCCCATCTCCGATCGGCGCCACCCATCGGAGAGCACCGGCAGCAGGGTCCAGAGAGAACGCGTAGCCGGGCGGAGCGCCGGCGCCGAAGACCGAGGTCCCGTCGTACGCCGTGGATGTTCCACCGAACGGCTGTGGGCTTCCCCACGCGATGCGCGCACGCCCTTCCATCGATGCCGCGTCGACGAGGTGGTAGGCGCCCGACTTCTGGCTCTCGCCGATGATCTTCTTCCCATCGATCTCCATGAGGTTTGGAGATGCAGCGAAGTCCACGTCGACATCTCCGCAGGCTCCGACGCCACGGCCGATCGGAACGATGGGTGGCGGTGGCGGGATAGGAAGGTCTTGACACGGCACCGAGCTGAACGGCGGGATGAAGGTGTCGAAGGTGTCGCCCTTGTAAGAGTCGAGGATCTCGCCAAAGGTCTCGCTCTTCCTGTCGAGGTCGACCTTCAGGATCGCGTTGGCGCGCTCGTGCTCTTTCTGGGGCTTGAACGAGCTTCCGGTTCCAACGTAGGCGAGGGATGACTCGGTGTCGATAGCTGGGACCGCGGTCACGGTACCGCCGGCGAAACCTTCATCCCAATCGCTTTCGGGGATGGTCCACGTCTTCTTGATGACGTCCCCCGACTTCTCGTTGAGGAGGACGAAGCTTCCGTGGAACTGGTGGCGCTCGTCCTCGTCAGCATGCTGAGCCGCGTCGCCTGAGATGCCCACGAACACCATGCCGTCGAAGACCGTGGGGCTCGAGAACGCGTCGGCACCGGCTTGATCGTCGACCACCGTTCGCCACAGAACCTCACCATCCTCGCGATCGAAGGCGATGACGGACGGTTCGCCAACTTTCGAAACGAACGCAAACACGCGGCCGCCGGAAACGCCTAACGAAGAGTTGATCGTTCCGTGGTTAGACACATCCGTTGCCCACACCTTCTCGCCGCTGTCAGCGTCGATACCGAACACCCAACCTTGGTTCGAGCCAACGAACACGCAGCCGTTGGACACCACCGGCGTTCCGGTGAAGTCACCGCGGCCCCCAGCATCTCGTGCGGAGAACGCCCACACTGGAGCGAGCAACGGAGCTGTGGATGTGGAGATGTCTCCGGCGTTCGGTTGATGCCGCGTGTTGGATCGGTCGTGGCCATAGAGGGGCCACTCATTGGGGGCCGCCTTGTCGACGCACCCCAGGGGCCCTTTGGCGCTGGCCTGGGGCACGTAAAGAGCCACCATGCAGAGCAAAGAGAGGGTGCCCAGGAAACGCTTCATCGCCAGCAGATTCGGTGCAAACCGGGCGAATCCTGCGCTTCTAGGTGAGGTCGGTCGACGCCTTCCGGAGCTCATCGAGGACCGGGTCCGGAACCATCACGTTGTGCTTGCCGCCCGGGAGACCTCGGTCGGGGCGCATGTCGCCGTGGTAATCGCTGCCGCCGGACACGATCAGTCCTTTCGCTTTGCCGAGCGAGCGGAACGGTTCTTGCTGCACCTCGGGCATGTCGCCGTGGTACCCCTCTATGCCCTTGAGGCCCGCGGCCACTAGCTCGTCGACGAACCGATCGAGCTCTTGGATCTCCAGGTTCATCGTGAACGGGTGGGCCAGCACCGGCACCGTTCCCGCCCGCACCATCAGCGCTACGGCTTCGGCTGGCTTCAGGAGCTTGCGGGAGACGTACCCCTTCGCACCCTTGGCGAGGTACTCGTCGAACGCGGTCTGGTAGTCGGGGACCGCTCCGTGGCGCACGAGCACGGCGGCGAAGTGCGGACGACCGATCTGACTGCCCGGCCCCCCGGCCTCGTTCTCGACCTCTTCGAACGTGATGCCGATCCCGAGCTCGTTAAGCCGCTCGACGATCAACACATTGCGATTTGCCCGATGATGTCGAAGCTCGGCAAGCTCATCGGTCAGGGGGTTATCTCCCTCGGGAATGAAATAGCCGAGCAGATGCATAGTCGGTCGCCCATCAGGGTGATACCCGAGCGACTCGAGGTCCTCTACATCACAAGAGATCTCAACCCCGCGGATGACCTCAACGCCGTGCTCGCGCCCGGCCGCCTGAGCCTCATCAAGCCCAAGGTCATTGTCATGGTCGGTAACAGCAAGCGCGGTGATACCCGCGGCCGCAGCCTTGATTACCAACTCGGTAGGCGAATCGCCACCGTCCGAAACGGTGGTGTGCGAATGAAGATCGATCATCTATCCACCAAGCGAAGGTGAGACGTCCCGGAGGGAGCCTCCGCAGCGTGTCTGACACACGCGTTTCGTGTCAGACACCGAGGACCGCGACCGGAGGGACGTATCGCCTGAGCGCTACGCCTCGAGGTACTTGAGCTCTACGAGCTTGTCGATGACCTTCTGCGCTGACTCCTCGACGGTTTCGTCGGCGGTGTGGCAGATGACCTCGGCGTTCTCGGGAGCCTCGTACGGGTCGTCGATACCCGTGAAGCCTTTGATCTCGCCGGCACGTGCCTTGGCATAGAGACCCTTGGTGTCGCGCTCTTCACAGACCTCGAGGGACGCCTCGGCATACACCTCGACGAAGTCCTTGATCATGGCGCGGCCCTCGTCGCGGATCGCCTTGTAAGGCGAGATCGCGGCGGTGATGACGAACGTGCCATTGCGCTGCAGCAGGTGCGCGACGAACGCGATCCGGCGGATGTTGGTGTTGCGGTCCTCCTCCGAGAAACCGAGGCCCTTGCTGAGGTTCTCGCGGACGACGTCACCGTCGAGGATCTCCACACCGACGCCTGCGTCGAGCAGTTTCTCTTCAACGACGTGAGCGATCGTGGTCTTTCCGGAGCCGGATAGACCTGTGAACCAGATGACACAACCGCGTTCTCTATTTGCTTGCTTCATGTGAAGCCTCCTATTTCTTTAGGGCGCTGGTGCCAAGGGCACCGGGCGCGGGGTCGAGACCGAATAGGTCGAGGATCGTGCAGTGCACGTCCCATAGGTGGAGCCCTTCTTTGCGGCCGGTCTGTTGCCCCGGCGCGTTGTTCATCACGAAGATCCCGAACTCGGCGTGGTTCGCCTCGTCTGGGCCCGTGTCGTTCTCGAACGTGTAGACGGAGTTATGGCCCAGGGAACCAACGCTGCGCCAGCGGAGCTCACCGAAGATGACGATGAGGTCCGGTGCAACACCGTTCTGCACCTTGTAGATGTCCTCGGGCTTGTGGGCTTTGTTCCCCATGGGATTGCCCTCGTGGTCGACCATCGCTTCGATCTTGGCGATGAGCTCGTCGCGAGTCTTCTCGTAGTCGGCCTGCGGGATGATCCCGTTCGGCTCGCGGCCCTCGACGTTGAGGAACAGACGACCGTAGTAACCGCCGTCGCCCCACGCCTTGGTCTTCGACCAGTCGATGTCCATCTTGCCGATCGGGGTGACTTCCGACGGACGTTCGCCTTCGAAGCCGAGGTAACCCTCGTTCATCAGCCACTCGTTGAAACAAACGCCGCCGATCATCGCCTTCGCACCGTGGTCAGAAACCACCAGTACGGTCGTGTCATCGTCGGCGTATTTGTCGAGGAGCTCGCCGACCTTGCCGTCGAGGAATCGGTAGTACTCACGCAGCGAGTCTTTGTACGGGTTGTTCGGCTCGTAACGAGGGTGGTTCGGGTCGATGAACGACCAGATGCCGTGGTTCAGGCGGTCCGGGCCCATCTCGACCATCATGAAGAAGTCCCATGGCTTGTTCGCCAGCAGGTAATCGGCCGTCTTGAACTTCATCTCGGTCATCTTGTAGGCCTCGTCCAAGATGTACTGCGTGTCGTCGGTACGGAAGTTGCGGATGTCGAAGATGAAGTCGCCGACGTTCTCGACGAGTTCGGCCTTCAACTCTTTCGGGTACGTGTAATCCGCGTCGTTCGTCGGCGTGAGGAAGCAACCGATCTGGATGCCATTCGTCGGCTTCGGCGGATACATCGGCGGCACCGACATCACGATGACGTCCTTACCGTTCTCCGAAAGGATGTCCCACACCGTCGGCTCTTTGACCTTGAACGACGTCGCGAACTCAAGACCGTCGTAGGTGTGGTCCTTGCGGTTACGGAAGCCGTAGATCCCAAGGGTGCCGGGGTCCTTCGACGTCATCATGCAAGCCCACGCCGGAACGGTGATGGGCGGCGTGATGGACTGCAGGGGGCCGAACATCCCGTTGTCGACGAGCTTCGCGATGTTCGGGATCTCGTCCTTGTACTCGTCGAAGATGTGCTCCGGGGGGGCACAGTCGAGCCCGATGACCATGACGCGACGGTCGCCTTTCTTGTGCGCTACCGGTGCAGCGGTCTCCTCCTGCTTCTTCTTACCGAACAGAGCCATGGTTACGCGTTCGCTTTCGCGTCGGCGATCAGGATCTGGGCGACCTCGTGGCGGGAGAACTGCTCGGGCGGCTCTTCGCCGTTCTGAAGCATCTCGCGGACCTTGGTGCCCGACAGGAAGACACGATCTTCCTTGCCGTGGGGACACGTCTTGTCCGAGCCCATCTGGCCGCACTTGTTGCAGTAGAAGCTGTGCTCGAACTTCAGAGGAACGATGCCCAGCTCGGCAGCATCGAACTCGTCGAAGAGGTGCTGCGCGTCGTACGAGCCGTAGTAGTCACCGACACCTGCGTGGTCACGTCCGACGATGAAGTGCGTGACGCCATAGTTCTTGCGGAGTAGCGCGTGCCAGATGGCCTCACGCGGCCCCCCGTAACGCATCGCAGCGACGAACACCGAGAGGATCACGCGGTCGGCCGGGTAGTAGTTCTCCATCAGGACCTCGTAACACTTCATGCGGGTCTCGGCGGGGATGTCGTCGCCCTTCGTGCCACCGACAAGGGGGTGGATCAAGAGGCCGTCGACGCCCTCGAGCGCAACCTTGGTCAGGTACTCGTGCGCACGGTGGATCGGGTTACGGGTCTGGAACGCAACGACGGTCTTCCAGCCGCGCTTGTCGAACTCTTCGCGCAGCTCGATCGGGGTCTTGCGGTACTCGGTGAACTCGTCGGAGAAGACGTTCTCGAGGACCGTGACCTCGCCACCGACGTAGTTGCCGGGCAAGGACTTCAGGTACGCGACACCGGGGTGCGCGTCGTCGGTCGTGCGGTAGGTCTTCTCGGCCTCGTTGCTCGCATCGAACTTGTACACGTCCTCGACCTCGATGATCGCGATGACGCGGCCTTCGTAAGTGATGGCTGCAGGCTCACCAACCTTCAGGTTCGCAACCTCGTCGTCGGTCGCGGGCAAGGTGATCGGGAGACTCCACGGAAGACCATTCGCGAGACGCATCTCGTTGACGACCGAGGTGTAGTCGGCTTCGGTCATGAAGCCACGGTTCGGACTCACTGCGCCGACGGCGAGGAGCTCGAGATCGGACAGCACACGCCGTTCGGTCGCTGCGATCGTCGGGTAGGACTTCGCCTTCTCGACAAGCTCTGCGATCGGAGTGTCTTGTCCTGCCATGCGGACCTCGAGGGCGCCGCCGTGCGGGCTGATGCCGGGCACGTCTTTCAGGGTGATGGGCATAGTGCTCCTTCCGATGTGTCGCTTGATAAACGACCTGATAAACCCGAGAGAAGCGCTGGAGGGGCTGTAGAGCCACACTCTGTTCGCACTCCTATAACACTCCAGAGACTACCAGAAACGGGCCCTTTTCGCCTCTCAGGCGCCCTGCATCAACCTACGGTTAACGGCATCGAGCGTGGCTCTAACCGCGGCCTCGGTGACCGGTCCCCCGCGCACCAACGCGGCCCCCAGCATCTCGGGACCGTCGATCTCTTTGACGACTACGAGGACCGCTTCGGAGCCGATCACACTCACGAGCGATGCCCCGATGAGCTGGATCTTCGAGTCACCGATCAATTGGTCGACCGCTTCGAGGGTCGCCTCGGCCAGCACCTTCAGGCCATGGGGTGTCTTCTCGCCAACCGCTTCGCCTACGACTTCGGAATGCTCGGACCCGAGAGCCACCGTCGCCTCCGACGTCCGGCTGCTCGAGGTGAAGTTGACCCGCAGCAGCGGTGGCCTCGCGACCGAGCCGGGGGCACCGTGGGTCATAACCGCCTGGAGAGAGCGAAGCTCCTGGGATGCATCGGCATGGGGGCCGCGGGTTCTCGCCTCCTGTTCGGCGAGCTCGGCGGCACGCTCGAGGGTCTCTCTATCCCCGAAATGGGACTCGGCTTCGAGCTCGAAAACGAAGACCTGGCGGAGCGAGCCGGCAAGGCCCCTACCTGCTACCTCTGCCTCGACCGCGGTTTGAACGCCGGCGGGTTCGGTACCCAGGCGCGTGAACGCTTGGATCTCCGACGGGGCACCGTCGCCATCGGTCAAGATCACGCAGCCGAGAACGCCGGGCAAGGCTTTTATAGCCGCTTCGAGCTCGACCAGAGTGGGGTCCGCCATGACGCCTTTCCGATGGGGTGGAGCCAGATTGTAGCCGTGGGGGCGCCCGGAGAAAGAGATGCACCCGCTGAGCCTTCGTCCCGGCGGACCGGTTTACGACTCAACGGGTGCAGAGGGAACTTATAGGGCTGGGGCCCGGCAGGACAAGGTCCCGAACCCAGAATTGTTCGCGTTCTGTCAGCAGCGGAAGGTCAGCGCGTCACGGCTAGCCAGGTAGCTCGGGTCCCCCTCGTACCGTGCCCTCACCCTGCACGTGCCGTGGCGGCGTGGACGTTCGAATCGAGCTACGAACCGCCCGTCGGACCCCAACTCGACCACGTTTCTCCTCACGAGCTTGAAAGCCCCATCCACCCGTTTGTAGAGCGCGACCTTGACGCCGGCGCGAGCGGGGGCGGGGGTGATCTCGCCGGTGAACGACACCATCGAGGTCGTCTTCCTGAGCACATGTACTGACGTAGAGGTTGACGCGGGCTCGACGGGGTCCGGATCCGGCGACGGAGTAGGTGCGGAGTTCGGAGTGACACTGGGGGACGGGGTCGGCCCCGGTGAAGTGGATGGCGTTGGCGTCGATGATGGAGACGGGGTCGGTGATGGAGACGGGGTCGGTGATGGAGACGGCACGGTCCCCGAAGGAGCGAAGGCGGCAGCGACGCTATGCGCGGTACCCATCTTCACGATGCAGCTCGCCTTGCCCGTGCAGTCACCGCTCCAACCTTGGAAGACAGAACCAGCATCCGCCGTTGGGATGAGCTCGACGCTTCTCCCGAACGCATACGTTTCGTTGCAGTCAGATCCACATTCGATCCCAGCAGGTGTCGATCTCACAGTCCCCGATCCCGTACCGGAACGCGTGACGACCAGTGGCTTCGCTGGTCCTTGGGTGGTGGGTAGAGCCCGGAAATCCAGGATGCCGTACAGCGCCGCCTTGGCGTTCTCGCAGTGCTGCTCAAAGTGAAGACCGGCTCGCTCGAGTTCTCCGTACTGGTCGAAGATGAGCTGCGTGACCGTGAACTTGCCCGTCAGCTGGTTGCATCCTCGGCCACTACCACTGACGTCCAGACCGGGAGCGGAGTCGTTGAAGGGATAGCGCTTGGCTCCTTCGTAGGTGGAACCCGATGCGAGGACGTCACCATCTGGAGGGATGAAGTCGAAATACCACCAGTCGTCCCCTGCTTCGATCCCGCCACTGATACCCGCCCGACTCCCGGACACGTAGATAGAGGAGTTGCCGGGATCGTACGAATAGTCCTGACCGGCTCCGATGTAGTCACCCGATTCGCTGAACATCTGGAAACGCGTCGCGCCATCGCGTACGAGCCCCGATAAATCAACCCGATGAACGGTGCCGCCTGTCTCGGGAACCGACAGAACGCCCGCCTTAGGGCCCGCGGCCGCGGGGACGTAGCGGATCAAGACCTCGCAGCTACTCCCCGGGGCAAGAACCTTCCCAGCGCAAGCGTCCTCTCTCAAGATGAAATCGGATGAGCCGGTCAGCGATGCGGCGCCCAGCGTTACTGGTGCGCTGGACGGGTTCGCGACCCACACCGACGCGACCGGCATCGCTTCGCGCTGGTCGGCGTCTGGCCAGCGCAAGCTGCGTGGACCGATCGACGCGCCGCCCCCATCGCCGGTGACGTTGATGCGGACCTCACCGATGAGGGCTGATGTGCCTCCCTCGCAATGCTGCTCGTAAACGATCCAGAGTTTCGTAACTGTGGGGGTCGGATTAAGGGGACCTGCCGGCACTGCAGTGATCTCCTTGACCTCGAAGCGCCCCTCGATCGTGTTGCACCCGCGCCCGTCGCCAGAGATGTCGATCCCGGGACGGGTCGATTCGCGGAACGGAGCGCGTTGTGCTCGTTCGTACATCCCCGGCTGCAACGTCTGGCCAGGCGGGGCTGCGAAATCGAGGTTGAAAGAGTCACCGAGGTTGCCGCCGCTGACGTCAACAGTCAGATAGGACCCGTTCCCGGATACAGAGATGGCTGCGTTACCCGGGTGATAAACGCGGTTGACCCCGGCACCCACCCAATCGCCCGAGCCACTGATCATCGTGACGAGGGTCTCGGGAGCCGAGGATGCCTCGGCGGGCGGCGCCCACGGCAGCAGCCCAGCCACAAGGGATAGGAGCACGGCGATACGCCGGGGCCGATGGATCTTGGGGGTCACTTCAGTCCGCCTTCCTCTGAAAGTCAGACGGATGATTCGTCCTTTTTCGGCCTATCCCTGCGCCTGCCCGCATTGCTCTCCGTGGCAGGGATATGCCCTATCTGGTCGAATCGCTTGATGGTTGGGGCATCGGCTGACGCGGCTTGCCCCACGGTGGAGCCCATGGCAGGATGCCCCAGACCGGTGGGTAGCGAAGGCTCAACTCGCTCCCCGGTTAGGCGCCCAAGACAGACGGCGCGTGGGTCGAGGACTTCCTCGCGGGCTTCAGCTCGACCCGGGGCAAGCATGACTAAGGAGATCGGATGATCGGACGGCAGGGACGCGCGGCGATCGCCGCCACGATCCTCTGCACGCTGTTGCTTCCCGCCATCTCTTCGACGGCCGGCGTTCAGTCCCGCCTCGAGCAGATCGAGGCGGAGCGCAACGCCCTCGAAGTCAAGATCGCGGCCGGTGAAGCCGAGGCGGGCACACTCAAGCACCACATCAACGACCTCAACGAGCAACTGACCACCCTGCAGATCGAGATGCACAGGCTCGACCGGAAGATCGATGAGATCTCGGCTCAGGTCCGCACCGCGCAGGCCGCCATCGATGCGACGCAGTCCGAGATCGACAAGATCGAGGACGTGGCAACCCGCCAAGCCGTCGAGCTCTACAAGTCCGGAGCTACCGACGCGATCGAAGCCTTGCTGAACTCTGATTCTCTGACCGAGCTAGACGCCCGGGCCGAGCTCTTGGGCGCGGCCGCGCAAGAGAACACCGGTGCACTGGTCCGCTACGGACGCCTTCGGGTCGAGATCAGATCCAAGCACCGTGAGTTGTTCAACATCGAGGAAGAGCTCACCGCTCAGATGAAGAGCCGAGCGATGGCGAAGGCCAAGCTCGACCAGAAGCGCGGCGAGTTGAGGGCGAACCTCGATGCTCTCAACATGAGCCTCAATGCCAAGCGCGACAAGGAAGGAAACCTCCTCGACGAGTCCGACCGGATCCGAGGGAACCTCCTTGCCATCCAGGCTCGTCATGCGGTCATGGCCAGAGGTGTTTCGGCAGAGGGTTACATCTGGCCGTTGAACGGTGCGATCAACTCTCCCTACGGACCGCGCTGGGGCCGGATGCACACCGGGATCGACATCGACGGTTACACCGGTCAACCGATCGTCGCATCCAAGGATGGCGTTGTGGTTCTCGCCGAGTACTACTCGGGCTACGGCAACGCGGTCGTGATTGACCATGGCGGCGGTTACGCGACCTTGTATGGACATATGTCCCGTTTCGCGGTTCGGAGCGGCGAGAGCGTGGAACAGGGCGAGATCATCGGTTACGTCGGTTGCACCGGCTCATGCACGGGCGACCACCTCCACTTCGAGGTGCGCATCAACGGCGATCCCGTTGATCCCATGCCCTACCTGCCATAAACCGCCATCTATCAGGTCGAACCACCTATGGGTTCTGACCTCACAGGTATAGGGTCGATACACAGCTAAACAAGTTGTAGTGGGGCTAAGAAAAGCCCCCCCGATTCGGGGTGAGTGGGGCGTAGAGGCGCCCAGACACTCCTTGCTCTTTACCGGCATGGAAGTTTGCCGAAATAGGAGCACCCCATCACTATCTCTGAAGAATTCCTTGTTGGGATGAGCGCTTTATCCGACATCCTTGCCCACGAACAGTCCCTAGACGCCGCCATCCAGAGTGTCACCGATCTTGCGGCACGTGCCCTACCGGGTGTCGACGGTGTGGGCTTGACTCTGATCGAAGGGGTGGGTCCCGGTCGTTCGGCCGCCGAAGGAAAGGTGAAGTCGGTGGCAGGAAGGACCAACGGCCCCGTCACGGTCCGCACCGCCACTCATTCAGCTCCCTGGGTGCTCACCGTCGACGAGGACCAGTACGCCACCGGGGAAGGTCCTTGCCTCCAGGCGATCATCGACGGCCAAATGCACGTGGTGCCCAAGTCATCGGAGGACATGGTCTATCCGGAGTTCTCCCGTCTCGCTCACGATCAGGGAGCAGAAAGCACCGCAGCGATGCCCTTGCGTGCAGGCGACCAGGTCATCGGTGCGATGAACCTCTACTCGAAGTCCGAGGGCGCATTCGACGACGAGAACCTTGCTCTCGCCCAAACATTCGCTGCCCACGTTGCCGCCGCTCTCACAAACATCGAAGCCTATGGAAAAGCGGTCGACCTCGCCAAGAACCTGCAGGTCGCGATGGACTCTCGTGCCGTTATCGAGCAGGCGAAAGGGATGATCATGCTGCAGCGACGCTGCACCGCAGATGAAGCGTTCCAGACCCTCGTAGCCGCGTCACAGGCGCGGAACAAGAAGCTCCATTCCATCGCTGAAGAGGTCGTCGAAGGGGCAACCCTCGAAACCCAGTAGCTGTAAGAGTTACCGATCCCGCTCGTTCGTGAGCGATGCGAATACGACGATGTTGTTCAGATAGTGCCCGGTTGAATCGTCGAATGCGCCTCCACAGGTGATCATCCGCAGCCCGGCGTGGTCGATGTCGCGGTAGACGACCTTGGTCGGGAAATCATTCTTCGAATAGCTGTGCACTTCATCGACCACGAAGTTCGCCACCGATCCATTGGCTCGCTTCACCGACACGCGATCCCCTCGCTTCAGTTCACCGAGGCGGAAGAACACCGATGGTCCGTTGTCCGCGGAATCGACGTGTCCGAGAAGGATCGCCGGTCCTAGCGAACCGGGCGTAGGTGAATAGCGGTACCACGCAGCCTGATCGTAGTGAGGTGCCGACGGCACCTCGAGCGCGCCCGAAGCAGTTTGGCCCAGCCTCTGGACCTTCGAATGCACGTTGATCGATGGGATATCCAGCGTCACCGGCTTCGATCGCGGCATGGTCCTCTTGGTTCGCCTGGCCGCGGTTGCATCCGATCGTTCGGTGGCGTCCGGCGATGGGAGAGCCGCTCCCGGCGGCTGTACCGGCTGCTCTTGGGTCGCGATCCAGACCCCGATGGTGGCCACGCCGGTCGCGATCAAAACGACGGCAACCGCAGTGGCCATAAGACCACTGCGGCGACCGTGCATCGTTAGCTCTTTCACCTACAACTTCTTGGGACCGTCAGGCTTTGACCTTGCTCCTCCGGCGTATGAGGAGGGTCGCAACCGCCGCGCCGATCAGCGCGAGACCAACCACCAAGAGGTTCATGTTCTCGAATCCGCTCGTCGAGCCGCCACCGGCAGCGACGCCACCGACCGGAACTCGACTGACCTGACCGGTATCGATACCGCCGGAATCGCCCCCACCACCATTACCTCCACCACCAGCGGTTGGACTTGCTGACGGACCCGGCGCAGGAGCGGTGATGACGTTCGAGAGAACCGCGCTACATGTGACGGTCGCTCCCCCGCCGTTACCAGAACCATTGCACTGGTTGATGGTTACGTCGACGATCGAAGTAGCCGTCGAAGCTCGATCAACCGTGCATTGAACGCGTACGGTTCCACCGCCTCCGGTCCCGGAGCCATTGCACTGATCCACGGTCGCACCCGTGGTGTTCGCGGGTAGCGGATCGCACAGAACGGTCGGCGCCGTACCTCCACCCGTCCCCGATGCATTGCACTGATTGACGGTAGCCGCTACCGAGCTCATCGTGCCCGTGATGTTGTTCGTCACCTGAACGGTGCATTCGACCGTGCCGCCCCCACCGTTGCCGGAGCCGTTGCACTGATCCACCGATGTGACGAGCTGAGATGACATCGTCGTGGATGGGATACAGGTCATCGTCGGAGGGTCGTTTGCTGCACCGTGACACTCGTTGAGAGTGACTGTAGAGCTCGTGTCGTTACCGTCCACGTTGTTCGTGATCGTGTAGTGACACTCGACGGCCTGGCCACCGACGTTGTCGGTACCGTTGCATTGACTAACCGTGGTCTGTGCCATCGCGGATGGAGCGAGTGCGAAGACGAGTGCAGAGATCAATGTCGTTGCGAAGATGATTGCGAAGGTGCGGGTTCTGCGATCTGACTGGTGCTTCATGTTGACTCTTCTCTCCGGACTGCTTCCGGGAAATGGTTCATCGATGGTGCGGACCTAACTGATGCGGTCGGGAGAGCCCCCTCTCATCCACCACTCGGCGATGCCCTGAGGCATGAAGTAACGCATCACGCCATCGCTGCCTTGGCGTGTCCTCACGGGCCAGACCTTGTTCCCGAATAGCTTTCGAGCGACCTTGCTGATCGCTCCGAGCTCGGAGCGGACCTGTACGTCCGACCAGGTCGACTGCTCGATGAATCCCCGGTAATTGACTTCCTCACCGGCGTTCTCGGCCGCGAATTGCAGCAATTCCACTGCTGCGGGGTAGGGGTAGATCTCCCGTCGGAACTGCTCGAGCATCGCCGCGGTCCACGAGCCCTGCCGGTAGTCGATGTAGACGCTGTCATCGTCCTGGTCAAGCACATATGGCTCTATCTCCCGAGCCAGCTGCACGAAGCGTTGGAGAAGATCCTGCACCGCAACCGGGAGTGCCCGTGGGTTCAGGTCCTCCCTCGGGTTGCTTGTTCTGGTGGGTATCAACGGGTTCTCCTTGAATCCAGTGGGTTTCGGTGGGTTCCCATGCTCCGCTTGAACCCCACATATAGCAATGGTCATAAAGAGCCCCACAGAAAAAGGGCCCGGCTTTCGCCGGGCCCGGACGAGAAGAGCTCCCCCTAGCCTCCCAGAACCGGGCCTGCGTTCTCTCCGATCGCAGCAGCAACCTGACGGCAGAGCGACGTGAAACCCCGCGGAGACGCGCCCGCGTGCGCAACTACGACAAGGCCCATCGAGTTGTCGGGACCCACTCCAACCGTGCACCGCGCGACAAGGCCGTCTCCATAGGACAACGGCGGCAAGGCGTAGGGACTGGTACTTAGATCCTGTTCCGTGAACGGCCCGTTCGCGGCCAGCCCCGCAAGCGGGTAGATCGCGGCGATGATCTCCTCTTCAGTCGCTGTCGGGCGCCAACCTTCGTCGGCTACGAACACCCTCATCGGGGGCCCGTACAGGAGTAGGGCGCCGAACTCGCATGAAAGGGCATTCGCCGCCGTACGGACTACCTGAAGGGCGGCGACCTCGGAGGTCGTTGCATCGATCGACCTGATCGCCTCTACGGCCTGCTCGAGCTCCATCTTGTCGGCATCTTGCTTCTCGATAAGGACCTCGCATGCCGACGCGGCCACGCGCTTGCCGACATCGTTCATGACTTCGAACGGAAGATCGGCGACACCTTCGCCCGCCAGCACAATGATTGCGTCGTCGGCATTCACACCAACGACTTCGGTCGACCAGTACGGGCCGAACGCGCGGAAGGGGATCCCCGAGCGACGGGACGCCACTCCCTCCGAGAGCACCGAGGACAGCCACGGTTCCGAGGCTGGCTCGACCGAGATGTTGCCGGCCCAGCCGTCACCGCGCCCCACTCCCCCTACGTTGAAGAACCGATCCTCGGAGATGCGCCGAAGGACGAAAAGGTCACGGGCGCCGGTTGCGGCGGCTACTTGTTCGAGGTCGATGGCCTCATCCATCGACTGGCACCGTGATCACGAACCGCGTCCATCCCTCGTGGCGTGAGTACGACAGGCGGCCACCCAGGTCTGACTCGATGACTTGCTTGGCGGAGTTCAGACCGAGACCCGTGCCGTCGGACCGCGTGGGGTCGCTAACGTACGGGGCGAACAACCGAGGCAAGACATCCTGGGCGACACCCGCTCCTCGATCCGCAACGGTGAACGTCGCCCATCCATCGCGACCTTCCACAACGAGATAGACCGGCGAATCTTGAGGGGCATATTTCATGGCGTTGTCGAGAAGGTTCAGCAACGCCCGCTCGAGCCGATCGCCATCCGTGCGCACCTGAATGTCGGGAGCCTCGACGGTGACGAGCCCTGCTCGTCCCATCATGGCGGCGGCGGCGGCACGCTCTGCCAAGTGCCTGAGGTTCAGATCAGACGATCTAACCGGCCGACCGCGATCGCGGTCACGCGCGAGGGCGTCGGCGACCATGAGGTTGAGGCGCTCCCCTTGGCGCACGATGCTCTCGAGGAGCTCGATGCGGTCTTCCTGTGAGAGTCGCTCATCTCGGGTGAGGATCGTGCGCGCCGAGCCCAGGATCCCCGTCAATGGTGTCCTCAGGTCGTGGTGCAACCCGGCGAGCAGCAGTGACAGCTCCTGTTCCGCCTCGGTCGCGTCGCGCCGGATATCCAGGAACCGCCTGTCCTGCGAGATCACGTAACCGAGAACCGTGATGGGGGCTGAGTAGCGTTGCAGTGCGCGCACATCGATCGGTTCGTTCCCCGCCGCGATCACCGTGCAAGTGACTTCGTCGTCGATGTAGCTCGAGATCGATGAGACGAACGGATACTCGGCCCACTTGCCTGCCCGAACCTCGGTCGCCACCTCGATCGGATCCATGCTCGATGCGAGCGTCCGGATCATGTCGTGGTCTTCACCGGCTCGTTGGGACAGCGCAGGACCATCGGGACCGCCCGCAGCAAGTGTGTCGGGGGCCCCGGTGGCGGACAGGAGGACAGCTGCGACCAACTCGCATTCGAGCGCTCCGGCCGCCGCGCTGAGCAGCGCGGCCAGACCCGTAGGCGCCCTTCGAAGAGACCTCAGGGACAAGGCCGCAAGCTCTTCGAACGGGACTTCCGTGGCGAGGGTCACCCTGTTGTTGTCGGCAGCCAAGGGGTCCAGCCAAACCCCCCGAAGTGGCCATTTCGGCCGGAGATTTCGCCTAGATCGGACACAAATAAGAAAGGGCCCGGCTTTCGCCGGGCCCTCCTCAGTCCAATAAGGACATTCTGGAACACCGTTTCTTCAGTTCATTCGTGAGTAGTCACTCACTGAACAAACGGTGTTTACATCATGCCGCCCATACCGCCCATTCCACCCATGCCGTGGTCGTGACCGGCACCGGCCATCGGGTCCTCTTCCTCGGGCTTGTCAACAACGGTCGCCTCGGTCGTCAGCAACAGGGCTGCGATCGATGCGGCGTTCTCGAGGGCCGAGCGAGTGACACGGGTCGGGTCGATGATGCCGTCTTTCAGGAGGTCAACGTACTCACCGGTCGCCGCGTTGAGGCCGTGACCCGGCTTCTCATTGCGGACTCGGTCGACGACGACGCCACCCTCGTGGCCGGCGTTCTGAGCGATCCAACGCAGGGGCGCGTCGAGCGCGGCTGCGACGGTGCGTGCACCGGCGAGCTCGTCACCCTCGAGCTCGAGAGCCTCGACGGCCTCACGAGCGCGGACCAGCGTGGTGCCACCACCGGGGACGACGCCCTCTTCGACCGCTGCACGGGTCGCCGAGACGGAGTCCTCGATGCGGTGCTTCTTCTCTTTGAGCTCGACCTCGGTCGCAGCTCCGACCTTGAGGACCGCAACACCGCCGGCCAGCTTGGCCAGACGCTCCTGCAGCTTCTCCTTGTCCCAGTCGGAGTCGGTGCGCTCGATCTCGGCACGGATCTGGTCGATGCGTCCCTTGATCTCGCTGGCTTCGCC
>JAXDJJ010000026.1:0-4495 GCA_034665745.1 Actinomycetota bacterium | reverse complement strand
GATCCCGATCCCGGTATCGGTCACCGAAAGCGTGATGACCGACGTTGCCGAGGACAAGGCTCTGTGATCTGGGGTCCATCCCGACTCGGCCACGCCGATGTCGACCTTGACGCTCCCGCGCTCCGTGAACTTGAACGCGTTAGACAGAAGATTGCTGAGCATCTGCTTCAGCCTCTGTGGATCGGTGACTATCTTCGCGGGACAATCGGCCGAGACGTCGACCGAGAACTCGAGGTCCTTCCCTTGTGCAACCAGGGCGAAGTCCCGAACCAATCCGGTCCGGAGCTCAAAGACGGAGACGTCGATCTTCTCCGCGGTGATGGTCCCGGATTCCGCTTTGGCGAGGTCGAGGATGCTGTTCAGGAGGGTAAGGAGATCGTTCCCCGAGCTCCTGATGACACTTGCGTATTCGACCTGGGCGTCGGACATCGTGCCGCCGGGGTTGTCCTCCAACTGCTCGGCGAGGATCAAGAGACTGTTGAGCGGCGTCCGCAACTCGTGGGACATGTTGGCGATGAACTCTGACTTGTACTTGGACGAGAGGGACAACTGCCCCGCCTTCTCTTCCAGGAGCCGCTTCGCAAGCTCGACCTCCTGGTTCTGTTCGGCCAGCTGCTGTGCTTGTCGCTCGAGGTCGTCGTTGGACTCTCGAAGCTCTTCCTGCTGCGAGAGCAGCTCGATGCCTTGCGACTGCGACTGCTCGAGGAGATTCGCGGTAACCGTGTCGCCCTCGATGGTGTTGAGAACCAGACCGATGCTTTCAGGGAGCTGATCCAAGAACGCCTGGTGCGTCGGGCTGAAGGGCGTGAACGACGCCAGTTCGATCACGGCGCGCACCGAGCCTTCAAAGAGAACCGGTAGCACGATGATGTTGAGTGGCGGCGACTCACCTAGTCCCGAGTTGATCTTCACGTAATCCCCAGGAACGTCTGTGAGCAATATCCGCGTCTTCTCTTTGGCGCACTGACCGACAAGGCCCTCGCCGAACCGGAACGACGTAGAGAGGCTCTTCCGTTCCTCGTAGCCGTAGCCGGCTTCCAACTGAAGGACAGGCTCGGTGCCGTCGGTTGGACTGGTCACGATGTAGAACACCGCATGCTGGGCCGACACGAGCGGGGCGAGCTCGGACAGGATCATGCTCGAGACGGTCACGAGATCGCGCTGACCTTGCAACATCCGGGTGAAGCGTTCCCTGTTGGTCTTGAGCCAGTCCTGCTCGACGTTCTGACGGGTCGTCTCGCGGAGGTTGCGGATCATCTCGTTCAGCTTGTCCTTGAGAACCGCGACCTCGCCGCTTGCCTCGACCCGAACCTGCCTGGTGAGGTCCCCCTCGGTAACCGCGGTGGCGACTTCCGATATGGCGCGCACCTGGTTCGTCAGGTTGGCAGCCAGCTGATTGACGTTGTCGGTTAGATCCGCCCACACTCCATCGACTTCCTTGGACTGTGCCTGGCCTCCAAGCTTGCCTTCGACCCCGACCTCGCGAGCCACTCGAGTGACCTCGCCGGCGAACGCATTGAGCTGATCGACCATCGCGTTGACGGTGTTCTTCAACTCGAGGAACTCGCCCTTGACGTCGATCGAGATCTTCTTGCTTAGGTCGCCGTTCGCGACGGCCGTCGTCACCTCGGCGATGTTTCGCACCTGGCCGGTCAGATTCGTGGCCATCAGGTTGACGGTGTCGGTGAGGTCTTTCCAGACGCCGCCGACCTCTACCGTGACGGCGGCGGCCTGCCCGAGCTTGCCTTCCGTCCCGACCTCGCGAGCGACCCTCGTGACTTCGGAGATGAATCCGTTCAGCTGATCGACCATCGCGTTGATCGTGTTCTTCAGGTCCAACATCTCGCCACGCACATCGGCGGAGACCTTCTTGCTGAGGTCACCGCCGGCGACCGCTCCGATCACTCGTTGCATCTCGCTGGTGGGTTTAACGAGAGCATCGATCAGGTTGTTGACGGATTCGAGGCTTCCGGCCCAGCTCTGTGACGATCCGGCGAGCTGAACTCGCTGTGACAACTCACCCTCCTTGCCCACGACGCGAGAGATGCGTGCGAGCTCGGTCTCGAGGGCCTGGTTCGCGACGATTACGGCGTTGATCCCGTCCGCAGCCTTGCCGGCAAGTCCCGTCCACTCCATCGGCATGCGTGCGCTGAAGTCGCCTTCCGCGACATGGGAAAGAACGTCTAGGAGGATCTTGGTATCGAAAAGATCCGGGGTTGCAGCTGACGCAACCCCCTCTGAACCAGTGGTGCGACCGTCGAGTGCGTTGGCACCCATATGGAACTCCTCTCTGACGAGAGCCAGGAGGGATTGGATGCCTCGTGCGAACCTCTAGCGGTCGTCACCTGCTGGAGCGGAACGTCCGCTTCAGGTGAACTGTCTAAGCATGTTCCTTGGATCGATCAAAAAGCCATGCGCAAAAAGCGGGTAGAACCCTCTAACGCCAGGGCTCGACGGCCGCCACGAGCGTCGGCAGCCAGGGGCTGACGGCCCTCACGACCTCACTCGTATCTACGGGCTTGGGCACGTAGTCGTTGGCACCCGCATCGAGACATCGTTGTCGCTCGCCCGCCGATACCTGGGCCGTGACGACGATGAGCGGAAGGTCCTTGCAGGTCTCGATCTTCCTGATCGCTTGGAGAGTTTCATAACCGTCCATGCCCGGCATCCTGATGTCCATCAGGACGATGTCTACGTCGAGCCCACCCGACAACATCTCGATCGCAGCCTCCCCGCTCTCTGCGAAAGAGACGATCGCTTGTCCTCGCTCGAGCAAGGCTTTCATCGCGAAGATGTTCTTGAACTCGTCGTCCACCACGAAGACCCTTACGCCCTTGAATGTTTCGACTTTGACGGCGTGTGATCGACGACGAACCGGCATCCGAGCCTGGGGCCCGTCAACTCCCGACGAGTTGTCTCGATCGTCATTGATCGTCCCCGACTCCACCTTTACAACGTCAAGGAAACGATTGATCACATGCAATAGATCGGTGCCCGCGCTACGGATGACCGTCGCGTACTGGACCTGTTGTTCGGTCATCGTGTCGCCTGGGTTGTCCTCGAGTTGTTCGGCAAGGATCAGCAATGTGTTCAGCGGTGCTCTCAGGTCGTGCGACATGTCTGCTAGGAACCCCGACCTGAACATCGACAGCTCTGAGAGCCTTTCGACCTTCTCCCGGACTTCACGTTGCGATCGGTCAACCACATGAGCCTGCTCGTTGAGCAAGTGGCCCTGGCGACTTAGTTCGCCCTGCGCAACACGCAAGTCCTCCTGCTGAGAACGGAGGGCTTCCTCATACGAAGGGTCCGAGAGCTCAGCCTCTATGTGATCGTCGGGTGAACCGTTGACGTCCATCACGAATCTCCTCATCCGACGAGAGCCAGGAGGGTTGGGTGCTTGGGCGATCTACCGGCGGTCGTCACCTCCTGTAGCGGAACTTCCGCTTCAGGTGAACGTGCTCATCATGCTCCTAGGAAGTGGAAGAGCCAGGGGCCGAACGGCACCCTCGTTGCGTGCCATCAAGCTCTCAAGCGCCCTAGGGCCGAGCGCCGCTATCAGGGTTGGCCTGGGTAGGACTGGAACGGTGGTGGACCCGAGGGGGATCGAACCCCTTACCTCTGCCATGCCATGGCAGCGCTCTACCAAGTGAGCTACGGGCCCTAGGAGCCTCGAACGAGGCGACTCGATGCTAGCAGGAGGCTTGCGGCCGGCCGCATAGATTGACAGACCTCGATCTATCTGGTCGACTCTTCATCGATAGTTGTCGATGTAGGAGAATCCCATGACCACACCAGCCCTCCTCGCCACCGGCGACCTTCCTGTCACGTGCTGCAGCCCACTCGCGGCCCCCGACCTGCACTCCGACGCCGCCGAGGCGACCGCTTCTCTTTTCAAAGCCCTCGGCGATCCTCAGCGGGTGCGAGTTGTCAACCTTCTGACTAACGCTGGCGAAGCCGTATGCGTGTGTGACATAACGGAGTCTCTGGGGTTGTCTCAGTCAACGGTGAGCTTCCATCTCAAGAAGCTGATCAACGCCGGGCTCCTCCAGCGTGAGCAGCGCGGTACGTGGGCCTACTACTCGATCGACCGCAACGCGATGGAGACCCTGGAAAGCGTCGTTTCTATGAAAGGCAGGACCGCATGAGCGAGGTCAAGGAGAAGCGTGAAGAGGTACGAGCCGTGTATGCCGAGGCTGCGGCGAACGTCCGGCTGAATCTGCAGATCGCCGAGACGTCGGACGACGCTTCTTGCTGCACGACCGACAATTCCAACTTCGGCGCGAGCCGGTACAAGGATCTCGATGAGAAGCTTCCCGATACCGCGCTTCTTGCGAGCCTCGGATGCGGTAACCCAACCGCGATCGCCGAGATGGCGCCGGGCGAGACCGTCCTGGACCTCGGAGCCGGCGGTGGGATCGACGTGCTGCTGTCCGCGAAACGGGTCGGGCCGACCGGGAAGGTGTACGGCTTAGACATGACGGAGGAGATGCTCGAG
>JAXDJJ010000025.1:0-49028 GCA_034665745.1 Actinomycetota bacterium | reverse complement strand
AGATGTCTCGCTACTCGGACGAGTTCCGAGGCTGGGACGACGGCTACGGTCCGATCCTCGAGAGCGTCCCGATCCATCCGGCTGCGTTCGCGACCGTTACGCCGTGGACCTCGGCCGCCGAGCACCGAGCGTTGATGGAGCGCTACTCACACACGTCCTTGCTGGCGCCTCTAGCGCGCGACCGAACCGAAGGTCGGATCACGATCGACAAGTCCGGGGCGCCCGTCGTCGATTACACCTTGAACGCAGATGACGAACGCAGGGTCATCAAGTCGGTCGTCGAAGGGGCCAAGGTGTTCGAGGCGGCGGGCGCTAAGGAGATCTGGTCGACCCACGGGAAACGCATCTCCTATCAACCGGGCAAACAGGGCGACTACGAGCGCTGGACCAACGAGATCCGGTCGGCCGGTTACAAGCCTGCGACGAGCTTGCTGGCATCGTTCCACCAGATGGGCTCGTGCCGCATGGGGACCAGCCCCGCGAACTCGGCCGTCGATCCGAACAATGAGTCACACGAGGTCAAGAGCCTCTATGTGACGGATGGGTCCAACTTCCCGGATGCCTCGGGAGTGAACCCGATGCTCTCGATCTTCGGCATCGCGAACCGGGCCGGCAAGAAGCTCGCCGAGAAGCTCGGCTAGGACTCTTCGGGAGGGACCTCGCGGTCCGGGTGATCGAACGCGAGATGTTGCTTCAGATCCGCATTCGACGCGAACTTTAGCTCGCAATAGGGGCACTGCAACACGTCTGGCACCCCTAGATTTTCGCACGGACCGGGAACTTCCCGGAGGGCTGCAACCTCTAAGAGTTAATGTGAGTGCCTAGGTGCGATGGGGGTGGAAGGTGTCTGGTCGGACCGCTTCTCTGACCGTGGGGGCTGCGATCGCAGCCCTGACTCTCGTTGCGATCATCGCGCCAACGGCGGGCCTCACCCAGACCGATGCGACCCCTCAGGACACGGTGACGGTTACCGCAGCAGGGAAGGTCGAAGGCCGGCCGGATCTCGCAGCCATCTCGTTCGGCATCGCAGGAAAAGCCGATAGCGCGAGTGCCGCGATGGACGAGCTCACGGCCGAGCAGAACTCCGTGATCGAGGCGTTGAGGTCCGAAGCAGGTTTAGCGGAAGACCAGGTCACCACCGGAAACGTTTCGTTGGGGCGTGCGTGCCACTACGACCGTAGCCTGGATCGAACCGTGTGCCAGGGATACCGCGCCCACACGAGCGTCAGAGCTGAAACGGATGACCTCGACGTGGTTGGCGACATCATCGACATCGGCGTCGACGCGGGCGCGAGCTCGGTGAACGATGTCTCCTTCGAACGCACCTCCGAAGATGACGCGATCAAAGAGGCATTGGCTCAGGCGATGGATCTGGCCACCGCGAAGGCCGAGACCTTGGCGACGGGCGCTGGCCGTCAGTTGGGCCGGGCTCTAGTCATCGAAGAGGGTGGGGCGCAGCGTCCGGTGTTCAGCACCTCCGACGTCGCCTTCGGTACTGCCTCGGGGGGTTCGAGCGCGAGCCTGGTGATCAATCCCGCCGACCACATCACCAAGGTCAGGATCGTCGTTACTTTCGCTCTTAACTAGAGCTCGACTTCTTCTTCGAGAAGGTCGGTGGCAGCGATCGCGGCCGCCCACCCGTTTTCGGGATCGGCTACCGCCAGTCGCAGAACCCAACCTTCCTCGGGTGCGCCTTCGTCCCAGTAGGACCACTGCAGTCGCTCCAGGGCATCGAAGACCGATTCGGGAGACGCCGGCCAACCAACGTCTCCGAGGAGCGCAACGAGGTACCAGGCCATCGATCGGCCGGTGGCCGCGCCTCGCCTTCGTCCATGCGCTCCGCCGCTCGCCGCGGCCCACGCGATCCGTTGCAACGCTTCATCCCCACGCAGTCGACCGATACGAAGCGCGTCCAAGGTCAAAGCAGAGGCCGCATCGACGGCAGTGCCTTCAACCACGACCGCACGGGCGGCCCCGTTCGATTCCTGGGTCCACGGCGTCACGAGGTCCAGCAGGGCATGCACGAGTTCTTCTTCGTCCAGCTCCTCCGCCCCAGAGCTGATCTCGGTCTCTTCAAGGCGCGCTTTGGGGTCCCACGGTTCAGCGATCTCGACAACATTCGACCGATACGTCGCCAAGGTGTAGCCCGGCTCCCATTCTTGAAGGCGGAGAGGAAGCTCGAGCACCTCTGGATGGGCACGAAGGTCACCTTCGAGGACCTCTCGACGTAGCACCCGTTCCTGAGCCACGAACGCTGCTGCCTGCGGAGCCTCGATGTGATCCGCGAGATCTGCCCACGAGTGTGTCGAAGCGGCTACCTCAGTGAGGGGGCCGAGCGCGAACCTGCTGGGCGTTCCATCGAGCACGCTGGCCGCGTAATCACCCGGTGCTTCTAGGGCCAGCCGGTAGTCGATGTGATCGGCGATAGGCCACAGTTGCTTACCGCGCTCAAGGGCTTCCTCGCAACGGTCTGCAAGCTCCACGAGCCCGTCCCAGTCGCGCGAGCTACACAACGCGTCGACCGCGCGCAGCAGCCCGTTCATGTCTGCTGCTTCGATCAGGTCCTGGAGCTCAAGATCCACGGTGACATGGTGGCACGCGTTTCTCCCGATGTGTTGCCGGGACTTCTAACCGCCTATCGAGTCACCAGGCTTCATGTCCACGACCTCGAGGCCCTGGATGTCGTCGGCTTCCTTGCGTAGCTCGTCCGGTGTTCCCGGCAACGCGGGGAACGTCCCCCAGTGCATCGGGACCACGGTCTTGACTCCGAGCAGGCGGACGGCTTCAGCCGCCGAGCGCGGCCCCATCGTGTAGAAGTCGCCGATCGGGAGCAGCGCGATATCGGGTGCCAATAGCTTCTTGATCAGAGCCATGTCGCCGAACACGCACGTGTCACCTGCGTGGTACAGCTTGAAGCCGGTCTCGAGCTCGATCACGAAACCTGCGGGCTCACCCATGTAGATCATCGTCCAGCCCGGTACACCTTCCTCTTCGTAATTGAAGGACGAAGAGTGCTTCGCGTCGGTCATGTGGAACTTGATCCCTGCGACCTCTGTGGTTCCACCCTTGTTCATCGCGACGACGTTCTCGACGCCCTTCGTCTCGAGCCAGTCGCCGAGCTCGACCATGGCAATGACGGTGGCGGAGTTCTTGTTAGCGATCTCCATCGCGTCTTGCATGTGGTCGTTGTGGCCGTGTGAGATCGTGATGATGTCGATCTTGCCGGGGTCCTTCAGATCGTCCGGACATGCGGGATTCCCCTTGAGCCATGGATCGATCAGGATCCTCTTGCCCTGCGCTTCCAACAGGAACGTCGCGTGACCCAACCACGTGAGCTTCACTCCATCTGGCAACGTCGCCATGATCCGCCTCCTCTAACTAGAGCCGCTGTCTCTATAAGCCCATGGTCTTAGCGATGATGTATTTCTGGATCTCGGAAGTTCCTTCTACCAACGTGAAGATGCGAACAAGCCGGTAGAGGCGCTCGAGCGGTAGCTCGCGCATCCACCCCATGCCCCCGTGGACCTGGATCATCCGATCGACGACACGGTTGACCATCTCGGTCGAGTAGTACTTCGTGATCGACGACTCCTGGATAACCGGGTCACCTTGGTCGTATTTCCATGCACACTCGTACGTCATCAAGCGCGACGCCTTGATCTCGATCAACGACTCGACGAGGTGTCCTTGGATGTACTGGTTCTTGCCGATCGGGCGGTCGAACGCGGTCCGGTCCTTGGCGTACTGCAACCCGAGGCCGTGCGCATAGGTCGCGATCCCGTTACACAACGCAGCGATCGACAGGCGGCCCATCGCGAGGAACTGCATCGCCGAGTAGAAGCCCATCCCGACGTTGCCGGGGCCACCCAGGATCTGCTCCTCGGACACGCGACAGTTGTCGAAGACCAGTTCGAACTGACCTTCGCCCTCGAGCATCCCGAGCTGTGCTCGCCCGACCGAGAACCCGGGGGTTCCTTTCTCGATGATGAACGCGGTGATGCCACCTTGCGCCTTCTTCTCTCGATCGTTCGCGGCGAAGACCAAGGCGAAGTCGGCGTGCTTGCCGTTCGTGATGAAGTGCTTCGTCCCGTTGATGATCCAGTCACTGCCATCTTGAACGGCGGTCGTGCGGATGCTCTGTGCGTCGGAGCCTGCATCGGGTTCGGTCAACGCGAAACACATCGACTTCTCTGCGGTGATCAGGGGCATGAGGTAGTTCTTCTTCTGCTCGTCGGTCCCATTCAGCAACAACCCGGTGGGTCCCTCGGGCCCATAGGTCGTGAACCCGGCGAGGCGGCAGCCGGTCAGAGGAGCCGCTTCCCGCAGCATCACCATGCCTAGCTGGGGGAGTCCGCTGCCCCCCAGATCCTCGGGGAAATCGGCCGCGTAGAAACCGAGCTCGGCGGACCTACGCCGCACCCGATCACGAAGCTCGACCGGGACGTCATCTACCTCGGGGTCGAGCTCGGCCTCCTCGAGTGGCTTCAGCTCGCGCTCGACGAAATCGGTGAGGTTGCGCTGCAGTTCGGCGTATTCGGGCGGGATCGAAAAGTCCACGGGTGCTCCTGTTAGCGGGGGGTTCGAGGATAAAGCCCTCCCGATAGGGCATCCGAGGCCCCCGAGGGCCCCGCTCCTAGAATCCTTGGATGCCGGGCAACCTCTGCACGCCTCCGCTCGTCTGTTCGGGCAGGAGGAGAGATGCGTGGGCGTTCGAAGCGAAGCTTTCAGAGCCACCTACGGCGATGTGGGCGTGATGGATCGGGCCTCGGGCCGGGACCAGGCGGTCGCAGACCTGTTCGACCGTCACTATGCCCCCATGTGCCGTCTCGGGTATGCGATCTTGGGCGACGCTGCGCTGGCCGAGGAGATCGTGATGGAGGCCCTCTTGAAGACCTTCACGGGTTGGGGCCGTCTCAGAGATACCGACCGCGCCGATGCTTACCTCCGCCGCTCGGTGGTGAACCTCTGCCGTAGCAAGATCCGTCGGAAGGCCATCGAAACGCGGGTCAACGCAACGATCCATCACCGCGATGAACGCAAGGCTCCCAACTGGGACCCCGAAAGACACGAGACCTCGCGCCTCGTGTGGGGTGCGGTCGTATCTCTGCCAGAGCGCCAGCGAGCTTGTGTCGTCCTCCGGTATTTCGAAGACCTTCCCGAGTCCGAGATCGCCGAGATCCTCGGATGCTCGGTAGGAACGGTTAAATCCCAACTGTCCAAAGCGAGGGCCAAGCTCGAACCGGTACTCGCGGGCGACCTTCCGGCAGGTGATCGCTCGTGAACGACTTCGAGCGCAAGTTGCAGGAGGCGTTGAAGAACGCAACCTCGGACTACCGGCCCACGGATCAACACGAAGCCAAGCAGCGGTTCATGAAACGGGTTCGGCGTCGTCGCATCGCGTTCGCGGGTGGCTCCATCCTTGCCGCGGGAGCTGCAGCTGCGATCGCCTTCGTGCTGCTGCCGGGGCAATTGACGGACCGCGCTCAGGACGACCCGCTGCTACCTGCGGTGCAGCCGAACCAGATCAGTGTCGTTCAGGTCGGTAAAGACCCCAGTGGGATCGCGTTCGGAGCGGATGCGGTGTGGGTGGCCAACACCGCGGATGGCACGGTGCAGGTCATCGATCCGCAGACGAACCGTGTCGCGGAGACCCACGCGATCGGTGGGTCACCCGACGATGTCGCGGTAGGCCTCGGTGCCGCGTGGGCCAGCGACTCGGGCTCCGGCGTCATAACGAAGATGGTGTTCGGTCAGCCAGATGGTCCCGACATCCAGATAGGAGAGCCCGGCGCGGGCAACCACCTCGATGTCGCTCCCGGCTCGGGCGCGATCTGGGTCGTTGCAGAGGACGATTCGTTGTACCGGATCGATCCGGTGACGAACGAGGTCATCGCGGTTCCAACCGATGTCGAAGGGATCAGCGACGTCGCAGCCGGACAAGATCGTGTCGTCGTCCTCGGCACGAGCGCGCTCGCCTCGGTCGATCCAGCAAGCTTGGTTGCTTCTCCGATCGCCGACGTCGACCCATCGAACAACCAAGACCTTCAGATGTCCGAGGGCGCGGTGTGGGTCGCGAATGGTGACGCAGGCGAAGTAACGCGTTTCGACCTCTCGACCGGCGAGGCGGGCGATCCGGTCTACGTCGGCGGCAACTTCACTGCGATCGCTTCAGGCGAGGGTGCGATGTGGATGGTGTCCGGTGACGAGGGCGATAGGGGGAACCTGACCCGTATCGACCCCGACTCGGCCACGATCATCGGCCGCCCAGTAAGCATCGGCGGTCGTCCTTACGACGTCACGACCGGTGCCGGGTCCGTGTGGGTCGTGAGCAACTCCGCAGGGTCAGTCACACGGCTCGACCCGAACGCGTTGCCCGAGGAGGGCGGCAGTGACCCACAGGAGATGGGGCGTCCCCTGTTCGCATTCGCAGCGGACGGCGAGCTCTACGTTGAAGACGTTGAGGGTCACCTCACCCAAGTCACCAGCACGCCCGAAGAGGAGCGCTACCCGAGCTTGTCGCCAGACGCCAACTCCGTCGCGTTCCAGCGGGGGCCGGGGGACCCCGGTACCGAGGTGATCGTCCTGGATCTATTGACCGGCGACGAGTCTGTCCTAGGCGATGGCGAGTGGCCCTCTTTCGGCCCCGACGGCAGGGTTGCATATGTCGTGAACAACCGTGGTCCCGATGCGCACATCGCGATCGCACGGCCCGGGTTCGAGGACAACGTAGAGATCACGCCGATACCCGACAGTGGGGACGGGCCGGTTGACGTGCGCAACATCGCGTGGGACCTAAGTGGTGAGTACATCTACTACCAAGCCGGATGGGAAGGCTTCGCCATCTATCAAGCTCCGGCGGCGGACTCGTCCGACGCGTTCGTGCTCTCACCACGCAACGACAAACCCGATGCGAACCTGAGCGCACCGTTCGTGCGCGGTCGCGACTCGGTCAACGTGTTGCAGCAGTGTTGCGGACCCGTTGAAGGACCCGATGTCTCGCTCGAAACGGCGGAGCTAGGTCTGATCCGTTTCACCGAGGGTGGCCCCCAGTACAGCGCGGTCGTCAGCATCGATCCTCGAGACATCGCGCCCGCCGATCTCATCGCCGACCCCAGTCTTGCGAGCGCGGGTCACCTGATGCTTGCCGGTGGTTCGGTCGATCAGCGCAGTTGGCGGCAGGGCAGTGCACGCTCGTGGATGATCGCAACGTCTCACGAGATCTGGTTGATCGACGAACGTGGCGCGACCTATCTGGTCAGCGAGGTGCTGGGACTCGATGGCGTCGAGTTCGCCGGTGTCTCGATGGCGCCGCAGTACCGCCAGTAATGCTAGAGGCGCTTCAGCAGATCCTGTTTCTTCGCCTGGAACTCCTCGTCGGTGAGGACCCCTTGCGCGTTCAACCGCGCTAGAGCTTCGATCTGCTCTGGGATCCCGGGCGCCTGGGCCGCCGGTGTACCGCCGCGCATCATGCGGTTGCCGTTCTCTTCGGATTCTTTGTAGATGTCGAGTTGGACCTGCTCCGGGTGGCGAACGTTCGAGATGACTTCTTGGCCGCGTTCGCCGGCAGATTCGATCAGTAGGTCGCCGGCGCCGACCATGCGTTCGAATATCCCTTGATTGAACGCGACGTCGTTGATGCGCTCCAAGGGGATCTCCTTAGAGTGCTTGGCGATGATCCCGGTCCGTGTGATCAACCGATCGCTAGTTAGAACGAACATCGTGAACTTCCACTGCAAGAACGGGATGACCGCCAGCACGATGAACACTGCCGCGGCGACGAGGCTGAATATCTGGTTCGTGCCCGCCTCGTGCTGTCCGGTCGCGATCCGCGAACCGACGAACAGGATCACGAAGGAAACGAGGGTCCAGAACGCGGGCCAGACAAGGGCCAGCCAATGGGGACTGAGCTCGAAACGGATCTCTTCGTGATCGGCCAGTAGCTCACGTGGGAAACGACTCATGGGTCAACCGTAATGCCACTAGGATTCCGTCGCTATGGGGATCGATAGAGCAGCTGTAGACCACATCGCGCGCTTGGCGCGCCTGGATCTCTCCGACGCGGAGCGTTCCAGGATGCAGACGGAGCTCGCCCAGATACTGGGCCATGCCGAACGCATCCAGTCCCTGGATCTCGATGGCGTCGAGCCAACGTCGCACTCGATCCCTCTGAGCAACGTGACCCGCCCCGACGAGGTTGGTCCTTCCCTGACCCAAGAAGAGGCGCTTCAGAACGCGCCGGACGCCGAGGATGGTCGCTTCAAGGTTCCTCGCATCATCGAAGATGCCTGAGCTGCACTGGACGGGTGCGCGTGAGCTTGCGCGGATGCTCGAGGCGAAAGAGGTGTCGTCCGAGGAGGTAACCCGCGCGTTCATCGAGCGGGGCCAGGCCGTCGACGACAAACTCCATGCCTATCTAGCGCCCACCGCCGAGATCGCTCTCGACTCGGCGCGGGCGGCGGACGAACGTCGTGCCGTGGGGAATGCTCTTTCGGCGTTCGATGGTGTCCCGATCGCGTACAAGGACATCTTCTGCACGAAAGGCGTTCGGACCACGTCGGGCTCACGCATCCTCGAGGGATTCGTACCTCCGTATGACTCCACCGTCGTCGCGCGCGGGCATGGGGCCGGATTGCCGATGCTCGGGAAACTGAACATGGATGAGTTCGCGATGGGCTCTTCGACCGAGAACTCTGGCTACGGCCCGACACACAACCCGTGGGATCTCGACGCGGTGCCGGGGGGATCGAGCGGTGGCTCGACCGCCCTGGTTGCTGCGGGCGGAAGCCCGTGGTCGTGGGGGACCGACACGGGAGGTTCGGTAAGGCAGCCCGCGTCGGTCTGTGGTCTCGTCGGGGTCAAGCCCACCTACGGCCTCGTGTCTCGCTACGGGGTCATCGCGTTCGCGTCGTCTCTAGATAGCCCGGGGCCGATCACGCGGACGGTGGAGGACGCTGCGGCCCTCTTGTCTATCGGGGCAGGTCACGATCCTCATGACTCGACCTCGATCCCGAACCGTGCCGAGGACTACCTCGACGGCATCGACGCGGGGATCAGCGGCATGCGGATCGGGATCGTCGACGAGTTCCAGGGGGCCGCGGGGACCCAGCCTGGGGTCACCACCCGGATCGACGAGGCATACGAGCGCTTGGAGAAACTCGGAGCGAAGCTCGAACACATCTCCTTGCCGTCGTTCGAGCATGGGATCTCGGCGTACTACCTGGTGGCACCAGCGGAAGCGTCTTCGAACCTCGCCCGCTACGACGGCGTGCGCTATGCCTTCCGCGCCCAAGGCGACGACATCGTGTCGATGATGTCGCGCACGCGCGATGAAGGCTTCGGCGACGAGGTCAAGCGCCGAGTGATGCTCGGCACCTACGCCCTCGCCGCCGGCTACTACGACGCCTATTACGGCAAGGCGCAGAAGGTCCGCACCTTGATCACCAGAGATCTTCAGCGCGCATATGAGTCGGTCGATCTGATCGTCTCTCCGACCTCACCGACCACGGCGTTCAAGATCGGCGAGCGCACGTCAGACCCGCTGGCGATGTATCTCTCCGACATCTTCACCGTGCCGGTGAACATGGCTGGAAACGCCGGCATCAGTGTGCCTTGCGGCCTGTCTCCCGACGACGGACTACCGGTTGGGCTGCAGATCATCGCCAAGTCCCTGGACGAGAAGACGATGTTCCGTGCCGCGTACGCGTTCGAGAAGGACCTCGGCTGGATCGATAGCCCGGAAGGGAGGCCCTCGCTATGAACGTCGTCGCCGACAAGTACGAGACCACGATCGGTCTCGAGACCCACGTCGAGTTGTCGACTAAGTCGAAGATGTTCTGCGCGTGCGAGGTCGGTTTCGCGGGCGAGCCCAACACACGCACCTGCCCTGTTTGTCTCGCTCTGCCCGGCTCGCTGCCGGTGGCGAACGAGAAGGCGATCGAATACACCTTGAAGATCGCGCTTGCCCTGAACTGTTCGATCGCTACGCGGTCGTTGTTCCACCGCAAGAACTATTTCTATCCGGACATGCCGAAGAACTACCAGATCAGTCAGTACGACTTCCCCCTTGGCTCCAAGGGTTTCCTGGAGATAACGGGGGAGTGGGGGACGAAGCGGATCGGCATCAACCGGGTCCATCTCGAGGAGGACACCGGCAAGTCGACCCACATCGGTGGGTCCGGCCGCATCGCCGATTCCGACTACTCGCTCGAGGACTTCAACCGTGCCGGTACGCCGTTGGTCGAGATCGTCAGCGAACCCGACATCGGCTCTGCCGAGGAGGCGCGGGCGTACGTGACGGAGATGCGTGCATTGCTCGAGTCCCTCGATGTATCGGACGTGCGTATGGAGGAAGGCTCGATGCGCGTCGACGCGAATATCTCGATCGCTCTCATGGGGGCCGAGGAATTCGGGGCGAAGGTCGAGGTCAAGAACATGAACTCGATCCGCTCGGTCGCCCGAGCCTTGGAACACGAGGAAGTGAGACAACGGAAGGCTCTCGATGCGGGCGAGATCCTCATCCAGGAGACCCGCCACTTCGATGAGAAGAACGGGACGACGTCGTCATTACGCACCAAGGAGTTCGCGTTCGACTATCGCTACTTCCCCGAGCCCGACCTCGTTCCCTTCGAACCGGACCCGGCCACGGTCGAGTCGATCAAGTCATCGCTACCCGAGACCCCCGCGGTCCGCAGACAGCGATTCGCGGCGGAGTACGGCCTGTCCGAGTATGACGTCGGAGTGTTGACCAGCTCGCGCGCGACATCGCAATGGTTCGAAGCGGCGGCGACCGTTTACGCCGGGGAGGCCAAGAAGATCGCCAACTGGATCACCGCCGATCTCTTCGGACTACTAAACGAAGCCGGGATCGAGCTCGCCGACTCGAAGATCACTCCGGCGCAGCTTGCCGGGCTCGTCGAGTTGATCGATGCAGGGACGATCTCGGGCAAGCAGGCGAAGAACGTGTTGGCCGAGATGTTCACGTCCGGGAAAGACGCTGCGGATATCGCAAAGGACCTCGGGCTCGAGCAGGTGTCCGACGAGGGGGCACTCGAGACCGCGGTCGATGAAGTCATCGCCGAGAATGCCGACGCGGCCGACAAGGTCCGGGCCGGTCAACTGAACACGATCGGGTTCCTCGTCGGACAGGTCATGAAGAAGACGAAGGGCCAGGCGAACCCTGGCATCGTCAACGACCTGCTCAAGCGCAAGCTCAGCTAGTGGTCCGTCGCTCCAAACTGGCGCGCGGCTGGCCCGCGATCATCGAGGTATCGACCACCTTGCCCGGCCCCCAGAACGTCGTGTGGGAGCTCATCACCGACTGGGAGAACCTCGGCGACTGGATGTTGGAAGCGAGCCACTTCGTCGTGACCTCCGACCACCGCGAGGGCCTCGGCGTCGAGGCAGAGGCCACGATCAAGATCGGGGGCATCTCGACACGCGACAAGGTCCAGGTATCGGGTTGGGACCCCCCGAAACGGTTAGCGATAGACCACCTCGGGTGGGTCGCTGGCAGGGGAGAGATGCACCTGACCCCTCTGAGCGGCGAGCGCACGCATCTCTTCTGGCGTGAAGAGCTCATCCCGCCCCAGTCCCTCGGGGGCCTTGGAGCACTGGGGCTGGCCGGATTCAAACCGGTGATGCGCCGCATCTTCGAGCGCGACCTGAGGATCCTCCAGGGCTTGGTGAGAGCCAGAACGACCGCCTAGCGGGGGCGTGGGGCCAGGGGAGGAAGTCGGCCCCCCAAGGAGAACCTTCGGCCTATGAAGTCAGTCCGCGCCATCCTTCTCGCGTCGCTTGCCGTGCTGGCCGCGGTGCCGTCGTTCGCGTTCGCGGACGTACAGAAGAGCGAGAACATGAAACGCATCGTCCACATCCCATTCAAGGGCTCGCCTGAAGCGGCTATGGCCGGCGAGGGGGCAACGGACATCGACTTCCAGGGCCGCTACGTCTACGCCATGCAGCAGGGGGCCACGGCAGGCGGCATCCACATCATCGATCACTCGGCCCGCATCCCGAAAGAGGTCGGTTTCGTCTCTTGTCCCGCTACCCAGAATGATGTCGCGGTCGTGAAGCCAGGACTTCTGGCGCTGGGCTTCCACTCTGGAACCTGCGCCGGTCTCACCGGTGGTGGTGGCGTGCGTCTGGTCGACGTCTCGAATCCCAAGAAGGCGAAGATCCTCGGGTTCGTCAACACGCCGGAAGGGACCCACACCGTCACTGCGTACCCCGGCGAGGACATCGTCTACGCATCACCAGGCGGCACGGCCAACGGCAAGGAGCTCGAGCAGATCATCGACGTCTCCAACCCCATGAAGCCGAAGGTCGCTGCGACGTTCGGTCCTACCGACGGTGGCCCGGCAGCCGGCTGTCACGATTTCAACTTCTTCATCAAGGGCGACGAGAAGCTCGGCATCTGCACTGGCGCAGGCCAGGTGCAGATCTGGGATGTCTCGGACCCGATCGCTCCAACCGTTGTCGGCGTGGTCAACAACCCGTCTTTCTTCCTCAACCACACCGCAGATGTCTCTGACGACGGTGAGATCCTCGTGATCAGCGACGAGACCGAAGTGCACGACTGTGTGGGTGGACCCGACGGAGCCTTTTGGGCCTACGACTTCACCAACCGCACCGCGCCGACGCCCCTGAGCTTCTTCAAGATCAAGCGCGGCCAGGCGCCCGTCGGAACCGATCGACCAACGTGGTGCACGTCGCACAACTTCAACTTCATCCCGGGCACGCACAAGATCGTTGCCTCCTGGTACGCGGCAGGCATGAACGTCGTGAGCTGGGACGACCCGATGAACCCCGTCGAGGAAGCCTTCTACTTCGGCAGCGGTGACGACACCGCGAACTACTGGTCGGCCTATTGGTTCGACGGCCGCATCTACGCAACCGACCGTGTGAAAGGCCTCGACGTGTTCGAGGTCAAGGGACTCAAGGAAGGGAAATAGCGATGAAGAAGATGATCGGAGCGTTATTGGCGTTGGGGGCACTCTTCACCGCTGCTATTGCACCTGCGTCTGCTGCCGGCGAGGTCGACAAGAGCGACAACGTCAAGCAGGTGGCGCAGTTCCAGTACACCGGTGGCACCGAACTCGCCTCAGACGGCGGGCACTACCTCTATGCCACCGAGATGGACGGCAACGACAACCGCGGCCAAGACCCCACCAAGGGCGGTCTGCACATCATCGACTCGAACAAGATGAAGGAAGTGGGCTTCCTGCACTGTGCAGGCAACGACAACGACATCGAGTTTCTGCGTCCCGGCCTTGTCGTCATGAGCTTCGCTCACAATCTGTGTGCACCTGCGGCAGGCTCGGGCATGATGTTCGTGGACGTCAAGAACCCCGCCAAGCCGCGGGTCATCTCGGAGCTCAACACAGGTAAGAGCCACACCTTGAAGCCCGTTCCCGGGACGACCCTTATCTACATGGCCGGTGGTGGATACGCCGGTAACCCCAACAACTATGGCCCTGCGATCGTCGATTGGAAGAACCCCTACAAGCCCAAAGTAGTGGCGACGACCAAGACCTTGACGATGGATTGCCACGACATCTCGTTCTCGATAACCGCAGAAGACAGGCAGCTGGGATTCTGCGCAGGTGCCATCGGCACTGGAGAAGTCAAGATCTGGGACGTCAGTGATCCTCTCGCGCCGGCCCTACTGGGTGAGATCGTGAACCCTGCGATCCAGTACTCGCACTACGCGGTTGCGAATCACGACGGCACCCTTCTCGCGATCGACGACGAGGCCGCCTTCGTTGCTCATGATTGCAACACGGGTCAGACCCCCTATGGCCGGATCTGGTTCTACGACATCACCAACCCCATGGTGCCGATATTGAAGAGCAGCTGGGCCGCTCCGGCGGGCCGTGGTGGCGATGGGACGAGCAACATCGGCACGCTTGTGGGCTGGGTCAGCTCGTGGTGCCTTGCTCATGGTGTCGACTGGAACCCGAAGACCAACAATGTCGCCATCACTTGGTTCACGGCTGGGATGAGCGTGCTCGATCTCAACGACCCCGCAGCTCCCAAAGAGGCGGCGTACTTCGACACCGACGACACCCTGAGCTACTCGTCCTTGTGGCACGACGGATTGCTATGGACGAACGACATGGCTCGTGGCGCAGAAGCGTTCGCGATCAAGGGACTCAAGTAGCAACACACTTCCTTCGAACAGAGGCCGCTCCTTCGGGGGCGGCCTCTTTCAATTCAGGACGACGTACAGGGACAGGAACAGCGTGCCGTTGTTCAACGCGTGCAACACCATGGCGGGATAGAGGCTGTCGTAGCGCTCGGCTACAAGTGCCTCAGCGATACCGAACACGAGGAGTACCGGGACTAGCGCGGGGGTGAAGTGGGCCGCCGCGAACAGCAGTGATGAGACAAGGATCGCGGTATAGATCGGGCGCGTTGCTCGAAGGTAGCGATAGATCAGCCCGCGGAACAGGAACTCTTCTGTGATGGGGGCCGCGACCGCTCCCGCTAAGACGAGCCATACGAGGTCGATCACCGGAAGGGAGGTCTCGCCGGGTAGCACCTGCTCCTGGGCGGTGGGGACGTCCCCGAACACGAGGCCGGTCAAGTACGAGAGCAAGCTCGTAACGACTATCAACAGGATCGTTGCCGGGATCATCAGGAGGATGGGGCCGATGCCGACCCATCTGAGGCCCGCGTCCGCGAGGGTCGCGCCGTGACGCTTCAAGGCGAACCACCACCCGAACACGCACAGCGGCACGTACATCGCCAGGGTCAACACAAGGAGCTCGGCCGCCGGCGACACGTTCGTCCCGTTCAGATGCAGAGGAAACAAGAACGCGGCGCTCAGGACGAGACCAACTCCACCTCCACCCAGGATGGTGATCGCCAGGTCGCGCACGGTCCACGGGACCGATGGCTCTGGGCGACCGGGTTCGATGGTCGAGGGATCGAGAGGTGCCGGGGGAGGAGGTGGCGGTTGCACCCGGTTGTTCTACCCTCCTAGCCACATGTTGAGTGCCGAGCTGTATGTCGCGTGCCTCGACCTGACCGGTCGGAGGGCTCTTGTCGTGGGAACCGGACCCATGGCCGACGAGAAGGTCGATGGCCTGCGAGCGTGCGGGGCAGCGGTCGACGTCATCGATCCCGGTGCCTACGAACGGTCGATGCTCGAGGACGCATACCTGGTCATGGTCGCGACCGGTGACGACGAACTGGACAAGAGGATCTTCGACGACGCCGAAGCTCGCTCGATGCTCGTGAATGTTGCGGACGTACCAGCCCTGTGCAACTTCATCCTGCCTGCGATAGCGCGCCGCGGCCCCCTCGCGGTAGCGATCTCGACCTCGGGCGCGAGTCCCGCCCTGGCCAAGCGGATGAAGCGTGAGGCGGAAGCGATGTTCGACAACGCATACGCGCGCCTCGCCGAGCTGCTCGACGAGCTCCGCCCATGGGCGAAACAGAACCTGCCCGACTATGCCGCGCGGCGCGATTTCTTCGACGGTCTTGTAAACGCCGATCCCGATCCGATCGCGCTGTTGCGCGCCGGCAAAGAAGCCGACGTGATCGCCGCGTTCGCTCGTGCGAAGGGGCAGAGATGAGCTCTACGGGCGAGCCGACCTCCAACGTCGATCTGGGCGGGATCCTCCGGATCGATGAGTTCGAAGCTCTGGCCAAGGAGCGTTTGGATCCTGCCGCGTACGCGTATTACGCGGGCGGCGCGGCCGACGAGATCACGATCGATCGGAACCGGGCCGGTTTCGAACGTCGTGTTTTGCTGCCGCGGGTCCTGGTGGACGTCTCGGCCCTCGATGCCTCGACCACGATGCTCGGGACCACGGTCACCATGCCGGTTGGCATCGCTCCGAACGCGGCCCAAGGCCTCGCCGATCCGGAAGGCGAGTGCGCCACCGCACGCGCCGCCACCGAGGCCGGGGTGATCATGTGCGTGTCGACCTTCGCGTCACGTCCGATGGAGGACGTTGCGGCGGCATCGACCGGACCGAAGTGGTTCCAGCTCTACATCCACAAGGACCGTGGTGTGGCAAAGGACATGATCGAACGCGCGGTCGCTTCGGGTTATGACGCGATCGTTCTCACCGTGGACCTTCCGGTTGGCGGCTATCGGGAGCGAGAATTGCGGACGCCGTTCCGCACTGCGCAGGTGCAGGCGTTTCCGAACCTTCCGGTCGACACCAAGGGCAAGAGCATCCTGGAGTTGCTCGACGGATTGATCAATTCGACCCTGACGTGGGACGACATCGACTGGGTACGTTCGGTCGCGGGCATCCCGATCGTAATCAAGGGGGTTCTCGCCCCGGACGATGCAGCGCGGTGTGCAGAACACGGCGCCGACGCGATCACAGTGTCCAACCACGGTGGCCGTCAGCTCGACCGGACCCCGGCCACTATCGATGTGCTCGAGGACATAGTTGGTTCAGCGGGATCGTGTGAGGTGTACCTCGATGGGGGGGTTCGCAGGGGGACCGACGTCGTGACCGCTCTCGCGTTGGGCGCCCGCGCGGTGTTCATCGGGCGCCCGTATCTCTACGCTCTGGCGACCGCGGGGCAGAAGGGAGTGGAGGCGTGCTTGTCTCTGCTTGGGGCCGAGGTCCTGAACGCGATGGCTCTGCTTGGGGCTCCCACGATCGCGGACATCAAACGCGATCACGTTCGTGGGGACTAGGCGAGCAAGTCTCCGATGCGTGTGACGCCCTCGACGATGTCCTCGTCACTCAACGCGTAACTGAACCTGAAATAGCCGGGGGCGCCGAACCCATCACCGGGAACGACGGCAACCTTTGCCTTCTCGAGGATCACCTCGGCGAGTTGCAACGTGTCGTCCACGGTCCGACCCCCGATCGACCTGCCGAGAACGCCCTTCATCGACGGGAACGCGTAGAACGCACCTTCGGGCTCGTAGCAGCTGATCCCGGGGATCTCATTGAGCAATTTGTAGATCGTCTGACGTCGGCGATCGAACGCCTCGCGCATCATCTCGACCGCGGCGAGATCGCCCGACACTGCCGCTAGAGCGGCTGCTTGAGCGACGTTCGACACGTTGGAGGTCGCGTGTGACTGCATGTTGTTCGCCGACGTGATGACATCGGTTGGGGCAACCATCCATCCCACCCGCCAGCCGGTCATCGCGTAAGTCTTCGCGACACCGTTGATAACGACGCATCGTTCGGCAAGCTCGGGGACGAGTACCGGCATCGAGGAGAAACGTGCGTCCCCATAGACGAGGTGCTCGTAGATCTCGTCGGTGACTACCCACAGTCCCTTGTCCTGGGCCCACTGCCCGATCGCGGCGACCTCCTCGGGTGGGTAGACCGCTCCTGTCGGGTTCGAGGGCGACACGAACAACAACACCTTCGTCTTGGGTGTCACGGCAGCTTCGAGTTGCTCGACGGTCACCCGGAACCCGGTCTCTTCGGTGGTCGGCACCTCCTTCACGACCCCCTGCGCGAGCTTGATCATCTCGGGATAACTCACCCAATAGGGAGCCGGGACGAGAACCTCGTCACCCGGGTCGAGCAGCGTCAGGAACGTGTTGTACAGAGCGTGCTTCCCACCGTTCGTGACCAGTACCTGACTCGCTTCGACGTCGTAACCGGAGTCGCGCTTGGTCTTGGTGGCGATCGCGGCCCTCAGCTCGGGGAGCCCTGCCGATGGCGTGTACCGGTGATAGGCGGGATGGTGGGTCGCTTCTGCAGCCGCGTTGACGATGTGCTCTGGGGTCGGGAAGTCGGGCTCGCCGGCGCCGAACCCGATGACGTTCTCGCCTGCAGCCTTCAAGGCCTTGGCCTTCGCGTCTATCGCAAGGGTCGACGATTCGGTGATCGCAAGGACTCTCTCGGACAGGCGTTTTTCAGGCATGATGCCGCAGACTACCGACATGGAAAGGAACATGGACCCGACATCGATCGTCATCCCTAAGAACCTGCATCCCGGTGATGGTCGCTTCGGATCCGGGCCGTCGAAGGTGCGCCCGGAGGCCGTGGCGGCCCTCCAGGCCGCAGCTCCGAAGCTTCTCGGGACGAGCCACAGGCAAGCGCCGGTCAAGGACCTCGTGAAGCGGGTGCGGACCGGTCTCACCGAACTGTTCGGCCTTCCGGATGGTTACGAGGTCATGCTCGGTCTCGGCGGGGCGACGGTCTTCTGGGACGCTGCGGTCTTCGGATTGATAGAGCAGCGGAGCCAGCACCTTGTCTTCGGCGAGTTCTCGTCCAAGTTCGCGCAGGCCGCGAAACTGGCACCGAACCTGGCCGACCCCGACATCATCGAATCGGAGCCGGGGACCCACCCGATGCCGCAGGTCGCCGATGTCGATGCTTACGCGCTGACCCACAACGAAACCTCGACCGGGGTGGCGATGCCGGTCACGCGCGTTGCTCCAGAGGCATTCACGCTCGTCGATGCGACTTCGGCAGCCGGCGGTATCGAGGTCGATCCCCACGACTTCGACGTCTACTACTTCGCTCCCCAGAAGGGCTTCGCTTCCGATGGTGGCTTGTGGATCGCGTTGTGTTCGCCGTCGGCCCTCGAGCGCATCCAGAGCATCGCCGGATCGGATCGCTACATCCCTCCGTCCTTGAACCTCGCCACCGCTCTCGACAACTCACGCAAGGACCAGACCTACAACACACCTGCTCTGGTGACGCTGTTCCTCATGGCCGAGCAGATCGACTGGATGCTCGCGGGCGGGGGACTGACCTTCTCTGCAGGACGCTCTGCAAGGTCGGCGGCGGCCCTTTACGGCTGGGCGGAGCGTAGCGATGTTGCCGAGCCCTTTGTCAAAGATCCTGCGCAACGCAGCCCGGTCGTTGGCACGATCGACTTCGCTGCGTCGATAGATGCGGCTCAGATCTCTGCCGTCCTACGCGCGAATGGCATCGTAGATACCGAGCCGTATCGCAAGCTCGGTAAGAACCAACTGCGCGTCGCGATGTACCCGGCTATCGACCCGGATGACATAGCGCTATTGACGAAGGCGATCGATCACGTGATCGGCGAACTCGCGACCTAGAGAAGTGGCATCCGCGGAGCGGCACCCGCGCCGCTCTTCTTCAAGGCGAGGTTGAGATACACGACCGCGCCCAGCGCTGCTTGGAACGGGGTGAACAGGAGGTTCGTGATCACTGCGTAGATGGTCGCCAGCACCAAGCCTTCGTTGCCCGTGCGGCCGCCGACGTCGAAGATGGCACTCAGCATGGTGCTCACGATGACCACGAGGACGAAACCGAGGGCGAAGACTCCAAAGGTCGGCCACCACTCACCGGCGACGAGTTCCTGAGACCTCGAGAGTGCACTTAGCCCCCGCCTGTCCTCGGACATCAGCACCGGGATCGCAACCGACCACACCACGAAGGCATAGATCGCCGCACAGATAAGAGCGAGGCTTGCGAGGGCCCCGAGTTGCTCGCTGAACCCGTCGAGTAAGCCCACTGCGACGATCCCAACCGCGAGGCCCCCAAGGAACAGCAAGCCGATGAGCACGGGCAGCCACACCAGCGCCCGGACCTTGCCTAGTGCTGCGCGTATCGAGGTCCTCCAGTCGGGCTTGATCCCCGACAGCGCATCGCGGATCGCCCGGTACGAGAGTCCGATCGCGATCATCGAGATAACGAGATTCAGGATCGTCCCGACGAGGAACGCCGACACGATCTTTGTGATCTCCGAACGAGAAAGACCGGCGAAGGGGTTCTGTTGATCGGCTGGCGACAAGGTCGCGAGATCGCCGAAGGAGAAGCGCACCAAGAGAACGGTCAGGATCGTGACCGGGATCACGACGATCGCAACGATCATCAGCAGGGTGTTTGCGTTCGAGCCGTACACCCTCAGCGCGGCACCCAGCGATTCGAAGACCCCCATCGGACGTTCGAAGGGTGACGCGGGTTTCGGGGAGTCTTCGTCCATCCCGGACAACATACCGAATCATCTAGCATGGCCCGCATGAAGGTCCTAGTTGCAGAAAGATTGTCCACCGCAGGCACCGAACGCTTGCGCGAGCACCTCGACGTGGACGAAAAGGTGGGACTGTCACCGGACGAGTTGGTCGCCGTGATCGGCGAGTACGACGCTTTGGTCGTCCGTTCCGCGACGAAGGTCGACGCCCGGGTTCTTGATGCAGCACACAATCTCAAGGTCGTAGGCCGTGCCGGTATCGGATTGGACAATGTCGATGTCGATGCCGCGACCAAACATGGCGTGCTGGTCGTCAACGCGCCGCAGTCGAACGTTCTGTCGGCGGCCGAGCACACGATGGCGCTCTTGCTAGCGCAGGCACGGAACGTCCCTCAAGCGCATTCGGCGCTTACCGGCGGCGCCTGGGAACGTGAGAAGTGGCAAGGGGTCGAGTTGCATGGCAAGACCCTCGGCATCATCGGTCTCGGACGCGTCGGGACCTTGGTGGCGCAGCGCGCGAACGCATTCGGGATGCGACTCGTTGCCTACGACCCCTACGTGGCTCCGAATAGGGCTGCTCAGATGGGCGTGGGTCTCGTCGACACGGTTGCCGAGGTCTGCGAGCGCGCCGATTTCATCACGATCCATCTACCGAAGACACCCGAGACCGTTGGGATCGTGGGCGACGCCGAATTGCGCCTTGTGAAACCGGGTGTGCGCATCGTGAATACCGCACGAGGCGGGTTGATCGACGAAGACGCCTTGGTCAGCGCACTGAAGGACGGTCGGGTTGCGGGGGCAGCTATCGACGTCTTCGAAGGCGAGCCGGTCACGGACCACGCGTTGTTCAAGTTCGACAACGTCGTCGTCACGCCGCACCTCGGCGCGTCCACCGCAGAAGCGCAAGACAAGGCCGGGGTGACGATCGCCGAGCAGGTACTTCTTGCCCTCCGCGGTGAGTTCGTCCCCTTCGCTGTCAACGTCGACGTTGGGACCGACATCCCCGAGCCGGTGCGCCCGTACCTGCAGCTTGCCGAACGTCTTGGGCGTGTCGCGGTCGCGCTTGCAGGTAGCGGGATATCGGCGCTTCGTTTCGAGTACCACGGTGGGATCGCCGAACACGACACCCGTGCTCTGACCCTGTCCGGCCTCAAGGGCGCGTTCTCAGCGGTCGTTCACGAACCTGTGACGTTCGTCAATGCGCCGTTGTTGGCCAAAGAGAGAGGGATCTCAACCGAGGAATCCAAATCCCCTGAATCCCTCGACTACGTGAATCTCATCGAGGTGCGGGCCGAGTCTCAGGACGATTACGTTTCGGTCGCCGGTGTCCTTGTCGGCAAGAAAGACACGGAGCGACTCGTGCGCGTTTATGGCTATGACCTCGACATGGCATTCGCCCCGGTCATGGCGTTCTTCCGTTATGAGGACAGGCCTGGCATCGTGGGCATCGTCGGAAGTCTGCTCGGAGAGGCCGGGGTCAACATCGCGAATATGCAGGTGGCACGGCAGAGCGAGGGCGGCGAGGCCCTGATGGGACTTGCGGTGGACTCTCCGATCTCGCAGGAGATCCTCGATCGCATCAAGGACGCTGCCCGATTGACCGACACCAGACTGATCGTTCTGACCGAGTAGATAGGCTCTCCGTCAACGCGGAGACGACATTCAAGGAGGGTCGATGCCGATCCAGCCGGTCGACAAGGTCTGGATGAACGGAGAGATGGTCGATTGGGCCAACGCGACCGTTCACATCCTCACCCACGCCTTGCACTATGGCTCCGGCGTGTTCGAGGGGATCCGCTGCTACGAAACACCTAAGGGCCCCGCGGTCTTCCGCTTGCGTGATCACTTGGATCGTATGGAACGGTCGGCCAAGATCTTCATGATCGATATCCCGTACTCGTGCGACGAGCTCACCGAAGCCGTTCATGAGTTGATCAAGATCAACAAACTGCGCTCGTGCTACGTCCGTCCCATCGCGTACCGTGGCTTCGGCGGCGAGATGGGGGTCAACCCCGAGGCGAACCCCGTCGATGTTGCTATCGCAGTGTGGGAATGGGGGGCTTACCTCGGGGACGAAGCCCTTAAGAGCGGCATCCGCATGACCGTGTCGTCATGGCGCCGCCATGATCCGAACATCATCCCCCCGATGGCCAAGGTCACAGGGGCCTACATCAATGCGTCTGCCGCGAAACAGGAGGCGGTCCACAAGGGCTTCGACGAGGCGATCATGCTGAACCCACAGGGGTTCGTAGCGGAGGCAACGGGCGAGAACCTCTTCGTCGTGCAGGACGGCGAGATCTTCACCCCGCCTATGGCTGCAGGGTCGCTGCCCGGCATCACGCGCAACACGGTCACGAAGATCGCGAACGACCTCGACATCCCCATCCGCGAACAGATGATGACGCGCTCGGACCTCTATCTGGCCGAAGAGATGTTCTGTTGCGGGACCGCCGCAGAAGTGACACCCGTCCGCGAGGTTGACGGTCGTGTCATCGGCCCACCGGGGCCGGTCACGCAAACGATCCAACAGAAGTATTTCTCGATCGTGAAGGGTGAAGACGAGAAGTACTTCGACTGGTTGGATTTCGTTAACTAGCTAGACGGCCCTCAGACGGGAGCGGTGCACTGCTTCTTCGGGGGCGAGAGATAGACCTCGTGCAAGGTCGAGACGATCGTTGCCGGCACCTCGCCCTTTGTGATGAACGCGGTGGCACACGCGGAGATGGCCTGCTGGACGACCCTGCGGCCTTCGAATCCGGAGAGCACGAGGATGCGGACGCCGGGGGAGGCCTTATGGAGCAACGGGATCGCTCGGATGCCGTCCATGCGTGGCATCGCGACGTCGAGCATGATCACGTCGGGGCGAAGCTCACCCGCTTTAGCGATGGCTTCTTCACCGTCCCCGGCCTCGCCGACGATCTCGAAACGGCCATCGTTCTCGAGCATCAATCGGAATACACGGCGGAGATCGGGTACGTCGTCTACAACCAGGACGCGGATGCTCAAGTGAATTCTTTCTCGCGGACGGGCCTAACCGGAGCATGTCGGACATTCAGGAAGGAAGCAATAGTCCGCTGCTAGTCATCGAGCGCAATCGGTCCTAGGCTGGCGTCCGATGCATACCGCCTACGAGATCCTCAGATACGTGAGTCTGGCCGCCTTCGTCTTGCTGGCGATCGTCACTTTCCGCCAGTGGCGGGCGCGCGACGATGACGGTAGCAAGTGGGCCTTCGCCACCTTCGGGTCTCTTGGTCTGATCGCCATCATCGGGGTCTTCCTGCCCGAGGAACCGCTCGATTCCGGGCCCTACCAACTGTTCGTGAAGGCCCTGATCGCACTCCTGGTGTTCTTCCCTTATTTCCTGTTCCGGATCAGCTCCTCGTTCAGGGTGCGACAGACATGGCTCCGCCCTGCCGCCCTGGGAGCCACGGTCGCTCTCGCCGTGTGGACGTTCTTCCTGCCGAAGTTCCCGGGACCGGACGATCCTCGTCCCGATGCCTTCAAGGCCTGGATAGTGGCCTTCATCCTGGTGTGGGTGGCGCTGTCGGCGGTGGTTGCAGCACGCTTCTGGCGTGCAGGCACCGGCCAGCCCGCCGTCGCGCGCAAGAGGATGCGGATGCTGAGCATGGCGTCCGTGGTGCTGAGCGTTGGAATCGTGATCTCGGGGTTCGCTGGGTCCCAGCAGAACGACTCACAACAGGTGGTCCAGCAACTCATAACGATGCTCAGCGTCGTCTTCTTCTTCCTCGCGTTCGCGCCGCCTGGGTGGTTGCGACAGGCGTGGCGCCGGCCTCTGGAGAACGAGCTACGTCGAGGGACGCTCGACCTCATGGCGTCGGAGGACGCCGAAGCCGTGATGGACGTCTTGCTTCCTCAAGCGGTCGGTATCGTCGGTGGCGAGGGCATCGCGGTACTCGACACACGCGGCAAGGTGATCGGCTCGAGCGGGATGGACCCCGCCGCCATCGCGCGCGCAGGGGCGATCAGCAGGGTCGATACCGATGCTGCACACGAGAGCGCCGCGGGGTTGGTCCACCTGGAGTTTCCGTTCGGGGCTCTTGTCGTTCAGACAGGGCCGTACACCCCGTTCTTCGGACAGGATGAGATCGACCTCCTCGGCTCGCTTGGTGCGTTAGCGAACCTTGCGTTGTCACGTGTTGCCGCCGGTGACCTCCGCCTTCAGCTGGAGAAGGCGGACATCCGCAGGCAGCAGGCCCTCGAGATCAACGACAACATCGTTCAAGGCCTTGCGGTTGCGAAGTATTCGTTCGACCTCGGTCAGCAGGCGAAGGCGCGCGAGGCGGTCGAAGGCACGCTCGTCGCGGCACGGTCGATCATCAGCGAGCTCCTCGACGACATCGGGGGTGAGATGGACTTCGGTCCCGGCGCTCTTACGCGTGGGCGAGCGGCAACGGGCTTCATGGATTCGGAGATAACAAAGTCGCGGCACAAGGAGGAAGACTCCAGCAAATAGTGTGGCGGCGATGAGCGCCCCCGTTCGAACCCGCATCGCGCCCGCTCCAAGTGGCTCGATCCACGTTGGTAACGCGCGCACGGCCCTGTACAACTGGCTGTACGCACGGAAACACGGCGGGACGTTCATCCTTCGCGTCGAAGATACGGACGCGAAGCGGGCGACCGACGAGGCCTACCTCGCCGTCATCGAGGACATGCGGTGGTTGGGACTGGAATGGGACGAGGGGCCCGAGGTCGGGGGTGAGTTTGGTCCCTATCGCCAGACCGAGCGCATGGAGCGCTACGACCACGCCGCACAGGCGTTAGTAGCGGGCGGCCACGCGTACCGCTGCTATTGCACGCCCGAGGAGCTGGATCAGCGACGGAAAGCGGCGATGGCCGAACACAGGACCCCGGGTTACGACGGCCGGTGTCGTCGCCTTAGTGACGAGGAACGCGCTGCATTCGAAGCCGAGGGACGCTCCTTCGCGGTGCGTTTCGCGGTGCCGCCCGACCGCACGATCACGTTCAACGACAAGGTGCGTGGCGACATCGTCACCGAGACGAAACAGATCCCGGATTTCGTGATCCAGCGATCCGATGGTTCGCCTACCTACATGCTCGCTGCCGCGGTGGACGACGCGTTGATGAACGTGACCCACATCATCCGGGGCGAGGACCTGATCGCAGCGACCCCTCGGCAGCTGTTGATCCGCGAGGCGATGGCGATCGCAGACGTGCCCGCGTTCGCTCACCTCCCATTGCTGGTCGACGAGAAAGGGAAGCCCCTATCGAAGCGCTGGGGGGACGTTTCGGTCAGCGCATATCGAAAGCAGGGCTACCTGCCTGCGGCGATGGTGAACTATCTGGCCTTGCTCGGCTGGAGCTACGACGACAAGACGAACATCTTCTCGGTCGATGAGTTGATCGAGCGGTTCTCGCTCGAGCGGGTGGGAACGAACCCGGCTCGCTTCGACATCGCCAAGCTCGAGTGGCTGAACATGCACTACATCAAAGAGTTGAGTCCGACGGAGCTTGCCGAACATCTGGTTCCGTTCTGCGTCGCTGCAGGACTGGATGCCGACAACCCCGCGGGGCGAGAACATCTCACGGCCGTTGCACCGCTGATCTCCGAGCGGCTGAAACGTCTCGACGAGGCCCCCTCGATGGTCCGCTTCCTGTTCGGCCGCTGGGAGCCCGACGAGAAGGCAGCGAAGGCCCTAGATGGACAGGACGATTACCTGAACGCAGCGAAGGACGCTTTGGCAGGACTCGAGAACTGGACCGCCGAGAACATCGAGACCGCTCTCCGTGCTCTCGCCGAGGTGCGTGAGCTCAAACCCAAGCAGGCATTCCAACCGATACGCGCCGCAGTCACCGGCACGACGATCTCGCCGCCGCTGTTCGAATCCCTAGAGATCCTCGGTCGCGACGAGACCCTCGGGCGTCTCAGCAGGTAAAGGTCTTCGTCGCACTGTCGGCCTGAACCAACCCATCTCCTGCGAACACCGCTTTGACCTTGCAGGTTCCGGGGTTCGGTGCTGAGAACGACACGTTGTAGTCACTGCTCGAGTTGAGGGTCGCGTTCTTCGTAGTGATCTTGCGGAATGACCCTGTCCTCTTCCGGTACAACGTCACGGCCACCTTGGCACCGGGGTCATCGGGACTAAGCGAACCACTGACCAAGAGTTGCTTGCGTGGGCTCACGTCCACCGTCAACGTGCCGTTGGCGGGTGCAGCCCACGTCCCGAGTGAGTAGACCCGGTAATCGTCACGCCATACGAGCACGACGTCACCCGCCGGGTTCATGTCGACGCGCAGCCTGTCCACTTGGGCAGCGAGGCTAGTGATCGCAACCTTCGCCTCGAACAGGTGGGTTGTCGGGTCGAGGACGGCGATCCGAGCAGGCATGTAGTCGAACGGATCCTCGCGCGCCCATGCAACGATCCCGCCTCCATCCGCGGCCGCAACATCAAGGGTCTCGTCACTTGTTTCGAGGCTGCCGTCGGTGTCCGCGTTCGTATCCAGGACCTGGGCGGCGCCCCACGCCGTTGCTCCGGTCGTAAGGACCGACGCGTCGATCCGTTCCTGAGTGGGGCCGAAAGTGACGCCTCGGCGCGCGGCGATCGCGTTCCCATCCTCGTCCAGCGCGAGGTCGATCCAGTCGGGGCGGCTGCCGGGCACGGTGCCGAGAGCAGTCAGCCCGGTTGCCGCGGTGCCGCGCGCGGAGTTCATGTACGAATCGGAATCAGTTGGGAAGGCTTGGATCCAGATCGCGACAGCAACCCCCGAAGGGTTCACGGCGAGACGCGGATCGATCCCATCTTGGTCGGTCTCGGCCAGCTGCACGGGAGAGCCGAAGGTAGTACCGGTGGCTCCGGCCAAGGCGTACGTGACGAACGTTCTCGGGTCCGTCGCTGCGTCGTCGAAGCGCTCCCACAGGATCATGGCGTTGCCCACCGCATCGACGCCGGCGTTCGGACCGAAGTTGCCGACGCTCTCTGTCCCCATCCTGTTGTCGAGGACCTGGGGGGTCCCGAACGTGCCCGACGCATCGCTAAGGACGGCTTCGATGTTGTGGCTCTGGTCTTCGAGATAGTGCCAGTAGGTGACGACGACGCGTCCTGAATCGGACACCGCAACGTGCGGTGAGGAGAACGAGTCTTGGTCGTTCATCGGGTTCGAGATCACTTGCCGGGTGCCCCAGTCGCCGCCGGGCTCCCGATAGTTGCCGAGGAGCACCACGTTGTCGCCGATCTGGTCGATCCAGACCACTGCGGTGGTGCCGTTCGGAGACATCGCGATCGCGGGGTCCGCGACCTGGTTGCTTCCCGGGCTCGGCAGTGTGTAGGCCGGGGCGAAGCCTTCTCCAACCACCCTGTCGGCGACCTTCATGCCGATGTGGCTCGTGCTCGCGTAGTTCCAGAATGCCGACGCGTTCCCCGAGTCGTCCATCGCGACGACGGGTTGGAAGATCTGATGGCTCCTGGGAGAGAGGACCTGGATACCGCCGAACGGAGGGGTCGCGGCGAGGGCAGGTAGGGCAAGGGATCCAACGACGACGAGCGCGACAACAAGGTGTTTTCTCATCTCAACAGGGTCTCGCCGGGCAGGCACGGGCGCAAGGTGCTTGGACAGATTCTCAGGTGGTCCCGGTGCTCTATCCTGTCGCCCGGCCTGATGGGGCGTGGGGTAACCTGGCAGCCCGGCGGTTTCTGGTACCGCTAGTCCTGGTTCGAATCCAGGCGCCCCAGCGATCAGCTCGGCCCGGTAGTCTAGTTGGCCTAGGACGCCTCCCTCTCAAGGAGGAGATCACGGGTTCGAATCCCGTCCGGGCTACTTGTTCCATGCTGGAACACAGCGCGAGTAGTTGGCTTGAACTGAATAGAAGACAGGAGTTGTGATGAATCCCACCGATCTCGTCGAGCGCCCACACCTGCGTGACGACGTGCCCGAGTTCCGTCCGGGCGACACCGTCAAGGTGCACGTGCGCGTCGTCGAGGGCGAGCGCGAGCGCATCCAGGTTTTCGAAGGCATAGTCATCCGCCGGCGAGGGAGCCAGTTGTCCGCGACCTTCACCGTTCGCAAGATCAGCTTCGGCGTTGGCGTCGAGAGGACGTTCCCCGTCCACTCGCCGATGATCTCGAAGATCGAGATCGCCACCCGTGGGGATGTGCGCCGGGCGAAGCTCTACTACCTCCGCTCCCGGATCGGGAAGAAAGCAAAGGTCAAAGAGAAGCGCGAGGTCTAGGTGGCCGATCGGCCGCTGGAGAGCTCGGATACGACCGCGCTCGAAAACCACGAGGAGCCACCCACTCCTGTCATAGAGCCCAAGGAGCACAAGCACTCGTTCTGGCGCGAGCTCCCCGTTCTGATCGTCATCGCGTTCGCTATCGCTCTGATCATCAAGACATTCCTGCTGCAGGCCTTCTACATCCCGTCCGCATCGATGGAACCCACCCTCCTGATCGGGGACAGGGTCCTCGTCGAGAAGGTCAGTTACCGCTTCTCGGGACCCGACCGAGGTGACGTCGTCGTGTTCGAGAAGGACTTCGCCGCGGTGGTCGATCCCAACGCGCCGGTCGAGGACGATCCCTTTTACGAGGACATCGGGAACGCGTTCAAGAGCCTGTTCGGATTCCCGACGGGTTCATCGCAAGACTTCATCAAGCGCGTCATCGGAGTGGGCGGCGACACCGTTGAGGGCCGTGACGGTCAAGTGATAGTCAACGGCGAGCCCGTTGACGAGTCGTATCTGCCCGACGGGGTAACGACGAGCGATTTCGGACCGGTCGAGGTGCCCCGTGGGCAGATCTTCGTGATGGGTGACAACCGAGGTAACTCAGACGATTCACGTAACTTTGGCCCCGTGGGCGAGGACAAGGTCGTCGGGCGGGCCTTCGTGCTGATCTGGCCTCCCGCCGATGTCGGCGGGCTATGACCGACCCGGTACCTGAAGAACCGTCACCCGCAGATCCGGTAGCCGACGAGGAGTCGGCCCCGCTGGACGGCGCCCCCACGAAGGGGCGCATGAAGACGGTCGTCGGGCACCTCACCGAACTGCCCATGTTGATCCTTGCGGCATTCGTGATCGCCGTCGTGATCAAGACGTTCCTCGTCCAGGCGTTCTTCATCCCCTCCGAGTCGATGCTCCCGACCCTCCACCCCGGAGACCGGGTGCTGGTCGAGAAACTTGCCTACCGCTTCCACGGCCCCCATCGCGGTGATGTTGTTGTGTTCGAGAAGACCGTGTTCGGTGAGGCCGCGGACGTCCCCTGGTACCAGGACGCCAAGAACTTCCTACGCGAGCTGCTGGGGCTCCCGATCGGAGACGAAGAGGACTACATCAAGCGGGTGGTCGCCGTTGGCGGTGACCTGATCCGCTACACCGGCTCGCCTAGGCACCTGTTCGTCAACGGGAATGATGTCCCTCAGCCGTTCATCCGCAGGGGGGTCGACAAGTTCAGCTCGACCCTTACTGCCAACGATTGCGAGCGCCTCCAGATGCAAGCCTCCAAGGGGGGTTGCCTCGTGCCTGCCGGGCGGGTCTTCGTGATGGGGGACAACCGGGGGGATTCCGAGGATTCGAGGATCCTCGGGCCGATCGACGAGGACAAGATCGTGGGCCGGGCCTTCGTGCTCATCTGGCCCCCTGGCAACGCCGGCGCCCTCTAGGTCGCCTCCCCAGCAGCGATTCATCTACTTTTTTCCGTTTTTTTGGTTTAAGTCCCGGTCTGCGCGGACACCTATAGGCCTAACCACGGAGCGTAGCCAGTTGGGGACGCCCCGCGAGAAAAGCCCAAGAAATCTTGGAAGTTCGGCAGGAACCAAGCAGCGAGCACCGAAATGTAGTTGCAGGAATGCAGAGAGTAACTAGACGGACGACGAAGGAGAGCGAGATGGATCGGAACGCAGTCAACGCAGCGATGTTGCTGGGCGTACAGGAAGAGGAAGAGCGGAGCCGCAGGTTCGTCACCCTTTTCGTGGTGTTCGCGTTCTTCGCGACGCTCACTTTGCTCGTCGCCCGTGCGGACACCGCACTGGCCGCCGCGGCCCACGGCTCGAAGTCGATGACCTACGGCGACGACCACGGTGGCGACGACAACGGTGGCGATGGCCACGGTGGCGGCGATGGTGGCGACGATCACGGTAACAACGACCACGCCGACGACCGCTCGGGTGGCGGCCACCACGCCAAGGACGACCACGCCGATGACAACAAGGCGGATGGGTCGAACGGCGCGTCGAATGGCCAGAACGCCGACGACGGCAACACCAACGGTGGCGGCGACGTCAAGGCCGCGGGCGACGAGAAGACCAATGGCGACGGTGGCACCAGCAACGGCAACGGCACCACCTGCAACAACGGTGGCGACGAGGTCAAGGGTGGCGGCGACCACAACGACGACAACAACGCAGATGGCTCGAATGGCGCCTCGAACGGTGGAAACGCCAACGACGGAAACACGAATGGTGGAGACGTCAAGGCCGGCGGCGACAAGAACGATGACAACGCTGACGCTTCGAACGGTGGATCTAACGGCCACAACGCGGGCGATGGAAACACGGGCAGTGGCAACGTTCAGGCTGGCGGCGACAAGAGTGGCAAGAGCAAGGGCGATGCCGGCACCAGCAATGGCAACGGCACGACCGGTGACGTTCAGGCCGGTGGCGACCACGCCACGAACGCCGATAACGGAACCAGCAACGGTGCAGGCACGACCGCAGGCGACGTCGTCGCTGGCGGCAACACCGGTGGTGGCGTGCAGGCTGGCAACGACCACTCTGGAAACACCAATGGCGACAACGGCACCAGCAACGGTGCAGGCACCACCGCTGGCGACGTGGGTGGCGGCGTGATCGTTCCGGTCCCAGGGGACAACGTCGGTGGCAACGATGCTGGCAACGGCAACGGCAACGGCAACGGTTCGCCGGATGACGAGGTTCTCGGCAACGTGATCCAGAACGCCGGCCCCAACGCTCCTGCAGCGGCTCCGCAGGTTGCGGGTGCAGGTGTGGCGGCAGGAGCTCCTGACAGCGTCCTTCCGTTCACGGGAGCCGAGATCACCGGTCTGCTTGCAGCGGCCGGCGGCATGATCGGCTCCGGTGCCTTGCTTGCTCGCAAGCGCCGTAGTTAAGCAACCAAGCTAAGGATCAACGAGGGGGCCGGGAAACCGGCCCCCTCTTCGCGTCCTCTTCTGGAGTGGCTCTCTTAGCGGCGTTGCCCGGGGCGCATCTTGCGTAGCACGGGCCGGGTCGGCAGTGCTGCAACCATCGGCTCGATCAACGCGACGATCTCGGAGACCGTGGGACGACGTTCGGGCTCGGGGTCGAGACATCTAAGGATCGTTTCGACGACCGGTCCCGGGGTCTGCTTGGGGAACGGCTCCGACTCCTGCTCGAGTTGTGGGAATCGAATATTCGGGTTGTCTTCGTCGCGTTCCTTGTCGTAGTCGGGCCGCGGGAACGGAACATTGCCCGTTGCCGCGTGATACATCGTGGCTCCGAACCCCCATACATCGGCTGCGGGACCGATCGTCGCGCGCTCGGGATCGCATTGCTCCGGAGCCATGTAGGCATCGGTCCCGACATAACCCGTTATCTGAGCAGCGCGAGAGAAACTTCGTGCAACGCTCAGGTCGATCAAGCGGGGGGGTGCGCTCATGATGATGTTGCGGGGCTTCACGTCAAGGTGAACGATCTCTTCCGACCCGAGGTAGTGAAGCGCAGAACAGATCTGAAGGCCCAGCGGTAGTAGCTGTTCCATCGGCAATGGTCCGTACCGATCGATCAAGGAGCCGAGGTTCATGCCCTCGATGTGCTCCATCACGAGGTGGGGCCGGTCACCATCGAGCACCGCATCGAAACCGCGCACCACGACGGGATGCTTCAGGCGAAGGAGGAAGTCAGCCTCGCGCGCCATCCCGCCGAGCGATGGTTCGTCGCCGAGGAGGTGGGGACGCAAGCACTTCGCAACTATCAGCGAGTACATCTTGTCGTCCCACGCGAGGTAGGCCTCGTAGTCGTATCCGCCGCCAAGCTTCTGCAACGCATGACGCCCCGGATAGAACTCCGTGCCCTCGTCGTAGTTCCAACGCGTCGATTCGCCTTCGTCCGATGAGTCGGCGAGGGCCTCGCTCTCGGCTTGTTCCACCTGCTCGTCGATCTCGGGCATAACGCATTGTAGAAGCCCCGTCTTCGCAATCGATCTCAGTCTCTGCGCCGCTGCACTCGTCGGTCCCGCCGGCACCATCGACGACGTCGATGTCGGGTCCGCCGGCCAATAGATCGTCACCCCGGCCCCCATGGATCAGGTCATCGCCTTTGCCGCCCCGAAGGAGGTCGGCTTTGCCGCGCCCTCGCAGGTTGTCGACCCCGGCTCCTCCGATGAAGGCCTCGTGGGGTTGTCGGCCGGTGCCGGCCATCGTGTCGTCGAACCTCGAGCCGTAGACGATCTCGACATCGATCAGGGAATCGTCACCGTCGCCGCTCGCCTGATTCGCCTTGAGGTCGAGGGTCACGCCTCGGGGGGCCTGCACGTAGTCGATAACGTCGGGACCACCACCTCCGTCGATCAGGTCGTTCCCAGGGCCCCCGGTGAGGAGGTCGAGATGACCGAAGGTCCGCAAGGTGTCGTCGCCGGGCCCACCGAAGACCTCGTCGAGCTCCGGCCCGCCGATGATCTGGTCGGCCCCGGTGCCTCCGAGGATCGTGTGTTGGTGGTGGTCGCTGGTGACGACGTAGTCGTCGCCACCACCAGCCCGGATGAACACCTGGCCGCGGCGGCCGTAGATCAGATCGTCGCCGTTGCCACCATTGATGAAGTCGAAACCGACCCCGGCGTCGATCTTGTCGGCTCCGTTGCCACCGCGGATGCGGTCCGAGCCTCCCTGTGCACAGATGAGGTCGTTGCCCCCAAGGCCCTTGATCACGTCCCGGCCCCCCAAGCCTGCGATGACGTCACGTCGTTTCGTGCCGACCAAGGTGTCCTCGTGCCAGGTGCCCGTGATGGTGGGCCGGCGCCCGAAGCAGGGTTGATCCTTGGGACGGGCCGCGAGGGCAGTCGTCGACACCAGAGCGAACGGAACCCCAAGCAAGAGTTGAGCCGCGATGAAGGCAGCCCCTGCTACCCGCCCACGCTGTCCCACAAGGCTAGAGTCTCACGCGATGGTTGCTGCTGCCCCGGGTCGCTTGGAGGCCCGTCTCGATCAGGTTGGGTTCGAACGGGTTGCCGGCGCGGACGAGGTCGGTCGGGGAGCGCTCGCGGGCCCACTCATCGCGGCTGCGGTGATCCTTCCTCCTGGAACCCACATCGAAGGCTTGAAGGACTCGAAGCTGTGCACCCGGTTGCAACGCGAACGGATCGCGGAAGAGGTTCACGAGGTTGCCCTTGCTGTTTCCATCGTCCGCGTCCGTCCGGACCGGATCGATCGTGAGGGCCTGCATCGTTGCAACCTCAAGGCGCTGAGGAAGGCGTTGAACAACCTCGAGGTCACCCCCGACTTCGTCTTGCTCGATGCGTTCCGGATGCAGCGCTTGTCGTGGCCCGGGCTGGCGGTCAAGAAGGCGGATGTCGTCTCGAAGAACGTGGCTGCTGCCTCGATCGTCGCGAAGGTTCACCGGGACAAGATCATGCGTCGCTATCACAGGAAGTATCGGGGCTACGGGTTCGACACGAATGTCGGGTATGGCACGTCGGAGCACTGGGCGGCCTTGAAACGCTTGGGCCCCAGTGAGATCCACCGCCGTTCCTTCTTCGGAGTGATCGGATTTCCCGATGCAGATGGTGTAATCCGGCCCCATCTGGCGCGAGACTTGAAGGATCAGGGATCCCCTGACGAAGCCTTAGAAGAGGAGACGGTATGAGCGTCGAGGACCTCGAGAAATACGAGGCCGAGATGGAGCTCCAGCTCTACAAGGAGTACCGAGATGTACTCCCGATGTTCAAGTTCGTCGTGGAGACCGAACGCCGTTTCTATCTAGCCAACGAGGTGAAGGTCGACACCCGCCATGTTGGACCCAAGGTGTGGTTCGAGGTAGAGCTGAATGACGCGTGGGTGTGGGACATGCACCGTCCCGCTCGTTTCGTGAGCCACGTCCGGGTCGTCACCTTCCGTGATCTGAATGTCGAAGAGCTTGCACAGCTCGCCGAGCGCGACCTGTTGCCCGAGCCACCGGGGATGGAGCACTAGCTCTCTAGTTTCAGTGGGTGCACGAGCGCGCCCAGTTCGGACGGTCCGGTGAAGACGCTGCTTCTTCGTTCTACAAGCGCGCCGGCTTCACGGTCGAGCGGAATTTCCGAGCGGGTCGCTGGGAGATGGATCTCGTGGCCGCCAAGCCGGGCCTGATCGTGTTCTGCGAGGTGAAGACGCGAACCTCCGATCGTTGGGGTCTGCCCCAAGAGGCCGTCGACCGCAAGAAGCAGGCGCGCATCCGGCGTGTGGCGTCGGCGTGGTTAGCGGAGCGACACCCGGGACCCGTCGAGCTCCGTTTCGATGTCGTGTCGGTTCTCGTCGAGGGAGACAACGTCAAGCTGACCCACATCGAGAACGCGTTCTAGTAGGTCGCGCTCTAAAGTGCAGCTGTGAGCGACTACGAGAGCCTGCTGTGGTCGGTTGACGGTCAGGTTGCGACCATCACCTTCAATCGGCCCGAGAAGAAGAACGCGATCTCGGCAGTGATGTTCGAGGAGTTGCCGGACGCATTCCGTCGTGCTGCCTCCGACGACACGATCCGGTCCGTGGTGTTGACCGGGGCGGGCGGCGCGTTCTGTTCGGGGGCCGATCTCGGCGATCCAGGGAACCTGGTCGGGAGCCCCATCGAGTTCAAAGACCGCATGGCGCGCATCCACGGGTTGGTTACGGCATTCATCGAATGTCCCAAGCCCACGATCGCGAAGGTCGTTGGAGTGGCTGCGGGGGCCGGTTGCAATCTCGCATGGGGGTGCGACCTGATCGTCGCCTCTACCGACGCCACGTTCGCCGAGCTGTTCGTGAAGCGCGGGCTGATCGTGGACTTCGGTGGGACGTGGACCCTGACCCGTCAGCTACCGCTCAACAAGGCGAAGGAGCTCGCGTTCCTTGGCGAGACGATCTCTGCGGCCGAGGCCGATCGGTTGGGGTTGCTCAACCGTCTGTGTGAGCCGAGCGAGATCGATGCGGTCGTCAAGGATCTCGCCTCGCGTCTGGCAGGACTTCCTCCCCGCCCGATCCGGATGATGAAAGAGAACCTGAACCGTGCCTACGAGAGGTCGCTGTCGGAGAATCTCGACGCCGAGTCGATCGGCCAGACCATGGCGTTCGCGAGCGAAGACACGCGTGAGGCCGTGAGCGCGTGGCTCGAGAAACGGGAGCCCCGCTTCACCGGCCGCTAGATATTCCTGTCGCACCCCTTCTTTAGATTCTCTTCTAGGAGTCGCGCTCCCGAGCCGGGATCGGAGTTGATCCGTGCTCGCAAAGACGGAATCGGTCGCCCTCATCGGCGCCGACGGTTGTCTCGTGCAGGTCGAGGTTCATGTAGGAACGGGTCTACCTACCTTTCGCATCGTTGGCCTGCCGACCAAACCGGTCATGGAGGCCGAACAACGGACTCGAGCAGCTTTGGCTTCATCGAAGGAGCGTTGGCCGCCATCGAGAATCACAGCGAACCTCGCTCCGGGCGGACTTCGAAAAGACGGGACCCATTTCGATCTAGCGATCGCCTTGGGCATCCTTGCCGCTGATGGCCGGATACCAGCGGATGCCATCGACGGCTGGGTGGTGGTTGGTGAGCTAGCGCTCGACGGGCTCGTTCGACCTGTAAGGGGTGTCCTCGCGGCAGCGATCGCCTGTTCGGGATCAAAGAGGTCGGGGATCGTCTGTCCTGCGTCCAACGCACCGGAGGCGGCCGCCATCGAAGGGATCCGGGTTGTTCCGGTTTCGAGCTTGCGTGACGCCATCGACTTCTTCAAAGGGAAATGGATCCCACCGACGGTTCTTTCTGCTGAACCGCCCAGGCCGGCAACCTCTCCGTGTATGTCGGAGGTGAAGGGCCAAGCAGATGCAAAGTGGGCGCTCGAGATCGCCGCTGCGGGTAGCCACAACTTGCTGCTGACTGGGCCTCCAGGCTCAGGGAAAACGATGCTTGCTCGAAGCCTGCCGTCGATCCTTCCTCCCATCTCCTTCGAGGAATCACTCGAGGTAACGCGGCTTTACTCGGTTGCCGGACTTCTGCCGGACCGCGCATCCTTGATCTACGAGAGACCATTCCGTTCTCCCCATCAGCACGTTTCTCTGGCGGGGTTGATGGGCGGGGGCAGCGGACTTGCTCGACCTGGGGAAGTAAGTCTGGCGAACCACGGCGTGCTGTTCTTGGACGAGATCTCGCTGTTCCGACATGACGTACTTGAGAGTCTGCGTGCACCGCTGGAGGAAGGAGTTGTTCGGCTCGCGAGGTCCGGCGGTGTTGTCACCTATCCGGCGCGTTTCGCTTTGGTCGCAGCATCTAATCCATGTCCTTGCGGCTACGCCGGGGACGAGCGAATCGCATGTCGGTGCTCGCTGAGGCAGATCGCCGCACACGATTCCAAACTCTCTGGCCCGTTGCTCGATCGCATCGACATGCAGGTCTTCGTGGACCCCCTAGGCAAAGACGAACTTCTCAGCCGGGACCCTTCCGAAACCTCGGAGTCCATCCGCACGCGGGTTGAGAAGGCGCGAGCGATACAAACCGAGAGATACGGCTCCACAACTTTGACCAACGCGACAGTGGAGAAGCGTGACTTGGACAGCTCGTTGAATCTTTCGGCAGATGGACGGGCGTGTCTCGGTAACGCGATCCAAGACACGCTCTTGTCGGGGAGGGGAGTCACGAGAGTCCTCAGAGTTGCTAGGACCATCGCCGACCTCGAGGGCGCCCAAGACGTGACCTCGGAGCACATCGGTCAGGCGTTGGGTCTTCGCTTGCAAGGAGGCGAGCGCTGTCTTGACCAGTAACGACGCTCTTCGCGAGATCTCTTCCACTGACCCTGAGTGGCACAAACACTTGACCAACATCGGTCCGGCCGCCCCTATCAAGAAGCTCTATGCGGTGGGTAGACCATTGCCAGATCCGAACCGCGCGGTAGCGATCGTGGGAACGCGTCGGCCCACTGTGGCGGGTCTCGAGATCGCTTTCGAGCTTGGGAAGTCGTTGGCCGAAGCAGGCATCGCGGTTATCTCCGGCCTCGCGTTGGGGATCGACGCTGCCGCCCACCGTGGTGCCCTGGATGGTGGCGGACACACGGTTGCGGTGCTTGGTTGCGGGTTGGATGTTCCTTACCTGGAAAAGAACCTCCCGTTGCGACGCCAGATCGCTGCCCGCGGAACGGTCGTCACGGAATATCCAAACGGAACTCAACCCAACCCGTGGCATTTCCCCGCTAGGAACCGGATCATCGTCGGCTTGGCTGAAAGGGTCTTGGTGGTCGAAGGGGGTTTGAAGAGCGGGGCCTTGATCACTGCTCGTATCGCGCTCGATGCTGGTCGAACGATCTTTGCGGTCCCAGGAAGCCCGCGGAATGCCGTGGCGATCGGCCCGAATGAACTCATCCGTACGAGCGGCGCTGCTTTGATCACGAAGCCAGGACATCTCTTCGACGAGTTGGCTCTCGATCTGACATGGGACAAGGCATACGAGCACGGGGATCGGATCTCCTTGGCGGACCCAGAGAAACGAGTCCTCCATGCCCTAGATGCGGTTCCGAGCTCTCCGGCGAAGGTGGGCCAAGCAGTCTCGATGCCCCCTGGGGAGGTTGCCCTCAATCTGTCGAAACTCGAGCTGCGAGGTCTTGCGCGCAGAACGAGGACGGGTCATTTCGAGATAACCGCAGCAGGGGTCAGGGTTTCGTTGGATTCCGTTTAGGTCTCTTCCGGGATCGGGGGCCGTTTGTGGTTCCTGTGGTGCCGGTACCACAGGAACCACTGAGACGGGGCTTTCCCGGAGAGGGTGCGCGTTCTTTGTGGGGGCTCCGGCTGCCTGTGCCTTGGTCGGCCGGGTCCCGGGAGCGGGGGCGGGGCGGAGTCACAGACGTTGACAGGAATAACAGGGGCCTCCATCCTCTTAAGAGGGAGGGAGGCCAGATGGGGACCGATCGATCGATAGTGCACGTAGCTGCTGAATACCTTCGGTCCGTCGCGGCCGAACGGGATCTTTCGCCCCACACCGTCTCCGCCTACCGTTCTGACCTTGCGGCCTTCGGGGCCTGGGCGGCCCGGTCGAAGTGCGAGCAGATCGATGACATCGATCGGACGATCCTTCGTCGCTACGTTGCGAACCTCGCCGAGCGCCGCTATGCCAGGCGGACGATCGCCCGAAAAGCGAGCGCCCTACGCTCGATGCTCGCGTGGGCCGTCACTCGCGGCATCCTCACGGTCAGCCCAGCGGACGATCTGCTGGCTCCGAAGCTCGATAAGCCACTTCCGAAAGTCATGCGAGCCCAAGATGCGGCACGTCTTTGTGAGCTGCCGCCCGATGACGAACCCATAGGCCTCAGGGATAGGGCGATCCTCGAGCTCCTCTACGGATCGGGCCTGCGTGTCGCAGAGCTCTGCGCTCTGGACATCGACGACGTCGATCTGTCGCATCAGACGGTGCAGGTGACGGGCAAGGGTCGCAAGCAGCGCCGCGTGCCCATGGGAGGCCCCTCTGCACAGGCCATCACTCGATATCTGCACGATGCTCGACCTGCCCTGCTAACGACGGGTGGGCCCGCACTATTCGTGAACAAAAGGGGCAAGAGGGTCGGTCCTCGATCGGTCCGGGCCATGATCACCCGCTACCTCACGGCCGAGGGGGCCGCGCCGGCCAGTCCTCACACCTTGCGTCACTCGTTCGCAACCCATCTGCTCGATGGTGGGGCAGACCTAAGGGCTGTTCAGGAACTCCTAGGGCATGAGAGTCTTGCTACAACGCAGATCTACACGCACGTGTCGACCGAACGCTTGAGAGCGGTCTATGAGCAAAGCCATCCCCGAGCCTGAGGCTATGGATACGACCTTGACGACAGTGTCCACCGCCAACGACGAGATCACGCTGGCCGACAGCGTCGCCGACGCCTGGGCGACATACAAGAACGGCGGTTCTTCTCAAGCTCGAGATGCGTTGATCCTCAACTATTCACCGCTTGTGAAATACGTGGCCGGACGTGTAGCGGTTGGCCTCCCTGCAAACATCGAACAGTCGGACCTCATCTCGTACGGGATATTCGGCCTTATCGACGCGATCGACAAATACGACCAGTCGCGCGGGATCAAGTTCGAGACATACGCGATCTCACGTATCCGAGGGGCGATCATCGACGAGCTCCGCGCTATCGACTGGGTCCCGCGGTCCGTGCGCTTCAAAGCCCGCGAGGTAGAGAAGGCGTACACGAGCCTCGAGAACAAGCTCAAGCGCCCCCCGTCGGATGCAGAGATCGCCGAAGAGATGGGCGTCACGATCGACGAGCTGAACCACATCTACACGCAACTCTCGACCGTTTCGCTGGTGGCACTCGACGAGCTGATGTCGGTGGATGGGGGGCAGGGCGACAAACTCGCTCTCGTCGAAACGATCGAAGACACCCGGACCGCGGGCCCGATGGAAGCCTTCGAATCAGAGGAGATGAAGGCGATCCTTGCCGAGGCCATCAACCGCCTGCCCGAGCGCGAGAAGATCGTCGTCACCCTCTATTACTTCGAAGGCCTGACCTTGGCCCAGATCGGCGAGGTTCTAGGCGTCACCGAATCTCGCATCTGCCAGATGCACACGAAGGCGGTCCTCGCCCTCAAAGGAAAGATCGCCGAGGCGACTCAAGCCGAGTAGCTGGTAATCTCCCTGAGCTTCACAGATAGAGCTTCAAAATCCGCACACCCGGATTCTTTCGGTCCTCGCACCAGCGGGGCTCCCGGGTGGACGTTTAACCGAAGGAGGTTGGTTAACCATGCCTGTCGTCACGATGCGACAGCTTCTCGAGGCCGGGGTTCACTTCGGCCATCAAACCCGTCGTTGGAATCCCAAGATGAAGCGATTCATCTTCGCGGAGCGCAATGGCATCTACATCCTCGATCTGCAGCAGACGATGTCTGGCATCGAGGACGCCTACAAGTTCACCCGTGACCTCGTCGCGGGCGGAGGCACGATCCTGTTCGTCGCCACGAAGAAAGTGGTCCAGGACGCCGTGCAAGAGCAAGCAGAGCGGTGCGGCCAGCCGTACGTCAACTTCCGTTGGCTCGGCGGCATGCTCACGAACTTCCAGACCATCCACCAGCGCATCAAACGCATGCGCGAGCTCGAGGACATGGTCCTCACCGGCTCGATCGACAACTTCCCCAAGAAAGAGGGCCTCAAGCTGCGCGCCGAGCTCGAGAAGCTCTCGCGCAACCTCAGCGGGCTGAAGAACATCGACAAGGTGCCCGACGCGGTCTTCATCCTCGACACCAAGAAGGAAGAGATCGCGGTCCGGGAAGCCAAGAAGCTCGGTACGCCGATCGTTGCGGTCCTCGACACGAACTGCGATCCCGACGACGTCGATTACGCGATCCCCGGTAACGACGACGCGATCCGTTCGGGCGCACTGCTCACCAGGATCATCGCCGACGCCGTTATCGAAGGTAAGTCGATGCGTCCGCCCGAGCTTCAGGAAGCCGGCAAGCCCAGCACGACTGCGAGTGCACCCGCCGACGTTCTCCCAACCGCGGCAGAGGAACCGAAAGCGGAATGGGAGCTCGAGCTCGAGGCTGAGGAGAAGAAGGCCGACGAGGCCGAACCAGCCGCAACAGGAGGCAACTAACCGATGGCAGATATCAGCGCTAAAGACGTAAAGGCGTTACGGGACGCAACCGGCGCCGGAATGATGGAGTGCAAGAAGGCTCTGACGGAGGCCGGGGGCGACCTCGAGGCCGCCAAGCGCATCCTTCGTGAGAAGGGACTCGCCGACGCTGCTAAGCGCACCGGGCGTTCCGCCAGTGAGGGCATCGTGTACGCGTACATGCACCGCCCGACTCCGGACTACCCGGCGAAGCTCGGCGTCCTCTTGGAGCTCAATTGCGAGACCGACTTCGTCGCCAAGACGGAAGCTTTCGAGCGTCTGGCGAAAGACATCGCGATGCACATCAGCTTCGCGGACCCGTCGTGGACGACGCGGGACCAGGTCCCTCAGAACGTCCTCGACGAGGAGTCGGCTATCTACGCCAAGCAGGCGAAGGACTCCGGAAAGCCTGACAACGTGATCGAGAAGATCGTGACGGGCAAGCTCGAATCGTTCTACAAGGACAATGTGCTCCTCGACCAAGAGTGGATCCAGGACAAGGACAAGACGATCTCTCAGCTGATCGACGAGGCACGCTCCTCGATGGGTGAGAACGTTTCGATCGGTCGCTTCTCCCGAATCCGGGTCGGAGAGACCGAAGCCTGATGCCGGATGACTTCGCGGGCCCAGCGAAGTACAAGCGCGTACTGCTGAAGGTTTCCGGGGAATCGTTCGCGGATCCGCAGCATGGCTTCGGCATCGACCCGCGCATCGTCGCGTCTATGGCGCGACAGATCGCCGATGCCAAGAACATGGGCACCGAGCTCGCGATCGTCATCGGTGGTGGAAACATCATCAGGGGGCTGTCGGCCTCGGCCCAGGGGACCGATCGAACGACCGCGGACTACATGGGCATGTTGTCGACCGTCATCAATGCTCTCGCTCTGCAGGATGCACTCGAGAAAGAGGGCGTGCAGACGAGGGTGCAGACGGCGATCTGGATGCAGGAGCTCGCCGAGCCCTACATCCGCCGCCGCGCTATCCGCCACCTCGAGAAGGGCCGCGTCGTGATCTTCGCGGGCGGTACCGGTAACCCGTACTTCTCCACCGACACGACGGCTGCATTACGTGCGCTCGAGATCAACGCCGAGGCGATCCTCAAGGGAACGCGCGTCGACGGGGTCTACGACTCGGACCCAGAGATCAACCCGGACGCGAAGCGGTTCACATCCGTTCCTTACCTCGAGGTGCTAAGTCGTGGTCTCAAGGTCATGGACTCGACGGCGATATCTCTGTGCATGGATAACCAACTGCCGATCGTGGTGTTCAGTCTCAAGGCCGGAAACATCACGCGGATCTTGGCCGGCGAAGAAGTGGGAACGCTCGTTCATTCCAACGCGACGGTTTAGGGGGCCCCAAGGTGGCGGAGAGCAAGGACGCGATCCTCAGAGACATTGAAGAGAAGATGAAGAAAGCGGTTTCGGTCAACCAGGAAGAGCTGGCCTCGATCCGGTCCGGTCGGGCCACACCGAACCTCCTGAACAGGATCACCGTCGACTACTACGGGACGCAGACCCCCCTGAACCAGGTTGCGAACCTCTCCGTCCCGGAACCTCGCCTGTTGGTGATCTCTCCGTATGACCCGAACTCGATCAGCGCGATCGAGAAGGCCATCCTTGCCTCCGACCTCGGCGTGAACCCGGCGAACGACGGCAACGTCGTCCGCCTCGCATTCCCGCAACTAACCGAAGACCGTCGCAAAGAGCTGGTCAAGGTTGCGCACGTTCGTGCAGAGGAAGGGCGCATCGCGATCCGGAACCTCCGCAGGCACGCCAAGCAAGAGCTCGAGAAGCTCAAGAAGGAACACGAGATATCCGAGGACGAGGAGCGCGGGGCCGAAGCTCAGCTACAGAAGGTCACCGACCGCCACATCGCCGAGGTCGACGATCACCTGAAGCACAAGGAAGCTGAGCTCTCAGAGGTTTGAGGGGACGGACCTAGTGGCCGAACCCGCACCGACGATCGCTCCGGAGCCGGCGCCTCCCGGCGGGCGTTCTCTCGCTCAGGCAGTCATCACCGCGCTGGCGTTGCTCGCCATCGTCGTCGTCTGCTATCTGCTCGGTCGCACAGCGTTCTTCTTCCTTGCCGTAACGGTGGTGCTGCTCGCGCTGTTCGAGCTCCTAGATGCCTTGACGCAGAAGGGTCACAAACCGAGCATCCCGTTCGGGGTCCTGTGCGGCTTCGCCATGATGGGCGTTGCCTATCTGCACGACCCACACCGCCCCGATCTGCTCGCGGTGGTGATCGCGGTGACCTTGTTCGGGTCGGTTCTCCTCGCGCTGCGACCCGCTCGGGGTCAGACGCCCGCCAGCGACGCGGCGTGGACCGTGTTCGGCGTCATCTGGGTTGGCGGTGGGGGAGCCGGCGCAGTCTCGATCTTGATGATCGAACCGCAAGACGGCACGTTCCTGTTGATCGCGACGTTCCTCTCGATCGCCCTCGGTGACATCGCGGCCTATTTCATCGGAACGCGATTCGGAAAACACAAGATGGCACCATCGATCTCACCGGGGAAGTCGTGGGAGGGATTCCTTGCGGGCATCTTCGGCTCCCTCGCGGGGGGCGCATTGTTCGCGGGGTTGTTGTTCGATCTCTCACTCGCAGCCGGCCTCGGCATAGGGGCGATAGTTGCATTGCTCGCGCCCGCAGGCGACCTCGTCGAATCGCTGGTGAAGAGGGAGCTTGGGATCAAGGACTCTGGACGGCTGCTGCCCGGTCACGGTGGGTTCCTCGACAGGCTCGACGCGATCATCTTCTGCTGTCCTGTCGTGTATCTCTTCCTGCGCTTTATCGTGTTCTAGAGATGAAACGCAGAGTTGTGATCCTCGGCTCGACCGGCTCGATCGGTCGCCAGGCCCTCGAAGTCATCGACGCGCATCCCGACCTCTTCGAAGTGGCCGGACTCGTCGCGGGCTCGAACGCACAAGAGTTGGCGGAGCAAGCCTCAGCGCACGGGAACGTTCGTACCGCCCTCGGCGAGGACGGCGCGATCGAGTTCGCAGCCCTCGAGGAGGCCGATGTCGTACTGAACGCGATCGTCGGTGCTGCGGGTCTTCGTGCGTCACTCGCGGCCTTGGAAGCGGGCACTACCTTGGCCTTGGCCAACAAGGAGAGTCTCGTCGCGGGCGGCGAGCTGTGTCTCGCCGCCGCAGCCGCTAGCGGTGCAACCATCGTCCCGGTCGACTCCGAGCACGCCGCCATCGCTCAGTGTCTCGAGGGCCGCGACCCATCGACGGTCGCTCGTATCCACCTCACTGCATCCGGTGGGCCCTTCCGCGAGCGATACGACCTCGCAGGGGTTACGCCCGACGACGCACTGGCGCACCCAACCTGGTCGATGGGCCCCAAGATCACGATCGATTCCGCGACGATGATGAACAAGGGCCTCGAAGTGATCGAGGCGCATTTCTTGTTCGACATCGACTACTCGGAGATCGAGGTCGTCGTTCATCCCGAGAGCGTCATCCATGGGATGGTCGAGCTCGTCGACGGGTCCCTGTTGATGTCGGCCGGCCCGACCGACATGCGTATCCCGATCCAAGCTGCCTTGACCGCTCCCGACCGCGTTGGGTCCGGTATCGCCCCCCTCGACCCCCGCACCCTCGGTGAGCTGCATTTCGAACGTGTCGATCGCACTCGGTTCCCGACGGTCGAGCTTGCCTATACGCAGGGCCGCCGCGGTGGGACCTATCCGGCGGTGATGAATGCAGCGAACGAGGTCGCGGTCGCGGGATTCCTCGACGGCACGCTTGCATTCACCGACATCGTCCCGGTCATCGAAGAGGTCCTCGCAAACCACGAGGATTCGGATGCGGCCTCTCTCGACCACGTGCTCAAGGCCGACGGTTGGGCGCGCATCGAGGCAGCGACTGCGATAAAGAAGAGAACCCCGGTTGGAGCAGGCTCGTGAAGAACCTCTGGGGCCTCGTCGTATTCGTTGCATCACTCGCGGCGATCGCGTTCTTGAACCTCGGCGTCGCGCTGTTCATCTACGCGTTGCTCCTGGTGATCATGGTGCACGAGCTCGGTCACCTTTCGGCCGCCAAGTTCTTCGGATTCAAGGCGACTCAATACTTCCTCGGATTCGGGCCGACCATCTGGTCGAGGCAGAAGGGCGAGACCGAGTACGGCGTCAAGGCGATCCCAGCAGGTGGATTCGTGAAGATCGTCGGGATGAGTCCGTACGAAGAGATCGAACCCGAAGACGAGCCACGCTCGTACCCGAATAAACCGCGCTGGCAACGGGCGATCCTTCTCGTCGCCGGTTCCGCGACGCACTGGGTGGTCGCATTCATCATCCTTTTGATCATCGCTTTCGGGATCGGGTTCCCGGGCGATCCGACGAACCGTGTCGCGGAGGTCGTGGCAAGCGTTGATGGTGTGCCAACGGCCGCGGCCCGCGAGGGTCTACAACCAGACGACCAGATCGTGAAGCTGGATGGTCAGCCGGTCGACCGATGGAACGAGATCGTCGACTACATAGAGACCCATGCGAACCGGGTCGGGCACTTCACGATCCTCCGCGACGGCCAAACGCTCGATCTAGACATCCCGATCGTCGAGGCTCTACTCGGCCCTCGAGGCCCCGTGCAGGTTGCTCTTCCAGGCGAGCATGTCGATGCTCCCGGCCGACAACAGCAGGTTGAAGGATTCCTTGGCATCAGTCCGGACCGCCCCAACCAGCGCACAGGGTTCGTCGAGGGATTCAGCTACGCAGGTGGGGCGATCGTTAGCTTCACGGCACGGTCCGTGACGAGCCTTCCGGACATCTTCACCCCCGTGTTCAACGGTGAGTTGTGGCGGAGTCTCGGCGAGCACGGTGCGCGCGAGGCAACGGGTCCCATCGGGGTGGTCGATATGGCGAGGATCTCGAGTCAGGCGATCGATCGAGGCCTCTACGCCGAGGTTCTCGAGATGATCGCCATGATCACGGTATTCATCGGTTTCATGAACCTCCTTCCTCTTCCCCCGCTCGACGGGGGGCATCTGGCGGTCCTTCTGTGGGAGAAGGTGACGGGGAAGAAGGTCGACGTAAGGAAGCTGATGCCCCTGGCGGCCACCGTCATCGCGTTCTTCACGGTGTTGTTCGTCGCCGTGCTCTACCTCGGCCTCGCCCGACCGATAGAGAATCCCTTCTAGTGATCGAGCGTCGCAAGTCCCGTCAGGTGCACGTTGGCACCGTCGCGATCGGTGGAGATGCACCGATCTCGGTGCAGTCCATGACGGTCACGAAAACCGACGACGTGGAAGCCACGCTGATACAGATCCACGAGCTCGCGACCCAAGGCGCCGACATCGTGCGGGTCGCGGTGCCTCACGAAGGCGATGCACTTGCCCTGCCCGAGATCGTCAAGAACGCCGGGGTGCCCGTTATCGCCGACATCCACTTCTCGGTGCGTCTGGCGATGCTTGCACTAGAGGCCGGGGTCCAGGGCTTGCGCTTGAACCCGGGAAACATGCGCAACCCGGATCACATCAAGCAGGTCGCGAACGAAGCGAAGGCGCGCGGCGTCCCGATCCGGATCGGTGTGAACGCTGGGTCTCTCGACAAGAAGCTCATCGAGAAGTACGGGCGCCCAACCGCTGAGGCACTGGTCGAGAGCGCTCTGTACGAGATCTCACTGTTGGAAGAGCACGGGTTCACCGACTACAAGATCTCGGTGAAGCATCAGAACGTCACGGAGATGATCGAGGCCTATCGCCTACTCGCGACGAAAACGGATGCCCCCCTCCACCTCGGCGTCACCGAAGCGGGAACACCTAAGCAGGGCATCATCAAGTCGGCGATCGGCATCGGAACCCTGCTGGCCGAAGGCATCGGTGACACGATCCGCGTCTCTCTCACCGCCGACCCGGTCCAAGAGGTACAGGCCGGCAAGCAGATCCTCAAATCACTCGGTCTCAAGGAAGACGGGTTCGACCTCGTTGCGTGTCCGTCGTGTGGGCGTGCCGAGCTCGATGTGTTCGCCCTTGCGAACGAGGTTGAGGCGGCGATCGAGAAGATGGACCTGCCCCCGATGCAGATCGCGGTCATGGGATGCGAGGTGAACGGCCCCGGTGAGGCACGCGACGCCGACATCGGCATCGCAGCCGGTCCCGGTCGCGGGCTGCTGTTCTCGAAGGGCAAGCAGATCGGATGGGTGCCTCACGACAAGCTCGTCGAAGCTCTCCTCGAAGAGGCCGAGCGGGTAGCGGCCGAGATCCGAGCGAGTGGGGAAGTGGGCGAAGGGGGCCCGACGGTGGTCAAAGGCGCAGGTCGCCGCAACGCGCTACTACAGCCGGGGTTCCGCGACTAAGAGCTAGGTACGCAGCTCTTCCCACTCACCGGCGCGCATCTGAACTCCACGCGCGATGCGTAGTCCACCGCGTCGTAGAGGACGCGGCCGTGCGACAGGAAGTCGTGTCTTTCGCCTACGAGTGCCATCGATGCGGGGGTCACCATGATGACGAGGTTGTACATGACCGAGAAATCGACGTTCTTCAACACGATCTTGTTCATGCCTGGTGGGATCGATGTGCCCCCGCTGGCTACCGGTTCGATGTAGTCCGAGGCTCCCGTAGTGGCGCTGTCACAACCTCCCGTCGTGTCTGCGAAGACGTCGACGTAGACCATCGAGACGTATTCCGACGCCGTGTTGAGGTAGACGGTGATGTCGCCGGTGATCTTGCCCGTGACCTTGCCCTCCCACGTTGGAAATAGGGCGTTGCCGTCGCAGTAACGGTTCGGGCTTGCGATCAGGTTCGTGAGTCCCATCGAATCGGGCACCGTCTCGGTCGGCTCAACCGTGTCCATGACCTGGAACCCGTCCGGGACCCCCTGGAGGGAGTTAGCGGTCGTCTCGACGTAATCGACCTCGCCGGCAACGAATGGGCCGTGGAGATAAAGAGTCACGGGCCGCGGCCGAGCCTTGGCGCCCGCGGGGGCACCCAGCGAACCGGCCACGAGGCCGACCGTCAGGGCTGCCACAAGGATCTTGCGCATCTCGCTTCCTCTCAAGTTCTCTTTGCCTGGGCGGAAAGGTTCGACGTCGCGCTCGCTTGACCTCCTCTCGAAGGGCGTTGCAAGACATCATTTGGGGGTAGGAAAAGCCGATGAAGCGATTTCTCGCGGCGGCAGCCAGCCTTCTGATGATCCTGCTCTTTCTCCCCGTGGTTTCAGCCCGTGCCGACAGTCCCTGTCTCGGGTACATCGATATCCCCGATCACAACCGCATCTACGGAACAGAGGATGGTGAGACCCTTCGCGGGACTCCGGGAGACGACCTGATCGACGCTCGTGGTGGCGCGGACAGGATCTATGGGCGCGGTGGGAACGACGTTATCTGTGGAGGCTCGGGGGCGGATCAGATATGGGGCGGTCCCGGACCTGACTCGGTCCTTGGGATGGGCGGCAACGACGAGATCTTCGGCGAGGGGGGCAATGACTCCGTGGTGGGCAACGGAGACGACGATCTCATCGAGGGCGGAACCGGCAGGGACACGGTGGTTGGCCATAGTGGCGATGACAGCCTCGACGGCGGAGAAGGTAACGACATCGTTTCGGGTCGTGCGGGTACCGACGAAGTGGTCGGTGGGCCCGGCCGCAATCACATGGATGGTTCGGAAGGTGACGACACGCTTATCGGAGGTGACGAGGTCGACGTCATCGCTGGAGGTCCGGGTCTGGATGTCGTCGATGGCGGCGGTGGAGATGACCGGCTTTATGGCAACGGTCAGTCGTCAAGTAACAACGATGACGATCAGATCACCGGAGGAGATGGCAATGACCGGATCTATGCCCACGGAGGTGACGACATCGTGGACGCGGGGGCTGGTGACGATCAGATCGAGGCCGCGGGCGGGGATGACTACGTTCGGGGTGGGGATGGTAACGACACGATCACCGGGGATGAGGGCGTCGACGAGATCTATGGAGACGCCGGCGACGACGAGGTCGATGCCGGGCCGGGTGACGACATCCTGTTCGGCGGGGTGGGCAACGACTTCCTCCACGCCTTCGACGAGGGGGCCGACCAGCTGTTCGGTGAGGACGGTGACGACAGCCTGGAGGGCGACAGCGCCGACATCCTGGACGGCGGCCCGGGGACCGACTCTTGCTCCAAGAGTGGAGCCACCACCGTGGAGTGCGAGTAGGCCCCTAGAAGTAGAAAGGACCCCCTAAGGGGCCCTCTCTACTTCCGGCCGGCGTTGGGACGCTTGCCGTGGTTCGCCTTGTTCTTGCGCCTGTTGCGGCGTTTCCGGCCCTTCTTAGCCACTTGAACCTCCACATTTATGTGCAATAGAGAAGTGGCGATAATATGTCCTCGAACCCGGCACTAGACGAGGCACTTTTTGGGGCCCCTCATGCGAGGGGCTTCATGTTCGTTACAACTAGATAGGAGGG
>JAXDJJ010000024.1:0-41533 GCA_034665745.1 Actinomycetota bacterium | reverse complement strand
TGGAATTGTATGACTGTCCTAAGTCGGGGCGGCCGGATTCGAACCGGCGACCTCGTCGTCCCAAACGACGCGCGCTAACCAAGCTGCGCTACGCCCCGTGCCCCCATCTTCGCATCTGAGGTTGTCTCCCCGTAATAAGAGGAGAAATGCCTCGAGTCGCTAATATGCCGACCATGAAGCGGGCGTGGGGACCCTTGGGACTTATCGCAGTGGCGGCGATGATCGCCTCACACTGGCTGGCGTACCTGCTGGCCTCTCCCGACCCTCATTCCCGAGCGCACCTCTTGCAAGCCACCGGCCACGGCTACTGGCCGTCCGCTAGCTGGCTGGCAGCCGGTGTCGCCATCGCCGGACTCGGTTCGTTCATCGGGGGGCGGATCGCGCCGGTCGTTCGTAAGAGTCGCGGAGCGATATTCCGTCATGCCTTGCCGAGGTTCCTCATCCTTCAGGTGGGCGGATTCGTTGCCCTCGAGTTCGGCGAGCGGATCCTCGCCGGCCACTCGGTCGGGATGGCGACCCTGTTCGAGAGCACGCTGCTGATCGGTCTCGTGGTGCAGGTGGTTGCAGCGGTCGCCGCCTCGCTACTGCTCGTGGCGATCGCGTTCGTCGTCGACAGATTGTTCCGGGTTGCACCGTCGCGCACACGTCGCACCTCGACCACTCGTCCGCTGGTTTCATTGATCTCGGCCGTCCGGTTGGTTCCCGCGACCGGCGCGCACTCCTTGCGAGGACCTCCGGCTCTCTCGTAGTTCTCGAAGTCCAGGGGGGTCGCATCACGTGACCCCAGAGAAGCTAGGAGAAACCATTGCAGCATCTGCGCTGCACATCACGTGCAGTCATGTCGCTAGTCATCGTGTTCGTCGTTGCGCTCAGCGTTCCGGCGTTCGGTCATGCCGCGCTCACGAGTTCCACCCCCAAGGATGGAGCCAAGCTCGACGCCGTCCCGGACAAGGTCGAGGTGAACTATGCAGAGCCCCCGACCACCGACGCCAGGTTCACGGTGACCGACGGTTGCAACCGAGATGTTGCGAGAAGCATCGAAGTGTTGAACCAAAGCATCACTGCAGACGTGAGCAGTGGCCAGCCGGGTAACTGGACGGTCGAGTGGAGCGTGGTGTCGGCCGTCGATGGCCACCCCACCAAAGACTCGATCTCGTTCTCGGTCGCCGGCGAGCCAGACTGCACGCAGGCTGCAGCAGACGATGACACCGATACATCAACCGATAGCGGTTCCGATTTCCCGATCGTCCCGATCGCCGTTGCAACGGTAGTGATCCTCGGGCTTGCGATCGCGCTTCGGCTCCGCTCGAAATGAGAGGAACAGACATGTTGACGAGATCCAAGATCATGGCGGGCGTGTTGCTTGCGTTCGTCGCGATGACACAGGTTGCCCAGGCCCACGTAACCATCCAGCCGAACGAGGCTCCCGCAGGAGCGTTCTTCAGGTTCGTTATCCGTGTACCGAACGAGCGCGACGTTCCGACCACTCAGATCAAGGTCGAGTTCCCCGAGAACCTCATCTTCACGAGCTTCCAGCCGAAAGAAGGATGGACAAGGACCGTGAAGATGAAGAAGCTCGACGAGCCCATCGAGGCGTTCGGCTCGGAGATCGACGAAGTGGTTGGATCGGTGACCTTCAGCGGTGGTTCGATCGGAGCCGGTGAGTTCGACGAATTCGGATTCAGCGTCAGAGTGCCCGAAGAAGAAGGTGACCTGGTGTTCAAAGCGATCCAGACCTACGAAGGTGGCGAGGTCGTCGAATGGACCGGGGCTGAAGACGCCGAGACTCCGGCGCCCCACGTCGTGGTCTACGACCTCACCGACCTCGCGGCGGAAGGAACCGGCCAACTCGGCTTGCTCCACGACACCGCCCACGAGCTAGAGGAGATCGCAGCGCGCGTGGATCAGGTCGAAGCCAGCACCGCGGGTATGGACCACAGCATGGAAACCACAGACACCGGAGACAAGGACTCGAACACTGGGGTCGTCCTCGGTTCGATCGGCATCGCGCTTGGCGCGATCGCCCTCGCCGTCTCGCTGTTCTCTAAGCGAAGCGCGTGATCCGTCGAGGAGCGGCCCTCGCCGCCGTACTGCTGCTCGTGCCCTCGCCTGCCTATGCCCACGCGGTGGGTCCCGGCTCTGGTGTCGAGCTCGAGTTGTTGTTGGCGGCGGGGGCGCTCCTCGTTGGCGGTTTCAAGCTGCGGTCAACGCCGGGCCGCTTCGCGGTTGGGAACATCCTGATCACGATCGGGGCTCTCGGCATCGCGGCCGCGTTGGTCGTGCCGAACCTTGGCACCCCGACGCCCAAGTCGACGAGTGCGCGTATCGAGATCGTGTCACCGGCCGACGGGGACACCGTTCAATCAGGGACGGTCGACATCGTCGTCGACATCTCCAACGGGGTGCTCGCTAAGTCGTCTTCAGATACGGAAGGCGGCCATATCCATATCTACGTCGATGACGAGATGGTGTCGATGCCGTACACGACCGACACGAGCGTGCAACTCGAACCGGGTCAGCACACGATCACTGTCGAGTACGTCGACACAGCACACATGAGCTTTGCCCCCCCGGTCACAGCAACTGTGACCGTCGAAGCAACATGATCGAAAGAGGGAAGATGACTTTCATGAAGGCAACAACGGTTGGTTTCCTGGCCGTAGTGGTCTGTTGTTTGCTCGCCGGCCCGGCCGTAGCGCACGGCGAGATCGAATCGAGCGATCCGAAGGCGGATTCAACGATCGCTCAGGTCCCGCCCGAGGTCTCCGTCACATTCTCGGAGACCCCCGCGGATAGCAGCAAGTTCGTCGTCAAGGACGGCTGTGGCGACGAGGTGGGGACCGGTGTCGAGGTTCAAGGCAAGTCTCTCGTTGCTGCGACCTCGGGCGCGCAGCCTGGAACCTGGACGGTGACGTGGGATGTTCTGTCGGCCGAGGACGGTCACGAGACCGAGGGGAGCATCTCCTTCAAGGTCAAAGGTGAACCCGATTGCATCGCCGATGGGGGCAAGACGACGACCCCAGGCCCCAAGGAGGAACCTCAGTCGTTCCCAACCATCGTGGTCGTGGCGGGCGTGATCGGGATCGTTCTGGTCGGCGTTGCCCTCGTGGTTCGCCGCTCGGCAGGTAAGGACTGACAACAACTTCCGAGCGCGTATAACTACATCCCGAAGAGCGGCATGATTCGGTAGTCACGCGGACGCGGAGCGTGGCGCGCGGCATTAAGCTGAGCCCAGCAGAGCAAGCTTCCTCGCGCTATCCAACGAGAAGCGAGACAGATCGAGAGACAGATTGGGAGTCGGGGGCCGTCATCCCCACTTTCGTCCGCCTAGCGCGGTCCCCGGCTCCCAACCTGTTTCCCGTGTCGAGGGCTGCGCATAGGTAGACCCGAACGCCCCATTGCGCCAGTCCCTTTCGGTTCGGCGTCGTCGCCACTAATCCTTCCCATGTCGGGCTAAACCGAAGCGACCCCTAGGATGACGCCATGCCAGAAGCGACCCTTCAGACGACATCCGAGCGGATCGACAAGGACCGCGTGAAGCTGCGCGTCGAGGTCCCTGCCGGTGCCCTCGAGAAATCCCTGGCCGAGACCTACAAGCGGTGGGCCAACGACATCAAGGTCCCCGGCTTCCGGAAGGGGAAGGTTCCCCGTCAGTTGATCGACCAGCGGGTGGGACCCGAGGTCATCCGTGAGGAGGCCCTCCGGGACGCCTTGCCGGACTTCTATCTCGAGGCCCTGCGCACCGAGGAACTAGAGGCGATCGCTCCACCGGAGATCGAGGTCATCGATTTCGAGGACGGGGCCCCGATCGTGTTCGAGGCAACCGTTGACGTGCGTCCCGAGATCACCCTTCCCGAGCTGTCGAGCTTGTCTGTGGTCGCGCCTCCGGCGGAGGTCACCGACGAAGACATAAACGAGCAACTCGAGCGCTTGCGCGACCGCTTCGCGGAACTCGAGACGGTCTCGAGGGATGCCCGCCGCGGGGACTTCGCCCTGATCGATCTCAAGGGCTACCAGAACGAGCAGCTCGTCGAAGGGGCCAGTGCACCGGACCTTCTCTACGAGGTCGGGTCGCGGAGCGGCCCTCCGAAGCTTGACGACGAACTGGAAGGAAGCCGTCCCGGGGCCATCCTCAAGTTCTCCGACTCCGTCCACATCCACACCGAGGACGAGCCCGAGCACGACCACTCGCACATGGAGGACATCTCGTTCACCGTGCTGGTGAAAGAGGTCAAGGCGAAGAAGCTACCCACCTTGGACGACGAGTTCGCGAAAACCGTCGGCGAGTTCGACACCATGGACGCCCTCAAGGACGACCTTCGCACCCGCCTCGACGAGGTGAAGAAGAACGTGGTTGAAGAAGAGGTGCGGGTGAGCGTCCTGAATGCCTTGGTGGACGCATCCGATCTCGAGCCTCCAGAGAAACTCGTCGAAGAGGAGTTCACCCACCGGATGGAGCACTTCGGCCACGATCTGTCACAGGCGGGGATGACGATGGAGGCCTACGGCGAGCAGGTGCAACTGACCGAGCTCGAGATCCGCAGGGACATCCGGGCTCAGTCGGGAAGGTCCGTCAAGGCTGAATTGTTGCTGGAAGAAGTAGCGCGGCAACAGGAAGTCGAGGTCACCGATGAAGACCTCGGAAGGGAGATAGCGATCTTGGCTGCAAGGACCCAACAACAGCCCCAAGACATCGCCAAGAGCTTGGCGGAATCGGGGCGGGTTCGGGCCCTGGCCGCCGATATCATGCGCCGCAAAGCCCTTGACTATCTAGTCGAAAACGTCAACGTGAGCGACAACGAAGGGACCACCTAAATGGATCCAGTGGACCGGTACCAGAACTACCTTGTTCCCATGGTGGTCGAACAGACCAGCCGTGGTGAGCGCGCCTTCGATATCTACTCGCGCCTCCTCAAGGAGCGCATCGTCATGCTCGGCACGCCGGTTGACGACCAGATCGCCAACCTCATCGTCGCCCAGCTCCTCCACCTCGAGTCGGAGGACCCGGACAAGGACATCAGCCTCTACGTGAACTCGCCGGGCGGGATGGTCTACGCCGGCATGGCGATCTACGACACCATGCAGTACATCAAGCCAGACGTTTCGACTATCTGCGTGGGCATGGCTATGTCTATGGGAGCGATCCTTCTCGCCGGTGGTGCAGCCAACAAGCGCTACGCGCTGCCCAACGCGAAGATCATGATCCACCAGGGGTCAGCAGGCTTCTCGGGAACCCCGGCGGACATCGACATCCAGGCTCGTGAGGTGCTTGCACTGCGCGAGCGGATGGCCGAGATCATCGCCCACCACACCAAGAATCCGAAGAAACAGGTCATGGAGGACATCGATCGAGACCGCTTCATGACCGCCGAAGACGCGAAGGCCTACGGTATTATCGACGAGGTCATCTCGAGTCGAGAGATCGCCGAGAAAGACGGTAGTGGAGCACTGCTGGCAGGCGAACCGGGTCGCTTGGCCAGAGAAGAGGCCGAAGCTTCGCCAGACGCACAGCCAGAGGCCTAGGGGGGAGTACAGGTGCCGAAGTTCGGTGATGGCGGCGACCTACTGAAGTGCTCTTTCTGTGGGAAATCGCAGAAGCAGGTCAAGAAGCTCATCGCGGGCCCAGGCGTCTACATCTGTGACGAGTGCATCGACCTCTGCAACGAGATCATCGAGGAAGAGCTCGCCGAGACTCCCGAACTCAAGCTAGAAGAGCTCCCCAAGCCCCGCGAGATCTACGAGTTCCTCAACGACTACATCGTTGGCCAGGAACAAGCTAAGAAGGTTCTCTCCGTCGCGGTCTACAACCACTACAAGCGCATCCAGGTTGGTACCGGCACGGATGGCGAGGTCGAGCTCGCGAAGTCGAACATCGTCCTTCTCGGCCCCACCGGCTGCGGGAAGACCCTGCTTGCCCAAACATTGGCTCGGATGCTCAACGTTCCGTTCGCGATCGCGGATGCAACCGCGTTGACCGAAGCCGGATACGTGGGCGAAGACGTCGAGAACATCCTGCTCAAGTTGATCCAGGCTGCTGATTACGACGTCAAGCGTGCGGAGACCGGCATCATCTACATCGACGAGGTCGACAAGATCGCCCGCAAGTCTGAGAACCCGTCGATCACCCGTGACGTTTCTGGCGAGGGCGTGCAACAGGCGCTGTTGAAGATCCTCGAAGGCACGACGGCTTCGGTGCCTCCGCAAGGTGGACGTAAGCACCCACACCAAGAGTTCATCCAGATCGACACGACGAACGTTCTGTTCATCTGTGGTGGTGCATTCGCAGGCCTCGAGAAACTGATCGAGAACCGCATCGGTCGCAAGGGGATGGGGTTCGGTGCCGATGTGCGCAGGATGGAAGAGAAGGACATCGGCGAGATCCTCGAGCACGTCCTTCCCGAGGACCTTCTCCGCTACGGACTGATCCCCGAGTTCATCGGCCGCCTCCCGGTCATCACGCACGTCCACAACCTCGACACCGAGGCACTGGTGCAGATCCTGACCGAGCCCAAGAACGCCCTTATCAGTCAGTACAAGAAGTTCTTCGAGTTCGATGGTGTCGAGCTCGATTTCACCGAGGACGCCCTCGAGGCGGTCGCCGAACAGTCGATGCTCAGAGGCACCGGGGCGCGTGGCCTGAGAGCGATCCTCGAAGAGGTGCTCTTGAACGTCATGTACGACCTGCCCTCACGTGAGGACGTCGGCAAGTGCGTCATCACGCGTGAGGTCGTCCTCGAGAAGGTCAACCCCACTTTGGTACCGCGCACGAAGGACCGTGCGGAGCGGGCCGAACGGGTAGAGCGCCCCGCCAGGGGCGAGCGTTCCGCCTAGACCCACCTCAGGCATCGCTGGTAGCACCCCTTCTAGGATGGCCTCTTTCCGCGTGCCCAAGGAGATGAGATGACTCTCAAGCCATTGATCGCAGCGACCGTTGCGGCGACCGTGATCGCCGGTGGGGCGTTCGCGTCGGCAGCGGTCGGGTTCTTCTCGCCCGCTCGTGATGATGCCGTCCAGCTGGTTCCGTCGGCCGCTTTCATCTACGGCAACGTCTTCCTCGACCCCTCCGCCCCCCAGAAGTTGGCCCTCCAAGACCTCATCGCCAGGTTCCCCAAGGCATCGACGCCCGAGCAAGCGAAGGCCGCGATCGTCGATCTCCTGAACAAAGGTCTCGCCGAGATCGGCATGGAGTTCTCCGCGGATATCGAGCCGTGGCTGGGCTCGCAAGTTGCGTTCTTCATGATGCCTCCGAACGTGGCGCCTGCGGCGCCCGGTAGTGCACCCGTCGATCCGGGGGCCGCGATACTCATCGCGAGCGATGATCCCGATGCCACTCAAGCTGCCGTGGACAAGGCGATCGCAGCCGACGCTGCCAACGGTGCCGCACCTACCAACCCCGCGTCCTACAACGGCGTCGACTACATGGTCTCTTCGGATGGACAGAACGCGATCGGAGTCATCGACAACTTCTTGGTCTTCGGTAGCGATGGCGGCATCAAGGCGGTGGCCGATGCGCGCGGCGGGGAATCCCTAGCCGAGTCGAAGGCCTACGTCGATGCGACCGCGAGTCTCACAGAAGACCGCATCGCGACCCTGTACTTGGATCCGTCCAAAGCGTTCGCCGGGTTACCGCCCGGTGTGGTCCCTCCCGCACTCGGCAACACGGCCCCGCTCGTCAGCATCTTGTACGTGCGCAGCGACGCGGTCGTCTTCGAGGGATCGAGTTCCGCTTCCGCCATCACCGACCCGTTCTTGGATGCCGGATCGAGTGACCTGCTCGACCGTCTGCCGGGGGACACATGGGCGGCGTTCGGCATCCCTTCCGCAGGCCCAACCATCAGGCAGGCCATAACTCAGATCATGAGTGCGGTTCCCGGTGCTCAAGGTGCGACGGGTGCTCAACTTCTCGAGGGCCAGTTCGAGATGCAATTCGGGCTGAGCTTGGAGAAAGACCTGTTGTCGTGGCTGGGCGATATCGCCTTCTTCGCCCAGGGGAACGCGGTGAGCTCGTTCGGTGGTGGCGCGGTCATCCAGGCGACAGACCCCAAGGCTGCGGCCGCTGCGATGCCCAAGATCAAAGCTGCGCTCGAACGTGCCGGGGCTCCAGTCGTGCCGCTGGACCTGGGCCAGTTCGAAGGTTTCTCGATCCAAGACAAGGGCATGGCCGAGCCCATCAACTTCGTTCTCGCCGACCAACGAGTCCTGATCGTCTTCGGTGACAACGCGACCCTCGCCGCTCTGGGCAGTGATCCTGCCTTGGCGAGCGACGCGAACTTCACCGCAGCCCGCGACGGTTTGGGCGATGGTTTCTCGGTGGCCGGGTACCTCGATATGGCGAGGGCCGTGTCCATCATCGACTCCGAGATCCCAACCGATCCTGCCTATGACAACGATGTGAAGCCCTTCCTGGAACATCTCTCGTACGCGGTGTTCGGTTCGAAGCGCGAGGGTGATCGTCTCCTGACGCGCGCCGTGATCGGGGTTAAGTGACGAAGAAACCATCGGACATGCCCGAGATCGAGCAACGGTGGCGGGCTGAGTGGGAGCGATCGGGGATCTACCGGTTCGACCCCACCCGCGGTCGCGCGGAGACATTCGTCGTCGATACGCCACCTCCAACGGTCAGCGGCTCGCTTCACATCGGGCACGTGTTCTCGTACACGCACACAGATCTCATGGCGCGCTACCGGCGCATGCAAGGCGACAACATCTTTTATCCGATGGGATGGGACGACAACGGTCTCCCAACCGAACGACGTGTACAGAACGTGTTCAACGTCCGGTGCGATCCTTCGTTGCCGTACGACGCGGCTCTCGACCTTGAGTTCGGACGTGAGGGTGAAACCCTCACCGTCTCGCGCCGGAACTTCATCGAGCTCTGCGACCGGGTTGTCACTGAAGACGAGCAGGGCTTCAAGGATCTCTGGCAACGCTTGGGTCTGTCGATCGACTGGTCACAGACCTACGCCACGGTCGACGAGCGATCTCGTTACGTCAGCCAACTGTCATTCCTCCGGCTCGTCGAGAAGGGCGAGGCCGAACTACGGGAAGCGCCCACGATGTGGGATGTCGACTTCCAGTCTGCGGTTGCTCAGGCCGAGGTCGAAGACCGCGAGAAGGATGGTGCCTTCTACAAGATCCGCTTCGATGTTCAAGGTGGCGAAGATGTCTTGATCGCGACGACCAGGCCCGAGTTGCTGCCCGCCTGTATCGCCCTGGTCGCCCATCCGGATGACACTCGTTACAGCTCGCTGATAGGCGGGAAAGCGGTCACGCCTCTGTTCAGAGCACCGGTTCCGATCATCGCCGACGAAGGAGCCGACCCCGAGAAGGGGACCGGCATCTTGATGGTGTGCACGTTCGGCGACGCGGCCGACGTCGAGTGGTGGCGCCAGCTGAAGGTCCCTGCCCGGGAAGTTATCGACCGAGGTGGCCGCATCATCCCGGCCCCCTGGGGCGAGGGCCACTGGGACAGCCAGGATCCGGAGGACGCGAAGAAGTATCACGACAAGCTCGCCGGTCTGAGCATCAGTCAAGCTCGCAAAGAGATAGTCGAGTTGCTCGGTGACGCGGGCGCCATCGTCGGCGAGCCGGAGAAGGTGCGTCGCCCGGTGAAGTTCTACGAGAAGGGCGAGCGTCCGCTCGAGTTCGTCGTTTCGCGCCAGTGGTTCGTCAAGGTGCTCGACAAGAAGCAGGAGCTCATAGACCAGGGACGCAAGATCCAGTGGCACCCGGACATGTTCAGAGGGCGTTACGAGAACTGGGTCGAGGGCTTGAACCAGGACTGGTGCGTTTCCCGCCAGCGCTACTTCGGTGTCCCGATCCCGATCTGGTACGCCATCTCTGAGGATGGCGGGATCGACTACGACCGGTTGATCCTGCCGGCTAAGGAGCAACTGCCGGTCGATCCCTACGCAGAGGCGCCCCCGGGCTACACCGAAGACCAACGGGGGAAAGCCGGTGGATTCGTCGGCGATGCGGACGTGTTCGACACTTGGGCAACGTCGTCCTTGACCCCTCTCATACCGACGGGATGGCCGGACGAGCCGGCGAAGCTCGAAGGCTTGTACCCGACCGACCTTCGCCCGCAGGGTCACGAGATCATCCGGACATGGGCATTCACGACGATCACTCGGGCGTATCTCGAGGATGGGTCGGTGCCGTGGTGGCACGTCGCGATATCGGGCTGGGTCCTCGATCCCGACCGCAAGAAGATGTCGAAATCCAAGGGCAACGTCGTGCTCCCAACGGACACGTTGGATGAATACGGCTCCGACTCGGTGCGTTACTGGTCTGCTTCCGCGCGCCTTGGGTCCGATGCGGCGACCGACCCCAACACGTTCAAGGAAGGGAAGCGCCTGATCACGAAGATCCGCAACGCTGCGCGCCTCGTCCTCGGTTTCGAAGGACCAGGCGGGCCCCCAACCCACCCGACCGATCAGGCGTTGATGGCTCGCTTGCGGACCTTGGTCCAGGAGGTTACGAACGAGTGGGAGGCATGGGATCACGCGGGAGCGCTCGAAGCCACCGAGTCCTGGTTCTGGGGAGACTTCTGTGACAACTATCTCGAGCTCGTCAAGACGCGCGCATACAACCAGGATCCATCCGCGCTCGGTACGTTGCGTACCGCCCTCGACGTCGTGCTTCGGTTGTTCGCTCCGTTCGTGCCGTTCATCACCGAAGAGGTGTGGTCCACGATGGATAAGGACGGTTCCATCCACCTTGCGAAGTGGCCGACGACAGAGGAGCTAGGCACCACAGAAGACACGGGGGCCTTCGACGTCGCGGTGACCTTGCTCGCCCAGATCCGGAAGGTGAAATCCGAAGCGAAGGTGTCCATCAAGACGCCCGTCGATCGTCTTGTCATCAAGGCAACTGCAGCAGATCTCGTATTGTTCGAGTCCATGGCGGATGACCTGCTGGCCACCGCAAACGCGGTGGTTCACGAGACCGAGACCGTCAAAGGTGATGCAGCGCCGGAGGCGTACGTAGAGCTCGGCGCACCCGAAGTCAAAGTCTGACCGTGGGATACGAAGAAGCAACCTCTTATCTAGACGCGCTCGGCATCGACGCGATGAAGAAGCTCGCGCCGTCGACCGCGCGCATCGAGGCGTTGTGCGATCTCTTGAACAACCCGCAGCACAACGTGCCGGCGATCCACATCACGGGCACGAACGGGAAGACGTCGACCGCCCGGATCGCTACCGCGCTGTTGTGTTCGGCGGGACTGTCGGTGGGCACCTATACGTCACCTCACCTCCAGACGGTGAGGGAACGCATCGCACACAACGGTGAACCGATCTCCCCGGCCGTGTTCGGGGACGTCTTCGACCACGTGAAGCCCTACGTCGAGGTCGTCGAGGCGAGGATGGGCGAACGCATCTCCTATTTCGAGCTCTTGACTGCGATGTTCTATCTGTGGGCCGCGGAAACGCCGGTGGATGCGATCGTCGTCGAGGTCGGCATGGGGGGGCGCTGGGACGCCACGAACGTCCTGGCCACCTCGGTCCCTGTCATCACGAACGTGGATCTCGACCACACCTCGATGCTGGGGGCCACGGCTCAGGAGATAGCCGCCGAGAAGGTTGGCATCGTGAAGCCGGGTTCCGTCCTAGTAACCGCCGAGCGGGTTCCCGACGTGCTTGCGGTGATGGGCGCCCAGGCCCCCCAGATGTCGGTGATAGCCCGAGATTTCGATGTCCTCGACAACCGGATCGCGTTCGGGGGCCGGTATCTCTCCCTCCGCTCGAGCATGGCCACCTATGAGGGCCTTTTCCTCCCCTTGCACGGCGCCCATCAAGGCGTGAACGCAGCCACCGCTTTAGAGGCCGTGACCCGATTCATCCCCGCGCAACCACTTGCGCACGAGGTCGTGCAGGAGGGCCTTGCAACGACAACCGCGCGCGGCAGACTCGAGAGTTCACACTTCGACGGGTCGGCGGTTCCCGTAGTGATGGACGTCGCTCACAATCCGGCTGGCATGTCCGCGATGATCACGAGCCTCATCGAAGCGTTCGCGTATGAACGCGCGGTCTTCGTTCTCGGGATACTCCGTGACAAAGATCACGTTGGGATCTTGTCTGAGATCGCACGTGTCGGTGGCACCGTGATCGCGACCGAGGCGCGCAACGCGCGTTCGGTTCCCGCAGCGGAACTCGCCGAGGCAGCACGTGCGTTCGACATGGACGCGGAGACGGTGACTGAGGTCGACGAGGCGATCGATCGAGCACGAGAGATCGCGGGCGAGGCGGACCTCATCTGCATCACCGGTTCGAACTACGTCGTCGGAGAGGCCCGCGACGTCCTGCTACCGTCAGACAAAGAGAAGCCCAACACCAGAAAGAGGTAACCGATGGCCGAAACACAACGGACCTTCATCATGGTCAAGCCCGACGGCGTCCGACGCAGTCTCATCGGCGACGTCGTAAAGCGGATCGAGGACAAGGGTTACAAGGTGACCGAGATGAAGATGTTCACGATCGACGAAGACCTTGCCAAGCGGCACTACGCCGAGCATGTCGAGCGTCCTTTCTTCGGCGAGCTCGTCGAGTTCATAACCTCCGGCCCCGTCGTTGCCATGGTGGTCGAAGGTTCGGATGTCGTCGGGGGCATGAGGGAATTGATGGGAGCGACGAACCCCGCCGACGCCGCCCCTGGAACGATCCGAGCAGATCTAGCAGAGAGCCTGTCGAACAATGTCGTGCACGGATCCGACTCCCCAGACTCTGCTGCCAGAGAGATCGGCCTCTTCTTCGGTTAGTCTTGGGGCTCCGCAAACCAACCAGATACCCCTTCTAGGAGCTTCTTCCCATGGATAACTTCTTCTCTTTCATCGGTCGTGATATGGCCGTCGACCTCGGAACCGCCAACACTCTCGTTTACGTGCGCGGCCGCGGCATCGTGCTAAACGAGCCGTCGGTCGTTGCGATCAACACGAAATCCGGTGCGATCCTTGCGGTCGGCTCCGAGGCGAAACGGATGATCGGCCGCACGCCGGCACACATCGTCGCCATCCGCCCGCTGAAGGACGGCGTCATCGCCGACTTCGACGTGACCGAGAAGATGTTGCGCTACTTCATCCAGAAGGTGCACAAACGCTCTTTCCTAGCTAAGCCGCGTGTTGTCGTTTGTGTTCCGTCAGGCATCACCGGTGTCGAGCAGCGCGCTGTCGAAGAAGCAACGATCTCTGCCGGCGCGCGCAGCGCGTTCATCATCGAAGAGCCCATGGCGGCCGCGATCGGCGCGGGTCTGCCGGTTCACGAGCCGACCGGAAACATGATCGTCGACATCGGTGGCGGAACGACCGAGGTTGCGGTTGTTTCGCTCGGCGGCATCGTCACGAGCCAGTCGATCCGTATCGGTGGTGACGAGCTCGACGAGTCGATCATCAACTACATCAAGAAGGAGTACTCCTTGATGTTGGGCGAGCGCACCGCCGAAGAGATCAAGATGGCGATCGCGTCTGCCTTCCCGATGCCTGACGAGCAGTCCGCGGAGATCCGCGGTCGCGACCTCGTCACCGGTCTTCCGAAGACGATCGTCGTCGCAGCCGAAGAGATCCGGCGGGCGATCGAAGAGCCCGTCAACTCGATCGTGGATGCGGTCAAGAACACCCTGGACAAGACGCCCCCCGAGCTTGCCGCGGACATCATGGACAAGGGGATCGTCCTAGCCGGTGGGGGGTCACTCCTCAAGGGTCTCGACGAAAGGCTGAAGCACGAGACCGGGATGGCCATCCATATCGCCGAAGATCCCCTCTTCGCGGTGGCGATCGGCTCCGGTAAGTGTTTGGAGGAGTTCGAGGCCCTGAAACGGGTCCTCATCTCCTCAACCCGCCATTAGGGGTCAAAAGCACAAAGTCGGCTATCCTGGTCATGCCGGGCGCCTAGCGCCCCCAAATTTCGCTGTACAGAAGGTTCTGATATCGCATGTATCGCCGTAACGGGCGAGGCCGGTTGCTCCTGCTTGTCTTCATCGCCCTCTCGATAATCATCATCACCCTGGATTTCCGCCAGGGTGACGGTGGACCCCTCCAAAGCGCCAAGGAGATCTCGGTAGCCGTCGTCGCCCCGATCCAGCGGGGCCTGACGACGATCTTCAGGCCGGTTGGCAACTTCTTCGCGTCGATCGGTGAGCTCGGAAGTTTGCGCACCGACAACGCGCGTTTGAAGGCGCAGGTCGAAGGCATGGAACAAGAGGTCAAACGAGCGGAAGCCCTCGAGGACGACTTCGCTGCTTTGACCCGATTATCGAAACTCGACGCGCCGTACACCGCGGGCGAGCAGGTCTTCGCACAAGTCATCGGTTTGTCGCCGTCCAACTATCGCTGGGCGCGCTTCATCGACAAAGGCACCGACGATGGGGTGCGCAAAGACATGGCGGTGATCAACTCGGATGGTCTCGTCGGCAAGGTGATCAGCGTGACGCCGGGCAATGCCTTGGTCCTTCTCTTGATCGATCCGAAAGCCGCGGCCGGCGCGCGCATCGAGAACAGGCGCGATACCGGAAAGATCCAAGGCAATGGTGAAGATCAAGGCTTGTCTCTCGAGTTGATCGGGTCCAACTCAGAGGTGTTCGAAGCCGACGGAGTGGTCACCTCGGGCCAGGACGGTGTGTTCCCGCCCGGGATCCCGATCGGCCTCGTCGATCAGATCTCGGGGGACATCCGGAGACCTGACCAGCAGATCATCGTTCAACCGTGGGTCGACTTCACGGCCCTCGATTACGTGATCGTTCTCTTGGATAGCAGGGTCGAGGTCGCGTCTGAAAGAGAGACGAAATGAGCTCTGTCGTGAAAGAGCCTCGAGCCCCCAACGTCCTCGGCGACCTCGGCATCGGCCGCGTCTCTGCAATAGCGGCCGTGATCGTCGTTGCGTCTGCGGTCCAGTCGACCGTTCTCTCCTACGCCACGATCCTCGGGGTCATCCCCCAGGTCGTCCTCGTCGTAGTGATGTGTTTCGCCTTCACCGACGGGGCCCGGGTCGGCCTCGTCTGCGGATTCTTCGCCGGGCTTCTCCAGGACCTGCAGCTACCGGAAGGCTCGATCATCGGTCTGTACGCCCTCGTCTACACACTGGTCGGCTATTCGGTCGGCCAGCTACGGGAGTTCACGCCCGAGGAATCGGTGTGGACGCCGGTGTTAACGGTCGCAGCTGCGACCGCCGTGGTCGAGGCGAGCTATGCGACCCTCGCCATCATGCTGGGACAGGAGTGGGTCAGCCTCACGTTCACCGCAAAGGTGATCGGGCTAGTCGTGCTCTACAACACGTTGCTGACACCGCTGGTGTTCCCTCTGGTGCGCAAGGTTGCGGATCGCTTCCGCCCAGAGAGGGTGTATCGCTGGTGAGTAGCTACGGGCAGCAGCACAAGAACACCGGCGGCATCGACCGCCTCAAACTCCGCTTGGCCGTACTCGGCATCCTGGTGGTCGCGTCATTCGTCGCGTTGTTCTCCCGTCTGTGGTTCTTGCAGGTTCTCGCTTCCGAGCAGTACGACAGGTTCGCTAAGGAGAACCGGGTGCGGTTCGTCTACTCCGAGCCATCTCGGGGTCGGATACTCGACCGCAACGGACACATCCTCGTTCGGAACCGGGGGTCTAACTCGGTAACGGTCGACAAGCAGATCGTCGATACACCTCATGAAGAACGGATGGTGTTCCGCCGTCTCTCGCACTTGCTGGATATCTCCATGCACGATCTCCACAAGCGTTTCAATGACGTAACCGTTTCGCCATACAAACCGGTAGCGGTTGCGAACGATGTTTCCGAGCGGGACTCGATCTACATCGCAGTGCACTCGGAGGATTTCCCCGGCGTCGGCACGAAAGTCTTGCCGGTCCGGTATTACCCGCACAAAGATCTCGCCGCGCACATCCTCGGCTACGTCGGTGAGATCTCGGCCGACGAGCTCAAGGCCGATCACTTCAAAGAGGTGCGGCCGTTCTACGGACCCGGTGACCTCATCGGCAAGGAAGGGATCGAGTACTACTACGACCGTTTCTTGAGGGGAAGCCCGCAGATCGACAAGGTCATCGTTAACTCGAACGGGGACCCGGTCGCGTCGAGCCGCCAGCAAGAAGAAACGCCGGGACGAGATCTCGTGACGTCGATCGATCTCGATATCCAGAAGGCCACCGAACGAGCCTTGCTCGCAGGATTGCAAGCGGCTCGGGTGTCGTACACGGCGCCGGCAGGAGCGGTGGTCGTGATGGATCCCAGCACCGGCGGGATCGTCGCGATGGCCAGCTACCCCGACTATGACCCGTCGATCTTGGCCGATGGTCTGACGACCAAGGAATACAACTCGCTGGGTCAGAAGACCCCTGACGACCCGGACGACGACGTGTTGCTGAACCGTGCGACGCAACTCACGAAGGCTCCCGGTTCAACCTTCAAGGTCGTCACCGCGGGCGCGGCTATGGCAACCGGGGTTGCCGAGTCTTACTCGCAGTTCGATTGTCCGGGATCCGAAGTGTTCCCACCGGAGGGCGGGCCGGGGAGCGTTCTCTTCCGGAACTGGACCTCTGCGTCGCAGGGATACATGGGGTTCCCCGAGTCCCTAGAGACGTCGTGCGACACCTTCTATTACACCTTGGGGTGGCGGATGGAAGAAGCGTTCGGTGCAGCCAACGGTGATGGTTCCGAGAAGTTCCAGAAGTACGCGCGCCAAGCTGGCTTCGGACACGACACCGGTCTCGATGTCCGCTACGAAGCGGACGGCGTAGTGCCAGACCAGAAGTGGTTGACGGAGTTGTGTAAGGCGCTTGGCCCAGGCTGCGACGATCCCACCTGGCAGCCGGGTTACTCGGTGAACATGTCGATCGGACAGGGCGACATGATCGTCACGCCCTTGCAGATGGCGACCACGTATGCGGCGATCGCGAACGGTGGGAACGTGATGCGACCTCGGATCGGATGGGAACTCCAGACGCCTTCCGCTGAAGGGGTCGGTGAAGCGAACAAGACGTACCGACCGACGGTTACCACGAAGCTGCCCTTGGAGGACTCCGAGATAGCCGTGATCCGTGATGGCTTGCGCGATGTCATCTCGGGTGACCAGGGGACCGCGGTTTCCGCGTTCGCTGGCTTCCCGCTCGACAGGTTCCCTATCGCAGGGAAGACGGGAACCGCGCAGATCGCAGAGACGATCAAGAACGATGCGTGGTTCGTGTCTTACGGCCCGATCGAGTCGCCGCAGTACGTGATCTCGGTCCTTGTCCAGGATGCGGGCCACGGTGGAACCAGCGCCGGTCCCATCGCGCGGCAGATCTGGGAAGCGATCTTCGACGTGGACAAGAACACCGATGTCCACCTGGGCCAGGACTTCTCGGGCTGATGGCGATGGAGGGGTTCTTCGGAGAGGCGGTAGACCGCATCGGTGGCGAGCCGATCTCGTCGCGCATGGCGCGCAAAGCTCCCATCCGGCATCTCGATCCCTCGCTGCTGATGGTGACGTTGATGTTGGCCACCTACGGCGTCGTCATGGTGCACTCGACAACTGCCAACAGCCAGTCGGCCGTTGATCCTGCGATCTACTTCAGCCGTCAGATCGCGTTCTTGATCGCGGGCGTCGTTGCCCTGCTGTTCGTGAGCTTCTTCGACTACCGCTATATCGGAAGCCTCGCCCTGGTGATCTACGGAGTCACCATCGTGGCGTTGACCCTTGTGCTGACCCCTCTCGGCACCCTGCGTTCGGGGGCGACGCGGTGGATCAGTCTCGGCTTCTTCGAAGCTCAACCATCAGAACTTGCAAAGGTATCGATCATCATCTGCTTAGCCGCGTTCCTCGCACAGAGAAAGGGAGAGATAAGAGGACGCGACGTTGCGGTGTGTGTTGGACTAGTCGTATTCCCAAGCTTGTTGATCTACAAGCAGCCGGACCTCGGGACGATGATGGTGTTCGTCGCGTTACTCGGTGCGGCATTGCTGTGTGGGGGAGCGAAGATCCGCCACTTCGTTTTCCTAGGGGTCGCCGGGTTGGTCACGATCATCGTGATATTCCAAGCCGGCTTGTTGCAGGAGTACCAGATCCAACGCTTGACCTCGTTCCTCGACCCTTCGCCGGACGTCCAGTCCATCGGTTACAACCTCACGCAATCGAAGATCGCGATCGGTTCCGGGGGTATGCAAGGCAAAGGTCTCGGCGGAAAGAACACCCAAACATCCCTCGACTTCGTTCCCGAGCAGCACACCGACTTCATCTTCACCGCGGTGGGGGAGCAGCTCGGGTTCCTCGGATCGGCCACCCTGCTGGGGATGTTCGCATTCTTGATGTGGAGAGGCCTTCGCATCGCCGCGATGTCGCGGGACCTCTTCGGTACTTTGCTCGCAGGCGGCATCGTCGCGCTGTGGGCGTTCCAGATATTCGTAAACGTCGGGATGACCATGGGCATCATGCCCATCACTGGCATCCCGTTGCCATTCATCTCTTATGGAGGATCCAGTTTGATAACTAACTTCGTAGCAGTAGGACTGCTACTCAACATCCACATGAGGCGGTACCTATGAGCGACAACGCACCGAAGCGTCGCGAGAAGGCATCAGACCTCGAGGGCGGCAAGCCGCCCGAGATCGGCGCAGATGCACGCGCCAAGCAAGAGGCCAAGCCCCGCGAAAAGGCCAAGCCGCGCGAGAAAGCCGAACCGCGTGAGAAAGCTGAGCCTCGCGAGAAACCAAGGGCATCAGAGCCGGACCAGAAGGTCGAGCCCAAGAAGAAGACGACAAGGCGCCGCAGTGGCACCAGGAAACCAGCGGCTCCCAAGGACCAGACCCAAGTGGTCGAGAACAAGCCTGCCGAGAAGCCTGGCGAGAAGAGCTCGTCACCATCGAAGAGCTCCCGCAGCCGCCAGAAGGGCCGCGGCCCCCGCAAGCGTTCCCAGCCACCGCCCCTAGCCAACGACCGCGTCATGTTGGTTCACAACGATCCCAACGGGATCCAGGTGGCGGTTCTCGAGGAGGGCGACATCGTCGAGCACTACGTCACCCGGCCGGAGGATCGGTCGATCGTCGGGAACGTCTATCTCGGCAAGGTTCAGAACGTGCTGCCCGGCATGGAAGCCTCGTTCGTCGACTTCGGCGAGGCGCGCAACGGCGTCCTTTACGCAGGTGAGGTCGGGATCGCCGGTGACGAGGGCGAAGAGGTTCCTCGTATCGAGACCGTGCTTCGTTCGGGTCAGCCCATCCTCGTGCAGGTCACGAAGGATCCGATGCGGCACAAGGGTGCGCGACTGACCGCTCTGGTTTCGATAGCGGGTCGTCATCTCGTCTTGGTGCCCAACCAGAAGTCGCTTGGTGTCTCTCGTCGCTTGCCCGACAAGGAACGTGCCCGGTTGCGCGATATCGCGCAGGACATCATCCCGGCCGATCATGGATTGATCATCCGCACGGCCGCCGAAGGCGCAAGCCGCCGGGATCTAGAGCGCGACCTGGAGCGGGTGCTCGAGACGTGGAACGAGATCGAGAAGAAACAGAAGACGGCGAAAGCGCCGGCGAAGCTCTACGAAGAACCTGAGCTCGAGCTGCGCATCATCCGCGACCTCTTCAACCGCGAGGTGCAGCGCTGCATCGTCGATGACCCGACCCTCGAGCGGAAACTGCGCGACTACATCCGCGAGACGACTCCGGATCTCGATCACAGACTCGAGCTGTACGAGGGACAACTTCCGATCTTCGAGGAGTACCGCATCGTCGAGCAGATCCGCAAGTCCCTCGATCGTCGCGTGTGGTTGCCATCTGGCGGCCACCTCGTGATCGATCGGACCGAGGCCATGACCGTGATCGACGTCAACACCGGGAAGTTCGTGGGCAAATCGAACCTCGAGGAAACCGTCTTCAGGACGAATAAGGAGTCGGCGATCGAGGTCTCTCGTCAGCTCAGGCTCCGAGACATCGGCGGGATCATCGTCATCGACTTCATCGACATGGAGGACTCGAAGAACAGGGAAGAGGTGCAGAAGGTCTTCCGGGCCGAGCTCGAACGAGACCGCACCCGGACCCAGGTATTCGACATCTCTCCGCTTGGATTGGTGCAGATGACCCGGAAGAACGTGTCCGCGGGGATCGTCGAGGCGTTCAGCGACCCCTGTCCCACATGTGAGGGCCGGGGCCTCCTGATCCACGACGTGGACTGAGGGGCGAAGTCTCGGTTATCCTTTGCCGGCCCCCGTTCGGGGGCCCTGAACCACTCTCCGAGGAGAAGCTTTGTACGCCATCATCCGCGCGGGCGGTAAGCAGCACAAAGTCGCCAAGGGCGACGTCATAGAGGTCGAGAGGGTCAAGGACGAGTCCGGCTCCCTCGAATTCGTGCCCCTGCTCGTCGTGGACGATAAGGGCAAGGCCCGCTCGGGTAAGTCGGACCTCGCCGACGCCAGGGTTACAGCCACCGTCCTGGGCGAGACCAAAGGGCCCAAGGTCGAGGTCGTGAAGTACCGGAACAAGACGGGCTATCGCCGGAACACCGGCCACCGGCAGAAGTACACCAGCATCCAGATCTCCGATATCAAGCTGACCGCCGGCAAGTCGTCCTCGAAAGCCACTGATTCGAAGACCGACACCGCCACGTCGACAGACAAGACCGAAGAGGAGTAGCTCGATGGCACATAAGAAAGGCGCCGCTTCTTCACGGAACGGTCGCGAATCTGAGTCGAAGCGTCTTGGCGTCAAGGCCTACGGTGGCCAGACGGTCAAGCCCGGAACGATCATCATCCGGCAGCGTGGCACGAAGGTGCACCCCGGCCTCAACGTTGGTAAGGGCGGGGACGACACGTTGTTCTCTACGTCGGATGGCGTCGTCAAGTTCCACCAGATGCGCGGTCGCCGCGTAGTCTCCGTCGTCTCCGAGTAGCTCACTCCGCCGCAGATAGGCGGCTGACGAGATGGCGTTCGTAGACGAAGTCACTATCCATGCCCTCGCGGGCCCCGGCGGTAACGGCGCGGTCGCGTTCCATCGCGAGCCGTACAAACCTCGCGGTGGACCCGATGGTGGGAACGGTGGCGATGGAGCAAGCGTGATCCTGCGTGCCGACGAATCGGTCGGCACGTTGCTCGAGCTCAGGGATCACCCACACATCAAGGCCCTCAAAGGTGCCCACGGCGAGGGCAAGCGCAAGCACGGCGCGAACTCCGAAGACAAGATCGTCCTCGTTCCTCCAGGAACCATGGTCTACGACGAGACCGGCGTGCTCCTCGCCGATCTAGCGGGACCGGGAGACGAGCTCGTCGGCGCCCGCGGGGGCCGCGGGGGCCGCGGTAATGCGCACTTCACGACCTCAACCCGTCGCACACCCGGGTTCTCCGAGAAAGGTGAACCGGGCGAGGAGCGCAAACTCAGACTCGAACTTCGCTTGCTTGCCGATGTGGGTCTCGTCGGCTTTCCGAATGCCGGCAAGTCGACCTTGATCGCCCGCATCTCGGCGGCGAAGCCCAAGATCGCGGACTACCCGTTCACAACACTGGTGCCAAACCTCGGCGTCGTTAGACACGGCGAGGACTCGTTCGTCGTTGCAGACATCCCCGGACTCGTGGCCGGTGCGTCGGAAGGCAAGGGTTTGGGACATCGCTTCCTTCGCCATGTGAGCCGGGCCGCGGTACTCGTATTCCTCACCGACCTGACCGCTATCGACCGGGACCCCCGCGATGACTTCGAGGTTCTGAAGAGCGAGCTCGAGGCTTTCGACCCAGAGCTAGCCGCCCGCCCCACTCTGCAGCTCGCGACGAAAGTAGATGCGGCTCCCGACGCGGACATCCCCGAGGGGGCGCTGGGCATCTCGGCCGTATCCGGCGAGGGGATCGACACGCTGCTTCGGGTACTTGCAGAGATGGTCAAACAGTCGCGCGTTTCGACCCCGCGGCAGAAGGGATACGTACGCCACGTCATGCGAGACGATCCGACGACCGTGGCTAGGGAAGACAAGGCATGGAGGGTGACCGGCAAACAGGTCGAACGCCTCGTGGCCACCACCGACATGGACAATGAAGAAGCCTTGACGCGCCTCCAGCGCCGACTGATCACGATGGGGGTCGAGCGAGAGCTCGCAGCAGCCGGAGCGCGTGCCGGTGACGAGGTTCGCATCGGCGACGCTGCCTTCGACTTCGAGCCGGAGCACCACCAGTGACGCGGCCCGTTCTCGAAACGGGCGATCGCCTCGTCGTCAAGGTAGGTACGTCCTCGATCGTTGACGCCTCGGGCCACCCTGACGAGGCGAGACTGGCAAAGCTTTGTGACGGGATCGCGACCGCACGCAAGGCGGGGATAGAAGTGATCCTCGTTTCGTCTGGCGCGATCGCAGCAGGGCTCCAGCCCCTGGGGCTGCCGTCTCGGCCGGCAGATATCCCTTCGCTTCAAGCCGCCGCGGCGGTGGGGCAAGGTCGTCTGTTGCAGCGGTACAGCGCGCTCCTTGCCGAGCGCGACCTCGTCTGTGCCCAGATGCTCCTGACCCAGCACGACTTCGTCCATCGTCAGCAATATCTGAACGCGCGCAACACACTCGACCGGCTGCTCGCCCTTGGCGCGATCCCGGTTGTCAACGAGAACGACACCGTTGCAACCGACGAGATCCGCTTCGGCGACAACGACCGACTGGCTGCCCTTGTCGGCAACCTTGCGCGCGCCCGGCTCCTCGCGCTGCTCACCGATGCCCGGGGGCTCCATTCAGAAGACCCTCGCAAGAACCCTTCGGCGCCATTGTTGGAAGAGGTCGATCGCATCACTCCCGAGCTGGAACGTTCGGCCGGCGGGCGGGGGAGTGATGTATCGACCGGCGGCATGGCATCCAAGATCGCCGCCGCGTGGGTGGCTACGTTCTCGGGGGTTGGCGTCGTGGTCGCGTCTGCCGACGAAGCGTCTCTCGAACGCTTGATCGCGGGAGACAACGTCGGGACCTACTTCCACCCGCATCCGACCCGTGCATCTGCTCGGCGCCTATGGATCGCGTTCGCTCAGCCTCCCAAAGGAACGATCGTCGTCGACCCGGGGGCGCGCAAGGCGATGACCGATGAGAATCGAAGCCTTCTCGCGGTTGGTGTCGTCGAGGTTAGAGGGACCTTCGAGGCAGGTGCCACGGTCGATGTCATGGAACGCGACAAGGAGGTTTTCGCGCGCGGGTTGGTACGCTATGACGCGAACGAACTGAGTGATGCACGTGGCAAGCCCACCGCCGAGCTCGCCGGACGCGAAGTGATCCATCGAGACGAGCTCGTAATCCTGGAGGGTTAGATGGCTTCGGTCACAGAGATCTGCGAACGGGCTGCATCGGCGGCCCCCAAGGTTGCGATCCTGACCTCTTCCACTAAGGACGCCGCGCTCGAAGCGATGGCAACCGCGCTCGAGTCATCGGCGACCGAGCTTCAAGCCGCGAACCAGATCGATGTGGAGGCGGCAAGGGCTCAAGGGACCTCGGAGACGTTGATCGACCGGTTGACCCTGACCGGATCGCGCCTGGCGGCCATGGCCGAAGGCCTGCGAGCGGTCGCCGCGCAACCCGATCCGATCGGCGAGGTAGCCGAAGGTTGGACCCGCCCCAACGGCTTGTCTATCGAGAAGGTGCGTGTTCCCCTCGGTGTTGTTGCCGTTATCTACGAAGCGCGCCCTAATGTCACGGCCGACGTCGCAGGGTTATGTCTCAAATCTGGCAACGCGTGCGTGCTGCGCGGCTCGTCGATCGCGGTCAACTCCAACAAGGCGATCGTAGGAGTCTTGACCCGTGCCGCCACCTCTGCGGGCATCCCTGAAGGTGCACTGATGTTGATCGAGGACACCGAGCGCTCTTCGGCCCTTGAGCTGATGCAAGCGAAGGGCTTGGTCGATCTGCTCGTTCCGCGTGGGGGCAAGGCATTGATCTCCTCGATCGAGGAGCACGCGAAGGTCCCGTTCATCATCGATGGTGATGGGAACTGTCACGTCTATGTCGACCGTAGCGCAGACCTAGACAGGGCTACCGCGATCATCGTCAATGCGAAGACGCAGCGTCCGAGCGTGTGCAATGCGGCAGAGACCTTGCTGGTGCACGAAGAGATCGCGGACAAGTGGCTTCCATCGGCCCTTGATGCCCTCGGTGACGAAGGCGTGACGATCCGCGGAGACGACCGGGTACGCCAACTCTGGGCGAATGCCGAGGCCGCGACCGATGCGGACTGGGCCACCGAGTATCTCGACCTGACACTGGCAGTTCGGGTCGTCGGCTCGCTCGACGATGCGATCGATCACGTGAACCGGTTCGGGACCTCGAATGCCGACGCGATCGTCACGGAAGACCTCAGCGCTGCCCGGCGGTTCGTGCATGAGGTCGACTCGGGCTCCGTGTTCGTGAATGCCTCCACCCGGTTCTCCGACGGAGGCGAATTCGGCTACGGCGCCGAGATCGGGATCTCGACCCAGAAATTGCACGCCCGCGGCCCGATGGGGCTCAAGGAACTAACGACCCTCAAGTACGTCGTGTGGGGCGACGGGCAGGTCAGGGAGTAGAAGCGGCCTATTCCACCTTGTATAGGGGTGAATCGGGTTAGCTAGGGCGATGGAGCCATCCAGCGGGCAACCCCCAGAGCGTCTCGGCGTGCTCGGAGGCACGTTCGACCCGATCCACATCGGTCACCTCGTGGCCGCATCCGAGGCGATGTATCGGTTCGGGTTGCAGCAGATCGTGCTCGTCCCGACCGGAAGGCCGTGGCAGAAGGCCAGCTATTCGGACCCCGAGGACCGGATGATGATGGCGACCCTTGCCGCTGCCACCCACTCGAAGCTTGCCGTTTCCCGGGTCGAGATCGATCGCAAGGGCCCGACCTACACCGTCGAGACCCTCGAGGAGTTCCGCTCGTTCTTTCCGTCGACCCAGCTGTATTTCATAGCGGGGGCCGATGCCGTGGCGGAGCTCGGCACCTGGCATCGTGTCGAGGACCTCGCTGGGCTTGCAGAGGTCGTTGCGGTGACCCGTCCTGGGTCCGACATCACGAACCTTCCGACCTCCGCAGGCTGGCCGAAGGTCACCGCGCTGGAGATCCCGGGGCTGGCAATCTCGTCCACCGATATCAGGCGGCGCGTCGCCGAGGGTTTGCCGATCGACTACCTCGTGCCCGCCGACGTGGCTCGATTCATCCGTGAACGTGGTCTGTACGTGCAGGTGGAGGAAGCGCGCGGTGCCTGACAACCTCGGCCCCCGGCGGGAGGCTCTCAAGTCGCGCCGTGCCCAGGCACGCCGTCGGCGCGTTACAGGTGGTGGGGTTGCGGCCATCGTCGCCGGCCTTCTGGCTGCTGGGGGCATCGCGTACCTGGCTACCGACGGCGAACCTGTTGACACTCCTAGGCCTCAGCCGAGCGTTGCAGGGAAGGACAGCGTCACCTCGACCCTGGTGTTCGGGACCCGCGAACAAGGTGGGGGCGCGTTGTGGCTGACGTTGCTCACCTATGACAACGAAACCGAATCAGGTTCCGTCGTCTATATCCCCGCGCACACCGCCGTTGAGGTTCCGGGACGGGGACTACAGGGCCTCGGCGCCGCGCTCGAGTCTGGAGGACCTCCCCTTCTGCTCGTCAGCACCGAGAATCTCCTAGGCATCGACATCGACAGCTATCTCGAGATCTCCGATCGCGATGCGCGCGTGTTGTTCGAGGCGACCGGTCCGTTGTCGGTCGACGTTCCGTCGGAGGTGAAGATCGCGATCGGCAATGACCGAGCGCGGCTCCTCTTCGACGCGGGACAACAACAACTCGGAGCTTCGTTCCTCGTGCAGCTTCTCTACATACGTGGTCTTGACTCCGACGACATCGATCTCGGTGGAAGACACCTCGCTTTCTGGGATGCGTTGTTCGACTCCTTCGCGGACGACCCTGACAATCTCGCTGCTGCCGTGAAGGCGGCAGGGGGATCGTTGGTCGAGTCCGATGTTGACGTCGGCCAACACGCCAAGCTCTTGGCAACCCTTGCCGGTCTCGACATCGGTCAACGCACCCTGACAACGTTGCCGGTGCAGCAGGTCAGCGTTGGTGGGAGCGAGCTCTATCAAGCGAACCGAGACGAGATCGCGGCGCTGATGGACGACCTGTTGTCGGGTGCCTCGAGCCCACAGAAAGAGATCGCCGTCCAGGTTCTCAATGGAAACGGTGTACCGGGCATAGGCCAAGAGGTCGCGGCCAAGCTCATCGCAGCCGGGTTCCGAGTGGTTCTGACAGGCAACGCCCGGCGCTTGAACTACGAGAAAACCCTAGTCATCACCTACGACGATTCTGAGGAGGGGCAGGCCTTAGCGGAGCGTGCCCGCAAGCTGATCGGGGTTGGAGAGGTGCAGATCTCGGGACAGTCCCAAGGTATCGTTGCCCTCACGATCGTGATCGGAAAGGACTTCCTGCGGACACACTAAGCACGCCCGGCTCGGACCTCGTTCTCGCCGCGGCTACTGCTGCTTCATCCAAGAAGGCCGAACGAATCGTGATCCTCGATGTCTCCAAGCAGCTTGTGATCACCGACTATTTCGTCATCTGTAGTGGCGGTTCCGATCGCCAAGTGAAGTCGATCGCCGAAGAGGTCCAAAAGGCCCTCTCGAGCGATAAGGGCATCAAGCCCTTCCGCCGTGAGGGAGAGAGAGAAGGACGATGGGTGCTGCTCGACTATGTGGACTTCGTGGTTCACGTGTTTCACAAGGAGGACCGGGAGTACTACGACCTGGAACGACTGTGGGCCGACGCACCGATAACCGAATTCGAAGAGGGATGGGAACAAGATGAGCGGACGCGGGCGGCGACGTAGGCGTCGCAGGCCTGGAGCCGGTGGCGGCGAAGGCCAGCCGAAACGCGAGACCGCGGCCCAGAGCCAAGGTCCCAAGCCTGAAGGTGGTGGCGGTCCGACCTCGTCCCGCCGCGGCCGCAATCGCCGGCGCAGGGGACGCAGTGGTGGCGATCGCCAGACGTCATCGCCGAAGTCATCCGAAGATCTGGTCAGAGCTCTTCCTCGCGAACGACCGGAGACGCTGACGCTTCCGCCCGACGGAACGACCTTGGAACAAGTGATCGGTGATCTCCAGTCCGAGCATGGTGTTCCGCAGTACCCCCAGGAGTTCAGGATCACATTGAAGGTTGCAGAAGAGCGCGACCGCGAGCGAACCGCTCCGGCGGATGCGCCCGCGCGCGAATCTGCGGATGCAGGGCGTGCCCCGGCAGTGGATGGCGGGCCGAAACGTGAGAAGGCCCCATCCCTCCGAGCTGCCGGAGAAACGGGGCCTGCACGGGAAGGTGCTCCGGGTCGACGTCGTCGACGGGGACGTCGCCGTCGCCGTGGTGGTGGGGGCGGTGCCCCTGGTGGTGATGGGGGAGAGTCGGGTCCGCCGCCTAGCTCTCCGCCGCCTAGTTCTTAGTCGCCTTGACGATCGCCGAATGCATGCCGTCGGTCACCGAGTGGGTCGGCGTGATCGAGATCGCATCGAAGCCAGCGTCTTTCAACCCAGCTTCGTATTCCTCGAACGACAATGCACCCGCGATACAACCGACGTAGCTACCGCGCTCGGCTCGCTGTTCGTGTGTGAGCTCGTTATCCGCCACGACATCGCTGACACCGACGCGTCCGCCAGGCTTGAGAACGCGCGCCATCTCGTGGAACACCGCGTTCTTGTCCGATGAGAGATTGATGACGCAGTTCGAGATGACGACGTCCACTGCAGAGTCGGGGAGGGGGATCTCTTCGATGAATCCCTTGAGGAATTCGACGTTCGTAGCGCCTGCCTCGGCTTTGTTCTTGTTGGCCAACTCGAGCATCTCGTCGGTCATGTCGAGGCCGTAGACCTTTCCGCTTGTTCCGACGCGTTTGGCGGACAAGAGAACGTCGATCCCGCCACCGGAACCGAGGTCGAGGACGTAGTCACCCTCGTTGAGGTCGGCGACCGCTAGGGGATTGCCGCAGCCGAGGCTGGCGAGCATCGCTGCATCTGGCACCTCAGACGTGTCCAGGTCCTTGTAGAGCTTCGCTCCGAAGACATCTTGCTCGCCCCCACAACATTCAGGACCACAACAGGACGCTTGCGCCGCGGAATCGTTCGTGCCGGTCTCGACCGCGATCGCAGCCTCTGCGTAACGCTGACGAACTTCTTCTCGGACTTCGCTCATCACACGGACTCCTTCGTCTTGAACAACTCGGACAACTGGTTCATGGCTTCTGGTCTGACCGAAAAATAGGCCCACGTGCCTCTCTGCTCACGAGCCAAGAGGCCTGCGTTCACCAGCTTCTTGAGGTGAAAGCTCACGGTTGGCTGCGAGAGATCGAGATCTTCGTTGAACTCACACACGCACACCGCGTCATCAGACGAGAGAAGGCGATTGAGGATCAAGATCCGAGTGGGGTCAGCGAGCGCCTTAAACAGCTCTGCTGCCGCCCCAGCCTCGTCGGCCGAGATAGTGGCCTCGGAAAGAGGCGCGCAACAAGCGACGGGGGCAAGCTCGAGTTCATCCATGGGCCGCATAGTGGCACCTATATCGACATCTGTCAATATAGACGGCCATCTATCTAGCGTGAGGATGATCCGTCCCCGTCTGGGTCCGATGCCTGCGTGGAACACCCTGCCGAATTGTTCGACACTTTGGTCGAACAATTTTCGAGGGCTTTGCGACGGCCACCCACCTCGTAGACTGCCGAACTCGAAGGGCCCGTAGCTCACTTGGTAGAGCACTTCCATGGCATGGAAGGGGTAGCCGGTTCGATCCCGGCCGGGTCCACAACCTTCCAGAAGACGCGCTTTCGTGGTTCACATCCGCTCTGAGATGTCGCACAATAGGCGTTGCCCTGCCGGCCGCCGCCCGTTCATTCGAGCCATCTTCGGCGCGTCCATCTGGACGCCACTTGAGAGGACCTTTTGAGCACTACGCCTGATCGATCCGTGCTGTCGCGCGGGTTACGAGTTATCTGGAGCTACATACGGATGCATCCAGGCCCCTTCACGATCGCCGTGACGGGGGCCGGGGTGTTCGCGGCCGCGACCGTGGCGAGCGCGGTCGTGCTCGGCAAGGTGACGGACAAGATCATCGTGCCCGCATTCGATGGAGGGGTTCCTCGCGGAACCGTCCTGTGGGGCGTCGCGGGGGTGCTCGGCGTGGCCCTGTTGAGGTGTGCCGCGATCGTCATCCGCAGGTACTTCGCGGGGCTGACCGCGGCCCGGGTTCAGCGCTCCCTCCGGACCAGCGTCATCGACAGCTACCGGCGGCTCCCCCTGGCCTATCACCGGTCGCAATCGGCCGGTGAACTGCTCGCGCACGCCGAGGCCGACGTCGAGGCCGCGACCGACATCCTTCACCCCCTGCCGTTCTCGACCGCAGCGATCTTGCTGATCGTGTTCGCAACGGGCGCATTGATCGTCACGGACCCGTTCCTAGCGCTGATCGGGCTGCTGGTCATGCCCGTGATGACCGTCCTCAACCGCCTATTCGGGGTGCGGGTCGAACCACCGGCATCGAAGGCGCAGAACGCGATGGGACGGGTATCCGCGGTCGCTCACGAGAGCTTCGATGGGGCGCTTGTCGTCAAGACACTTGGTCGCGAAGCCGAGGAGGTGCAGCGACTAGAGGCCAAGGCGGAGGAGCTTCGCCGTCACAGAGTCGAGTTCGGTCAGCTGCGCGCGGGATTCGAACCCGCCTTCGACGGCATCCCTAACCTCGGCATCATCGTCCTGCTGGCGATGGGATCGTGGCGCGTTTCGACGGGCGACGTGACGATCGGTGTTCTGGTGCAGTTCGTCAGCCTCTTCCAACTCATCGCATTCCCGATGCGCTTGATCGGGTGGGTACTAAGCGACATGCCGAGAGCAGTGGTCGGTCGTGACCGTCTCGAGGCCGTATTCCAAGAGAAGAGCACGCTGGCGGACGTCGTAGACGGCGCGAACCTGCCCAGTGGCCCCTTGCGGGTCCGAGCCGATGGAGTGTCGTTCGCTTACGGCGGTCACCCTGTTCTGTCCGACATCTCGTTCGACATCGAACCGAACGAGTCGGTCGCCTTGGTCGGATCGACGGGATCCGGTAAGTCCACGTTGTCAGAGCTCCTCGTCCGTCTCGCCGATCCGGATTCAGGGACCATCGAGCTGGGCGGGATCGACCTGCGCAAGGTCGCGACCCACGAGCTGCGTAACAACGCATCCGTTGTGTTCCAAGAGAGCTTCCTGTTCGCTACGACGATCCTCGAGAACATCTCGCTCGAGCGGACCGTCACGCGGGACGAGGTAGAGCGCGTTGCGAAACTGGCCCAGGCACATGACTTCATCGAGCGTTTGCCCCAGGGTTACGAGACCGTCGTCGGCGAGCGGGGAGTGACGTTGTCCGGTGGCCAGCGCCAGCGGGTTGCCCTTGCGCGGGCCCTGTTGTCGAACCCCCGTCTCCTCATCCTCGATGACGCAACCTCCTCCGTGGACCCGACGATCGAGCACGCGATCCTTGAAGGACTGCGCAACGACCTATCGACCACCTTGATCGTCATCGCCTACCGAGTGTCGACGATCTCCCTTGCCGATCGGGTTCTGTTCCTCGAGAACGGTCGGATCGCGGCCGAAGGACACCACATCGAGCTCCTTCGCTACCCCGCTTACGACGCGATGGTGCGCGCATATGAAAGGGCAAGCGCATGACCTGGTGGGAAAGCAGCCACGGCGGCAAGCCCGTATCCGGCGCGTTCAAGATCTTGAAGCGAGGGCTAGCCGACAGCAAAGAGATGCGTCAGGGCCTCGGTTACACGATCGGGCTGGCCATGGCTTATTCGCTCGGGAGTCTGATGGTCCCGATCCTCATCCAACAGATCCTGGACAAGGGCCTGGTGCATGGCTTCCGGCCGCACTTCGTCTACACGTGGTGCGCTCTGGCCGCCGTCGGCGTGGTGATCGTCTACATCGCAGGCCGGGCGACGTTCCGTCGGATGGTGGCGAAGTCGGAGTTGGCCCTGAAGTCTCTCCGGACCCGTGTGTTCGGGCACATCCATCGCTTGAGCATCGCCGAACACAGCTCGACACGCAGGGGCACCTACGTCACGCGGGTCACATCGGATATCGACCAGCTTCTGCAGTTCATGGAGTGGGGCGCGTTGTCCTGGATCCTCGGGGGCACGTTGATGATCGGAACCCTGATCGCGATGTTCGCCTACTCGTGGCGCCTCACGCTGGTCGTCGTCTTCATGATCCTGCCCGTCGTATTCATCATGCGCTGGCTCCAACGCGGGCTGCTCGCGGCATACGAAGAGGTTAGAACGAGAGTGGGGAACACGTTGTCCGAGATCTCGGAGAGCGTGATGGGGGCTGCCGTCATCCGCGCTTACGGATACGACGAACGGATGGACCAACGCTTGAAGGGCGCGATCAACGCCCAGTACAAGTCGATCATCAACGCGAACAAGTACCAGGCGACCACTTTGCCGATGAGCGATTTCTTCGGGGGTGTCGCCATGGCGGCGGTTCTCTTCGTCGGTGTCACCTATGGGCCGGGGTGGGGCATGAGCGCGGGTGAAGTCGTCGCGTTCATGTTCCTCGTGAGTCTCTTCCTCCAGCCCGTTGGGGAGATGGCCGAGACGTTCGATCAAACGCAGACCGCGATCGCGGCGTGGCGCAAGGTCCTAGGCGTTCTCGATATCCCTATCGATGTGGTCGAGCCAGATCCAGGTGTGCAGCTTCCGGACGGCCCCCTAGCCGTGACGTCCGAAGGCCTCAAGTTCTCCTACCGAGAGGGTGGCCTGGTACTGAAAGGCATCGATGTGGATGTGTACGCCGGGGGCCGCGTGGCTATCGTCGGCGAAACCGGTTGCGGGAAGACGACGTTCGCGAAGTTGCTCTGCCGGTTGGCGGATCCAGACGAAGGCCGCATCGTTATCGGCGGAGTGGACCTTCGCGAGGTTGCAACCGAGTCGCGCCGCAAAGCGATCCGGATGGTGCCCCAGGATGGGTTCCTGTTCGACACGTCGATCAGAGAGAACGTCCGCTACGGCCGCGATGGCGCCACCGACGCCGATGTCGAAGCATCGTTCGAGGCGCTCGGGCTGACCGGATGGGTCCAGCGTCGACCGAACGGTTTGGACACACAGGTCGGCGAGCGCGGAGAGAGCTTGTCGGTCGGCGAACGCCAGCTCGTTGCCCTGGTGCGGGCGCAGATCGCCGACCCGGGCTTGCTCATCCTCGATGAGGCAACCAGCGCGGTCGATCCCGAAACCGAAGCTGCGTTGACCCAAGCCCTGGAACGCTTGTCCGAGGGTCGCACGACCCTTGCGATCGCACACAGGTTGAGTACCGCCGAGCGGGCCGACTACGTGCTGGTGTTCGATCGCGGCGAGATCGTCGAGCGAGGCAACCACCGAGAGTTGGTTGCCGCAGGCGGCGTGTATGCGAGCCTGTACAGATCATGGCTAGGAAACACGCAGTCCACCTGATCCTCATCGCGTTGCTGCTGACCGCATGTGAGCGGTCCAGCCTGAGCGTCGACGTTGTCGGACCACGAGACATCCCGGGCTCTGACTGCTCTAACGAGCTCTCCGCGACGGAGAACACTTCGCCTGCGGGCCAAGAAGCGTCCGGGGACGTGGATGGAGATGGAAGTGATGACAAGGTCACGATCGCGCTCGATCCGGCAGGAGATCGTGGATGTAAGTCCTTCCTTGTGGTGACGGCGAGGGATGGGGACGCTATCTACTCGACCGCGGTCGATCCTTCCGGCGTCCCTCGCTCCTTGCCGGCTCCAAGTCTCAGCTCACTCGTCGAGCTGAACGGCGACCCCGGCCTAGAGGCGATCGTGAATGTCGAGGCCGGTGCCTCGACCCAGTTCGTTGCGGCCTTCACGCTGACCGATCGAGGTCTCGAGCAGATAGCCGTGGAAGGGAAAGGACCCGGTCCCTTCGCGGAGACGGGGCAAGATCTCTTCGCCTTCGGCGGAAGCGTGGGTCACATCGAGGGAGTCGATTGCGGTGACAACGGCTTGGTGCACCTGGTCGCGGCTATCCCGGTTGGGGATTCCGCTGAGACCTATCGGGTCGACCACAGGTTCTTCCGACCCGATGGAACGAAGCTCGTCCTGGATAGCAGCTTGAACGCAACCGAGAGACTCAGCGCTAGTGACCTCGCTACCGTGCCCGGTTTCTCTACTTCGCCGTTTGGGAGCTGTGACTGACCCCTTAGGGTTTCCCGCCATGGAGCGCGATTACGACCACATAGCGATCGAAGAGCGGTGGATGAAGGACTGGATCGACAACAAGGTCTGGTCCATGCCCGAAACTCCGCGTAAGGAGAAGCGCTACACGGTCACGATGTATCCGTACCCATCGGGTGACATGCACATGGGCCACGTCGAGATCTTCACCATCCACGACGCGATCGCCCGCTACTACCGGATGCGCGGGTACGACGTGTTGAGCCCCATCGGCTTCGACTCGTTCGGACTCCCTGCCGAGAACGCCGCGATCCAGCGCGGCCTCGACCCGAAAGAATGGACCTACGCCAACATCGAGAAGCTCTATTCCTCGGCACAACGGATCGGATGTTCGTTCGACTGGGACCGCAAGATCGCTACTAGCGACCCCGAGTACTACAAGTGGAACCAGTGGTTCTTCCTGAAGTTCTACGAGCGAGGGCTCGCTTACCGGAAAGCGGCGGCGGCGAACTGGTGCCCGAACGACAAGACCGTCCTCGCGAACGAGCAGGTCGTAGCCGGGAAGTGCGAGCGCTGCGGTGCCGAGGTCACGAAGGTGTTCATGACCCAGTGGTTCTTCAAGGTCACCGATTACGCCGACCGGTTGCTCGACGACATGCCCCTCAACACCGGGTGGAACGAGCGTCTGAAGACCTTGCAGGTGAACTGGATCGGCAGGTCGTTCGGGGCCGAGGTCGAGTTCGATGTCGAAGGTGCCGACCCGATCACGGTCTACACGACCCGACCCGACACGTTGTGGGGTGCGACGTTCTTCGTCATGGCTCCAGAGCTTCCGCTCGCCGAAGAGCTCGTGAAGGGCACCGGCAAGGAGCAGGAGCTGACCGATTTCAAGAACCAGGTCGCCAAGCTCACAGAGATCGATCGGACCTCGACGGAACGTCCCAAGAAGGGGATGTTCCTGGGTCGTTACGCGATCAACCCCGTCAACGGCGAGAAGATCCCGATCTGGGTCGCCGACTACGTGCTGATGGACTACGGAACCGGGGCGATCATGGCCGTTCCCGCGCACGATCAACGAGATCTTGACTTCGCCCGCCAGTACGACCTTCCGGTGCGGGTCGTGATCCAGCCCCCGGATCGAGAACTTGATGAGGACACGATGACCGAGGCGTACGTGGGGCCCGGAACGATGGTCAACAGTGGCCCCTTCGACGGGACCTCCGTCGACGAGTCGGTGAAGAAGGTCACGGATTGGCTCGCCAGCGAGGGCCGCGGCAGGCACGCGAAGAACTTCCGACTCCGGGACTGGCTCGTCAGCCGGCAGCGGTACTGGGGGACCCCGATCCCCATCGTGTTCTGCGACGACTGCGGGGAGGTCCCGGTACCGTACGAGGAGCTTCCCTTGGTGCTTCCCGAGAACGTCGATTTCACCCCGACGGGTGAAGCGTCCCCTCTGGCAACGGCGACGGACTGGGTCAACGTGGCGTGCCCGAAGTGCGGCAAACCTGCGCGGCGCGAGACCGACACGATGGACACGTTCGTGGACTCGTCGTGGTACTTCCACCGCTACACCGACCCGCACAACACTGAGATCCCATTCGAGCGTGCCAAGTCCGATGCGTGGATGCCGATGGACCAGTACACCGGCGGCATCGAGCACGCGGTCTTGCACCTGATCTACGCACGCTTCTTCCAGAAGGTCCTGGTGGACATGGGCATGGCACGAGATCCCGAGCCGTTCCCCAATCTGCTGAACCAGGGCTTGATCACTATGGGTGGCAAGCGGATGTCGAAGTCGCGCGGGAACATCGTCGAGCCCCAGGAGGCGTTCCAGCGTTTCGGTGCCGACTCTCTCCGATTGTTCATGCTCTTCTCCGGCCCCCCCGAAGCGAACTTCGACTGGCCGGAAGAGGGCGTCGATGCGATCGGGCCCGTTGCGTACGACTGGCTGAAGCGCGTATGGCGGTTGTGCGAAGAGAACCGTGACGGGTTCGACGGTGGCGGTACCGAAGCGGGACCTGCCGAAGAAACCCTGCGCAAGGATCTCCATCGGACGATCAAGGTCGTAACTGCCGATTACGAGGCGTTCTCGTTCAATACGGCGATAGCGCGTCTGCACGAACTCGTGAACCAGGCGTACCGCTACAGGTCGGGTGGTGGGACGAATCAGCAGGTGCTGGACGAGGTCATCGAGGTCTTGTTGAAGTTGCTCGCTCCGATCGCTCCCTACCTAGCAGAAGAGCAGTGGCATCGCCTCGGACATGAGACCTCAATCCACTTCGAGCCCTGGCCGGAACATGACCCCCAGCTGGCAACCGAGGAAGAGGTCACGATGGTGGTTCAGGTCAACGGCAAGGTACGCGACACGATCCTTGTGCCCGCCGATGTCACCGAAGCGAAGATGACCGAGCTCGCCCTTGCCTCCGAGAAGGTTCAGGGATTCCTGAACGGTGAACCGAAGAAGGTGATCGTGAAACCCCCGAAGCTGGTCTCCCTGGTCGCCTAGAAAGCCAGGTGCACCGGGATCGACACGGCGTCGGTTTCGGTCCCATCCTTCGCCGAGTACGTGAACACCTCGAGACGCCCATTCTGGGCATGATCGACTGCGAACATGAGTTGCTTCTCGAAGTCACCCCAGCAGCCTGTGCCGCAGGTCGCGGTCGTGAAGTCCTCGAATATCACCGTGCCATCCTCATCAACGATACGAACCTGCACTGTTGCCTCGAACACGTTCGCGAAGCCCGTGACGAGGTCTCGGTTCGAGATCGTTTGTCCGACCTTAGGGGACTCGACCACGATGTTCGGGGCAAGATCTTGGAAGTCACGACGAGTCAAGGGCCGAGAGACGTCGATACCTTCACCGCCGATGGATTGAGCGTCTTCACCATCGATCCAGATCTTCACACTCTCGACTCCCTGGAACTGAGTCCCCGTGTAAACCACCTGTGCCAATCTCATCTGCATCGACAAGCTGCCTCCGCCTGAGGTGAACTCAGGGCTCAGATCCACGATCAAGGTCTCGCCTTCCTTGCCGACGTGGAGGAGCTCCGTACCTTCGGGGATGGCGGTGGTTGCGCCTGCTTCCTGATCCGCCATGCTCCCTCCAGCCACGAGCATCTGCAGCCAGAGCGCGGCTTCCTGAGTGACCGGGTCGTCGGTCGCGAGCGACCCGTCGATCCGGCCCCCGTAAACCGTCGTGCCCCACGACAGCTTCTCGCCCTGCGCGAACCATTGCTCCCGCTCGGCGGTCGGAACGGTGATGAGCTGGACCTCTTCTTCCGTAGCTGATGGCGTCGGTTCGGGAGTCGCGCTCGCTGGTGAAGAGGCGGCAGGCTGTATCGGAGCAGGGGAGTTCTCCGGACGGAGGGCGACCGCAGCGAACGCAACGCCTCCGAGGAGTGCAACTGCCCCAAGCGCGGTTGCGGCACGGCGGGTGAACAATGCGCCGTGTGCGCGGCGCGTGAAGTCGGTCCACTCAGCCTTGCTCGCACGCGGCTCAGCCTCCGACGATCCGATCATCTGCTTCAGGCGGTCTTCGCTGCTCATCTCGTCTCCCTCACCGTGTCGCCGAACATGGGTCGGAGGGTCTCCAGCGCGCGCCGAAGGTCCGACTTGATCGTGTTCAGTGGTCGACCGAGCACCTCTGCTATCTGTTGCTCGGGCATGTCCTCATAGAAGCGCAACAGAACGACGGCTCGTCGCACCGGCGACAGAGCCGACAGCGCGGCTGCCACCCGGAGCGCGTCGTCAACCCGGCTGCTCTGGTCTGGGATGTACCCGGAATGGCGCGGGGTCTTCGCCAGCTCGAGCATCTTCCTGCGGTACGCGCTCCGGCACAGGTTGACGAGAACCGTCCGCGCGAAGGGGCCCGGATCTTCGTTACGGATCCGGTGCCATCTCGTATAGACCTTGATCAGGGCATCGTGGGAGAGGTCGGCGGCCCGCGCGGGATCGCCCGTCATCATGGTCGCCAAACGCAGCAGGCGCGGCGCCTCCGCTAGATAGAAGTCCTGGAACTCTGCATCGCGATCTCTTGTCCGCATGTCACCTCAGAGACCCTCGGCGGGGCAGAAAAGTTGCAGCGATCGAGCTAGAAGATCTCCGGGTACCAGGGGGCCCGGTTCGAGTGGAACATCGCGTCCGCACTCGCCACCGTTCCCGGCTTCAACTCGCTCACTCGTCCTGCACGTGCTAATTGGTTGAAGGATGTCCCTCCGAGGTAAACCGCGCCGAGATCTCCGGCCTCGAGCCTGAGGTCGGGCTCTGTCCCTGCCTCGCTAACTTCTCCATGGCCCTCGGTGACGGTCAAGGTCCAGCGACCGTGGTTCCGTTCGAGGAACGTGTCGGCCAGCTCGAAGGTCAGCGTCCCATCGGCCCCATACGTGCGTCCTTCGAGCGCAGGCTTTACGTCGACGACCCGTAACCAGAGGCCGTCGCTCTTCCGCATCCGGAGGTGGCGGGGCTTCAGCACCATCTGCTGGATCGGGTCATCGGTGCTTACGAAGTAAGCGATCACCTTCCCGCTGAGATCGAGAGAGAACAGATAGCGCCATAGCTCTCGGTGCGCTTGCGGGGTCATCGACATGGCTTCGTGGACGGTTACCTCGCCTTTCGGGAGCCCGGTTGCGTAGTCCCAACCCTCCTTGATCCGATAGAGGGCATAAGCCTCGACCTGTCCATCGTTCTCCCACACCAACCGGTAGTAGGGACTCGCCCCCTCTCGCTGGCCTTTCGGATCGTGGAAACGGTGATACCTCCACCAGTCGGCGCTGCGCGCGAGCATCCCGGGTGTCTCTCTGCGTACGCTCTCGTACACGTCCGGGAAGATCTTCATGGCTTCTTCTTCGGTAAGCAGGCGCAAACGACCGTTCATGCCGGTGTCGTTCTTGAAGATTCCGTGTCCGCGATCGATCTCGATCCCGAGCTGCTCGGATGCCATCCCGTAACCGAAGCGTTGGTAGATGACCTCTTCCGATGCCCACAGGATGCTGACGGACTCTTCGTGGGCGCGCGCATCCTCTAGTTGGAATCTCATCATCTGGTTGAGGATCCCTTTTCGGCGGTGGGTCGGCAGCACACCGACGATCGTCAGACCGGCGGTTGGGATCTCGGCCCCCGGCACGGTCATGGTGAACGAGAAGCTTCCGCCGACACCGACGATCTCGTCACCTTCGGTCGCAACGAAGAGGCGATCGTGTTCGAACACCTTGGCCCAGACGATGTCCCAGTCCGGTTCGGGATCTCCGCCGCCGAACGCGGTCGAGAGGACCTCCCGCAGACGCGGGAGCTCGTCCTCTTTCATGAACCGCACATCGATAGTCATGGCCCTCGAATGATGAAGGTTCTGGGTGGCTCGCGCCACCGCCTTTCCGCTGTGTCCACGCTGGGATGGGCCATATGTCCGGGATCCCCCTGCCACCCAGCTGGTGGGAACGGCTCGAGCCCCTCGGAGGTAAGCGGCGCGACACCATAGTGATCGGTGCGGTGGTGGGGTTCTTGGTGTTCGGTGGCCTCGCGATGCGTGCCCGGGGTGAGCCCGCTTCGATCGCTCCTCCTGCAAAGGCGACACCGTCCCCGGGGCCGAGCACAACCGGTCAACTCGTCGTTGTCCATGTCGCCGGCGCCGTGCGTCATCCCGGGATCATCGAACTCCCGGCGGGATCGCGGGTCGCCGACGCGATCGAGCTTGCCGGTGGTGCGCTGCCCAAAGCCAACCTCGACCTGCTCAATCTCGCAGCGGTCGTCGTCGACGGAACCCAGATCCTGGTGCCGATAGGAACCGGTCCGGGCCTCGCAGGCGCCAGCCCCGTGCCCGCGTCGACAGACTCGAGCGTCATCAACCTGAACACCGCCGACCAGACGTTGCTGGAGACCGTTCCCGGGCTGGGCCCTGTGAAGGCGGGCGCGATCCTTGCCTACCGCACGGAGATCGGCTCGTTCACTTCGATCGATCAATTGCTCGAGGTGTCGGGGATCGGTCCGGCCACCCTGGAGTCGATCAAGCCATTCGTGTCCCTCTAGATGGACGGAACCCTTGGTCGCGTGTGGTTGGCCACGGCCGGGCTGTGCGCCGGTACGTGGCTCGGAACCCTGTCGCACGTCCGTGGCGTTGCGATGACGATGGTGGTGGCTGGCGCGGCCCTCACCTTGGTACGCAGACGGGCCGGCCTGGCTCTTGTTGCGATCGTCCTCGTCGTCGCGGGGGCGGGGATGCTGAACGCGCAGGTGCGCATGGCTCCTCGCGGCCCCCTCGGCGATATCGCCCACGACGTCCCGAGATGCACGTTCGAAGGAACGATCCTGGAATCGATCGGAGGTCTCGGCACCCTCGTCGACGTTGGAGCGATCGAGTGTGACTCGTTCACGGCGCGATCGGTCGGGGTCGCATCGATCCCGGACGAAGTGGGCGAGCCCGGCGCGCGGTTCACCGCACAGGGATGGGTCGTTCCGCTCGGGTCCGACGGTTTCGAGACCACCCTCCGCCGAGCCGGCGCGCAAGCATCCCTTCACATCTCCGAACTCGAGGTCGTTCGCTCGCCGCGCGGTGCGCAAGCGATCGCTGCACGCGTGCGTGAGGGCTTGAACACCGCGGTGTCGGATGTCGATCCACGGGCCGGAGCCCTGATCAAGGGACTGACGATCGGGGACACGTCGGGGTTGGGAAGCGCAACGATCGACATCTTCAGGAACGCAGGGCTCTCGCACATCTTGGCCGTTTCGGGCAGCAACGTCGCCATCGTTCTCGGCGCCGTGATGGTGGGGTTGCGTTCGATTGGTCACCGCGTGCGCATCGGGTTCGGTTACCTGGGGCTCGGATTGTTCGTCCTCGTCGTCGGTCCCGATGCGTCCGTCTTGAGGGCGGCCGCCATGGGCGCGATCGCGTTGGCCTGTCTAGCGCAAGGCAGGACCGCAGAACCCTTGGCCGCTCTCGGTCTCGCGGTGATCGCGGTGGTCGCCTTGCGACCCGGCATGCTCTTCTCGGTCGGCATGCAGTTGTCCGCTGCGGCGACGGCGGGCATCGTGTTGTTCTCGGGACCCATCTCGGCGCGCCTCGCCGTACTTCCCGAAGCGTTCAGAACCATGATCGCGGCCACACTTGCTGCGCAGATCGCGGTAGCGCCGCTCTTGATCCTTGTTTTCGGCGAGCTATCGCTCGTTGCACCCTTCGCGAACGCGCTGGCGCTTCCCGCGGTTGCGCCCGGCACGGTTGCGGGCCTCGCAAGTGGCATCGTTGCGATCCCTCTCCCATGGCTCGGTGCATCGCTGATCCGGCTCGTGGCCCCGGCAGCCTCATGGATCCTGTTCGTCGCGGACCGGTTCGGATCTCTGGAGTGGTCGTTGGCGCGCGTTCCAACGGTGGTGGGCTGGCCCCTGATGGGCCTCGTCGCGCTGTGGGCGACACGGGTTCTCCGAGCCTCCGATCACGCTCGATAGGGTGGGTCGATGGCGTTCACATGGGTGCTCCACGATGCTGCCGGGGCGGACCTCCGGACCAGCGAGGAGTTTGACTCGAAGGACTCGGCAGAGGCATGGATGGGCTCGGAGTGGGCTGCTCTCCTCGATGAAGGCGCCGAAACCGTCAGCTTGATGAGCGACGGAGAGCGTCTCTACAGGATGGGGTTGCGCGAGGGATGAGCACCCAGGCGTACCTGCTGACTGGCCAAGCGTTCCTCGCAGAGGAGGCGATCGACAAGATCCGCGCGGAGCACAAGACCGATCCGTTGTCCGAGCTCAGTTTCGATGCTGTTGCCGAGGGGGCCGAGATCCTTGGCGCGCTGCAGACGTCGTCTCTGCTGGGTGGGAAGCGACTCGTAGTCGTTCGTGACGCGCAGGACCTGAAGAAGGAACAGACAGAGACCCTCGCTGCGTACCTTGAATCTCCGTCACCGGATTCGATACTCGTGCTCGTCGCCGACGGCAAGACGAAACTCGACTCGGTCATCCGGGCGATGGGCGCGGTCGTGTCACTCGATACCCCGAAGGGACGGAAACTCGCTGCTTGGGTGCGCGAACGGGCGGGCGATCACAAGATCAAGATCGATGACCGCGGGGCTTACGCCTTGGTCGACACGGTGGGCTCCGAGCTCCGCGATCTAGACGGGGCGTTGTCGCAACTCGCGACCTCCCTAGGCACTGGGGCACGGGTAAGCCAGGCGCAGGTATGGGAAGCATTCCCGCGTCTCGCCGATGAACGGGTCTTCGCGTTCACCGATGCGGTCGGTGACCGGAAGCTGCCGGTAGCGATGAGCACCCTGCGGAGATTGCTCGATCAAGGTGACGAGCCGCTCGTGCTGTTCGGCTCGCTGAACGCGCACATCAAACGGATGCTGCGCGCGCGACGGTTCGCGGAACGTGGCGCGCAAGCGGTCGGAGACGCTCTGGGTCTGCCGGGATGGCGGGCTGAACGTCTGCAGCGTCAATCGCGCTCGTACAGAGAGGAAGAGTTGATCGCCGCGGT
>JAXDJJ010000023.1:0-33712 GCA_034665745.1 Actinomycetota bacterium | reverse complement strand
CGTGCGAGCAGCATGAAGCGATACATCTCGATCAGGTCCTCTTCTTTGAGGCCTAGGTCGGTGTGTAGGTCCTTGCTCATGTCAGGGTCTCCTCCTCGAGACTCGGCACAACATCTGATGCAGAAGGTTCGGGCCCCGCGAGGGCAGACAAGCCGCTAGCGCGCAGAGCGTCGGGGTGGGTCCAGACGAGCGATCGCTCGAAAGTGTCCGAGAGATGGTTCGCCGCGATGCTGGCTACTTCCTTTACGGAAGGGGCATCGCCCGTTTCCTTCTCAATGGAGGTAACCCAGCGGTCCTGGATGCCACAGGGCACGATGCCCTCGAACATCGAAAGGTCTGTTGCCACGTTGAGGGCGAAGCCGTGCATCGTGATGCCCCGGGTGATCTTCACACCGATGGCGCCGATCTTGTTCTTGCCAACCCAGACACCGGTGTTCTCGGGGTCGCGGGTCGCCTCGATACCGAAGTCGGCACAGGTACGGATAAGGGCGTCTTCGAGCTTGCGGAGGTAGGCAACGACGTCGTAGCGCTCGCCGAGAGCGAGGATCGGGTACCCCACGAGCTGACCGGGGCCGTGATACGTCGCCCGGCCCCCGCGATCTACTTCGTAAAGGTCGATCCCCCGCGCCATCCGTTGCGAGCGGTCATAGACGAGGTCGGCCTCGTTGGCTCTGCGGCCAAGTGTGTAGGTCGGTGGGTGCTCGAGGAGCATCAACGTGTCGTCGACGTCACCTTCGAGACGGGCGAGGAACAGCTCGCGCTGCCACGACCACGCGGCCGGATACTCGACGCGTCCGAGCCAAGCCGCGGTTAAGACCGTCGACGGTGTTGGATCTCCTACGTAGACCTCTTCTTTCATAGGTACTGAGAGAGCTCTCCGGACCAGTCCGTCGTCTCGATGCGCTCGCGCAAGCGGGCGAGGAACTTCGCCGCTTCGGCGCCATCGATCGTGCGGTGGTCCCACGACATGGGCAGGTTGCCCATGCTGCGGATCGCGATCGCGTCGTCATCGGTAACCACGACGCGCTTCTGGATCGCTTCGAAAGCAAGGATCGCGGTCTGACCCTTGGGGATGATCGGCACGCTCATGATCGAGCCGAACGGACCCGGGTTCGTGATCGTGAACGTTCCGCCAACGAGATCATCTGGCGATAGCTTCTTCGTCCGCGAACGAACGGCAACATCGTTGATCGCACGTGCCATCCCGGTGAGGTTCTTCTCGTCGGCACCCTTTATGACCGGAACGATCAAGCCGCCACCGTCCAAGGCCACCGCGATACCGAGATTCACGTAACGACGGATGCGGTTCGCCTGGTTGGCCTCGTCGAACGAAGCGTTCACCTCGGGCATCTCGAGCAACGTGTCGCATACGACACGACAGAGGAACGGCATGAACGTGAGGCCGAAGCCTTCCGACTCTTTGAACTTGTCCTTCGCCTTGGCGCGAAGTTCGACAACGTTCGACCAGTCGGCCTCGACCGCGTTCCATGCACGCGCGGTCTCGAGGTGGCTCGCGACCATGTGCTCGGCCGTCCGACGGCGGATGTTGCTCCACGGAACGAGCTCTTCGCGCTCGCCAACCGCGGCAGCAGGTGCACTCTCTTTCGCAGCCGGAGCTTCCTTGCGATCGGGAGCCTTCTCGGGAGCTTCCTCTGCGGACGCGGCGGGCCGAGCCTGTGGCTTGGACTTGCGCGTCTCGACGAACTTCAGAACATCTTGCTTGCGGATCCGCCCGCCGGTGCCGGTGCCTTCGACCGTGTCGAGCTCGACATCGTGCTCGTCTGCGAGACGCCGCACCAACGGCGAGATGATCCCGCGCTTCGAGGTGTCGTCACCGGTCGATGAATGAGATGGCGGGCGTTCGGTAGTGGCACCGCCCTGGTCCTCCTGCCGAGGCTGTTCTTTCTTGTCAGCTTCGGCGGCTTGGGCCTCGCGGCCTTCGCCGGCAGCCTGACGCTCTTCGGTCTTGGCCTCGGCCTCTTCTTCCTTGGGCTCTTCCTTCGCCTCTGCTTGCGGAGCTTCTTCTTTCGCTTCCGCTTCGGGCTCGGATGCCTCGCCCGAAGACTCGCCGCCTTCGCCGACGATCGCCAGAGGCGTGCCGACGTTCACGGTCTCGCCTTCCTGGACGAGGATCTTCTCGATAACGCCCGAAGCCGACGATGGCACCTCGGAGTCGACCTTGTCCGTCGAGATCTCGACGAGGAGCTCGTCCTCGGAGATCGTGTCTCCTTCTTTCTTGAGCCACTTCGTGATGGTGCCCTCGACAACGGTCTCGCCGAGTTGAGGCATCTTGATCTCGGTGCCCATGAGGCCGAACCCTCCCCTTTGAGGTCTTTGGTTGGTGGGTAGGCCCCAAGGTTACCGCCCCGGGTTGCGAACCCCACCGGGACGAGGGTCTAGCGGTCCTTCAGGCGGTAGACGAACCGGACCCCCGAATAGTCGTCATCGATAGCGCACGATTTGTTGTCGACGAGCCCAGCGTCGAGGCCCAGTTGCTGCACGTTGTCGAAGTTGAGGTCGGTCGGAAGCTTCGAGGACTTCTTCGGGTAGGCGACCCAGAACCCACCGGCCGGGTACACCGCCTCGACATACTTCTCGAAGTTCATGCGCAGATCTTTCAAGCGGGTCGCGAACAACAGGGCCACGTCGAGCCCCTTCGTCGACTTCGTGACGTCTACACCGGGCGGCAGCTCCAAGGTATCGAGGAAACCGTCGGGAGCAGAGACGAACGCAACGCGCGACTCCGGCTTGATACCGAGCTTCTTATAAAGAGGTGTCCCCGAATAGTCCTTCTCGGTGCTGCTAGGCACTACGGAGAAGGCGAAGCACTCGTGCCCATCAAGCCAGATCGGTCGGTCACCTGGGAGGCCGGAGGTATCTGGATGTCGACTGGAGCGCCGAAATCGAACATCTCCATCGTCATCGTCATCTTGAAAGAGCCCGATGGAGAGTCCGAGGCGTCAAAGGACATCGAGAACCGGTGAACGTAGCCGTCCTCTCCGACCCAAACCTCGATGGGGGCGGTTGCATCTCCCAGTTGCTGCTTCATAACGTCCACCGACGCTTTGATCGCCTCGCGGTACCGCGCCGGGGCGTTCTCGGCCATCTTGTCGAAGTCAATCGCGGCGCTGTAATGAGTCGTGATGACTCCGCGGACCTCTTCGTCACCAACGGTCTTGACTTCACCGGCGACCCCATTCAGGTACTCGAGGAGTTGTAGGGGGTTAGATCCGCCCGCTTGAGACATCGCGTTGTAGTCCATCCCCTGCGATTCACCGAAGGCTTGCATATCTATGAAGATCCACGGTTTCCCAGACGACGTCGAGCCGCCGAGTTCCGGGGGCATCTTGTAATACATCTTGAAGCCGTCCATGACCATCTCCATGTCGAACCCCTCTGGGAGTCCAGCGCCGCTCATAGTCATGGTCATGTGAGCCAGCTTCTTGGCGATCTCCATCGCGCCATCGGCATGGGCGTCGACCGCTTGACCGTTGAACTCCATGTTCATGTCCACGGAGATCCGCGCGGTGCTCGCCTCGTTCGTTTTCGCAGATGCCGCGCTAATCAGGTGCAGCGCGTCGGAACTCCCAACACGGGACCCCGGTTGGCCGCATGCGCCAAGCAGAACGCCGAGGGCCAGTACTAGTGCGAACTGTTTCTTCATCGTCCCCCTCCTCGTCGTCGAGGTCCGCATCCCTCTTTAGCCTCTAACCGTGGAGCGGTTTGCCTACCAGGCCCAGGAACGTTTCGCCTAGGGCTTCCGAGAGGGTCGGGTGTGGGTGGATCAGTTCGGCGAGTTCGCTCGGGTATGCCTCCCACGAGGTGACGAGTTGCGCTTCCGTGATGATGTCGGAGGCACGCGGCCCCACGATGTGCACGCCGACGACGGCGCCACCTTTCTCGGCAACCGTCTTCACGAAGCCTTGTCCCCCACCGAGCATCAAGGCGCGGGCATTCGCGGAGAACGGGTAGCGGGAGGTCTGGACCTCCATGCCGAGCTCTTTCGCCTTGTCCTCGGTCAGACCGACCGCGGCGACCTCGGGCTGGCAATAGATGATGTGCGGGATGTTCTTGTAGTCGACGGGAGCAGGTTCTTCACCAGCGATGCGCTCGGCAACCTTGATGCCTTCGATGAAAGCAACATGCGCGAGCTGCGGATGCGGCCAGTTCGCGTCCGGGATGAAGACGGCATCGCCGATCGCATAGACACCCTGGACGCTCGTGCGGAAACCCTGGTCGACAACGATGTAGCCCTTGTCGACCTTGACCCCAGCTTCCTCGAGACCGATCCCCTCGGTGCGGGGGCCGCGTCCGATCGCAACGAACATGCGGTCGGCGGTCAAGGTTTCCTTGGTCCCGTCCTTCTCTATCTGGACCTCGATGCCGGAGTCGGTCGGCGTTGCACCGCTGACAGAAACGCCGAGGTGGAACTTGATGCCGCGCTTCTGAAGCAACTTGTTCAGCGCCTCGGAGATATCCGAGTCTTCGGCAGGGGCGATCTTCGGAAGCATCTCGACGACCTGCACTTCTGCGCCGAGGCTCCGGTAGATGCTGGCGAACTCGAGGCCGATGTAGTTGCCGCCGACCACGATGACGCTGGAAGGGATGTCGCCTGCCGTAAGTCCATGGTTCGAGTTGTGAACCTTGTCGCCATCGGCCTTGATGAACGGAAGATCACGCGGGTATGAGCCCGTTGCGATCAGGACACCCTTTTCGCCGGTGAGGGTGCGCTCGCCTTCCTTGGTGTTGACGACAACGGTCTTCGCGTCGAGCAAACGGCCTTCGCCCTCGACGAGCTCGATCTTCTTCTTGGCGACGAGCCCGGACAGACCTTTGTACATGCGGCCAACGACCGAGTCCTTGAAGTTGAGGACCTTGCCCCAGTCCACGCTGGGCTCCTGGACCAACACCCCGAAGTCGCCGGCGTGCTTGATCTCGTCAACGAGGTCGGCCGCGTGTAGCAACGCTTTGGTTGGGATGCAGCCGCGGTGGAGGCAGGTGCCCCCGACCTTGTCCTTCTCGACCATCGCCACCTTGAGTCCAAGTCCGACCGCGCGGAACGCAGCCGAGTAGCCGCCGTTGCCGGCGCCCAGGATCACTAGATCGAAAGATTCAGAACCTTCAGCCATGCGCCGAGGTTACCGCTTGCTATGGAGCTAACGACTCAGTCGAGCGGGCTGGGGTCCTCCTTGCGACTGCCCATCTCGCGGTCGAGCATCAACAGCGCAGCGGGCGAGTCGCCCACCATCTTCAAGGTGTCGACGACGTCGGTCGCCATCTTCTCTTCTTCAACCTGCTCGGCGATGAACAACTGCAGGAACACCTGGGCCGCGTAGTCCTTCTCGGCGACCGCCAACTCGTAGAGCTTGTTGATCTCCTTGGTGTTGTCCTGCTCGGCTTCCAGCGCCTGCTTGAACGCATCGATAGGGCTCGTGAACTTCGAGGGTGGCTGCTCGATCGCAAGGAGATTCACTTCGCCGCCGCGGTCGTAGATGTACTCCCAGAACTTCATCGCGTGGGTGTTCTCTTCGTTGGACTGCGCCCGCATCCACGCGGCGAAGCCGGGCATGTTGGTCGCTTCGAAGTGAGCAGCCATCGCGAGGTAGAGGTAGCCGGAATACAGTTCTTTGTTGAGCTGCTTGTTCATCGCGGTCTGCAACGACTTGCTGGTCATGGGTCCTCCTCTTTGGTGTGTGAGTGGCCATTGTCATACCCATCTGGCCGGCGCGCCAGCACGGGGAACCGAAGCGGCAAAGTTCGGCGCGCCGTACCATTGAGGTATGAGAGGTGACCGGGTCGAGATAGTCGTCGACATCGGCGACGGAACTAAGACCTACGAGATCGTCGCGACCAAGAACGGTCGCCGGGTCGAGGTCACGAACGTACGCGGGACGATCGAGGTTTCCGAAGTCACGAGGACCGGCGTCATCGTCCGCAGCGGCCGTTTCATGTCGACCCGGGTGGTTGCCGTAATCGAGCACCCCGCCGAAGACGAGCAGCCAGCCCGCAAGCGCTAGGCGCCTACTGGTTCTCCACAGTGTTTGCAGTAGGGGGCGTTCGGTGACATCAGGCCTCCGCAGGCCGAGCAGGTTGCGGGGCCGATCGCGTCGGTTTCCGACTTCCTTGCGATAACGATCGCGAGGACGCCTAGGGCGACCATCGTGGCGAGGATCGAGAGGGCCGCGACGTCGAAGCCGAAGCCGATGCCCAGCGCGACCGCTTCGATGATGCTGATCGCCACGAAGATCGTCACGATGCGACTCATGCGTGCACCAAAGCACGTTGCAGCCAGTCGAACAGGATCTCCAACGCGGCCTCGTCCCTGCGGAGCTGGTGTCCTGCGCCTTCGATGATGCGGACGTCGGCGCGTTGAGCTCGTTCACCGAGACGGGTCGCGTGATCTACGGGGACGACACTGTCGGCGGTCCCATGCATGATCAGCGTCGGCACCTTCACCTTGACGATCGAACGCTCTGCAGTGACCGTGTCGAACTCCGCCATCCATGAGGTCGGGTCGGCGAGAACATCGTCGGACACTGCCATCCCTGCCTCTTCGGTGATCCGTCGGACGCCGTGCTTCGCGTTGGTTCCCCATCCCGCCCAGGCAGCGGGGGCCGCGAGCATCCCCAGAGCATCGACGGGGGCTCCGCGCGCAACGACCTCGCACGCGACCGCACCTCCCGCCGAGGATCCGACCAACGCGATAGGCAAGCCTTCGATCCCGTCGGTGGAGCGCACGGCATCGATCGTCGTGCGCGCGTCGCGGACCCACCCCTCGATAGAGAAGAAACCTTTCGAACCGCGCACCGCTCGCATATCCACCCACGCGGCGGCCCAGCCTTCCTCGGCAGATCGTTTGGCGAAGCCCGGGTAGCCGGTGTCATCAGGCTCGGGAGGCTGGATCGACGGGATCCCGTGGAGCAAGATGACGACGCCCTTCGGTTCGTCGGGGATGCAGATCCCACCGGCGAGCCGAACGCCGTCACAGATGATGCCTAGGTTGCGTTCCTCCACTTAGGCAAGGAGTCCGGTCGCATACATGGCGACCAACCCTACGCAGAAGCCGAGGACCGCGGCCCCCGAGCCCGCACGCTCCCTCATCGACCTCGAGATCGCCCAGATCACCTGCGCGATGGCTCCCGCAGCGATGCCGAACGCGAACGAGCCCCACACCGGAGAGAAGGCGAAGCCGCCGGCCCATGCCCCAAGGATCGTGGGCAGGCCTGCGATCGCTCCGAGAGCGACAAAATGCCTCAGCCCGGGCCGCTCTTCCTCGGCGCCGAGAGGCGCAACGATCGCGAGCCCCTCGGTCGTATTGTGAAGTGCGAACCCGACCACGAGGAACGTGCCCAACGCGACCTCACCACTGGTCAGGGCAGCTCCGACGGCAAGGCCCTCCCCCAAGTTGTGCAGGCCGATGCCGCTAGCGATCAGGTACGCGAGGAGCAGGCCGGAAGTCACCTTCCTCTGTGCGTCCAGGGCGGACGACAACCATGCAAGTCCACTAACCGCGAGCAAAGCGCCGATGAAGAAGACACCAAGTCCATTCAGAGCCGCCGCGGTCTGGTTCGCGATGTCCAGACCCTCCGAGACCGTGTCGACGAGAAGGAACACCAACAGCCCCACCGTGAATGCAAGGAAGAAGGTCAGCCACTTCTGCGACGCGCGCCTGAGGGCCGGGAACCACAGAAGGCCGACGGCGATCGGGATGACCCCTATATAGAGGCCTAGCAAGGCGTAGATGCCAAGGGTCGAACCGTCGAGCGAGGGGCTCAACGACGCAACCTCGATGTTGTGCTGGATCACGATGCCGGTTGAAGTGACCAGGCCGATCGACAACGGATTGCCGGCGGCCCACGGGTAGTCGGCATCGATCGAGGTCGATTCGAGCCGCCCCAGGGTCCGGTCCCCTATCTCGTGGTTCCAGTACGCGTCGTCGATCATCACCTGGGCGATCGTCACGGGGTCCGGTCCGTCGTTCCGGACGTGCAAAGAGATGTGTCCCTCGGTGAGAACCGTGCGCTCGAACGCGATCGCTTCTACCGGCGGCACCTCGCGCAATGAGCCGATAGGGTCGAGCTTCACGAACCCGAAGACGAGGGCCGCTATCAGCAACGCAGGCAATACGGCAGCCACCCAGTTAGGCAGGCGCGCAACGCGGGCAACCATCAGCTCACCTCGAAGAAGCTCATCCAGCCGAGCTCGACGAATTCCGTCTGGTGGGCGTGGAACATGAAACGTCCTGGGTCCTTGTAGGTGAACTCGATCATGTGGCGCTCGGCTTGACCCATCGAGATCGTGTCGGTGAACTCGTGCGGCGTTAGGGACGTCCCGGTGCGGAACAGGTTGAAGAAGTTCGCGTGAAGGTGGATGGAATTGAGCGGATCGAACTCGGTGATGTTGATGACGTGGGCACGCTGCAGCTCGCCGGCCCGGATAGGGATCGGTTCGTTCACGTAGGCGAACGCGATCGTGTTGACCGCATAGACCTCGTTGACACCATCGAAGTTCGTGTCGAACGCATTCATCACCATGACCATCTCGTTCGCGTCCGGCCTGCCCTTCTTGGGGTCGACGATGAACCCGCCGTAGAGACCGCGGTGGATGTGCTGCTTCAGAGGCAACGAGTGACAGTGATACAGGTGCGTTCCAAACGGCTCGGCATCGAACTCGTAAACGAAAGACTCACCCGGCATGACCTCCCCGGCCCCCGGAACCCCATCCATCCCCGCGATGTGGAAACCGTGGAAGTGCATCGAGTGGGGATGTTCGGTCGCGTTCACCAACTTGATGCGCAAACGGTCACCTTCGGTCGCGCGGATCGTGGGGCCGGGCACCCGTCCGTTGTAGGTCCACGCAGGGAAGAACACCCCGGGCGCAACCTCGATGTCTTTGTTGACGGTCACGAACTCGTACTCACGAACGGTGCGGCCCGAGAGGTCACGCGACACCTCGCCCTCGTCGAACTCCGTGAGCAGCTCCATCGGGTTGAAACCGTTACGCACGTGATCGACGGTGCCGACTGTTCCATGCCCTCCGTGACCCATGTGGTCGTGCATGCTCTGAGCAGAGACGATGTCGCGGCTCCCGAGCAACGCGGCGCCACCAAGCGCGCCGGCCGCACCTGCACGTTTCAGGAACGACCTGCGATCTACGCCACCCATATGACCTCCGCCAGCTCTTTCGAGATCGCCTGCTCTTCGTCGGTCGAGTCGAACGCAACGAACAACGGCCCTCCAACAGGGCCGCGTCGGTTCACGCGCGCGTGTGTTCCAGGACCAACCCCCAGCTCGCCCAGATAGCGCAACGCTTCTGGATCCGAGTCCGAGACGCTGCCAACGGTTGCAACCTCGCCGTCCGGCGTATCCCACAACGTGCGCGCGGGCGGTGGGGGGCTCGTCAGATCTCTCGGTGGGATCGGATGGCCGTGCGGATCGGCGGTCGGGTTGCCCAAACGCGCAGCTATCCGTTCTTCGAGCTCCTCGGAGAGGTGATGCTCGAGTACCTCGGCCTCTGCGTGCACCTGATCCCATGGAACACCCAAGGCTTCTGCGAGATAGGTCTCGAGCAAACGATGGTGGCGCAAGACCTCGAGCGCGATCTTCCGGCCGGATTCCGTGAGTTGAACCCCGCGGTAGGGGATGTGGTCGACGAGACCCATGCCGTCGAGCTTCTTCAGCATGTTCGTCGCGGATGCAGCCGACACGCTGAGCTGGGATGCGATCGCGGTCGTCGTGACCGGCTCGGTCCGCCCGGCTCCCTCGCCGAGGGCATAAAGACCTTTCAGATAGTCCTGAACGGCGGAAGACGTGGTTGCCAGCATCCTGGGAGTTTAGCCATGACTAAACCTTGTTTCAACCCAGGCTAGAGCGGCCCAGGCCCTACGCTTCCCCCGTGGAAGCGATAGATCAGAAGCGACTGTTCAGGCTCCTGTGGCTGTCGATAGCTGCGGCGATAGCCACGATCGGGCTGAAAACGGTCGCCTGGCTGATGACCGGCTCCGTTGGCCTCCTCTCGGACGCGGCCGAGTCCGTCGTCAACCTCGTTGCTGCGATCGTCGCCATGGCAGCACTGCGATGGGCGTCGAAACCTGCGGACGAGGAGCATGCCTACGGGCACGCGAAAGCCGAGTACTTCTCTGCCGGCGTCGAAGGGGCACTGATCTTCGTCGCGGCGATCAGCATCGCTGCTGCTGCAATCGGCCGGTTGCTCCACCCGAATCCGATCGAGGACATCGGAGTCGGCCTGGCCGTGTCCTCAGGTGCTTCGTTGATCAACCTCGTCGTTGGGGGTCTGCTGCTGCGCACCGGTCGACGCGAGCGTTCGATCGTGCTCGAGGCGAACGGCAAGCACCTCATGACCGACGTGTGGACATCGGTTGGGGTGATAGTCGGCGTCGCCGGGGTGTCGATCACCGGTTGGCAAGCCTTGGACCCCCTCGTCGGGCTCGCGGTTGCCGTCAACATCGTGGTCGCCGGTTCTACGCTCATGCGCCGGTCCGTCGGGGGCCTCATGGATCGGTCCCTGGGCGATACTGAGCATCGCCAGATCGAAGAGGTGCTGCAAGGCTTCCGCGCCCAGGGTGTCGAGTTCCACGCGCTGCGCACGCGTCAGGCAGGATCGCGCGCCTTCCTATCGATGCACGTGTTGGTCCCGGGAGCTTGGACGGTCCAACGCGGACATGACCTCGCGGAAGATGTCGAGGCCGGGCTTCGTCACCGACTCCCTTATGCAACCGTCTTCACACACCTTGAGCCTGCCGAGGACCCGCGCTCGTTCGACGACACGACCCTGGACCGAAGAACGGAAGCCTGAGCTAACTCACCTCGACGAATGTCATCGGGTAGCCGGTCGCTCCATCGGGGTGCGGCGCCGCTTCCTTCATCACCTGGGTGTGGCCTTCCCCATCGGTTGCGCGCGACATGACCAGGGTGCGCCCCGCGCGTTCGGGGGTCCATCGATATGCCCAGTGCCGCCACGAAATGGGACTCAACGGGTCCTTCAACATCGCGGGGACCCACGTCCCTCCACCATCGACAGACACCTCGACCTTGTCCACCCCACGGATCCCGGCCCACGCGATCCCGGCGACCCAGGTCTCTTGTCCCACTGTTGCTCGGTTCGAGTCGCCCGCGACGTCGATGCGCGACTCGGTATCGATAATCGCAATATCTGACCACCCACGTTCCATCCAGTAACCGCGGTAGTCCTTCGAAACGACCTCGATCGCTTGCAACCACTTGACGTTCTTCATCCCATAGATCGCCGGAACGCGGACGCGACATGGGAACCCGTGAGCTTGGGTCAACGGCTTGCCGTTCTGTGACACGGCGAGGATGACCGTCGGATGCATCGCGGTTTCGATAGGGATCGAATCCGTGTACCCATCCGCCGCGTAGAACACGACATCCATTGCGTCGTCCTGCACACCGGCGCGTTCCAACACTTCGCTCAAACGGACGCCGCCCCACCGCGAGTGACCGATCAGCTGCCCATTGACCTCGTTGGAGATGCACGTCAACACAGCGAATTCCTCGACGACCTCGAACGACGATTGAAGAGACTCGAAGGAATACTTCGTCGGGGTGTCAACCTTGCCGCGTAGGTCCAGCGACCATCCCTCGGCTTCGACGGTGGGCGGGATCAGATTGATGTCCACCACGTAGTGGTCGGCTGCGGAGGTGATCTCGGGCGTAAGGCCTTGGATATCGGGGAAGTCCGCGCGTTGAGGGATCACGGCTAGCTCGGCGGGCGCGACAAGGGCCACGTTCGTGTCCGGCCCCCCCAACCTGCGGAGCAACCAACCGATCGCACCGCCGCCGAGCGCGATGCCTGCGGCCGCGCCGCTCCCCAACCTGAGGAATTCGCGTCTATCAGCATGGCCCGCGGCCTCGCCGGCAACCGGCTTGGACAACGAACCTGCTGCAAGGGCATACGCGATCGCCGCCGCGACGACCGCCATCAACGTCGCCACCACGTCGGCGCCGGGAGACTGACCGATCGAGCTAGCCAACGCTGCGACAACACCGAGGATCACGGCAGCTATCCGCGGCCTCGTCGCTCCATCACGACTCGTGCGCCACAAGGCCTCGGCGCCCACGACGAGGGCAAGTGCGAGGACACCGCTGACTAAGAGGGGCCGGGCAAGGTGTCCAAGGTTCTCGATGAAGAACGTTGCGAAGCCACCGGGGGCAGCACGGAGGAGGGCGCCAGCAAGAGCGGCGGGTGCGAAAGAGACCTGTTCCCACGCCGAGGCGACCCAGAGCAGAGCGAGCGCTATCCCTGCTGCGAGCGCGCCGGCACGCCGGATCCGAGCCTTGTCGGTGCCCTTCACAGGGTCCACGCGACCATCTTGCGCCTTCACGCCCCCTACTTGGAGGCAGTTACAGCCCTTTCGTGCTGATTGAATACCCGCCCCATGGAAAACAGCCTCCGGATCGCCCTCCTCACGTACCGGGGAAACCCTCACTCCGGGGGCCAGGGCATCTACGTGCGCTATCTGAGTCGGGCGCTCGTCGAACTAGGACACAGCGTCGAGGTCTTCAGTGGTCAGCCGTACCCAGACCTCGACCCATCAGTCCGGTTGACGAAGGTGCCTAGCCTCGACCTCTATCGCGCCGACGATCCGTTCCGACGTCCCGCTCTCTCCGAGTTCCGCGACTGGATCGATGTTCTCGAGTACGCGGCGATGTGCACAGCTGCGTTCCCCGAGCCATTGACGTTCAGCTTGCGAGCCGCCCGGCTGCTGCGTGATCGCGTCAACGACTTCGATGTGGTCCACGACAATCAATGCCTCGGCTACGGCATCCTCGACATCGCTAAGCGGATCCCCACACTTGCCACCAGCCACCATCCGATCGCGATAGACCACAGGCTCGATCGACAGAACGTCTCGTTGTTACGTCGCGTGACACTGGCTCGTTGGTACGCGTTCACGCGCATGCAACGACGCGTAGCTCCGCGACTAGCGCGGGTGATCACGGCATCGGGAACCGGTATGCGTGACGCACACAGCGAGCTCGGCATCGATCCTCGGAAGATGACCGTGGTCCACAACGGCGTCGACACCGAGCTGTTCCGACCCCTGGAAACGATCGAGCGGATCCCCGGACGCATCATCACGACGACCAGTGCAGACGTTCCTCTGAAAGGCCTCGTCTATCTGATCGAAGCTCTCGCCAAGCTGCGCACCGAGCGGGACGCGCACCTCGTTGTCATCGGCACTCCTCGACCCGGGGGCCGCGTACTTGCCGCCATCAAGCGATTCGACGTCGGCGACAACGTGACGTTCGAATCGAAGGTCGACAGCCTTCGCCTCGCCGAGCTCTACGCAACGTCCGAGGTCGCGGTCGTCCCTTCCCTGTACGAGGGCTTCTCCCTTCCCGCTGCCGAAGCGATGTCGGCAGGGGTCCCCGTCGTTGCGACGACAGGAGGCGCGTTGCCCGAGGTCGTGGGCACCGACGGAACCAGTGGTCTTCTCGTCCCGCCTCGCGACGTGGGGGCATTGGCAACAGCGATCGGAGAGCTACTCGCCGATCCATTGAAGAGAGAAACGATGGGCATCGCGGGTCGCAAGCGCGTGCTCGACATGTTCACGTGGACCAAGACCGCCGAACGAACCGCAGATGTCTACCGGGAGGTGATCGCCGCATGCTGACGGTCGATTTCGAGATCTTCGACATCCGCTACGGCCACCGTGTTCTCGACATCGGGTGTGGCGCGGGGCGACATTCGTTCGAAGCCCTAACGAAAGGCGCTCGCGTGGTTGCGGCCGACCTCGATGACGTCGTCCTCAAGGATGTCGCCCAGATGGGCAGCGCGATGATCCTCGAGGACCAGGCCCCCCTCGGTGCCACCCTCGACTGCATCAGAGCCGACGCTCTGCACCTTCCGTTCGAGGACAACACGTTCGACCGGATCATCGCCTCTGAAGTGATGGAGCACATCCCCGAGGACGAGGTCGCGATGCGTGAGTTGCACCGCATCGTGAAGCCCGGAGGCATCGTCGCGGTGACGATCCCGCGCAGGTGGCCGGAGCAGATCAACTGGCTGTTGTCATCCGATTACCACTCGGCGGCGGGCGGTCACGTCCGCATCTACAGCAGGGACGAGGTCGAGACGAAGCTTGAAGGAGCGGAGCTCACTCCCTTCCATCATCACCACGCGCATGCATTGCATTCGCCGTACTGGTGGCTCAAGTGCGCGGTCGGAGTGAACCGCGACCTACCGATCACGCGCGCGTATCACTCGTTCCTCGTTTGGGACATCATGAAGAAACCATTCGTCACCCGCGCAACCGAGCGCGCGTTGAACCCAGTCATGGGAAAGAGCCTCGTCGTCTACTCCCGGAAGCCCTTGTGAGTCTCCTTGCCGAGCAGCAGCGGAGCGACACGGTTGGTTCCATCGCTCGAGCCCAGACCCCGGACGGGACGATCCCCTGGGTAGCGGGTGGCAACTGGGACCCGTGGGACCACATCGAGTGTGTTCTCGCCCTTGATGCCGGCGGCCTTCACGACAACGCTCGCGCCGGGCTCCGCCATCTCGCTCGCACGCAGCGACACGACGGTGCATGGGCGTGCCCCATCGTCGGGGGTGACGAGTCGACCAGCGTTCTCGACTCGAACGGTGCCAGCTACATCGCATTCGGAACCTGGCATCACTTCCTATGCACCCGCGACACCGGCGCTTTGCACGAGCTCTGGCCAGTGGTCGAGCGTGCGATCGAGTTCACCTTGGATCTGCAGATGCCCAGCGGCGCGATCGCATGGGCTCGGAACCTCGATGGCGACGCCGGCGATCATGCTCTGCTCGCGGGATCGTCCGCCATCGTTATGAGCCTCCGGGCCGCGCTACAGATCGTTCACACTCTCGGAGAAGAACGCCCAGACTGGGAGTTGTCACTGACCTCGCTCGTGGCTGCGATCGAGAGGTTCGATCCGGACTTCGCAGACCGTTCCCGCTACTCGATGGACTGGTACTACCCGGTCCTCTCGGGTGTCCTAACCGACGAGGCAGCCCGCGATCGCATCGAAGAGAGCTGGGACACCTTCGTCGTCGATGGGCTCGGCGCGCGCTGCGTTGACGACCGCCCCTGGATCACGTCTGCCGAAACCGCCGAGCTAACGATCGCGCTGCATGTCAACGGCATGCAGGACCGTGCTCGCACCTTGTTCGAGTGGGTGCAATACCAGCGAGATGCCGACGGTTCGTACTGGACCGGAGCAACGTTCCCCGACGGTCGCCATTTTCCGAACGAGCGCTCGACGTGGAGTGCCGCAGCGATAGTCCTTGCCAACGACGTCCTTACCGAGCGAGGCCCGATCGCCGAGCTGTTCGCGACCGTTTCCGCAAGGGACTCAGGCCACCTCGCCGATCTTCCGTAACACCCGAAGACTGCCGCACGCAGAAACGTCCTCGAACGCGCCCACGAGCGCGCGCTGGTAGATCTCGAACGGTGGACGACCCCCGTCCGCAGGGTCCGGGAAGACATCGTGGATCGCAAGCAATCCCTCGGACATCAGCTTCGGCGTCCACGCTTCATAGTCGGCCGTTGCCGCGGCGGAGCTATGACCGCCATCGATGAACACCATGGAAAGAGGTGTCGCCCAAGCTCGTGCCACCTTCGGCGAGCTTCCGACGATGCCGATCACCCAGTTCGCCAACCCCGCCTCCTCGATAGTCGAGCGGAACCACGGCAACGTATCGACGCGACCTTCTTCGTCGACGAGGTCGGGGTCGTGATACTCCTGACCCGGCTGGTTCTCCTCGCTCCCACGGTGATGGTCGACCGAATAGAGGGTCGAGCCCGCCTCCTTGGCGGCAGCACCGAGGTAGACGGCCGATTTCCCGCAGTAACTCCCGATCTCCAGGAGGGGGCCGCGTGTCGCCGCTTTGAGCGCCGCTTCGTACAGAGCGAGTCCCTCGTCGTCGGGCATGAAGCCCTTAGCCGAGGTAGCGATCTCGAGGAGCGAGGGATCCAGGGTTACCAGCCCCGGTCTTTCCATTCCTGGAGATGAGGCTTCTCTGCTCCGATGGTCGTGTCCTTGCCATGCCCTGGGTACACGAACGTGTCATCGGGCAGCGAGAACAGCTTCGTTTCGATGTTCGAGATGAGTTGCTCGAAGTTCTTCTTGTCACCCCACGTGTTGCCGGGGCCGCCGGGGAACAACGTGTCACCGGCGATGAGGTGCTTGCCGGTTAGGAAGCACACGCCACCGGGGGTGTGGCCCGGCGTGTGGAGGACCGTGACGATGTGGTCCTTGCCGAACTTGAGCTCTTCACCATCCGCGAGCTGATGATCGATCGGGATCGGGTACTCGTCACCAGGGTGCGCGTAAACCGGCACACCGAGTTTCTCTTTCAGCTCGGCCAGGGCCTGAACGTGGTCCATGTGACCGTGGGTCTGGAGGATCCCGACGATCTCGCACCCTTCGGCCCCCGCGAGGATCTTGTCGGTCTCGAAGCATCCGTCCACGAGGAAGCCTTCGTGGGTGTGCGGGCACTCAAGGATGTAGACGTTGTTCTCCATCGTGCCGACCTCGATCTTGCGAACGATGAGGTCGTCTCCTTCGTAGTGATGGCTCATCCCGTCACCTTCACTTTCTGGTCGCCCGCGGTAACGAGATCGCCCGGGTAGATCGTGTAGCGCAACATCCCAAGCGCAGCGTTTCCGACCGCACTCGTAATGGTCCCGACCTTCTCGTCTCCCTCGGTCAGTTCGGCTCCGGGTTGCAAGGGGGCCGTGCCTTCCAGAGTCCGAAGCCTGCGATTCACTTTCCCGCGCAGGTGGATCTTCGCCATCGCTTCTTGTCCCACGTAGCAGCCCTTGTCGTAGTGCACCGCGCGTTCGTCGATAGCAACTTCTTGCGGGAACGTCTTGTCGTCCATCTCGCGGCCCCAGCGCGGAATCCCATGTTCGATGCGGATCGCCTCGAGCTGCTCCTCGCTGGCAGGGACGCCGCTCTTCTCGCCGATCGTTGCAGCAACACCAGCGAGATGACCGGCCTCGACCCACACGTAGAACGCCTCGATACCGAGCTCGTCGGTGGGGTGAACGACGACCTTCGGTCCTAGGTCGTCCACGGCCGCCTTCGCGCCCTTGCCCGCAACGAGCAAGAGCTTCCTCTCGTCGGACACATCTTCGATCGCCACATCGGTCGAGAAGACATAGAAGCGGATCGCATCCGGCAAGGTGTCTTTGAGCTCGGGCTCGAAATGCATGAGCAACTCGTCCTCGGTCGCAACCACTTCCATGTAAGCGACCATCCGGCCATGGGCGGTCAGCAACGTCGCAGCTCGAGCCTCGCCGGCCGTGATGTCTTCGAAGTTCTGGGTCAGGATCTGGTGGAGGAACCACGCCCGCTGGGGGCCTGTGAAACGCAGCTTGCCCCGTTCGGACCGATCCGCCCACATCAAGGTTTGGCTCATAGAGACATCTTCTATCCTTCCGGCGTGAACTTTGAACTGGACGAAGATCAGCTCAGCATCAGGAAGCTCGCCAGGGACTTCGTCGACCGCGAGATCGTCCCCTTCGCCACCGAGTGGGACCGCACGGAGACGATGGACAAGGGCATCGTTGCCAAGCTCGCCGAGGTGGGTTTCCTCGGCGCTCCCCTGCCCGAGGAGTACGGGGGCATGGGCGTCGACAACGTGTCCTACTGCTGCATCGTCGAGGAGCTGGGTCGCTCGGACTCCTCAGTGCGCGGCGTCGTGTCGGTGAACGTCGGACTCGTCGGTAAGACCATCATCAAATGGGGCACCGAAGAACAGAGGCAAGAGTGGATCCCGAAGCTGTGTAGCGGCGAAGCCCTCGGGTGCTTCGGTTTGACCGAGCCACACTCCGGCTCTGACGCCGCGAGCCTTCGGACGAAAGCCGTTCGGGACGGCGATGACTGGATCCTCAGCGGCACGAAGATGTTCATCACGAACGGGACATGGGCGGGCCTCGCGTTGATCTTCGCAAGGTCCGGCGACGACAGCCCGAAGGGCATCACCGCGTTCCTCGTCCCGACGGACACCGACGGTTTCAGTTCCAACAAGGTGACCGGCAAGCTCGGTCTGCGTTCGCAAGACACCGGCGAGCTCGTGCTCGAAGACGTCCGCATCCCCGACTCCTGTCGTCTTGGCGAAGAGGGTCAAGGTTTCAAGATCGCGATGTCGTCCCTCGACACCGGTCGGATGTCACTCGCAGCAGGCAGCGTTGGTATCGCACAGGGTTGCCTGGAAGCGAGCGTCAAGTACTCGACCGAGCGCGAGCAGTTCCAACGCCCGATCGCACGCTTCCAACTCGTCCAGGAGCTGATCGCGGACATGGCGGTCGAGATCGAAGCGGCGCGGTTCCTAACGTGGCACGTCGCGACCATGGCCGACCGGGGCGAGAAGCACACGCTGCAGTCGTCCTACGCGAAGTACTTCGCGAGCGAAACCGCTGTTCGTGCGGCGAACGCGGCTGTGCAGGTGCACGGTGGATACGGCTACATCGACGAGTACCCCGTGGGCAAATACCTGAAGGACGCGCGCGTTGCGACGCTGTACGAAGGAACGAGTCAAATCCAGAAGCTGATCATCGGCCGCCACCTAACCGGCGAAAGCGCCTTCACCTAGGGGTTAGTTCTCTAGGTGTCAGGCAATTGCCTGACAGTTGTCATGCAATTGCATGACAGGTTCAGTCTGGGAGTTAGCCGGCCTTCTGGGCTGCCGCGAACTGACTGAAGAAATCTTCGAGCAACGCGACGGTTCGTTCGGGGTGTTCGATCTGGGGGACGTGGCCCGAGTCTTTCCACGTCACTACCTGCGAGTTCGGAAGGGCTTTCGTCACTCGATGCGAGCCGTGGTGGGTGATGATCGGATCGTGCGTGCCGTAAACGTAGAGAGCCGGTGACCCCATCGCCGCGAGGCGGGTGAAGAAACCGTTCTCGCCGATCGGCTCCTCCAGATAGATGTGCCGAGCAGCAGCGGAGAACGCCATTCGGGCCCGGGGACTGCGCCAGATGTCGAGGAAGTCATCGACCGCGGCCTCGAACCACTCGTTCTCAACTCGACCGGGGTCGGCGAACAGCTGCCTAAGGCCATCGAGAACCTGCTTGCGGGGCAGGCGGCTGGCCGCGAACGCCAGCTCGGGTCTCAGCAACTTCACGAGCCATAGGCCGGGCCGCTTCGAGAACGCGGTGGCAGGGCAGAGGCACGCCAGGGCCTCGACCCTCGAGGCATCGGTCATGCCCATCTCCATCGCGATCCGTCCGCCCATCGAGTTGCCGACGAGAAACGTCTTCTCGATGTCGAGTTGGTCCATGAACGCGAACACGCGTTGAGCGAACCACTGCGCGTCGTACCGGCCGCGTGGCTTCGCCGATGAACCGAACCCTGGGAGGTCCACCGCGATGACCCTGTAATTGCGGGCCAAGGCAGGAACGATCGGAAGGAAAGAAGATTTCGTGCCACCGAGGCCATGGAGCATCAAGAGCGTTGGCGAGCTTGGGTCTCCGGCGAACAAGGCGCTCATGCGGCCCCCACGACGACCCACACTTTCAACCGTGTACGACAGTGCGCCTGCAGCCGGGCGCTCGAACAACGGTTCGAACAGCAACGACTTCTCGATGCTTCCGCGCACGAGCAACTTGTGCTGCGAGAAGGCCTCGATCCCTGATAGGCGTCCTTGATCCATCTCGAACCACGTATCGACGTCGGTCGCGATCTCGACGTCGGGACGGATACCGTTCGCCTTCACGACTTCGCACTTGCCGTCGGCAACGACGATGTCGCGCGCCGTACGACCTACTTGAACGCGGAAGCGCGCAGAGATGTGGGCGTTATCGCCCCTGAAACGTTGGGGAAGGGTTTCGAGAGACCGGACTACCGGACTGTCACCCATGACGCACCAGCATAAGGGGGGAAGTTCCCCTCAGGGGGCATTTCCTAACCGAACAAGGTGGCGGCGATCTCCGCTCGCTGGGACGAACTAGGACCTTCGAACGTGTTGATCCACTGGGCACGCTTGTAGAAAAGGTGCAAAACGTGCTCCCACGTGAATCCGATGCCGCCGTGCACCTGGATCGCTCGTTCGCACGCGAGGACCGCGGCTTCTCCGGCAGCAGACTTCGCCGCGGCGACGGCAACGGCTGCTTGCTCGTCACCGGTGCTCACGCACCATGCGGCCCAGTACGCCAGCGAACGAGCAAGTTCGAGGTCGACGAACATGTTCGCGACCTGGTGCGCGACGGCTTGGTATGCACCGATCGGCTTCTCGAACTGCTTGCGCTCGGAAACGTATGCAACCGAAAGCTCGACGGCACGTTGTGCGATGCCGACGGCTTCGAGTGAGAGCGCGGACAAAGCCCTGTGACGCAGCGACTCGAGGGCTGCTTCTGCCTTGCCCGGCTCGACTACCAGCTGCGCGGGTGTGCCGGACAACGAGATCGTGGCGAGCCGGCGGGTGCGATCCATCGTCGAACGGACCTGGGGGTTCGCATCACCGTGATCGACGGCCCAGATGCCGAGCCCGTCCGAGGCCGCAGCGACGACGAGGATGTGATCGACGATCCCGGCGTCCGGCACGAGGGTCTTCTCCCCCGTCAGGGTCCATCCACCATTCGCTTGCTCGGCCTTCGTGGTGGTCTTGGCTGCATCCGCGATACGCGCGGGACCCGATGGTTCGGCCCACGCAAGCGTGGCGGTGCGCTCGCCCGACAAGATCGATGAGACCAGGTCATCCGATCCTTCCAACAGCGGCAGGGCGAGTCCGACCGTCGAGAAATAGGGGCCGGGGAACAACGCGCGCCCCAGTTCTTCGAACACGACCGCTTCGTCGATGAAGCCCATGCCCGCTCCGCCTGCTTCTTCAGAGACCGAAAGGCCGATCCATCCGAGCTCTGCGATCTGGCGGTAAACGTTCTTGTCCCAGCCCTCGTCGCCGGCTGCGATCTCTGCAACCCGTTCTCCCGAGACTTTGTCGGCGAGGAACGAGCGCGCTTGCTCGCGCAGCATGTTCTGTTCTTCGGAGAATGCGAAATCCATCTACCTGCTCCTCGGAAGGCCGAGGACGCGCTCGGCGATGATGTTGCGCAAGACCTCTGATGTTCCGGCTTCGATCGTGTTGCCGCGGCTTCGCAACTGCTGGTACTGCCAGAAACCGTTGCCCGCTCCGTCCTCGTCTAGTTGCGAGGCGGGCCCGAGTATCTCGAGAGCCAACTTCGACAAGCGCTGGTTCGACTCGGACCAGTGCAGCTTCGCGATCGATCCTTCCGGACCCGGAACACCGGTCTTCACCAGGCCGGTCAGTGCGCGGTAGTTCGTGAAGCGAAGACCTTGTAGCTCGATCCATTGCTGGACCAGACGGTCGCGGAACAACGGATCCTCTGCAGCTGTGTGTCCATTGACCGAGGTTTGCTTGGCCAGCGCGAGGAGCTTGCGAACGAGAACTTCGAGACGCGCGGTCAATGCGAAGCCGAGCGTGCCGCGTTCGTGCAACAAGGTAGTCATCGCGACGTTCCACCCCTGATTGATCTCGCCGATCACGTTGGCTTTGGGAACGCGGACGTCGGTAAAGAAGATCTCGTTGAACTCCGGGTCCCCGGTTATCTGTCGTAAGGGTCGGACATCCACGCCGGGCGAGTGCATATCGACCAGGAGATAGGTGATGCCCTGGTGCTTCGCTGCCTCGGGATCGGTGCGGACAAGCAAGATGCAGTAATCCGCGATGTGCGCGAACGAGGACCACACCTTCTGTCCATTGACCACGAAAGAGTCGCCGTCGAGCTCGCCCTTCGTGCGCAGCGAAGCAAGGTCGGATCCGGAGCCGGGCTCGGAGAACCCTTGGCACCACACCTCCTCACCCGAGAGGATCTTCGACAGGTGAGCTTTCTTCTGCTCGTCGGTGCCGTGGGCGATGATCGTCGGGCCCGCCATCCCAAGTCCGATGACGCCGATGTGATCTGGGGTCTCGGCCCTCGCGCTCTCCTCCAAGAAGATCGCTTGGTGGGTATACGGCGCACCTGCACCGCCGTACTCCTTGGGCCAGGTAAGCCCCGAGTACCCGGCTTCGTGAAGCTTCTTCGACCACTCGCGCGAGATGTCTTCGTCCCCGCGCCCCGCGACGTCGCCACGCTCTTTGTAGGAGTCGGGGATGTTGGCCTCGAGCCATGCGCGCAGCTCGGCCCGGAACTTCGCCTCTTCGGGGCTATCGCGGAAGTCCACGGCGGCATCTTAGACACAGAAGGGATACACGCCGACCGAGGCGAAGCCTTCACACATCGGTCCACAGGGGCCGCGGCCAAGGGGGGTCGTTATGGCTAGGAAGCTCGCAGCTCTCATCGCTGGGATGCTCACTCTCACAACTTTGCTGCCGCAAGGCGCCGTGGCCGAGCCCATGCCGGGGGCTTTCTCCTCTGTCTATCGGTCGGGAGATGCTGTCTGGCTGCGCAAGGAGCACGGCGACACCTTCATGTACTTCGCAGGCGCCACGCATTCCATCAACCTGATGAACCAGAAGATGGCGACGTTCGCGTTCGCCGACCGCAGCAAGTGCGCCGTGGCCGAGACCAAGCACCTGAAGGTCATCGCCTGCTCGGGCAGCGGGCACGCGAAGAAGATCGATCCAAGCCATTTCGAGTTCGACCCGCTGATGGAGACGGCCCGGCTCGACTACGAGGACGCCCATGTCAGGTGGATGGCGAAGCAGGACATCCAGCCGGATGCCTGGCCCTACGCCGACCCCTCGTTCGGTGCTTTCGCATCCGCATCGGTGAGCCGCTACTCCCGTGCGACCGGCCGCTTGTTGGGAACCGATATCGAAGGCCACAGCTGGATGGACATGGCTTTCTTGGGCGAGGGGATGTACGCATTCGCTTGGATCACCACGCCCGTAGGGCGTTACCGGGTCGACCCGGCGACCAACACCGTCCACTACCGATTCCGCTTCGAGATCCCTAGATAAGCAGTCCCGAGGGCCGCGCCCTCCGGCGGGCCCTTAACCGGAGGTAATGTTTCCCTCCCTCGCACCGCAGCGGGGAATCGAGTCGACGCTCTGGGTGGGGGGACCATGCCTGAGACCGAGATCAGTATCAAAGGCTTGACGAAGTCGTTCGGGCCGCAGACGGTCCTGGAAGACATCACTCTCGATATCCCCAAGGGCAAGATCACCCTGATCCTCGGACCCTCCGGTACGGGCAAGTCGGTTTTCCTCAAGCACCTCGTCGGACTCCTCAAGCCCGACCGTGGCGAGATCTGGATCGACGGCAAGAACGTCCCGGCCCTCTCCGAGAAGGAGCTGTACGAGGTCCGACGGAAGTTCGGCGTCCTGTTCCAGGACGGTGCCTTGTTCGGGTCGATGAACATCTACGACAACGTCGCTTTCCCTCTTCGTGAGCACACGAAGAAGAAGGAGGGCGAGATCAAAGACATCGTTGACGAGAAACTGCACATGGTGGGCCTCACGGGGGCCGAGAAGAAGCTTCCCGGTGAGATCTCGGGCGGCATGAAGAAACGTGCCGGTCTAGCGCGTGCGCTGGTCCTCGATCCCGAGATCCTTCTCTTCGACGAGCCCGACTCTGGTCTCGACCCGGTTCGCACCGCGTTCCTGAACGAGCTCACGATGGATCTCAACAAGCAGCTTCAAGCGACTTTCATCGTCGTGACCCACGACATCGCGACGGCCAAGCAGGTCGCCGACTACATCGGCATGCTCTACCGCCGCAACCTCGTTAAGTTCGGCCCCGCGCGCGAGATGTTCACCTCCGACATCCCGGTGGTCCGCCAGTTCCTAGCAGGCGACACCGAAGGTCCCATCGGTATGTCCGAGGAGAAGGACCAGGTCAAGACAGAAGGCGGTGTTACTCCGCAGTCGAGTTCAGGCCTCACGGCCAAAGAGACCGAAGAGATGGAGCGGTCGGCGGGAGCGCCGTAGACATATGGGTCCGCTTAAGACACTCGTCACCGAGACCGGCAACATGTTTGCCATCACCTTGGAGGCATTCCGCCTTATGTGGCGGCCCCCGTACCCGTGGCGCGAGTTCGTCCGCCAGTCATGGTTCATCGCAAGCGTTTCGATGATTCCCGCGGTCCTCGTTTCGATCGCTTTCGGCGCAACGATCGCCTTGCAGGTCGGAAACGTTGCTCGCCAACTCGGCGCCGAGTCACAGACCGGAGCTGCGATGGTCCTTGCGGTTGTCCGAGAAGCCGCTCCGATCGTCGCGGCGCTTCTGATCGCCGGCGCGGGGGGCTCGGCGATGTGCGCCGACATCGGCTCACGCAAGATCCGTGACGAGATCTCGGCGATGGAGGTCCTCGCGGTCAACCCGATCCAGACCCTGGTGATTCCCCGCATCTGGGCCGCTGTCTTCGTAGCCATGCTCCTCGACGGGTTCGTGTCGGTCGCCGGTATCGCCGGTGGCTACTTCTTCAACGTCGTGATCCAAGGAGGTACGCCCGGTGCGTATCTCGCGTCGTTCAGTCTCTTGGCTCAGACCGCCGACCTGATCGTCGCGATCATGAAGGCGGGCGTATTCGGTCTCGTCGCCGCGATGGTGGCCGTCTACTTCGGCTTCTACGCGAAGGGCGGGCCGAAGGGCGTTGGCGACGCCGTGAACCGTGCGGTCGTCGTTACCTTCATGCTCATCTTCTTCGTGAACTTCATCCTCACAGCCCTGTACTTCGCCATCGTCCCCCAGAAGTTCGGATAGGAGCAGGTCTTGGCATCTTCAGCTAGCAGGCTCTCGAACACCTTCGCCATCCCGGCTCGCATCGGGAATCGTTTGGTCGATAGCCTTGCCAACCTCGGCGAGCAGCTCGCGTTCATGGCGAAGTCCCTCCGCGACATCGCTTTCGCGCTTCGTCATGGTGGCGAGGTAGCTCGACTCATCTCGGAGATCACCCTCGGTGCCGGTGCATTGATCGTGGGGGCCGGAACCGCCGGCGTCATCTTCTTCATGGCGTTCTTCACTGGCACACAGGTTGGACTCGAGGGGTTCAAGGGGCTTCAGCTGATCGGTGCCGAGGCATTCACCGGGTTCGTCTCTGCGTTCGCGAACACCCGAGAGATCACGCCGCTTATCGCAGGAGTGACGTTGGCAGCCCAGGTCGGCGCCGGCTTCACCGCCGAGCTCGGTGCCATGCGCGTGAACGAGGAGATCGACGCACTCGAGGTCATGGCCGTGCGGCCTGTCCCCTATCTGGTCTCGTCCCGGATCATCGCGGCCCTCGTCGCGATCACGCCCCTGTATCTGATCTCGCTATTCGCCAGCTACATCGCGACGGAGCTGGTCGTTACCAAGCTCCTCGGTCTCTCCGGCGGAACCTACGACCACTACTTCTCTTTGTTCCTGCCGCCGGCGGACGTTCTCTATTCGTTGATCAAGGCGATGGTCTTCGCCGTAACCGTGGCATTGATCCACTGCTACTACGGCTTCAATGCCACAGGTGGTCCTGCAGGCGTGGGGATCGCGGTCGGGCGGGCGATCCGTGCCTCGATCGTGGCCGTCAACGTACTGAATCTGATGATGTCGGCGTTCATGTGGGGGGTCACGGATACCGTCCGGATCGCCGGTTAGACGGAGGAAACACAGCCACAAGATGCTCTGGGAGGAGTGACACATCACTAGGCTGCGGCACGCACTGGTTGGGCTCTTGGCGATAGCTGTCGCCTTGGGCATGGTCGTGTTGACCGGGTTGTTCTTGACCGGTCGCATCACGTCCGCGAGCCAGTCGGCAACCGCCGTGTTCGGGAACTGCGGGCAAGGGCTGCGTGAGGGTGGCGACGTCAAGACGCGCGGCGTTCTCATCGGGCGGATAAACGGGATCGCACGCCTGGATGACGGCGACTGCAGCGTCAGCCTCGCCCTCTTCCCGGACAAGGTCGACACCGTCCCGCGGAACGTGGGGGCCCAGGTCAGGGCGAAGACGATCTTCGGCGAGAAATGGGTCGAGCTCCTCTATCCAGACGATCCCGACCCGCAGTCGATCGAGCCGGGCCAAGAGATAGCCGAGACGATCGACCCCCTCGAGATCGAGACCATCCTCAACACGGCTTTGCCGATCCTCGATGCCATCGACCCCGAGCACCTCGCCGGCCTGCTCGACGCACTGGCGAGTGGCTTCGTCGGCCACGAGGACGCAGCGATCCGCGGGATAGAGAGTGGAACCGAGGCCGTACGCGTTGCGAACGAGAACCGTGCGCTGTTCAGCAAGGGGCTCCGGCAACTCAACGAGTCGGGTGAGGTGTTCGACAAGGTCGATACCGACCTTCTTGCTGCGCTCGACAAGCTCGACGAGCTGGGTCGTTTCACCAAGGAGAACAGCGAGCTGCTTGCGCAGAACCTCGACAAGGCCCCCGCTCTTCTGCGCGAGCTATCGACATTGTTCGAGACCAGGTTCGTGGACCTAACGAAGATCGTGGACCGCGGAGCGACCGTTATCGGCCTCGTCGCGTCGCAGACCGGTGACCTCCAGCGTCTGCTGGACGAGTTGCCGAAGTTCAACGCCAACTGGGTCCGGAACGTCACACCGACGTGCCGCACGCGCTCGGCGGCCAGTGGTCCGGGCGGTGAGGGTCCTGCAGGCACAGCGATCCCGGGACGTTGCTGGCGGGTTCACAACATCATCAGTGACACGCAAGGTCCCTACGCTCCGGGTGAGGGTCCCCGTCCGAACCAGGCCACCCAAGCAGACCAGGACGCAATGATCCTCGGGGACGACAACGGTGGCTTGTCGTCGTTGCTGCTGGCGCCATTGCGGGGGGCCGCGCGATGAGGGCAACCGCTATCAAGCTCGCCGTCTTCACGGTGTTCACGATCTTCATCACGTTCGCCCTTGCCGGGATCATCGGCAAGTTGTCGCCCTTCGACAGCACGTACCAGGTCAAGGCGGTGTTCACCGACGCGACCGGCATCCTGAACGGCGACCCCGTCAAGATCGCAGGCGTCGATGTGGGCAAGGTCGTGTCCTTCGAAGTCACTGGTGGCGAGGCGGTCATCACGATGGAGATCTCCGGCGACGCCGATCTTCCCGACAACGTCATCGCCGAGATCAAGTTCCGGAACCTCCTCGGTCAGCGCATCGTCAACCTGGCAGAGCCTGAAGATCCATCGTCCACTCCGCTAGAGCCGAACGGGACGATCCCGGTGGAGAACACCCGTCCCGCCCTCGACCTCTCGGTCGTGTTCAACAACCTCCGGCCGCTGATCCAGTCGACGAACCCCGAAGAGATCAACCTTGTCTCCCGCGCCGTGCTCGAGGTATTCAAGGGCCGCGAGGGAGACGTCGCCAAGATCCTCGGAAACGTCGGAGAGGTCACCCAAGAGCTTGCCGACAAGGACCAACGACTCGCTCGACTCGTCACGAACCTCAACCAGTTGACGAAGATCCTCAACGGTGAGTCCACCAACATCCGCGGCGGCATCAACCGGTTCGGCGAGCTCATGGAGTCGCTCGCCCAGACCACACCCACGATCGAGCGTGTCGTCGACCAGCTAGACGACGCGTCGGGCCGGTTCGGCAACATCCTCGCTCGCAACCGGGCGAACCTCGATTCCGAGCTCGACGACCTGAACACCGTGCTATCGATCATCGAAGACGAGCTCGGCCCCCTCGACACGATCGCCAAGAACCTCAAAGAGGTACTGCTTGCCACGGCTAGGTCCCAGTCCTACGGCAAGTGGTGGACCCTTTACGTAGTGAACATCTGTCCCGAAGGGGCAGGCAGCACGGGGTGCGAATCATGAGTGTGAAGAACTTCCGTGAGCGTTCGCCGGTGATCATCGGACTCATCTCGATCCTTGCGATCGCTGCGGCAACAACCTTCGCCTTCTCGATCGACAAGATCCCCTCGCTGAAGAGTGCGTTCAAGATCACCGCGGACTTCCGCGATGCAGCGGGGCTCACGGCTGAGAACCAGGTGAGGGTCGCGGGGATCAAGGTCGGATCGGTGGCCGACATCCAACTCGACGGCGATCACGTCCACGTAACGATGGAGATCGACAAGGGCACGCAGATCCCGAAGGGTGCCTTCGCCGAGATCAAGCTCGCAACGATCCTCGGCACGAAGTTCGTCGACATCGAAGCCAAGGGTGGCGCTCCGTACATGGAGGACGGGGACTCGATAGCGCTGGAAGACACGGCGATCCCTTACGAGATCTACCAAGCCTCCAACCAGGGCACGAACCTCCTCGAGGACCTTGACGGACCTGCCCTGAACGATGCCTTGGTCGAGCTCACGAAACTCATCAACACCTCGAAGGTCGAGCTCGGCGAAGCGCTGGCTGGACTCAACGAGCTCGGCGCTGGATTGAACGACAAGGAAGAGGACATCCGCAGCCTCTTAGCCAACTCGAACGACCTGACCGCGTTGCTCGCCGACGAGGGTGACGAGATCAACAACCTGATCGTTAGCTCGGACGCGGTCCTGTCTTCGTTGGCCCAGAAGCGCGAGGAGATCCAGTCGCTGCTCGAAGCAGCCAAGTTGATGTCCGGACAGCTCGCTGGGGTTCTGAAAGACAACCGCGAGAACGTCGATGCGATCCTCTCCAAGTTGCACAAAGCCCTCGTGGTCCTCGATAGGAACGTCGAGCACCTTGACGTTGCCCTCGAATACGTCGGCCCGTCATCGCGTTACTTCGGTGAGGTCTTCTCGCAGGGGCGCTGGGGCGACATCTTCAACTGCGCACCGATCCTCACGGCGGGGTGCCCCTGATGCAGAGATACATAAAGCCTCTCGGGATCATCGTGGCCCTGCTAATGCTCGTGGGTGGCGCTGGGTTGGTCCTGCGCAACCCGAAGGACACGTACACGGTGACTGCTTACTTCGAGAAGGCGATCGGTCTGTTCCCCAACTCCGACGTCGACATCCTCGGTGTTCCCGTCGGGAAGATCACGAGTGTCGATCCGGTCGGATCGAGGGTGAAAGTCGTCATGGAGATCAATGAGGAGTACAAGATCCCCGCGGACGCCTTCGCTCAGATCGTTCCGATCTCGGTCATCGCCGACCGTTTCGTGCAGCTGCACCCTCCGTACACAGGTGGACCGGTGATGGAGCCCGGCACGGTGCTCGACACGGACCGCACGCAGATCCCGGCAGAGCTCGACGACGTCTTCAAGCAGTTGAAGAAGCTGCTCGAGGCGATCGAGCCGGGCCAGAACGGTGAACCCGGGGCACTCGGAGACCTCGTCGTCGCGCTGAACGATGCGGTCGGAGACCGGGCCGATGACTTGAAGGGCACCGTCGTGAACACCGCCGCCCTGACCGGCGCTCTTTCCGATGCCCAGGGCGACCTCTCGGATCTCTTGATCAACCTGGACGACCTGTTCGGCAAGCTGTCGCAGCGCGCCGGTTCCATCGGCAGCCTCAACAAGAACATGGCGATCGTCCTGACGACCTTGGCAGAGAGCCATGGTGACCTCGAGGCGACCTTGGCGAACCTTGCCGACATGACCGGTGAGGTCGGCCGTGTCCTGAAGACCAACCGCGCCACCTTGGGTACCGATCTCGATATGGCCGGCAACGTCCTGTCCAAGGTCCTCGAGAACAGGGGCTCGGTAGAGGAATCATTGCAATGGTTGCCCGTCGTCGGGATCGGGTTGGCCAACGCCTATCACGGTGGCCCGAACCACGACATCGACGTCCGCGACAACCAGAGCCGCATCAACTGCGGTCTCCTCGACGGTCTTCCTGCCGGACCGATCAAAGACACGCTGAAGGAAGCGTGTCGTAACCAGAACGGCGAGCCCCCTCCACAGACGGGTACTACCGACACCACCATCGATCCCACCGCGGACATCGCCAAGGCGATCGATTGCAAGGAGGGCACCCGGCAGGCGAAACGCCAACTGCGGCGCCTGCAGAACGTCGACATCGACCCGTCGATCATGGACGAGATCGTCAAGCCGTTGAAAAAGAAGTTGCGCAAGCTCGCGCGTGAATGCGAAAACCTCAAGGACGCGATCACTGGTGCGGGCGGGATCCTCGACGGCATCCAAGACGGCGTCGGCGACATCCCTGACCTCAACACTCCGATCGACGAGCTGGGTGGGGGTCTCACCGGCAACGCTGCGGGCGGGGCCGTCACGGGAACCTCTACCCCATCCCTAGCCTCGAAGATCGGGGACTGGTTCGGCGGGTTCTTCGGCTTCCTGGGAGGGAGCTCGTGAGATCCCTCGTCTCGAAAACCGCGCTCGGCCTCGTGGCTTCCTTGGCCTTGTCGTCGTGTGCCGTGCTCGGCTTCGAGACGGCATGCAACGGGACTGAGATCATCGGGAAGTTCGCCCAGGTTGGAGACCTCGTCGAGAACGCGAATGTTCAGTCGTCGGACGTCAAGGTCGGAACGATCAAGAAGATCGAGCTCGATGGGTGGGAAGCACAGGTCACGATGTGTCTCAACCCCGGAGAGAAGATCCCAGCCGACGTCCTCGCGGTCGTTCGAACGACCTCACTGTTGGGCGAGAAGTTCGTCGACCTGCAAGCGCAATCCGAAGGCGAGCCGTTCCTTCAGGACGGCGACATCCTCACGTCCGAACACACCTCGAAAGCAACCGAGCTCGAAGAGATCTTCGCCAAGCTCGCCGGTGTGCTCGGCACCGGTAACCTCGAACAGATCAACCGCTTCACCTCATCTCAAGCCAACATCCTGCGCGACCACGCGGACGAGCTGCGTGAGGTTCTGCTCGATCTTCGGGACTTCACAGACCTCCTGGCCGATCGCAAGTCCGACATCGCAGGTGCTGTCGACCACCTCGATTCCGTCGCTGCCACCTTGATCGACCAGACGCCGGTCCTTCAAAGGTTCCTGAGATCGTTCGCGGATTCGTCCGGCGTTCTCGCAGACAACAAGAACGGTTTGCGCACCCTGTTGTTCTCTTTAGATCGGTTCACGAAGGTCTCCGTGCAACTGCTCGAACAGACGGACAACGGTTTGAACAAGCAGTTCCAGGATCTTCGACCGGTGCTGGACACCCTTGTGGCCAACAGCGCGAACCTGCGCAAGACCTTGGAAACCCTTGCGACGTTCGCGCGCTTCTGGCCCGAGTCGATGCCCGGGGACTACCTCCAGCTCGATGTCTGTCTGGCGGGGGCCGACGACTTCGGTCCTGGTGACCAGTGTCCACAAGCCGATGGAAATGACGACCCCGGCCGGCGTTCGTCGTCCCAGAACCTTCCGGGTAATGGCACCGAGCTGATCATGATGCAGCCCTTGGAGGCCAGGTAATGGCCAAGCTCACTCCGAAGATGAGGGTCCGCGTCAACATCATCGCCTTCCTGGTGCTCGGTCTGGGGTTGTCGTACGCGATGGCAACGCAGGTGCTTGCGGTCCTCCAGGATCGCTACACCGTCAACGCGATATTCGAAGACGCAGGTGGTGTCTTCACGAACCAAGAGGTCACCTACCGCGGTGTGACCGTTGGTCAGGTTGGCGATCTCAACGTCGTCGAAGAAGGCGTGGAGATCCAGTTGCTGATCAGGAAAGAGATCCAGATCCCGTCCGAGGGAGTCGAGGCGCGGGTCATGATCAAGAGCGCGGTCGGCGAGCAGTTCGTCGATCTTCTGCCCGCGGTCGACGAGGGACCGATGCTCGAGGACGGCGACACGATCCCACTGGCACAGACCTCGATCCCCGTTAGCACCCAGGAACTCTTGACGACCCTGGAAGCCGTCCTTCGCGGAGTCCCGCCCGAGGACCTCAAGGGAGCTATCGACGCCCTCGGGATCGGTCTCTCAGGGACGGGACCCGACATCGCCACGATCATCGAGTCCACCGCCGACCTTGCCGAGGTCTTCGCGAAACGCGCTCCAGAGTTCGAAGGCATCTTGCGCTCCGGGACAAAGGTGGGCGACGCATTCCTGAACTCCCGCGACGATTTCGAAACCGCGGTTCACCAACTCGTAACCGTGAGCAAGTCCCTCGCCCTGAGCACCGAGAACATCAAACGTCTCATGCAGAACACGAACCTCACTTCCGACGAAGCTCTTGCTCTTCTCCGAGAGAACAGGGCCGCGGTCAACGAGTTCTTGATCCGCTTCGGCGAGGTCAACGACATCCAGGCGGATCACGAAGATGACCTTCGCCGGATACTCCAGCACCTGCCCACGGCATTGAGTGGAGTCAACAAGTCCTTCGAGCCGGGCACGGGCATGATCCGCTTCGGGTTGGTTCAGGACCAAGGCAACCCGGCGTGTAGTTACGGGACACCCCGGCGCTCGCCAACGGATCGCTCGGAAAGGCCGCCGTCGAAGAACCTTCGTTGTGGGACCGATGCGCAACAGGACTCCACAACGCAGACGAGCTCGAATGGTCCGACCAGCACCGGGATCGGGTTCCTACCCGGAACCGGAAGCCCCACGATGGGATCTAGCTCTACGTTGCCGTCGCGCATGTCCAACTGGTCCTGGACGCTGTTCTACCTGAACGGCGTCTGATCCCCCACCCACCCCTAGGATGAAGGTCATGGATGAAAGCGCGCGCCGCGATGAGCTCGGTGGAGATATGTCCGTAGAGCGCGAGATACCCGGCACCTATGGCACTGCCACGGCTGGCGGTCGCAAGGGGTGGGTCGTTCCGGTCCTCGTTGCGCTGGCGGTGGTGTCTCTGGCGGCAGCCGCGGTGTTCGGCTTCCTATACCTGTCCAGTGACGTGTCGTCCGACGACGTCGGAACCGCCCTGTCCGAGCAATCCCCCCAGGTCAAAGAGGTCTCCGAAAAGGTTGCGAACCTCCTGCTCAACTACGACTCGACGAACCTCGAAGAGGTCTCCGCCGAGATGCTGTCCATCGCAACCGGCAACTTCCGCGAACAATACGAAGAGGTCCTGTCCTCGGGGGCCGGACTCGGGACTGCCTTGGAGGAAGCATCCGCGTCCTCGCGGGGAAGCATCCTGAAAGGGCCCGATGTCTATTTCCAGAGCGGCTCTGAAGCCATCGCCCTGATGAACGTCACGCAGACGGCGCAATCCAACAGCAACCCCGCCGGGACGACGATCGATTACGTGTTGAAGATCACCCTGATCGACACGCAGGACGGTAGTTGGAAAGCCGACAAGGTCGAAGTCATCAGCACGCAACAGCAGACCACGTAATTACTGAGACATGTGTCGACTAGGTCGACACCGGCTTAGCAACAGGATCGGCGCAGCCGATCCGCATTACTTCTTGCCGAAGGTCTCCACGATCGCGGAGTAGTTCTCCATCATCCGACCCGGGTCCGGTCCGTACCAAGGCCCGGCACACATCAACCTGTCGGCGATGTGGCTCCATGAATCGATCTTCTGCTTGACCTCGTCCGCGGGTCCGGCGGCGGCCATCGCATCGCAGAGATCATCGTCGATCAACGAGATCATCCGCTCTTTGTCCTTAGCCTCGAGGGCGGAGCGCAGGTCGGGAACGATGTGAGCCTTGCCGTGCAGCTCGAGGATCGGGCTGTAGGTGCGTGTGGTCGCATAGAACGCGATCTGCAACTTGACCTCGCGCCTGGCCATGTCCACGTCATCAGAGATCGACATCAGCCAGTCGGCCGTCAGGTTGCAGGCTTCCGGCTTGCGCCCCGCGCGCTCGGCCCCCTCGGCGATCGCCGGCTTGACGATCTCTTCGAGGTACTTCGGTGACGCGATCGGATGCGCGAGCAAACCGTCGGCAACCTCGCCACAGGTACGGGCCATGATCTTTCCGACAGCAGCGAAGTAGATGGGCACGTCGCGCGGCGGAGGGTTCCGCTTCGCTCCGAAGACAGGGCGGGTGACCG
>JAXDJJ010000022.1:0-56268 GCA_034665745.1 Actinomycetota bacterium | reverse complement strand
CAAAGGCGTGGTCGTGACGAGCGACCGCGACGAGGCGCTCGAGGCGATCGACGAACGGATGGTTCAAGGCAAGTACGGCGAAGCCGGAAGCATCGTGGTCATCGAGGAGTTCCTCGACGGCCAAGAGACATCGGTCATCGCATTCACCGATGGCTCGAAGGTGGTCGCGTGTGAACCGGCTCAGGACTACAAGCGCGTTGGGGATGACGACGCGGGACCCAACACCGGTGGGATGGGTTCGTACAGTCCCGTCCCCGCTTGTCCGCCGGAGGTTCTGGACCAGATCGTTGGGGAAGTGATCGAACCTCTTGTCACGGCGACCGCAGCTGCCGGTGCACCCTTCGTCGGTGCCTTGTACGCGGGCCTCGCACTGACGACCAAGGGCCCTCGTGTCATCGAGTTCAACGCGCGCTTCGGCGATCCTGAAACCCAAGCGCTACTACCGCGGCTCGAGTCGAACCTTGCCGAGGTGTGTATGGCGTGCGCGTCCGGTGAGCTCGACGGAACGAAGTTGCAATGGTCGCCCGAGCGATGTGTATCGGTCGTGCTCGCATCGGGTGGCTATCCCGAGAAGCACGAAACCGGATTCGAGATCACCGGGATCGAGGCCGCAGAGGCCACGGGCGCTCTGGTGTTCCATGCGGGTACGGCGATGGACGGTGATCGCCTGGTGACTTCGGGGGGTCGTGTTCTCGCGGTCAGCGCACTCGGATCGAGTTTCCAAGTGGCAAGGTCCCGCGCGTACGATGCAGTCTCGAAGATCCACTTTCAAGGACGTCATGCGCGGACCGATATCGCCGTTCGCGCCGAACTCGCAGAGAGGAACCAGGCATGAGCGCACTCGTCGGGATAATCATGGGCAGCGACTCCGACATGCCCGTCATGGAGAAAGCGGTAGCTGTGCTCGAGCGCTTCGGTATCGAGTCGGAGATCGAGGTCATGTCTGCTCACCGCAAACCGACCCGAGTCTCGGAATACGCAAGCAGTGCCGCCGACCGCGGGCTCAAGGTCATCATCGCGGGGGCAGGTCTCGCAGCGCACCTTCCAGGTGTCGTTGCTGCCCACACATACCTTCCTGTGATCGGTGTGCCGCTGTTCCAAGAGGGCCTTGCCGGCGCCGACGCCCTCTATGCGATCGTCCAGATGCCTCCCGGGGTTCCCGTCGCGACGGTCGCGATCGGGGGCGCGAAGAATGCCGCCGTGCTTGCAACCCAGATCATCGCTACCGGCGATGAGGCCCTGACCGCGAAACTCCGTGACTACAAGAAGGAGCTGGCCGAGGGCCTGAAGCTCTAGGCCAGGAGGTCTAAGCCCCTCGATAGGATGGGGTCGTGATCCCCCGTTATTCGAGGCCCGAGATGGCCTCGATCTTCTCCGAACAATCGAAATTCGCCCGCTGGCTCGAGGTCGAGATCCTCGCCGTCGAGGCCCGCGTGCGGCTCGGCGAGGTCCCGGTCGAGGACCTGAGCGAGATCAAGGAGAAGGCGAGCTTCGATGTCGCCCGGATCGCAGAGATCGAAGAACTTCGCCACCATGACGTCGTCGCGTTCGTCGAGAACGTGCGGGAGAACATCGGTGACGCGGGCCGTCACATCCATTTCGGCATGACCTCGTCGGATGTCCTGGATACCGCTACCGCGGTCGCCTTGCGGGATGCGGGTGATCTGTTGGTCGAAGGCATCGGTCGGCTGACCCAGACGATCCGTGAGAAAGCCCTCGAGCACAGGGACACCCTGATGGCAGGGCGAACTCATGGCGTGCACGCGGAGCCCACCACCTTCGGTTTGAAGCTTGCGAACTGGGCGTTCGAGCTGTCCCGGGACAGGGATCGGCTGCGGACCGCTCGGGACGAGGTCGCCGTTGGGAAACTCTCGGGGGCGGTCGGTTCGTATTCGCAGCTTCCGCCGGACGTCGAAGCGTTCGTCTGTGACCGCTTGGGTCTGCAGGTCGAGGACGCAGCAACCCAGGTCGTATCGCGGGACAGGCACGCGCAGTTCCTTGGAGCGATCGCAACCACGGGCGCGTCGCTCGAGCGGTTCGCTCAAGAGATCAGACATCTGCAACGGACCGAGGTTCGCGAGGCGCAGGAACCGTTCGCAGAGGGTCAGAAGGGATCCTCGGCGATGCCCCACAAGCGGAACCCGATCGTGTGCGAGCGGATCTGCGGCCTTGCCCGGCTGCTGCGGGCTTATGCGATGACCGGTTACGAAAACGTGGCGTTGTGGCACGAAAGGGACATCTCGCACTCCTCGGTCGAGCGCATCACCTTTGCGGACTCATGCACCCTGCTCGATTACATGATCGAGAAGATGAGATGGGTGATCGATGGTCTGGAGGTCTTCCCGGACCGTATGAAGGTGAACCTCGATGCCTCCTACGGATTGCTCAACTCTCAGAGCGTTCTCACGGCACTGCTAGCGAAGGGGACATTGCAGCGCGAGCAGGCCTACACGCTGGTTCAGCGCAACGCGATGGCCGCCTGGGACGAGGGACGGCCGTTCCTCGAGTTGCTGAAATCGGATCCCGAGATAACCGAACACCTGGATCCGGCCGAAATCGAAGCCTGCTTCGACCCTGCGCGTTATCTTCGAGAGACACATGTGATCTTCGACCGACTGGAGGCCCTTTAGATGACAGATGTGACGCACGTCGGCTCGGGAAAAGTCCGAGAGCTGTTCGAGGTTGGCGACGAACTACTGCTCGTTGCTTCGGACCGGATCAGCGCCTACGACGTCGTGTTGGACCAGCCGATACCCGACAAGGGGAAGGTCCTAACGGGGCTTTCCCATTACTGGTTCGAGGTCATGGACGGTGTGTGCCCGAATCATCTGATCTCGATCAGAGCGGAAGACCTGCCCGATGTCGGGATGGACGACCTCGGGGGCCGCGCCATGCTGTGCAAGAAGGCAGAGCCGATCGCGATCGAGTTCGTGGTGCGTGGCTATCTGTCTGGCTCCGGGTGGAAGGAATACAAGGCCTCGGGTGAGGTCTGCGGTCACAAGCTTCCCGAGGGACTCGTCGAATCCGACCGCCTGCCCGAGCCGATCCTCACGCCCGCAACGAAGGCGGTTACGGGCCACGACGAGAACATCACCGAGGCTCAAGCGGCAGAAGTTGCAGGCAAAGAGGTCTATGACACGGCGCGTTCCTACGCGCTGGCGGTGTACCAGAAGGCCGCAGAGCTCGCTGCCGGTCGCGGTGTGATCATCGCCGACACGAAGTTCGAGTTCGGTATCTACGACGGCGAAGTCATCTTGATCGACGAGGTCCTCACCCCGGACTCGAGCCGATTCTGGCCTGCTGACACTTACAAGCCCGGTGGCTCGCAGCCCTCGTTCGACAAGCAATATGTGCGCGACTGGTTGGATACCTCGGGCTGGGATCACAACCCACCTGCTCCGCAGCTTCCACCCGATGTCGTCGCGGCGTCGCGCGATCGCTACATCGAGGCTTACGAGAAGGTTTCAGGTCGTCCGTTCGACTCATGGCTGAAAGAGGTGTCTGGCTGATCGCTGCTCAAGCGACCACCCCCGGACGCACACAGGCGTCCGCGCAACTCGGTTTCACACTTCGATCCGTCCTCCTCAGCCCGCGTGCAGGATTCGCGGAAGTCTTCCGTGTTACGCGCAAACGCGAGCAAGCAGGAACCCGGCCGGTCGAAGGCGTTGCTCCGTACGTGCTGTCTGCACTCGGTGGGGCCGCTTTGATGCTCGTGTGGCTGAAGCTCGGCAGCTTGATCGGCGTCAGAGAGGTTGCTCGATCCGGATTCGAATGGGGCTACTTGATCGCCGCCGGAGTAGCAGGGGCTCTTCTCGGGCTCGTGGCCCAGCTCGTGTGGGGGTACCTCGGTTCCGGAGCCGCCCGCCTCGCGGGAGGAGATTCGAACGCTCGTGACATGCGCGTCGTCTGGGGGGCAAGCGCCTTTCCGCAGATCCTGGGACTCGCGATCCTCTTGCCCCTAGATCTGATCATCGTTGGCAGCGACACGTTCACGAGCGAGAAGCTCGGCGACTCGTTGGCCACGGGATGGGCCGCGTTGTCCATAGCCTTCTCGTTGAGTCTCGTCGTGTGGTCGCTTTTCATCTTCGTGCGCGGCGTCGAGGTTGCGTCCTCGTTGCCCCCTCTCAAAGCCTTAGGTGTCACTCTGGTTGGGGTTCTCGTTCTTGCTGCGATCGCCGGTGGTTCGGTTGCCGGTGCGGCTGCTCTCGGTGGAGGTGCTTGATGCCATTCGTGGCGACGGTCAACGTGATGCTGAAGGATGGGATCGCCGACCCCCAAGGTCAGACGATCGAGCGCGCTCTCCCGGCCCTGGGCTTCTCGGGTGTGGCCGATGTTCGTGTTGGAAAGCGCATCCGCCTTGCGGTTGATGCAGCAGACGAACAAGAGGCACGCGAGCAGGTTCAACAGATGTGTGAACGACTGCTTTCGAATCCTGTCATCGAGTCGTATGAGGTGACGCTCGAGTCATGAGCACGAAGGTCGGCATCGTCGTGTTCCCCGGATCGAACTGCGAGCAAGATTGCGCCAAGGTATTCGGCGAGATGGGGGCCGAGCCTGTCATGGTGTGGCATGCGGATGACGCTCTGCCGGATGTCGACATCGTCGTTCTCCCTGGAGGTTTCGCGCATGGAGATTACCTGCGCACGGGTGCCCTCGCCCGGTTCTCCCCGATCATGTCTGCCGTGCAGAGACACGCCGAGTCCGGGGGACTGACGATCGGGATCTGCAACGGGTTCCAAGTGTTGTGTGAGGCGGGGATGTTGCCGGGGGCCCTTCGAAAGAACGCAGGACTGAAGTTCTTGTGCAAGTGGGTGGACCTCGAGGTCGTGGACGCGGACTCACCATTCACCTCGCGCGCGACCCAAGGCCAGGTGCTACGCATCCCCATCAATCATTTCGAAGGCAACTGGTATTGCGAGGACTCCGTGCTCCAGGGTCTGCAAGAGCGCGGACAGATCCTTCTTCGGTATGCCGACAACCCGAACGGGTCGCTAGCGGCCGTTGCAGGGATCATGAATGAGGACAAGACGGTCTTCGGTTTGATGCCACACCCGGAACGAGCCTGCGAAGCCGTGCTCGGATCCGAAGACGGTCGCCTGATCTTGGGATCGATGATCGACCACGTCAGCGCGAAGGCCGGGGTGTGACCATCACCGCATCGTTGCACCGCGACCTCGGTCTAACCGATGACGAGTTCGAGCAGATCTGCGAGCGCCTTGGCCGCGATCCGAGCTACACGGAACTTGCGATGTTCTCGGTCATGTGGAGCGAGCACTGCTCCTACAAGTCGAGCCGCATCCACCTGAAGAAGCTCCCGACCGAAGGTGCCCACATCTTGGTGGGACCGGGTGAGGGGGCCGGGATCATCGAGGTCGCCCCTGGTGTTTCGGTGGCGTGGAAGGCCGAGTCACACAATCACCCGTCCTTCGTAGAACCGTTCAACGGCGCGGCGACCGGCGTTGGCGGCATCGTGCGCGACATCTTGTCGATGGGAGCGCGTCCGATCGCGTTGATGGACCCGTTGCGGTTCGGCCCCCTCGATGACGCTCGAACCAGGTACCTGGTGGATGGAGTCGTGCACGGCATCTCGTCGTACGGCAACTCGATCGGAGTACCGACGGTCGGAGGCGAAGCCGTTTTCGAAGACTGTTACGCCGAGAACAACCTGGTCAATGTCGCATGTTTGGGCGTTATCGAACACAAGTTGATGCACGGACGCGCCGAGGGACCCGGGAACATCGCGATCTTGATCGGATCGTCAACCGGGAGAGACGGTATCGGGGGAGCCAGCGTGCTTGCGTCGGCCGAATTCGACGAAACCTCCGACGAGAAGCGTCCTTCGGTTCAGGTGGGCGACCCGTTCTCCGAGAAGCTATTGATCGAGGCCTGCTTAGAACTGATCCGGGATGATCTCATCGTCGGGCTGCAGGACCTTGGTGCCGGTGGCATCTCGTGCCCGACGTCAGAGATGACATCGAAGGCTGGCACCGGCATGCGGGTCAACATCGACAACGTGCACCGGCGAGAGCCCGGCATGGAACCGTTCGAAGTCATGATCTCGGAGTCTCAGGAACGGATGCTCGTGGTCGTCGAGCCTCGCCATGTCGATGCGGTCCTTGCTGTCTGTACCAAGTGGGAGATCGAGGCGAACGCGATCGGCGAGATCGTTGCGTCGGATCGGGTCGAGATCATCAGCGAAGGCGCCGTGGTTGCAGATGTTCCGGCTCATGCGCTGGCGGAAGAAGGACCGGTCTACACGCGGCCGTTGGCGCGTCCTTCCTGGATCGACGAGCTTCAAGCCAGTCCATCCGGTGACACAGCTCCGGCCTCGCTCGAGTCCGCGTTCATGGCGGTGCTGTCGTCGCCGAACGTCGCAAGTAAGAGGTGGATCTGGGAGCAGTACGACCACATGATCTTCCTCGGCACGTTGCTGGGCCCAGGCGGCGACGCGGCCGTGATCCGGTTGCCGGGGACCGAGGTGCGCGTCGCCATCACGTGCGACGGACCCGGGCGCTACTGCTACCTCGATCCATATGAAGGCGCGCGCCTTGCAGTAGCCGAAGCCGCTCGCAATGTGGCGTGTGTGGGTGCAACGCCCTTGGCCATCACGAACTGTCTCAACTTCGGGAATCCCGAGAAGGAAGACGTGATGTGGCAGTTCTCGGAGACGATCCGCGGAATGAGTGACGCGTGTCTGCGGTTGGGAACCCCCGTGACCGGAGGAAACGTGTCCTTCTACAACGAGACGAAAGGCCGGGCCATCTATCCGACGCCGGTGATCGGCATGCTTGGGTCCGTGCCGGCCGAAGCGCAGGTTCGAGGGCTTGCTTTCCCTACCGAGGACGAAGCCATCGTCCTCGTTGGTACGACAGACCCAGCCGACTTCGGAGGAAGCGAATACGCCAAGGTCGTCAACGGCACCGTCGGTGGGAGGCCTCCGCACCTCGATCTAGACAAGGAGGCCGCGCTGATCGCTTTCCTCGCCCACGCGAACGGATCGATCACCTCGAGTCACGATCTCTCGGGTGGCGGACTCTGTATCGCGCTGACCGAAAGTGCGATCGCTGGTGGGAAGGGCTTCACCCTGGATGCGGCCGGGGATCACACCGCTCTGTTCTCGGAATCACCCTCGCGCGCCATCGTGACCTGTCCAAAGAACCTGGTTGGAGATGTCATCGCGATAGCGGAGCGAGCCGGCACGACCGCCCTAACCATAGGCACCGTCGGAGGTGCGGAGCTTGACTTCGGAGCCTTCTCCGTCCCCCTCGAAGCTGCTATGAGCGCGTTCGAAGGCGCCCTTCCGAACACCCTCTCAAGTAACATCCAATAGATGGCAGGAGAAGCGCGGGACGCGTGTGGTGTCGTCGGTATCTACGCACCTGGTGAGGACGTCGCCAGGCTGACGTACTACGCCTTGTATGCCCTTCAGCATCGTGGTCAAGAAGCCGCCGGCATAGCGATCTCTGACGGCCAAACCATCGTCGTTTACAAGGAGCTGGGACTCGTCTCCCAGGTCTTCGATGAAACCGTGTTGAGGAGCCTCCGAGGGAGTCTCGCGATCGGACACACGCGTTACTCGACGACGGGTTCGACGACGTGGGAGAACGCGCAGCCGTCGTTCAAGAGCTCGGCAACCGGGCAGATCGCCTTATCTCACAACGGGAACCTCGTTAATTCTGTCGAGCTCAAGGATTCGTTGGCTGCAGCAGGTGGCGATCCAACGCCGACCAGCGCGCGGCTTGCATCCTCGTCCGACACCGATCTGGTTGCCGCGCATATCGCTCGCGCTAACACGGGTGACACCAAGACGGCCATCCTCTCGGTTCTGCCGAAGCTGTCGGGGGCCTTCTCGTTCACGATGATGGATGAAGGCAAGCTCTTCGGTGCGCGCGATCCGTATGGCTTCCGTCCCCTTTGCATAGGTGCTCTCGGTGAGGGCAAGTGGGTGCTTGCGTCGGAGACATGCGCGTTGGACCTTCTCGGGGCCCGCTTCATCCGTGACGTGGAACCGGGGGAATTGGTGACCATCGATAAGGATGGGATCACGAGCGATCGCTTCAACCCCACCACGCCTGCTGCATGTGTCTTCGAGCACGTCTACTTCGCTAGACCGGACTCGACCTTGATGGGGCAGAACGTGTACGCAACGAGATATCGGATGGGTCAGCGACTAGCGGAAGAGGCGCCGGTTCAAGCCGAGCTCGTGATGCCGGTCCCCGACAGTGGGGTTCCCGCGGCTCAGGGATTCGCGTCCGGTTCGGGGGTCGTGTACGGCGAAGGTTTCGTAAAGAACCGGTATGTCGGAAGGACGTTCATACAGCCGACCCAGTCGATGCGTCAGCAGGGCATCAGGATGAAATTGAACCCATTGCGTGAGGTGATCGAAGGTCGCAGGCTCGTTGTGGTTGACGACTCGATCGTGCGCGGGAACACGACGAAGCAGATCGTCCAGATGCTTCGCGATGCGGGGGCCCGCGAGGTTCACATGCGCATCTCCTCTCCTCCGATCAAATGGCCGTGCTTCTACGGGATCGACATGCCCGACCAGAACGAGCTCATCGGTGCCACGATGGACGTCGAGAGCATCAGGGCCCATGTCGGCGCCGACTCCCTCGCGTATCTGTCCCTCGAAGGCATGTTGAATGCCACCCAGGTTCCGACGGACGGGTTCTGCACCGCGTGTTTCTCCTCTAACTATCCGATCCCCATCCCCGCGCATGAGCTGCGCAACAAGCACGTCCTCGAGGCGAGTCCCGCTCCCGAGTCCGACCGTGCGCCATGGCCGTCCGGAAACGCTTAGGTCCAACCGGCACTGCAGCGGAGGTTGCTAGAGCCGCAGGGATAAAGCCAGACGAGGGACGCGTAACCCTCTCGCAGGTCGACCGTCGCCGGACCCAGTTGTGGTCGGTCTCCCTGTTCGTGATCGTCGCTCTTACGGTTGCCGTCGCGCTCTACTGGCTCGCGTACGACCTCCTTCCGGCGTCACTGCAGCTCGCGTCGGCCTCCTCATATGTGATCGGTGTGCTGATCCTCGGTCTGGTGTTGTCGTTCGTCCTCTACGTGATCGACAAGGAGAGTCGTCTGAGGACGGTTGCACACATGCTCATCGAGGAGCGTGTCCTTTCCTCCGCTCTCTCCAACAGGTTGTCAGAGATCTCGGCTCTGTCCGAGGTCGGCAAGGCGATCAACACGACTTTGGATCTCACGGACGTCTTGAACCTGATCCTGTCCTCAGCCTTGGAACTGCTTGGGGGAACTGAAGGTTCCATCATGTTGCTCGAAGAGGATGGTGAGCATCTGCAGGTCGTCAGCTACCACGGCCCGAAGGTCGAAACCGTGATGAAGGGTCGGGCGAAGGTTGGGACCGGGATCTCTGGAACGGTCGCGCAGAGTCGTCAACCGATGCTGATCCAAGGCGATCGTGTTCAGAAGGGACGCGGCCACCCCGAGAGAGGGATCAGCTCGGCGATGAGTGTGCCACTGGTGCGCAACGACGAGCTCTTGGGGGTTCTCAACCTGAACGACACCGAGAGGCAGCGGATCTTCACTGAGCAAGATCTGAATGCCCTGGGATTGTTCGCAGAGCATGCCGCGATCGCGATCGGCAACGCGAGCATCTTCGAGAAGGAGCGCGAGACGGTTGCGCGTCTAGAAGAGCTCGATCAATTGAAGAGTGACTTCGTGGCGAGCGTGTCTCACGAGCTGAAGACTCCTCTGACCGCGATCATCGGGGCGGCCAAGACGGTGAGCCGGAAGGGTCGCGAGATGGACCCAGAGCATCACGCGCAATTCATGGAGATGATCGAACGTCAGGGGGGACGCTTGCTTCGACTTGTCGAGGACGTACTAACGACCTCCCAGATCGAGTCCGGCCGCCCGATGAAACGCGTATTGGTGGACCTAAAGGCCGCGGCGAACGAGGTCATCCAGGAGTTGGTACAGACCAAGAGCGGCGAAGGCCGCACGGTTGAGCTGAGGGCGGAGCCGGACAAACCTCAGATTTGGGGTGACCTGATCGCCTTGCAACAGGTCATGACGAACCTGATCGAGAACTCGCTCAAGTATTCGGACGAACCGTCGAGAGTAATCGTGACGGTCAGCGAGACCCCTGAAGAGGGTCTCCTTGAGGTCGCGGATGAAGGGGTGGGGATCTCCGAGGAGGGCCTGCAGGTCATCTTCGAGCGATTCCATCAGGTCGACTCGTCTTCCACCCGCAAGGTAGGGGGGTTTGGACTTGGGTTGTTCATCGTCAAGCAGCTCGTTGATGCGCACGGTGGTGATATCGGTGTCAAGAGCGCGGAGGGGAAGGGAACGATCTTCACGGTCCGCCTTCCGAAACGCGCAGCGGACAGAGGCAAGCTGAACTCAGATGTCGACTGATGCCCGCAAGATCCTGATCGCAGACGACGAGCCCGCTCTGCGTTCGTTGCTCAAGACCAACCTCTCGTTCGAAGGGTTCGAAACCCTCACCGCTGCTAACGGCGAAGAAGCCTTACGAGTGATCCGCGAAGAGGCTCCAGACGTTGTCCTACTCGACGTGATGATGCCCGTGATGGATGGCCTCCAGGTGCTCGAAGAGTTGTCGAAGGGCGAGAACAGGCAGACGCGGGTCATCCTCGTTACGGCCAAGGCCTCGAGCGAGGCTCAGCTGCAGGGGTGGGAGCTCGGCTGCGACGAATATCTGACGAAGCCCTTCGACCTCGACGTCATGATCGACAGGATCGCCGAGGTGACCGGCCGCGATGACTCCCAGACCGAAACCCGCCGCCGCGAGGCGATCGAGAACTTGCGCGAAGAGGCTTCGCCCTAGCGCGTTCGATGTAGGTCCGCGCTAACCTCGCGCCATGGTTCTGGAGTATTCCGCCGTCGATGGAGTCGGTGCCCTTGTTCTGAACCGACCCGACGTCCTTAACGCGTTCAACGACGAACTTGGTTTTGCCGTCTTGGAGGCCGTGCAGAAGGCGTCCTCGGACGATTCGGTGCGCTGTCTGACGATCACGGGCGCCGGGCGCGGCTTCTGTGCAGGCGAAGATCTAGGTGCACTTGCGGATGGTTACGAGGATGGCTCACTCCCCGAGCTCGGCCGAACCTTGGTTGACCGTTACAACCCATTGATCCGAGTGCTCCGATCAACTCCCAAGCCGGTGGTAGCGGCCATCAACGGCGTCGCTGCGGGTGCAGGGGCGAGCTTGGCCCTTGCGTGTGACTACCGCATCGCATCCGAGAAAGCGAAGTTCGTCCTAGCGTTCATCAAAGTTGGGCTGGTGCCAGATAGCGGTGCGGTGTGGTTCCTTGCCAAGATGGTCGGCGAAGCGCGCGCGATGGAGCTGGCCACTACCGGTCGCCCCGTCGATGCCGCCGAAGCACTTGCTCTAGGGCTCGTTAATGAGGTCGTTGCTGCAGACGAACTCTCGTCCCGCCTGTCGGCCGTCGCCCAGGAGCTTGCGATCGCCCCAACACGGGCCTACGCGCTGACCAAGGATCTCGTCTACAAAGCATCCGAACGTTCCCTCGACGAACAACTCGAAGCCGAGGTCGACGCACAGAGTGATGCGGGTAGCACCAACGATCACCTCGAGGGCGTCAAGGCGTTCCTAGGCAAGAGGTCTCCGACCTTCAGAGGGAACTGATGGCTACGCGTATCAAGACGGACGTCTTGATTATCGGGGCCGGAGCGGCAGGTTTGTTCGCCGCTCTTCACCTGCCCGAGAGTACAGACATCACCGTGGTGGAGAAGGGCCGCAAAGGTCAAGGTTCGTCACCCTGGGCTCAAGGCGGGGTCGCTGCAGCCCTCGGGCCCGATGATTCTGTCGAGCTCCACGCGGAAGACACGGCGCGCGTTGCTGCGGGCCACGCCGACGCCTCTGCGGTGGCAGTTCTCTGTTCCGAGGCACCCGAGTGTGTGCTCGAACTTGTCGAGTTGGGTTGTCGTTTCGATCGAACGGAGACCGGTGACCTCCATCTAGCTAGAGAAGGCGGTCAGAGCGTGGCACGGTCCGTGCACGCCGAAGATGCAACCGGGGCGGCGATCATGTCCACCCTTCGAGAGAAGGCGATCCCGCGCATCACTCGATTCGAAGGCGCGTGCGTGAGCCTCGCGGTCGCCGATGGCCGCTGCGTAGGTGGCTGGGTGCTGACGGACGAAGGCATCGTGCATGTGCAGGCGAGTTCGACCGTCCTTGCAACGGGCGGCGTTGGGGCCCTCTTCGCAGCTACAACCAATCCGGCCGGTGCAACGGGTGACGGGATGGTTCTCGCGTGGGAAGCAGGTGCGGGCCTCGCCGATATGGAGTTTGTCCAGTTCCACCCGACCGCGCTTGCCGTCGGTCAAGGCCAACAGCGGCCGTTGATCACCGAAGCACTAAGAGGGGCCGGTGCGTACATCGTTGACGCGGACGGTCGCCGCTTTCTCTTCGAACACCACTCTGACGGCGAGTTGGCGCCGCGCGATGTCGTCGCGCGCGCGATCGCAGGCCGCAACTCGTGGCTGGATTGTCGTCACATCGACCGGCACGTCCTCGAAACCGAGTTTCCAACCGTGATGGCGAGTTGCCGTAGTGCAGGGATCGATCCCCTGACGGAACTGATCCCGGTCGCACCGGCAGCCCACTACACGATCGGTGGTGTCCAGACCGACCTCGACGGTCGCGCGTCCATCCCGCGTCTCTACGCGATCGGCGAGTGTTCGAGTACCGGCGTTCACGGCGCCAACCGACTGGCGGGCAATTCCCTTGCAGAGGCACTCGTCTTCGGAAGACGAGCGGCGCGGGCGATCGCGGGGCAGAGGATGGGTCGTACGAAATCGTTACCGGAGGCACCCGCGTTGTTCCCGGTGGACATCGACGTAGCTCGCACGTGGGAGTGGCTGCGGGACGCGATCTCGCAAGGGCTTGGCATCGAGCGGGACGAGAGGTCGCTTCTCCAACTCGCGGCCCAGATCGAGCCATTGACGATCCTTCCGTTGAGTGCGGATCCAGGCGCACTCGAACTCCGGTCCGCAGCGATCACCGCGAAGGTGATGGCACATTCGGCCTCTCTACGTACCGAATCCCGCGGGGTCCATCGCAGGAGAGACCATCCCGATCCCGATCCCCGATGGGCAGGCATCCGGTTGAGGGTGGCTCGCAACTAGGCCTTGTTTCCGCCGGCGATATCCTGAGTGTCTGATGGCACACAAGGAGGTGGCCGTGACAGAGCACGAGGATGCCTTTCCTATCCAAGGCCTCGATTACATCCAGTTCTTCGTCGGAAATGCCAAGCAAGCTGCCCACTACTACCGCGCCCTCGGCTTCACCCCGGTCGCCTACATGGGCCTCGAAACCGGCTCTAGGGATCGGGTGTCCTGGGTTATGCAGCAGGGCGAGGTACGGCTCGTCTTCACCGGCGCTCTAAGCGATGACAGCCCGATCACAGATCACGTCAAGAAGCACGGCGACGGGGTCCACGATGTTGCCTTGACGGTGCCCGACGCGGAAGAGGCCTATCGAGTGGCGATGGAGCGTGGGGCAACGAGCATCTCGGAGCCAGAGGTCCTCGAGGATGAACACGGCAAGATCGTGAAGGCCGCGATCGCGACGTACGGGGAAACGATCCACTCCCTTGTTTCTCGCCAGAACTATTCCGGGACGTTCTTCCCAGGCTTCCAGGACATCGAACACGACAACACGCAAGGTTTCGGCATCCAGTACATCGACCATGTGGTCGGGAACGTCGAACTAGGCAAGATGAACGAGTGGGTGGCCTTCTACGAGCGGATCATGGGCTTCACCGAACTCCGTCACTTCTCCGACGAGGAGATCTCGACCGAGTACTCCGCCTTGATGTCGAAGGTGGTCTGGGATGGCAACGGAAAGATCAAGTTGCCGATCAACGAGCCTGCTGAGGGTAAGAAGAAGTCTCAGATCGAGGAGTACCTCGAGTACTACAAGACCCCCGGCGTCCAACACATCGCGATGGCGTCCGAAGACATCGTCGGAACCGTCGAGTCGATGAAGAAAGCCGGGATCGAGTTCCTGAACGTTCCTGGCGTCTATTACGAGGACGTGAAGGCCCGCATCCCAGAGATCGCGGACAAGATCGACTCACTGCAGAACAACGGGATCCTCGCCGACAAGGATGAGGACGGCTATCTGTTGCAGATCTTCAGCAAGCCCGTTCAAGACCGCCCGACCGTCTTCTACGAAGTGATCGAGCGTCACGGCGCGAAAGGCTTCGGCGCCGGCAACTTCAAAGCCCTCTTCGAAGCGATCGAGCGCGAGCAAGCGGTGAGGGGGAACCTGTAGTGGACGTTGTTTGGAGCAAGGGGAAGGTCACCAAACAGGCTCACGTCGGGGTGCCGGAAGGCACCTACGAAGAGGAGCATGGCCGCGAGACGTTCTTCGGCCGCGCCTCCCATCTCTACAGAACCCACCCCCCGACCGCCTGGACCCGGATCGACGGCCCTCTCCGACCCAAGGCGATCGACGTCAACGAGATGAAGCCAGAGGACCAGACGGAACCGAATGGGACCTGGCAACTCATCGCCGGCAACGAGGATGTCCGCTTGTTCGTGAGTCGCAGGACCGAGCCGATGACGTATTTCCTACGCGATTCAGACGGCGATGTCTGCTATTTCGTTCATCGGGGAACCGGCACGATCGAGAGCGACTACGGACCATTGACCTATGCGCCCGGCGACTACGTGATCATCCCCAAAGGGACGACACACAGGGTCGTTCCGGATGGGGACGACAACTTCTTCTTCATCATCGAAGGTACCGGCGAGTATCACTTGCCCGATCGCGGATTGATGGGCAAGCACGCGCACTTCGACCCCGGGATGATGCAGGTTCCCGAGCCCGATCCTCATGATGAAGAGGGCGAATTTGAGGTACGCGTCAAGCGCGACGGGGTGTTCACGTCTCTCTGGTTCGCGTGGCATCCGCTCGACGTCGTCGGATGGCAAGGAGACGTGTGTCCGGTCAAGCTGAACATCCTCGATCATCGACCGGTGTACTCGCCGAGTTATCACATGCCGCCGTCGGCACACTGCACATGGGAGAACGAAGGGTTTGTGATCTGTTCGTTCGTACCCCGTCCCCTCGAAGAGGACCCCGCCGTTCTGAAGGTGCCCTTCTATCACGCAAACATCGACGCGGACGAGGTGCTCTTCTATCACGATGGCGATTTCTTCTCGCGTGCAGGTATCGATGCTGGATACATAACCTTGCATCCACAAGGCATCCATCACGGACCGCAACCTGCCGCGATCGAAGCGTCGAAAACGAAGACTCGTACCGATGAAGTGGCAGTCATGGTCGAGACGCACAAACCATTGGTCGTCTCTCCCGAAGCAGATGCAGTGGTCGTGACCGAGTACGAGACCTCGTGGGCCCAGGGCATGGGCCTCTTGGACAACTGACCGACTAGTTGCGGCTCTACCGTTACGTCTCGAACCGGGGCGGCTACCAACCGCGCTTAGCCGTTGGGGCCGGAGATGCGCCTGCGGTTGACCTCATCGATGCATGGAACGAAGTTACGGGGACGCGACTCGATATCGAGTCGGGGATCTTCCTTTCATCGACCGCCACATTGATCGAGCAAGGACCGGAGGTCTGGCAGGAGGTCGCGGATGTAGCGCGCGCGGCATCGACCGTTCCCGATCTGCACGTTCCCGAAGGGCAGCCGGGGTTCAGATGGCTCTGCCCCCTCGATCGACTCGCGTCCTTACGTGACTTCCTCGCGTTCGAAGACCATGTGAAGCGCGGGGCAGCCCGCCGGAACGGAGAAGTGCCCGATTACTGGTACCAGGCCCCGATCTACTACAAGGGCAACCATCGAGCGATGCTCGGTCCCGACGACGATTGCCCATGGCCTCCTTACACCGACCGCCTCGATTTCGAGCTCGAGCTGGCCGTGGTTATGGGACGAAGGGGCCGTGACGTGAAGACTTCGGAGGCGGGCAAGTACATCTTCGGGTTCACGGTCTTCAACGATTTCTCGGCGCGTGATGTGCAGTCCAAAGAGATGAGTGCGTGGCTCGGGCCCGCGAAGGGCAAGGATTTCGCAAACGCTCTCGGACCGTGCATCGTCACGTGCAACGACATAGGCACCGAGCCCGACCTCGCGATGATCTGTCGGGTGAATGGCGAGGAGTGGGGTCGCGCGCGCTCGTCCGACGCCAAGTGGAAGTGGGCGGACATGATCAGCCACGTCTCCGCTGGTGAAGACATCTTTCCCTGCGACGTCTACGGTTCCGGAACCCCGGGTGGTTGTTGCGGGCTCGACCTCGGACGGGATCTGTCACCGGGCGACGTCGTCGAGTTAGAGATCGAACGGATAGGTACCTTGCGGAACCGGATCGGAAACCGATGAAGCCCGTGGTGATCGTCCAGCACGAACCGTCTGTTCCGGCCGGGCTCATCCTCGCCGTGCTCGAAGAGAGGGGCGTTCCGTACCAGATCTTCGAGGCGTGGGAAGAGGACGAGTGGCCCTCGCCGAAAGACCTAGCGGCTGTGATCGTTCTTGGCGGGACCATGAACGTGGACGAGCTCGACCGTTACCCGTTCCTTCGGTCCAGTAGGGATCTCATGAGGGATGCCGTCGACCAGCGCGTTCCGATACTCGGGGTTTGTCTCGGATCGCAGATGCTCTCGCGAGTGCTCGGAGGGGACGTCCGCAGAGCCGACAAGCGCACCGCGTCTTTCTCGGGCATCAAGCTCACGGACGAGGGGGCTGCTGATCCCGTCCTCGAACCGTTCTCGGATGGTCTCCCCGTGCTGCAGTTCCACGAGGACACGTTCACGTTTCCAGACACCGCGGTTGCCCTTGCTACCAGTGAGTCGAGCGGCCTCGCCCAAGCGTTCCGATTCGGCGACAACGCGTACGGGATCCAGTTCCACTTTGAGATCGATAGACCGATCCTCGAGGGATGGATCGCAAACATCGGTGAACCAGACCTGACGGATGGGTGGGGAACGTCATCAGAGGATCTACTTGCGGCCGCCGATGCCGGCATCAGCGCTCAGGTGGAGGCGGGTCGTGAGCTGGTTCGGAGGTTCTTAGACCTAATAGCTCGATGATCCGTCTCGTTTGCGCAGGGATCGCGTCAGTCCTGGTGATCGGAGCATGTTCGCCAGCACCCGTGGAAGACAGGAGCGCGGGTTCGGGCCTTCCAAGGGATCTTTCTCAGGAAGCAGCACAAGGGAAAGTGACGCACAAACGTGCCCCCCGCAAGGAGCCGGCACGTGCAGGATCGGGCGGCGGGATAACCCAGGAACCGGCCGGTTACGAGACGATCGGAGCTCTCGAGGACCCCACGGATGCGTCGCCGCCTTATGCGGATGTCACATCGGTGTCGCTGCAGTCGGATGGGTCGAGCCTCAAGGTGATCCTCGGCATGGCGGGGGCGGTGCCCGACCATGCCCCGGGCGATAGCGAGGTGGTTGGTATCGCGGTCGACCTCGCGACGGACAAAGGCAAGTACCAGTTGTTCGCCTCCGGCGAGAACGATGGATGGTTCGGTTACTTCGACACACCCAAGGGGATGAAGAGGTTCCCCGGAACCTTCGAGATCGCGGGCAACCAGATCGCGTTCACGGTTCCGTGGTCGGCGTTCGACGGCCCGAGGCGCGGGAAGTTCAGTGTCTATAGCGAATGGTCGTCCGCCGAGGGCTATTCGGAGGACCCGGCCCCCAACGACCTTTCGAAAGTGCCTTTCGGCTAGTTCGCGTAGACGGTGATGCCGCCCGTGTCGGGTGCCCGGTCCTGGCATGGGTCTCCGGAGCAATCGTTCAGTTCTGAAGAGATCGACCGGGCGTAAGCGCTCAGAGAAGCGGATCCCAGTTCGGTGAGATCCAGCGGGACCCGAACCTTCACCGACTTGTGTGTCGGTCTGTGCGCGACCAAGGGCTCGTAGTTGCTGCCCGTGTCGGGACCGTGGAGGAAGAACAGCAGGGTGCCGTCGACGTAACGGAAGTTACCGACGAGGTCGGCGTCTCCATCCGATCCATCGTCGAGGTAGATCTTCAAAGTGGTCGGGTTCGCGTCCTTGAGGAACTTCGAGCCCCATCGTTCGAAGGCTGTGATGACGAACGTTCCAAGAGAGTTGTCCTGGCCCGCAGCCTTGAAGGAAGAGATGTCGAGCTTGCTGGCAGAGTCATTCGGGTCCGACTCTTCGGCAGCGGATGCCGGTAGTGAGACCAACAGCATGAGTCCGACTACCAGCGCGATGCGCGTGCGCATGCTCGTCCTTTCTTTCAAGGTTCGATCGCCAGCACCATGGGGTGCTCCAACAGTTTCACGAGGTCGAGGGCGAACTTCGCCGCCGTCATCCCGTCCAGGATGCGATGGTCGAACGTGACCGAAAGGTTCATCATCTTTCGAACGACTATCTGTCCGTCTCGCACAACGGGTTTCTCCGAAGCTCGATGCACTCCGAGGATCGCCGACTGCGGGTGGAATACGAGTGGCGTTGCCATCAATCCACCGAACGGCCCTGGACTCGTGACGGTGAAGGTTCCGCCCCTCAACTCGTCCGCAGTAAGGGTCCCCTCGCGCGCGCCCTTAGCCAGGCGATCGATGTCCGCGGCAACTTCTCGCAGCCGCTTCTTGTCGGCATCGCGCACGATAGGAACGACGAGCCCTGCGGGCGTGTCAACTGCAACTCCGATGTCATAACGATCGTGGAAGACGATCTCCCCAGCCTCTTCGTCCAACGAGGCATTCATGGCGGGATGATCCTTCAGTCCCTGCACGACTGCCTTGACGATGAACGGCAAGAACGTCAGCCGAGGAAGCTCGGGATTGCGCTCACTGGCCAGCGTCCGGGTCGCGTCGAGCTCCGTCACATCACATTCCTCGACATGAGTAACCGGCGGGATGATCCGGTGCGCCTCACTCATCCGCTCAGCGATCTTCCGCCGAACCCCCCTGAACGGCTCCCGCCGCTCACCCCGGGAAGGCGCAGACAGCGACGAAGGGTGGCCAGATGCGAACGCCTCAACATCCCCCCGAGTGATCTGCCCCGAGGGCCCCGTCCCGGCGATACCGGCGAGGTCGACACCAAGCTTCTCAGCGAGTTTCCGAACCGGTGGCATTGCCTTTACTCCGTTGCCGGAAGAGGAGGTGGCAGGCGTGGTCGGAGGAGCCTCCGCAGGAACTCCGGCTGGCGAGCCAGCCGGAGTTTCGAGGACCGCGACGGAGGCCATGTCTGACTCCGACGACCCGGCAGCCGAGATAGAGATGAGCACCGCCCCCACGGGAACCACTGCCCCAGGCTCGAAGTAGATCTTCGTAACCGTCCCAGCGAAAGGTGAAGGAATCTCGGCGGTTGCCTTGTCGGTGATGAGCTCGACCAGAGGGTCGTCTTCGACGACGACGTCCCCCTCTTTGACGAGCCAGCGATCGATCTCTGCCTCGGTCATCCCCTCGCCGAGGTCGGGCAGCTTGAAGTCAGGCATATGGGCTCACTTAGAAGGAAAGTACCTTCTTCGCGCCTTGGTAGATGCGGTCGACCGAAGGCAGATAGTCGTCCTCGTTCGCGAACTGAGGGAACGGCACGTCGAAACCGGTCACACGGCCTACGGGGGCCTCGAGGTCCAGCATCGCCCGCTCGTGGATCAGAGCCGAAACCTCGGCACCGATGCCGGCGGTTCGAGGGGCTTCGTGTACGACCAATGCTCGGCCGCACTCGGAGGCGGCCTTCACGATGGCATCGACATCGAGCGGAAAGATCGATCGCAGGTCGATGACACGTGCCTCGATCCCCTCGGCCGACAGGCGATCCGCGGTTTCGAGAGACAAGGGCAACGTTGCGCCGTAGGTGATGATCGCAAGATCGTCCCCGTCGCGAGCGACGCGTGCCTTCGTCAGGTAAGAGTTGTAGACGCCGTTCCCGTTGCCCAACTCGAACGGGAGTTCGGCCGTGACTTCCTGACGTCCCGCGCGATAGATGCGCTTGGGTTCCATGAAGATGACCGGATCGGGATCGGCGATAGCCGCGACGAGCATGTCGCGCGCGTCCTGAGGCGTGGTGGGGCAGACGACCTTCAAGCCCGGCACGTGCGAGAACAACGCCTCCGGTGAATCCGAATGGAGCTCCGGTGCGCGCACGCCCCCGCCGTATGGGATGCGGATGACGATGGATGCGGGCACCTCGCCCTTGGTCCGCCACGCATAGCGGGCGGCCTGAACGACGATCTGCTCGAACGCGGGGTAGACGAAGACGTCGAACTGGATCTCAACGACTGGCAGCAATCCGTAGACGGCCATCCCGATAGCAGCACCAACGATGCCTGCCTCGGCTAGGGGGGTGTCGATGATCCGGTCGTCGCCGAACTTGTCCAGGAGACCCGCTGTCACCCGGAAGACGCCGCCGGTCTTGGCCACATCCTCGCCAAGGACGACGACCCGGTCGTCGGCAGCCATCGCTTGGTGCAGCCCCAGATTCAGGGCCTCGACCATCGTGATCTCAGGCATCGCCGGGCTCCACTTCTTCCCCAGATGCAGCGGATCCGATGGGCTTGACACCCGGACGACGCTCGACCTCTTTGAGCTCGGCCAGGCCTTCGTCGAAGCTCCACGGCCGGCCGGATGCGTACACGTGATCGAACAGGACCTCGAGCGATGGTTGTTCGATCGCTTCCATCTCTTTGACGGATGCAGCGATCGATCCCTTCGCCTCGGCCTTGATCTCTTCTTCTCTTGCATCGTCGAGCACGCCGGTGCGCTTCAAGTACGCACTCATCCGGCCCACGGGCTCGAGCGCGAGCCACCGTTCGGTCTCGGCTTCATCACGGTAGAGACGGGGGTCGTCGGCGGTGCCGTGAGGCTTCAAGCGGTAGCAGAACGCTTCGATCAACGACGGCCCCTCGCCGGCGCGGCACCGTTCGAGGGCATCCCTGGTTGCCTTCCAACATGCGATCGGATCGAACCCGTCCACGCGCACACCGGGCATCCCATACGCGTCTGCCTTCTGAGCAATCGTCGGAGTCGCCATCTGCTTCGAGATGGGGGTCGAGATCGCCCACTGATTGTTGACACAGAAGAAGACGGTCGGCGCTTTCACAACTGCAGCGAAATTCATCGCTTCGTGGAAGTCGCCTTCAGAGGTCGCCCCATCCCCGAACCACGACAACGACGCGATCGGATCGTTGCGCATCTTTCCCGCCCACGCGACACCGACCGCGTGCGGGAGATGAGTTGCGATGGGGACGCAGATCGGGCCGACGCGATGTTCCCGCGGGTTCCAGAAACCATGTGTTCCGCCGTAACCGCGCCACCAGGCCAAGACGGTCGATGCGGGAACGCCGCGCAGGATGCCGATCGCGTTCTGTCGGTAGGACGGGAATACCCAGTCGGTGTCCTTCATCGCGTACAAGGGGCCCGCCTGCGTGCCTTCTTCACCCCAGTACAGCGCGTAGGTGCCGATACGACCTTGGCGTTGCAGGGCCACCGCGCGCTCGTCGAAGGTTCTCAGCAGCACGAGCCATCGATAGATCTCGACGAGGTCCTTGTCGGACAACCCGTCGGGCAGGTCTCGGTCGGGGACGTCTGAACCGTTCCCGATGTAGCTCAGCATCTCCATGTCTAGTGCGCTGATAAGGGGCCGTACTCGGTGACCCGTACCAAACGGATACGGCTGACCTTGCGGATCCGGTCCTCCGCGTATTCGATCGCTGCCCGTGCGGTCGAGATGTTGCGTTCCTGTGACAGTGAGAAGATCAACTGGAGTGCCTTGAAGATGCCGTCGACCTTCTGCAGGGCGCGCTCGCGATCGTAGCCACGCAGCTCGTCCTCGACGTTGATAAGGCCGCCGGCGTTGATGACGAAGTCGGGCGCGTACAGGATCCCCATGTCGCGCAACTTGTCACCGTGTTCCTCGCGCGCCAGCTGGTTATTCGCGGCCCCCGCGATGACCTTGCAGCGGAGTTCCGAGATCGTGTCGTCGTTGATGCCGCCACCGAGCGCGCACGGAGCGAAGATGTCGCACTCCTGCTGGTGAACCGTGTCTAGGGGCGTTGTCTTCACTCCGAAATCGGCGACCGCTTTCCCCAGGTTGTCGACATCGATATCGGCGATCGTGACATCGGCACCCTCTTCGACGAGGTAACCGCACAGGGCATGTCCGACCTTGCCGACCCCTTGCAGCATGACGGTGCGGCCCTTGAGGTCGGCTTCGCCGAAGGCTTCGACCGCACACGCTTTGATGCCCTGAAGAACCCCGTACGCAGTGACCGGCGATGGGTCGCCGGAGCCGCCGTAGGTCTTGGAGCATCCCGTCACCCAGCGAGACTCCCGGCGAACGGTGTCCATGTCTTCGAGCGCGGTGCCGACATCTTCGGCCGTGATGTAACGACCACCCAGGGTCTCGATGAAGCGGCCATACGCGCGAAGGAGTTCTTCGGACTTGATCCGCCGTGGGTCCCCGATGATGACGGCCTTGCCGCCGCCGAGGTCGAGACCTGCTGCGGCTGCCTTGTAGGTCATCCCTTTCGACAGCCGGAGCACGTCGACCAGTGCCTCTTGCTCCGTTGGATATGGATAGAAGCGCGTTCCACCGAGAGCGGGGCCTAGGGCGGTGGAATGGATCGCGATGATGGCCTTCAGGCCGGAGGAATCGTCGGAGCAGTAAACGATCTGTTCGTAGCCATCGCCATCGATGTGCTCGAAAACACTCATCTGGAGATTCTCCTTGGGATAGACGCGCCGTTGCGTCTGAGCGGGACATCCTAACGGAGGAAGAACCTGGTAGAGGGAGCCCCCGTGGGTATGCTCGAAACGTGATCGCGACGTCGTACCTGCGCGTGTACCAGCCCGCATCGGTGTTTTCCGATGTCGAGCGTGCACACTGGCTGCGCGAGCGACCAGAGATGGATCGCTCGGAGCATTCGGCGGCTCGTCGCTGGTTGATATCTACCTCGCTCCCTTCGGATCCGGTGCTCGCGCCCGGCGAGGGGGCGTTCGTGCGCACTTACAACGGAGACACATTGGTATGCCCGTGGCGCACCCGGCTGAGGATGCTGGCGGGCCTCATCGCGTTCCGCGGCTCCATGCCGGAAGAGGTTGCCGAGGCGTTCGTCCCGGAGGAGCGTGCGCGTGACGCCGCCCGTGCTCTCGCCCAACTCGACGAGGACCACCCCGAGATCCGTTCGCACATCCTTCATGCCAACTGGCACGTGCCCCTGAGATGGTTCGCCGCGTTCGACGACTCCGAACGCATCCTGACCGAGGACAAAGACGGCCTCCGGGTCCGCTACGAGGCCCAGCTCTCGACCGCCGTCGCGCGGCTGGAGAAGGCGTTGTCCGTGCTCGAGGGATCGTGGATCGATTCGAACGTGACCGAGGCGATCAGGGAACTCCTCGAATGGCTCGCAGGCTTCCCAGAGGAAGGGTTGATCGAGCTCGACTACGGCTCGGTGGCCCCGATCTTCAGCCATGACGAGCTCCTCGAGGACCGCTCCGCGGCCGAGGTCTGGGTCTGTCTTGACGCCCTTGCAGCCGGCGATGTCGTGCGCGCGGGGGCCGTTTTCGGGACCCTCACGGACCGCTGGACCGAGGCCCGTGCGCACGAGGTCGTCAACTAACCGACAACGTCTTTTGTCCGTTGTGGGTGGTTATTGACTAGTTCGCCCGGACTATGGGGTCATAGCCCGTAAACAACCCAAAAATGGCCCTAACTAGCCATTACGTCTTTCCCCCTTCCGCCCGATGATTCGTCAAGAGGTACAAGTCCAGCCAAATCACCCGAGACACAGGCTGGTTGGAGGTCGGGAAACCGGCCCGAACGAGAAGGATGGGAGGGCGACATGGCGAGTAAGGACGGATCTCTTCTCACGCCAGCTGAGGTTGCTGCTCTGTTCCGGGTGGACCCAAAGACGGTTACCCGGTGGGCAAAGGCAGGCAAGCTTTCTTCGATCAGGACGCTTGGCGGTCATCGGCGCTACCGCGCTGAGGAAGTCAAGAAGTTCCTTGAGGGAGCCAAGATGGGCGCAGGGATGACCGAGTAACACACTCGGCCACCCTCGAAGTCGGGGGGACGAAAACGGGCGCTCCACTGGGGCGTCCGTTTTCGCGTCCGAGATCGGGTGGTGGCGAGGGGCAGAATCGAACTGCCGACACCGCGATTTTCAGTCGCGTGCTCTACCAACTGAGCTACCTCGCCCTGCTGCGCTAGTCGAACCGTGTGATGCGGGGGCCGAGGATAGCAATCCCGCCAGACCCGTCTGTTAGCCTCTCTGACTCTTAAGCCCCAGTGGAGCAGTCTGGAGTGCTCATCTCCCTGTCAAGGAGAAGGTCGCCGGTTCAAGTCCGGTCTGGGGCGCTTCCTTTAGTCCGGCTCATTCGCCGTCCTCCCGTTTCTTCAGGTCTTCCTCTCGACGTTTGAGGTCGTCTTCCCAGTCCTTCAGCTCCTTCGACCTCGTATCGAGGCCCTTGATGAAGTCCGGTGAATCCTCTGGGCCTCTCGGCATCGCTCGCGGGGGCCTGAGGGTGGTCGATCCAGGCGTGTAGCCGACCTTCTGAGGTCTGCCGAGAGCCAGCCACGCGATCGAGCCGATGTCTGGAAGGAAGATGACGACGATCAGCCACACGAACTTCGGCATGTTCCGAGCCAGCGACTCGTCGGTCGAGATGACGTCGAAGATGCAATAGATCCACAGCAGGAACAACGCGAGCGCGACTATCCCTCCGCCGTAGAACATCGCCAGAGTGTCCCCTCCTAGCCGTCACCTTGCAAGGCCGCGCCGCGTGTCTCATCCACTAACCGGCGACGGGGCCGGGTGGGACAATAATTGTGGGCCCTCGTTCGCGAGGCTCCATCGTCTAGCCTGGTCAGGCGATAGCGACTGGGGGGTAATGATGCGGCGAGTTTGCGGGGCGTTAACGGCTGTGCTTCTTCTGTTGTTGGGGACTACGGGAGCAAGTGCTGACGTGTTGTTCGACGTTTACCACGTGGCAATTTCCCCTGACGGAACGAAGGTTGTGGGTTCTCAAGGTGGCGACAGCATTGTTGGCATGACCCGCAACCTTGAGACTGGCGAATTGACGTACGTTGACGCCGCTTCAGGAGAGAACTTCGGCGGGAACCTTGCTTACGGCTCCATGGTGGCCTTCGCTCAAAACAACACCACCGTCTTTGGAGTTGTTAATGGTGGAAACGCGATCCGACAGTTCGAATTTTCTTCGAGTGGCCTGTCGCGAATCAAAGACTGGCGAAACAACCTCGACGGCATCACGGGACTTGTCTCACCATTGACCGTCACGGTTGTCGACAACAACCTCTACGTGAAGGTTCAATCGGGATTGCTGACTTTTGCCGTCAGTGGAGATGGATCGCTTACCTACCTTCAGCTCACAGCCGGCTCAGGAACGTCAGATGAACCGGTCGCCGACCCGACTCATCACTACCTCTATGACATTCAGTCGGATGGTCTCGTTAGATGGTCAAGGGACACCACTACCGGTCTTTTGGGAACGAAGGAAGTTGTGACAACGTCTGCTGGTCCCAATGTGATTGACCTAGCCTTTTCTCCAGACGGAACCGACCTGTACGGAGTGAATCCGAATGTGGGAGTGCTCCACTGGACCGTCAGCGGGGCCACGGCGACGCTGGCTGAGACAGTGGGTAAGGACGTGACCCCCGGGCTAAACGGAGCCTGGAGTCTTGCTGTCACTCCGGACGGCAAGGAAGTGGTGGTCACCGGACAACAGGACTACGCCCTATCTGTGTTCTCCCGGGATATTGATTCAGGCTCTCTCACCCAAGCCCAAGTGTTTTTTGATGGGGCGGATGGGGTTGATGGATTGAACTATGCGGCCTCCGTGGTCGTCAGCCCCGATGGAAAGTCGATCTATGTGGCAGCTCCTCACGACAACACCCTTGGGGTGTTTTCTAGGGACCCTTCTTCAGGGTCGGTCACCTACCTGCAGGCATATCCCAAAGACGCTGAGGGCGCCGAACGTGTCAGAACAGTCACCTTGTCGGCCGCCGGGAATGTGTTCCAGGGCCGCGTCGTGTCACCCACCGGAGGGGGCGCTTGCGAATCTCATGTACCGGTTCTTGTGCAAATGCGGAGGGCCAATGGAAGTTGGGCGTCCTTGTGGAGCGGATACACGAAGGATGATGGGACCTACAGGGGCCGCATCAGAGGTTGGACTCCAGGCAGGTACAGGGCAAAAGTCACAGAGCGGCGCAATGTCGGGCCACTTGGCGTCAAGTGCCTTGAGGCAACATCGCCAATTCTGAAGAGGGCCGGGTAGGGGATCACTACAACTACCGAGCGCGAACCTCAAGTAGCCTCCCAAGGCCGCGATCAGCGTTAGATGTTGAGTTTCTGTGGCGTTGTGCCTTTCGGGTCTGGGTGTCCGACTCGCCTGAAAGCCCGTAGCATCCCCGCAAGGCCCCATCGTCTAGCCTGGTCAGGACGCTGCCCTTTCAAGGCGGTAACACGGGTTCGAATCCCGTTGGGGCCACAAGCAACGTCCCGTGGATCAGGTGGCGATGTAGGCCGCGAGGTGCTCGCCCGTGAGGGTTGAGCGAGCAGCGACGAGCTCGGCAGGTGTCCCTTCGAAGACGATCTGCCCACCGTCGTGGCCGGCGCCGGGGCCGAGATCGATGATCCAGTCGGCGTGCGCCATGACTGCCTGATGGTGCTCGATGACGATGACCGACTTGCCGTCCTCGACCAGGCGATCGAGCAGGCTGAGTAACTGTTCGACATCGGCGAGGTGGAGGCCAGTGGTCGGCTCGTCGAGGATGTAGACGCCGCCCTTGTCTCCCATATGTGTGGCCAACTTGAGCCGCTGTCGCTCGCCGCCGGACAATGTAGGCAAAGGCTGGCCGAGGCTGAGGTACCCGAGCCCCACGTCGACCAAGTGCTCGAGGATTGTGTGCGCCGCCGGCGTGCTTGCCTTTCCCGCACCGAAGAACCCCGTGGCTTCGGTCACCGACATCGCGAGGACCTCGCTGATATCGCGGCCGCCCAGCTTGTACTCCAGCACCGACGCCAAGAACCGCTTCCCTTCGCACTCCTCGCAGGTGGTGGCCACGCCGGCCATCAGTGCCAGGTCGGTGTAGATGACCCCTGCACCGTTGCAACCGGGACAGGCACCTTCGGAGTTGGCGCTGAACAGCGCCGGCTTCACACCGTTCGCTTTCGCGAACGCCTTGCGGATCGGTTCGAGCAATCCGGTGTAGGTAGCCGGGTTGCTTCGACGTGAGCCTCGGATCGCGGTCTGGTCGATCGAAACAACCCCATCCCGCCCCGCTACCGAACCGTCGATCAGTGAGCTCTTGCCGGAGCCCGCGACCCCCGTGAGGACGCACAGGACCCCGAGTGGGATGTCGACATCGACCTTCTTCAGGTTGTTCGTGGTTGCGCCGCGGATCTCCATCGCGCCTGTGGCCGTGCGCAGCGTCTCCTTGAGCGCGATCTGGTCGTCGAGATGTTGCCCGGTGATGGTGTCGCTCGCCCGCAGGTCCTCGACGGTGCCCTCGAACACCACCTCGCCACCGGCCGTGCCGGCACCGGGTCCGAGGTCGACGATGTGATCGGCGATCGCGATCGTCTCGGGCTCGTGCTCGACTACGAGGACCGTGTTGCCCTTGTCGCGCAACTGCAGTAGCAGGCCGTTCATCCGCTCGACGTCATGGGGGTGGAGGCCGATGGTCGGTTCGTCGAAGACATAGGTGACATCGGTCAATGAGGACCCGAGGTGACGGATCATCTTGGTGCGCTGCACCTCACCGCCCGACAGGGTTCCGGTCGGCCGGTCGAGCGAGAGGTAGCCCAACCCGATGTCTGCGAACGAGTCAAGGAGATGTTGGAGTCCGGCGACCAGAGGAGCCATGGACGGCTCGTCAAGGCCCCGCAGCCATTCGGCGAGGTCGCTCAGCTGCATCGAGCAGACGTCGGCGATGTTGAGCTTCTTGATCTTCGACGAGCGGGCTGCTTCGTTGAGTCGGGTGCCGTCGCATTCGGGACAGGTCTGGAACGTGACCGCCCGATCGACGAAGGCGCGGATGTGCGGTTGGAGCGCGTCGACGTCCTTGGACAGGAATGTCTTCTGGATCTTCGGGATCACGCCCTCGTACGTCAGGTTGATCCCGTCGACCTTGATCTTGGTCGGCTCCTTGTAGAGGAGATCGTGCATCTGCTTCTTGGTGTACTTGGCGATCGGTTTGTCGGGGTCGAAGAAGCCGCAGCCGCGGAAGATGCGGCCGTACCAGCCGTCCATGCTGTAGCCCGGGATCGTCAAGGCGCCTTCGTTGAGCGACAGACTGTCGTCGAACAAAGCAGACAGGTCGAAGTCGGTGACCGAACCCATGCCCTCACACCGAGGGCACATGCCGCCGTGATAGACCGCGTCGCGCACGACGATTCGCTTGCCCTCGCCCTTGTCGACGGTCATCGCCCCGCTCGCTCTGCGCGTCGGGACGTTGAAGGAGTACGCGATGGGCGGCCCGACGTGCGGCTTGCCGAGCCTGCTGAACAGGATGCGAAGCATCGCGTTGGCGTCGGTGGCGGTACCGACGGTAGAGCGGGGGTTCGAACCCATCCGCTCTTGGTCCACGATGATCGCCGTCGTCAGGCCCTCCAACAGGTCGACCTCGGGCCGTGCCAAGCTCGGCATGAAACCCTGCAAGAAAGCGCTGTAGGTCTCGTTGATCAACCGCTGCGATTCTGCGGCGACCGTGCCGAACACCAACGAGCTCTTACCCGAGCCGGAGACACCTGTGAAGACCGTCAGCCGGCGTTTCGGGATCTCGATGCTGACATCCTTGAGGTTGTTCACGCGCGCGCCGTGCACGCGGATCAGGTCCTGGCTGTCGGCAACGTGCAGCGCGGGCGTCTGCACGCCCGTCTTCGTGGCCATATCTATCGGGTCCTAGCTCTCTTCGATCTCGACCTTCTCGAGCACGACATCGGTCGCGGGCCTGTCCTGGGCACCGGTGGGCACCGTCGCGATCTTGTCGACGACATCCATGCCTTCGGTGACCTCGCCGAAGATCGTGTGTTTGCCGGTCAGCCACGGTGTTGGCTTAACGGTCACGAAGAACTGTGATCCGTTCGAATTCGGCCCCGAGTTGGCCATGGCGAGGAGTCCCGGGCGGTCGAAGCTCGGACCCCCCGGTGGGCACTCGTCCTCGAACCGGTAGCCCGGACCGCCCATCCCAGTTCCTTCTGGGTCTCCACCTTGGATCATGAAATCGGGGATCACGCGATGGAAGATCGTGCCGTCATAGAGAGGCTCGCTTTTGCGTTGGCCATCGCGCGAGTCTTTCCATTCGCGCTTGCCGGTCGCGAGGTCGATGAAGTTGTGAACCGTCAGCGGAGCGTGATCCATCAGTGTGACGGTGAAGGTTCCTTCGGACGTGACGAACTTTGCGGTTGTAGGCATGATTCTCCTTACTCGTTGTGTGACTGTTCGGTTACCGGATACATCGAGAACACTTCTAGGTAGGGGGCCGCGTCGATCGACCAGTCGAAACCTTTGACCTCGTCTGTTGTTCGTCGGCCAGTGAGGCCCCGCAACATCTCGAACAGGGGTGCGCGCACGGCTCCGGCGGGTTCCTCTCTGCCGGCCGTCCACTGGTGTTCACCCGCTTCGATGACCACTGTGGGTAGCCCAGCATCCTTCAGGCGCTTCCCGAAGTTGCGTGCATAGAAGGACGTCGAGATAACGACCGCGGCGCTGTCGCGTGCACCGGCCCGCCCTATCGCGCCGCGAAGGTCGTGCTCGTGGGTCGTCAGGTCACCTATCAAGGCGGATGCGAGTGTGGGATGCAGATCATCGAGTGCAGGCTCGATCTGGGTTGCGATGCCGCTCCATTCCTCCAGGATCTCTTCTACAGACTTGGAGTTCCGCTCCTGAACCTGCGATGCGGTCCAGTCGGGCTTTCCCATCTCGGACACGTTGGCCGACAGTGAATCGGCTGCCACCCCGGTTAGGTGGGCGACGAGCTCCTTGACGGTCCACTCGGGGCACGCGGGGACCTTCTTCTCGAGTCCCGCCGGATCCAGTTCTCGGACGAGTTCCTCTATCCGGGCACGGCCTTCTGCGTAGACCTGTGACATCGGTTGCATCTAGCTCTCTTCCTTCCGGTCAGATCCGACTTGTTGCTGGTCCTGCTTGTCGTCACCCATCGAAGTCCTCCCAGGAATGGCCGCAGAATGGGCATCGTATGAGACCCGGACCTATGGCGGTTGCGCTCGTTCTTGCCCTTCTACTCGGAGCGTGCACGCGCGATGTGGGCGCGGTTGCCGACCCGGCGAAAACACCGACCGACCCGTCGACGTCGCCGTCCACGGCTTCGACCGATCGCAACCCGATCGAGCATGTCGTCTTCATCATCAAGGAGAACCGGACGTTCGATCACTACTTCGGCCGTTACCCGGGGGCCGAGGGCACTCGCACCGGTGTGCTTTCGACCGGTCGGCGGATGCAGCTCACCGATGCGCCGGACATCCAGCCGTTCGACCTCGGCCACGACTTCCAGTCGGGTCTGATCGGTGTCAACGGCGGGGCGATGGACGGTTTCGACAAGATCCCGTTGAACGGAGATTCTCTTGCCGGCTACACCCAGTTTCGGCGTGCGACCCTGCCGAACTATTTCCGCTACGCGGACGAGTTCGTCCTCGGCGATCACATGTTCTCGTCGATGTACGGACCGACCTTTCCCGAGCATCTGTACACGGTTGCAGCGCAGTCGGGCCGCGTGACAGGAAACAAGATCACACGCGGCGACATCACTCCGGGTGGCTATTGCGATGACCCGTCGGAGCTCGTTCCCCGGTTCAAGCAACTCTCACCTGACGACCGGAAGTTGGTGATGCATGCGGAGATGGTCCCCGACCTACCGACCGTCGAGTCATTCTGGGAGAACGTGGCCCCGTGCTTCGACTTCAAGGTGTTGCCCGACCTCCTAGAAGAAGCCGGAGTCTCATGGCGTTATTACGGGAACTCGGGGTTCTATAGCGCGCTGCTGGCGATCAAACACATCCGATTCTCGAAGCACTGGGGGACGGACGTCGTGCGCGAGGGCCGATTCATGAGCGACATCCGCAACGAGAAGCTGAGAGAAGTTTCGTGGGTCCTACCCGGCGTCGGTTACGACGAGCATCCCGGGGCCGCACATAGCGTTTGCAAAGGGGAGAACTGGACGGTCCGTCATCTGAATGCGTTGATGCGCTCGGACCTGTGGGACTCGACGGCCGTGGTGATGGTGTGGGACGACTTCGGTGGCTTCTACGACCACGTCCCCCCGCCACACCTAGATGTGATGGGCCTCGGCCCCCGCGTGCCATTGCTGATCATCTCGCCGTGGGCCAAGAGCGGATACGTCGACTCGACCACCTACGAGTTCTCCTCGGTCCTGAAGTTCATCGAGACCCTTCACGGCTTGGACAACCTCACCGCTAGGGACGAGCAAGCGAGTGACATGTTGGGGGCGTTCGACTTCGAGCAGGATCCGAGCGACCACAAACTCTTGCTCTCGCAGCGGCGATGTCCCAGCTAGTCGGACTTGGCCGCCCGCTCGCGCGCTTTCGTGGCTTTCCGGCGAGCGTCGGCAGCGCGGTCTCGGACTGCTTCGGCAGCTTCTTCCGCCGCGTCTGCTGCTGCCTCTAGCTCGGCCGCCACGGTCTCTGCTTCTTCGGCTTCGGCACGCAGCCGTTCGGCATGCGGATCGGGTTCGTCTGGCTCGTCGTCGAATTCCACGCTCATCGCGTCGAACGAACCGAACGCACCGAAGCTGGATGTCGTGGGGGTGAGCTCGCGCGTCAGCGTGCCGGTCACGACTTGGTCGCGCGTATCGTCGTCCGCGGCGAGGAGAGATCCGGACACCTTCTCGATAGTGGATGCAGCAGGGGCGTGACCACCTTGCGTCAGTAGGCGGCGGGCATCGTTGACCAAACGAGTCAGTAGTCGCCGTCGTTCTTCGGCGCGGGACCGCAACTCGACCGCGGAGGATGCCGACTCGATGGCGTCGCGCATGCGGAACAGCTCTTCGATGTCGTCGGGTTGGGTCCGCGCTAGCTGATTGATCGTCCACGCGGCAACACTCGGCTTCTTCAAGGCCCGGACGACGCTTGCCTCGTCCTTGTTGCCCTCGGCCTTCAACCGGTCGGCTAAGGCGTTGCGCGCGGGCGTGAACTCCTCGATCGGTAGCGCGTAAAGGTCCTCGTATCTCTCGACCATGGTGGGCCCCCAGGGACTCGAACCCTGCCCGCCGGATTAAAAGTCCGGTGCTCTACCTGATGAGCTAGGGGCCCTCGGGACAGAGATTAAGGGTCTAACGCTCGCGCGGGCGCGGCACCAGCCGGTAACCGACGTTGCGGATCGTTTCGATCAGTGCCTCGTGTTCGGCTCCGAGCTTCGCGCGCAGCCTTCGGATGTGCACATCGACGGTTCGGGTGCCTCCGTAGTAGTCGTACCCCCAGACTTCGCGGAGCAGCAGGTCGCGATCGCAGACCCGACCCGGTCGCTGCGCGAGGAACTTCAGTAACTCGAACTCCTTGTAGGTGAGGTCGAGCGGCCGGCCGCGCACGTACACCTGGTAGTTGTCGGGGTTGACCGTGAGATCCCCGATGCGAAGCACCGTTGCTTCGTCACCTAACCCGGCACGCCGCGTGGCCATCGACAAGCGCGCGGATATCTCACCGGTGCTCGTAGAGGTCAGAAGGAAATCGTCGGCGCCGAGTTCGTACCGGAACCGACCGATGCTGTCATCGTCGACGACAACGACGATCGGTGGCAGGCCCGTCTCCCATGCAAGGGACAGTCTGCGCGTCGCCTCTTCGGCAGCTTCGAAGTCATGGTTCGCATCGATCAACAAGAGATCGGGATGTATCGGGATGAGGTCCTCGGACATCGTCGTCTTCAAGGGAGCCTGAAGGACCAAGTAGGGGGCGACCGGGAAGTTCGGCAGTAGCTCGCGCACATCGCGCGCGCTGTCGGTCAGCAACAGCACCGTTATCGCCATCTAACTCACCGACCTTCTCTCCATCTATTGGTTATCGGCAACCGACGGTCACGACCGAACGCTTTCGTGGTGACCTTCGGCCCTGGAGCGGCCTGCCTCCGCTTGTATTCGGCCCGATCGACCATCGCGGCGACCCGCTCGACCACCGCTGCATCGAAACCCAGCGCAACGATCTCGGGCAGGCTCGCATCTTCTTCTATGTAGGCCTCGAGGATCGGATCGAGCACGTCGTAGGGGGGAAGCGAGTCCGAGTCTTTCTGATCGTGGCGCAGCTCGGCCGACGGCGGCTTGGTCACGACGTTGTCAGGGATCACCGCTGAGACGGAGTTGCGGTAGCGGGTCAGGTCGTAGACCTCGGTCTTGAACACATCCTTTAGGAGCGCAAACCCTCCTGCCATGTCCCCGTACAAGGTGGCGTACCCGCACGCCATCTCCGACTTGTTGCCTGTTGCGATGACGAGGTGTCCATAGCGGTTCGAGGTCGCCATGAGGAGGTTGCCTCGGACCCGAGCTTGGAGGTTCTCTTCGGCTAGTCCGCTTTCGACGGGTCCGAACGCATCGCGCATGACTTCCGCATAGGCATGGAACGGAGCAGTGATGGGGATCTCCAGCATCTCCATGCCGAGGTTGGCCGCGAGTTGCTTGGCGTCTTCGATCGAATGAGATGACGAGTACTCGGACGGCATCGCTATCCCAAGAACGTTGCCGGGGCCGAGCGCGTCCACCGCGATCGCTGCGGTCAGGGTCGAGTCGATCCCTCCGGACAATCCGACAACGACCTTTTCGAACCCGTTCTTCTCCAGGTAATCGCGCAACGCCAGAGTCAGGGCTTCGTACATCTCCTGCGCATCGGGCAGAACCGGTGCCACCGCGGTCTCGACTGAGCCTTCCACCGCCCGAAGTTGCGCGTCTACGTGCCGAACGTCCGAGCGCTCCTTGCCCCCACTGGTCCCCAGGGGTACGTCAACGCATGCGAAGTGCTCGGTGAACTGTGGGAAGCGGGCCACGACTTCACCCCCGGGATCGACGACGACCGATCCGCCGTCGAACACCAGCTCGTCTTGACCTCCAACCATGTTCACGTACGCGATCGAAGCGTTGGCCTTCTTCGCTCGCTCGCCCAACATCGCGCACCGCTCCTCGAGCTTGTTCTTGTGGAAAGGAGATGCATTGATATTCACGACCAGCTGAGCTCCGGCATCTCCCTGACTCACGAGTGGGCCGGTGGCACTCCACGCGTCCTCGCACACGCACACGCCGATGATGCCGGACGAGGTATCGACCAAGATGTGTTCCGTACCGGGTGTGAAATACCGGCGCTCGTCGAAGACCCCGTAGTTCGGAAGAAGCTGCTTCCGGTAAACGGCCTTGATCTCTCCGTCGAGACAGATCGCGGCCGCGTTGTAGAGCACATCGTCGCCGGGATCCACGAACCCGATGATGGTCAACACGTCGGTCGACGCAGCTGCCAACTCCTTAACCGCTTTGACGTTCGCGGCGACGAAGCTCTTCTTCAGGAGAAGGTCCTCAGGTGGATATCCGGTGATCGCCAGCTCGGGTACCGCCAAGACCTGGGCTCCTTCGTCCCGCGCGCGCTCCATCGCCAGGGCAACAGCTCCGGAATTGCCCGAGATGTCGCCGACGACCTGGTTCATCTGGGCGAGCGCTACGCGCACCATGCCTAAAGGGTAGTTGGCTCGTAACTTTCCCGAAACTCGCCGGGACTAGGCTCCGGGCGTGGAGAAACAACAGGATTACGTCCTTAGGACGGTCGAGGAGCGGGGGATCCGTCTCGTGTGGCTGTGGTTCACCGATGTCCTCGGCTTCCTGAAATCGTTCGCCGTCACCTCTGAGGAACTCGAGCAAGCGTTCGACGAGGGGATCGGTTTCGACGGCTCTGCCATCGAGGGTTTCGCTCGTGTCCAGGAGTCGGACATGTTGGCTCGTCCCGAAGCCGGCACGTTCCAGATCATGCCGTCGACCTCGGAGAGTGGAGAGGGCGGCGTCGCGCGGATGTTCTGCGACATCTACACACCCGATGGTCGCCCGTTCTGGGGAGACCCTCGTTACGTGTTGCGGAGGAACCTCGAGAAAGCATCCGAGCGAGGGTTCACTTTCTACGTCCACCCTGAGATGGAGTTCTTCCTGTTCAAGAGTGCGGACGATCCAACTCCGATCGACCATGGCGGCTACTTCGACCTGACCCCTTTGGATGTGACGCAGGATCTGCGACGCGACACGATCGGCGTTCTCGAACGCATGGGCATCCCGGTCGAGTTCTCGCACCACGAGGTGGCCCAGTCGCAACACGAGATCGACCTCCGTCACGCGGATGCTCTGACCATGGCCGACTCGATAATGACGTACCGCCTTGTCGTAAAAGAGATGGCCGCGGCGCGCGGCATGTTCGCAAGTTTCATGCCCAAGCCCGTCACCGAGCTCCCCGGTTCCGGGATGCACACGCATCTATCGGTATTCGAAGGTGATCAGAACGCGTTCCACGATTCGAGCGACGAGTATCACCTCTCGAAGGTCGCGAAGGCATTCATGGCAGGTCTCCTGGTGCATGCGCGCGAGATCACGGCCGTAACGAACCAGTGGGTCAACTCCTACAAGCGTCTTGTGTCCGGTCGTGGGTATCCCGTGACCGAGGCCCCCGTTCATGTGTGCTGGGGACGTCACAACCGTTCGGCATTGATCCGCGTGCCGATGTACAAACCGCGCAAGGATCAATCGACGCGCATCGAGTTCCGGTCACCAGATCCCGCTTGCAACCCGTACCTCGCGTTCTCCGTGATGCTCGCGGCGGGACTCAAAGGGATCGACGAAGGCTACGAACTTCCTGCCGAGGCAGCAGACAACATCCACGAGATGACTGAAGCCGAGCGCCGGTCGAACGGGATCAGTCGTTTGCCCGACGACCTGAACGAGGCTCTTGCCGAGATGGAACGCTCGGAGCTCGTCGCAGAGACCTTGGGTGAGGAAGTGTTCGAGTACCTATTGCGGAATAAGCGCACCGAGTGGGATCAGTACAAGGAGTACGTGTCGCCCTACGAGGTGAAGCGCTACCTACCGATCCTCTAGCGACGGTACCGCTGTGTGTACGGCGTACGGGTCGCGCCGACGAAGCGGGGCTTGTAGTAGTAGCGATCCCAGATCGAGCTGATCCTGACGTGTCCGCCCGACGAGTTCGAATGGATGAACCGGCCCCGCCCGATGTACATGCCTGCGTGACCGACGCGAGCGCTCGTGGTCTTGAAGAAGACGAGGTCTCCACGCTCGAGGTTCCGGATCCTCCAGACGCGCTTGAAGCCCTTTCGGCTGGCCATGTTGAACTGGTCCATCGAAGAGTGGGGCAAGGCGACGTGGTTCGCATAGACCCACCGGGTGTATCCGGAGCAATCGAAGCCCGAGCTAGGAGATGTGCCGCCGTAGCTGTAGCGGGTGCCGAGAGCGGTTCGAGCCCGCTCGATCACCCTGTGGCGGTGCTGCTGCCATGTAGGCGAGTCCTGTGCTTGAGCCAATTGAGGGGCCGCCGTAAGGATCATCCCCGTGATGCTTAGTGCAATCGCTGCCCGCGCGCACGCGTGTTTGCCAGCCATTAGAGAAACCACCTCCATGTGCTTGCTTGCTTCGCAAGGCCCGCGCACCCAACCTCTAGATGTGTGAATCAGATGCCCGCGTATGGGGGAGCCTTGCCGTAAGTAAGTGCGACACGTTACGGGTGGTCGCGGCGCCCGGCCACCTACCTAAACCTGAAAAGGTAGGTAGATCTTTTGTGGATGGGACAGAACGCTAGGCGGTAGAGGTATGCAAGCGAACGCGCAGCGTAGTGTGAAATTACACGATGACTGATGCGCGCAGTGTTGCCGTGCGTGCCGCGAGTAAAACGATGTCCGATTTGCTCGCTTCGGACGAATCGACGCGTTCTCTGCTTTCTTCCGACGCGTCGTTACCGACACGCGATGGATACGTCGACATCATGCGCGCACGGCTTACTCGTGATGGATATGCAGGTGTTCGGCTAGAGAAACGCATGCGAGTGGTCGAGATCGCGGCGCGCGACCTGACAGGTGAGATCTCGCTTGAAGCTGTCGGGCGTGCGTTATCGGACGTAACCGATGCATGCATCGTTGCGGCACTCGATGAGATCGGTGCAGAAGAACATCTCACGGTGATCAGCATGGGGAAGCTCGGGGGCCGCGAGCTCAACTACTACTCCGACATCGACCTCATGTTCATTGCGGTCGGTGATATCGCGATTGCAACGAAGTCTGCTGAGGCTCTCGTCCGTCTTCTCGGCGAACACACGCCGCAAGGTCAGGCGTTCCTAGTCGACACGAACCTGCGACCAGAGGGAAAGAGCGGAGCGCTTGTTCGTTCATTGGACGGCTATCTCGAGTACTACCGCCGGTGGGCAAAGCCATGGGAGTACCAAGCGTTGATCAAGGCGCGCGCGTCCTCGGGCGAGAGATCTGTCGGTCAGGAGTTCATGGACGGAACGCGCGCGTTCGTCTATTCGGGCGATATCTCGGAAGAGCGGGTCGCGAGCGTGCGCCAGATGAAGGAGCGCGTCGAGGAACAAGCGAGTAGATCGTCACGACGCAAAGGCGCCGATGCGACCGACGTGAAGCTCGGACCGGGCGGCATCCGCGACATCGAGTTCTCGGTCCAGTTGATGCAACTGGTGCATGGGGGGAGCGATCCCTCGGTGCGAGGCGGGAACACGTTGGATGCTCTTGCAGGGTTGGTTGATGGCGGCTACGTCGCCGAGGACGATGCTGCGGGTCTCGGTGTTGCGTATCGGTGGCTCCGAAGCGTCGAGCACCGGCTGCAACTCTGGCAAGAGCGCCGCGTAAGGCACCTCCCAGAGGATGACGAGGGCAGAAGCCGCCTCGCGCGGGTCATGGGCTTCAAGGATTCGCCATCGTCGTCCGCTGCGGATCGCTTCGATGCGGCTCATCGCGCGGTGCTTTCCGACGTGCGTAACCGGTTCGAGAAGCTCTTCTACAGGCCCATGATCGAGTCGCTGGCGGACACCGGCGGCCCCCGCATGTCCGAGGAGGGCCTCCGCGAGAGGTTGCGTCTTCTTGGGTTCCGCGATGTTGACAAGGCTGCTCGGACCCTCGAGGGCCTGGTGTCCGGAACCTCGCGCAGGGCCAAGTTGATGCGGGTGCTGACACCGGCGTTGCTCCGGTCGCTGGCAGTTGCCCCGATGCCGGACGCTGGCTTGTTCCACTTCCTGCGCTTGGGTGAGGCGCTCGAAGGGCGCCTCGATCTGCTCGGCGCCCTGCGCGACAACCCCCCCGGCATCGCGTTCCTAGCTGGGCTCCTTGGCAGCGGTCGGCTCCTCGGCGAGGTTCTGGTTCAGGTCCCCGAGGAGCTCGCCTCGATCGCCGATCCGGATGGTCCGGGACCGGTGAAGGACCGGGAGCGCCTCGTCCGGGAGGCCGGTGCGTCCCTCGAGTGGCGAGAGCCTGCGGATCGTCTCGATGGATTGCGGCGTTTCAAACGGCGAGAGATGTTGCGAGTAGCGGTTGCCGACCTTGGTGCGACGATCGACCAGGACAGTGTCGGGGTGGGCTTGGCGGACCTTGCCGACGCGTGTCTAGAAGCCGCGCTGACCGATCTCTCTTTCCCCTTCACCGTCATCGGGATGGGAAAACTCGGGGGCCGCGAGCTCAGCTATTCATCGGACATCGACGTCATGTTCGTTCACGACGGCGATCCCCATGCAGCCGAACAGATGGCTGAAGAGCTTCTGCAATCGATCGGCGAGGTAACCCCCGAGGGCCAAGCCTTCCGCATCGATCCCGGCCTTCGACCTGAAGGAAAGAAGGGCCCGCTGGCGCGTTCGCTTGGTGGGTTCGCCGAGTACTACGAGCGATGGTCCGAACCCTGGGAGCATCAAGCCCTAACCAAGGCTCGACCTGCCGCGGGGGATACGGAGTTGGGGGGACGTTTCCTTGCGCTTAGCCGGTCGCTCGCGTTCCCAGAACAGTTGTCACCCGACGCGATCGCGCAGATGCGTCACTTGAAAACGCGGATGGAACGCGAACGCATCCCGCGCGGCTCCGATCCACGACGCCATCTCAAACTTGGCCCCGGCGGCCTTTCCGACATCGAGTTCGCCGTGCAACTGATCCAGTTGCAGCATGGGAACGAACACCCTGAGCTTCGCAAACCGAACACCATCGATGCGCTTCATGCCGCGCACGAACTCGGTTTCTTGGAAGATCGAGCGGCAGAGGTGTTCGAGGTCTCGTACGAATTTCTGATGAAACTGCGCAACCGCTACTTCCTGCTCGCCGGCAAGCCCCGAGACGCCTTGACCACGAAACCAGAGGAACTAGAGGCACTTGGAGTTGCGATGGGCTTCGAGGCTCAACCCCGTCAGGAGTTTGAAGAGTTGTATCTCCGTACAACGCGACGTGTCCGCAAGCACGCCGAGCCGTTGATCTTCGGAGGTTAGAGGTTCGGCTTGGTAACGAGAAGTGCGAACAGCGCAGCCATCAGGATCAAACCTCCGACAACGATGAGGATCGACTGACCGACCTTTAGACCCTCGCGGCCCCCACCGGCGTTGATAACGACCCACGCGACAACGCCGAGCAAGATCAGAACGGCTGGGAGATATCTCACGGCAACGCAGCGACGACTTCATCGAGAGGTGCGACCTCAGACGAGGCTCCCGCTCGGAACGTGTAGCGGATGGTTCCGCCCACGTCGGCAACCACGATCCCACCGAGCTGCAACGGGTCTTGTTTGGGGAACTTGTTGCCGTGCTCGAGGATCGACTTGATCCCCTTGATCCACACCGGCGGGCCGTAGATGTTCCAGGCGTTCGCATGCTTCATCTGCAACGCCCGGTACGTCTGCTTGTCGTGATCGATCAACAAGGTGAACGGGATCTGCTGGTCCTCCTTGAAGTGCGCAGCCATCGCCGGCCATCCCATACCGATCGCGGCGACGCTCACTCCGGCGAACTCCTCATACCTGTCACGCAACTGCGCGACGTGCTGTCGGCAGAACGTTCAGCCGTAATGTCGTAGCCAGGTGATGACCGCGGGCTGGTCCGCCCACAGGTCTCCGAGGCGCACAGTGTTCTCGTCCGAGTCCGGAAGGTTGATGTCTTCTATCGCCCTGAGGTCGCCCACCTTCGAACCCTAACGGGGGACCAGCAGGCGTGCGGTGCCGGTACTATCCGGTCGTGCGGGCGAAACGGATACTGGCGTGTGTGGTTGTGGCCCTCGTCGTCATCACGGGCAGCGCCACGGCGCATGTCCAGAAGAAAGACGACCCGGACGACTGGTCGGACCAGCTAGATATCAAGACGGCCCGGTTGTCCCACACCGATACCCGGCTGGTCGTAGGTATCCATGCGTGGCAGGACTGGTCGACTCGTGCTCTCGCCGACCGAACGATCTGGTTCACCCTCGACACCAAGGGCGGCAATGCTGCCGATTTCGGGATCAACATCAACAAGGGCAATGACGGATTGCAGTGCCTCGTTACGACCGAGCCGAACGGTGAATTTGTGGCCAACGGCCGGGCACGGCGGGATGGAACGAACGGTGCCTCATGCTCGTTCAAGCGGAGCGACGTTGCAGCCGCCGGCTCGAAGACGATCCGCTGGCATGCGTCCGTCTACAACCTCTCGACTTTCGAACACGATGACGCACCCGACTCCGGGATGGTCTCTCACCACATCTAGAACGAGAAAGGCCCCTGCCGACTCGGCAGGGGCCTTTCTTAGTTAGACCGTGGCTTACAGGTCGTAGTACAGCGCGAACTCGTGCGGGTGGGGACGAAGGCGCATCTCGTCCACCTCGTGCACCCGCTTGTAGTCGATCCAGTGATCGATCACGTCTTGAGTGAACACGCCACCTTCGAGCAGGTAATCGTGGTCGGCTTCCAACGCGTCGAGCGCGGCATCGAGCGAAGCCGGCACCTGCGGAACGCTCGCGAGTTCCTCCGGCGGCAACTCGTAGAGGTCCTTGTCGACGGGCTCGGGTGGTTCGGTCTTGTTGCGCACCCCGTCGAGCCCGGCCATCAGTAGGGCCGAGAACGCCAGGTACGGGTTCGCCGACGGATCCGGACACCTGAACTCGATGCGCTTGGACTTCGGCGACTTCGAGTACAGCGGGATGCGGACCGCGGCAGACCGGTTCCGCTGTGAGTACACGAGGTTCACCGGCGCTTCGTACCCCGGCACCAGTCGCTTGTAGCTGTTCGTGGTCGGTGCACACAGAGCGAGCAACGAACCGGCGTGCTCGAGCAGACCACCGATGTACCAGCGCGCGGTGTCGGACAGCTGTGCGTAACCCAGCTCGTCCCACATCAACGACTCGCCGTCTTTCCAGAGGCTCTGGTGAACGTGCATCCCGGAACCGTTGTCCTGGAAGATCGGCTTCGGCATGAACGTGATCGTCTTGCCGGCGCGAAGTCCAACGTTCTTGACGACGTACTTGTAGAGCATCATGCGGTCGGCCATCTCCAACAGCGGAGAGAAGCCCATGTCGATCTCGGCCTGGCCACCGGTACCGACCTCGTGGTGGTGAACCTCGACAGGGATCCCGAGCTCGCGCAGCACGAGAGTCATCTCGCTGCGCAGGTCCTGGTAGTGGTCCATCGGCGGGACCGGGAAATAGCCCTCTTTGTAACGAGGCTTGTAGCCGAGGTTGTGGCCGCCCTCTTCGGCCCCCGAGTTCCACACGCCCTCGACCGCACCGATGTAGTGGTAGCTCGAGTGCTGGTTCTGATCGAAACGGATCGAGTCGAAGATGTAGAACTCGGCCTCCGGTCCGAAGTAGGCGGTGTCGGCGATGCCCGTGCCGATCAGGTAGTCCTGAGCCTTGCGCGCGACGTAGCGCGGATCGCGCGTGTAGTGCTCACCGGTCAGCGGGTCTTTGACGAACGCGTTGATGATCAACGTCGGATGCTGGCGGAACGGATCCATGACTGCCGTCTCTGGGTCCGGTACCAGGATCATGTCCGACTCCTGGATCTCCTGGAAGCCGCGGATCGACGAACCGTCGAAGCCGAAGCCTTCCTCGAACGCCTCCTCCGTGAATTCCTCGAACGGCATCGAGAAGTGCTGCATCAAGCCGGGTAGGTCACAGAACCGGATGTCTACGAACTGCGCCCCGTTCTGTTGGCCCAGCTTCAGCACATCGGATGGACTAGCTGCCATTCATTCCCCTCCTGCTAGGTGTTTCGTGTGAAGTTAGCGGACACGGTATGGGCCGGCCATTTCTTTGGAGTTTCAGGGTTGTTACCGCCGGGTTACGAGGTTGGGCAAAGGGTTATTTTTCGCGTTCCAGCCAGGAGCCGAGCAGGGCGGCTTCCTCGTCGTAGGCCCTCGTGACCCCGGCAACGATCCACCCTTCGACCTTCCCCCCATAAAGAGGCACGCGGACCTTCACCTCTCCGGTGACGGCTCTGGAGGCTTTGTCCTCGGAGCCGATGATGTCGATGGTCCCCGAGGCAGACAAGAGATCGGCGGCAACCTCGGGGTGGATGACCCAGTCACAGTGGGTCCGGTCCGCATCCCACCGTTCCTCTTGGACCCACGCAGGGTCGGAATCACCGAGCATCGACTTCGCTATCCCGGAGATCTCGAGGGCGAGAACGCACCGAACCTTACGCAGCACTGTGCCGTCGGGAGCTTCCTCTACCGAGAGCACCTTGCGATCGTGGAGGTCGCCGATGTCGGTCAAGGTGGCTTGGAAGGTGGGATCGAACATCGCGCGAGACACTTTGTCGGGTGATACGTCGAAAGGATGGCTCAGCTCGAATCTCATCGAGGATTGAGGATAACGGCCCGGCCTTGCAGAGCAGGCACTAGCATCCGCCCGTGAAACGGGTTCTCCTCATTTCGAACGCCCGCGCCGGTTCGGTCTCGAACCGCACCAAGGAAGTGATCGTCAAAGCCTTGTCCGCGGATTTCAAGCTGGATGTGGCCGACACGGAAGCGCGCGGTCACGCCAGCGAACTCGCACGCGACGCCGTAGATCAAGGTTTCGATGCTGTGCTTGCGTTCGGGGGGGACGGAACCATCAACGAAGCCGCCCAAGATCTCGTCGAGACAGACGTCGCCCTCGGAGTCATCCCAGGCGGAAGTACCAACGTCCTCGCACGAGCCTTGGGGGTTCCCGCGGATCCGGTCGAAGCCGTTGCCTTCGCGGCTTCACACCTACGCAGCGGAACCAAACGCCGCATCAACGTCGGCCGGATCGGTGCGCGCTACTTCCTCTTCTCTTGCGGGATGGGACTAGATGCCGAGGTCGTGAAGCGCGTCGAGGCCGACCATGAAGGGAAACTCAAACATGCCGATCTCACCTTCCTGAAGCACGCGTTGGGGGCAGGTTTCTCGCGGTACCGGGGAGCCGAGCCGAACATCACGATGGAAGCGGGCTCGGCCCCGCCGGAGAAGGTCCTGTTCGCGATCGTCTGCAACGCTCGGCCTTTCACGTACTTCGGACGGTTCGCCGTCGATGCTTGCCCAGAGGCCAGCCTCGAGAAGGGTCTCGACTTCTTGGGGATGACCACGGTCCATGCTTCGACGATCCCTCGCATCGCGTGGTCGGTGTTCATCAGTCGCGCGCACGTGCGGTGGAAGAACTCGAGATATGTGACAGATGTACGAGAGGGGAACCTCAGGGCGACCGAGCCGATGCCGGTGCAGGTAGACGGCGACTACCTCGGTGACGTGGATCGAGTGATGATCAGGTCCATCCCGAACTCTCTGGACCTGCTCGTTTAGGGAATACCTCTGTGTCGTGGGTCGCTTACGCTTGAGTAAGCAACAACCATGAACCCGATAGGAGCCCTCCAGGATGCCCATGCCCTCTAGTGAGCAGATCTCCGCCGTTCTCGGCGAGATCCAGGATCCCGAGCTACACCGCGGGCTCAACGAGCTCAACATGGTTCGCAAGATCGATATCAAGGGCTCGGAGGTCACGGTGCTGATCGCCCTGACGATCCCGGGATGCCCTTTGAAGGATTACTTCCACAGCGTCATCCCTGCCAAGCTCAAGGAGACCTACTCAGACATCACCAATGTCACGGTCGAGCTGACGTCGATGACGGACGAGGAGCGGCAATCACTGATCGGCGGTCTTCGCAAGGATGCCCCTGCACCGTTCGCCCGTAGCGATTCCCCAACACAGGTGATCGCGGTCGGGTCGGGCAAGGGTGGCGTCGGAAAGTCCACGACGACGGTGAACCTGGCTGCTTCTCTGTCGAAGCTCGGTCACACCGTCGGTCTCTTGGACGCAGACGTGTGGGGCTTCTCGATCCCTCGGATGCTGGGCATCCACGAACGCCCGACCGTGGTCGACGACATGATCATGCCGCCCGAGGTGTTCGGTATCAAGGTCGTCTCGATCGGTCTCTTCACCACCGAAGACAACCCCGTCGTGTGGCGCGGCCCCATGTTGCACAAAGCTCTGCAGCAGTTCTTGAGTGACGTTCACTGGGACGAGCCCGACTATCTCTTGGTCGATCTTCCGCCCGGCACCGGCGACGTATCCATCTCGATCGCGCAGTTCCTGCCTGGCGCGGCGATGGTGGTCGTAACAACTCCGCAAGCAGTTTCCGAGAAGGTCGCGCAACGCGCGGGGTTCATGGCCGAGAAGACCGGGCTGAAGGTCACCGGTGTCGTCGAGAACATGAGTTGGTTCACGGGCGACGACGGCAAGCAGTACCGGTTGTTCGGCGAAGGCGGCGGCCAGGTCCTTGCAGACAAACTGCACGTCCCGCTGCTGGGTCAGATCCCTATGGACCCGCAACTGCGCGAGTTCGCCGATGCCGGAGCACCCATCGTCTTGCAGAACCCCGACTCCGACGTTGCACAGGCCTTGGATCAGACCGCCAAGGAACTCGTCAACCTGCTGCCCCCGCGGCCGAAACCGTCCAAGCGGATCTCGCTGCCTCTCGTCGGCGGCTCGATGGGTGGCGGTCACCAGCACTCACACGAACACTCGCACTCTCACTAACCCGTCGTGAAGATCTATACGAAGAAGGGCGATGACGGCACCACCGGGTTGCTCTACGGGGGCCGCGTAGCTAAAGACGATCAGCGCACCGAGGTCTACGGGACCCTCGACGAAACCGTCTCCGCCCTTGGCGTTGCTCGGGCGGGGGGACTCGTGCCCCGTATCGAGGACATCGTCGTACGCATCCAAAGAGAGATGTTCGTCGTCGGCGCGCAGCTGGCCACGACTGCTGAGAACCAGTCGAAACTGCAAGAAGGCGTGTCGAAGATCGATCCGTCGATGACCCCTCGTCTCGAGGATGAGATCGATGCCCTCATCGCAGAGCATCCGTTGCCCCAGGAGTTCATCCTTCCCGGTGAGACCCTTGGTTCCGCGGGGCTGGATCTCGCGCGCTCGACGATCCGCCGCGCCGAGCGTCAAGCGGTTGCGATGGACAAGCAAGGATCCGTGCCCGACCCGGAGATCCTTCGGTACCTCAACCGTCTTTCTGACCTTCTTTTCGTTCTCGCTCGTTATCAGGAGGCTGAAGAAGGAAAGAGCGCCAAGCCATCGCGCGATCGCTAGATGGCCTTCCGTTTCTGTCCTAACTGTGGCACCGAGCTAGAGCCGGCTGGTAACGACAGCGGTGCCCACTGCCCGAACTGTGACAAGACCTGGTACCACAACGCGGCCCCCACGGCAGGTGCCGTGATCGTCCGCGACGGCAAGGCGTTGATCACGAAACGCGCGCGTGAACCCGAGAAGAACCGTTTCGACATCCCCGGAGGTTTCCTCGATCCCGACGAAGACCCGATCGCCGGCCTCAAGCGCGAGGTCGACGAAGAACTCGGGATGACGATCGAGGTGTCGTTCGCAGACTTCGTTCAAGCCATGCCTCATCGCTACGGGGAGACCGGCGACTGGACCCTTGCGATGGGCTTCATCGTCAGGAACTCGTCTGGCGAACCGGTTGCGGCCGACGACGTCGCCGAGGTCCGTTGGGTGACCCTGGACGAATTAGATGCGATCGACTTCGCGTGGGATCACGATCGCGAACTCGTTAGGAAAGCTTTGACAAGCTAGCCGACAGGTGGTTCTGGAGTCCTTGGCCGCCAAAGTCCATGCTCATCTCGTAGGTCAACGCCCCATCGCGTAGCTCGAGCACACGCGTTTCCGACGTCACTTGTTTCGCGGTCGGGGTCGCGCCGAAGGACACGCTCTCGAGACTCACGCGCTCGCCCGAATGAGTGCCATGCATGATCTCCGTGAGCCCGAAGCTGTGAGCGATCACCACCTCGATCGAGCCATCGGATTGAGGACGCCAGTAGCCCATCTCCGCGTGCAAGGCCCTGCCGTCATCCGGCGACCACGTCTTCGAGGTGTACGGCATGGCGGGCTTGCCGGCGTGCCAGAAGGTGAGCTCTTCCTCGTAAGCAAAGTCATCGATCGTCGGGTAGATCCCCTTGCCCTGCCCTCGCCAGGTCCCGAGTAGCCACGCAACGGGTGTCAACGCTTCGTGCATCTCGGGAGTCGGCATCCCTCAACCTTACGGGCGGCTCCAGGACGCTAATGTCTTCGCCATGGCCTGGCCTTTCAACGCCGAGCACGACGAGCTCCGGAAGTCGATCCGTGCGTTCGTCGAAGCGGAGCTTGCCCCGAACGCCGCCGAGTGGGAGAAGGACAAGTACTTCCCGGACTGGGTCTTCTCGCGCATGGGCGAGCTGGGATTCTTGGGCCTCGCCTATCCCCAGACGTACGGCGGCGGCGGGGGCGACTACCTCTGCAATATCGTTCTAGCCGAGGAGATGACCCGCAGCGGTTCCGGGGGCCTGGCGATGGCCATCGCCGTGCAGACCGATATGGCCGTGCCGCCTCTCTACAAGTTCGGCACCGAGGAGCAGAAGCAGCGCTATCTCGTTCCCGCGATCAAGGGCGAGACGATCTTCTGTCTTGGTATCACCGAGCCCGACGCTGGCTCCGACGTCCAGAACATCTCGACGTTCGCAGAGAAGGTCGACGGTGGATGGATCGTCAACGGCCGCAAGATTTTCATCACGAACGGTAAGCGTGCTCATGCGATGACCCTCGTGGCCAAGACGGACCGTGAAGCCGGTCACCAGGGCATCTCCCTTTTCATCGTGGAGACGAACACGCCCGGCTACAAGGTCGAGCGCACCCTGGACAAGGTCGGCATGCACGCATCCGACACCGGCGAGATCTCGTTCACCGACATGTTCGTCCCCGATGAGAACCTGCTCGGTAAACAGGGCGAAGGCTTCTACAACATCTCGTGGGAGCTACAGGGTGAACGCTTGGTTGGAGCTGCCGGATCGATCGAAGGCGCTCGGCGCGCGCTCGAAGGGGCGATCGCGTACGCGTTGCAGCGCGAGACCTTCGGCAAGCCGATCGCGAAGCATCAAGTGATCCGTCACGAACTAGCAGACATGGCCACCGAGGTGGAGGCCGCGCAGCAACTCGTGTACGACGCCGCGGTGAAGGTCGCGCGCGGCGACTACCCCGTCCGCGAGATCACGATGGCCAAACTCCTAACCGGCGAGGTCGCATTCAGGACCGCGGACCGGGCCCTTCAGATATTCGGGGGCTATGGCTACTCGATGGAGGTCCCGATCCAACGCGGCTGGCGCGATAGCCGACTGATCCGCATCGGCGGTGGCACCGACGAGGTCATGCGTGAGGTCATCGGTCGGATGGAGGGCCTGTGAAACCCGACCCTTCTCAGAAGCCTTCAGCTCATGCAGACCTCTTCAATGAGGACCACGAGGCCCTCCGCACTCAGGTTCGTGCGTTCGTCGAGAAGGAGTTGCTCCCCAACGCCCAGGAGTGGGAGGCCGCAGAGGCGTTCCCGCGCGAGATCTTCAAGCGGGTAGGTGACCTCGGCTTCTTCGGCTTGAAGTATCCGGAGGATGTGGGCGGTTCGGGGCCGGACTACCTAGCCGACGCGGTGGTGACCGAGGAGTTCGCCCGCTGCGGCTCGGCCGGGGTCTCGTCCTCGCTCGGGGGGCATAAGGATCTGGCGACCCTCTACGTATCCAACTTCGGCACTCCCGAGCAGCACAAGCGGTGGCTCGCTCCGGCGATCGCCGGCGACATCGTCGGTGGGCTCGCGGTCACCGAGCCGGACGCAGGCTCCGATGTAGCAGGGATCAAGACCCGGGCTGTTCGCGAGGGCGATGACTGGATCATCAACGGTTCGAAGATATTCATCACGAACGGCTCGTGGGCCGACTTCATCGTGGTCGCGGTCAAGACCGATCCGGACCAAGGACACTCGGGCATCACTCTGTTCGTGGTCGACACCGACACACCTGGGTTCTCGTCCCGGCGGATGCCCATGCTTGGCTGGCGTTCAGGCCAGACGGGCGAGCTCACCTTCGCCGACGTGCGCGTGCCCGACGCGAACCGTCTCGGAGACGAAGGAGCGGGCTTCCTTGCGATCATGCAGAACTTCGCGTGGGAACGATTGATCATGGCCCTTGCCCAGGTCGCCGGCGCGCAGATGACCTACGAGGTGGCGAAGGCATACGCGCTGGATCGGACCGCGTTCAAACGCCCGATCGGCAAGTTCCAGGTCTGGCGCCACCGCTTCGCAGACATGGCCACACGTATCGAAGCGGGCCGGGCCCTCACCTACAGCGCATTGCGCAAGTACATCGCCGGAGAGAACCCGATCAAAGAGGTCGCGATGGCGAAGCTGTACACGAGCGAGGTCGCGTTCAAGGTCGCCGACGAGTGCGTCCAGGTGCACGGAGGCTACGGATACATGATGGAGTTCCCCGCCCAACGCGCTTGGCGCGACTCGCGCCTCGGCCCCATCGGCGGCGGAACCTCCGAGATCATGAAAGAGATCATCGGCAAAACGCTAGGCCTCTAGCGGCGGGACCACGCGGACTATCGACGCTAGTTCGCGGCCCAAGCTGGTCGGGCCTTGGTCGGTCTCGATCGTCAGTGGCCCTTCGCGCGGTGCGATGTCTTTGATCGAAACCTCGGCCCCCGGACGGATGCCGATCTGATCGAGGTACGGGAGGACGTCTTCTTTCACCTCTGAGATCTGCGCAACGATCCCCGCTTCGCCGGCCTCGAGCTCGCTGAGCCTGCGGAGGTCGCGAAGATCTATCGGACATATGGGGTGACCGTGGGGGCAGTAGTCCGGGTAATCCAACGACTTCGCCATCGCTTCCTCGACCCGGTCGGAGATCGCGTGCTCGATCTTGTGGGCCTCGCCGTGGACCTCGTACCAGGCCATGTTGAGCTTCTCGACGAGGAGGCACTCGACCAGGCGGTGCCTGCGCAGCATCGTGTGAGCCAGGCGGCGCCCCTCGGGGGTGAGGTTGATCGCCCCGCCCTTCTCCCTGGTGAGGTAGCCCTCGGAGGCGAGGCGCTTGAGCATCTCCGAGGCAGACGGCAGGGAGACCTCGAGGATGCGGGCCAGGACGGTGGCGGTGATCCGCTCGCCGTCTTCCTCGAGGCGCTTGACCTCTTCTAGGTAGTCCTCAACCCCTCTCACAAGGTCACATCCTACCGACCGTAACGAGGCGGATACGGCCCGTGAGCAGGGCTTTTGTCCCTTGGACCCCGAAAAAAGGGTGTGCTACCGTCGGCCGCTGTGTCTACAGGGCGCACTTCCCGGGCGGCCCGCGCGGCGGTCGCTGCAGCCCTCCTGCTGGTAGCCATGGCCCCCCTCGTGTCGGGGTCGGCATCCGGTGCGGAGACCATCGGAGATCTCAAGGCCAGGATGGCCCAAGCTCAAGCGCGCCTTGACGAGTCCACCGCCAAGCTCGAGTCGCTCGAGCAGGACCTCGACGCTTCCGAGGACGGCATCGTAAAGATCGAAGCGCGCATGGACGTGCTCGAAGCCCAGGACGCGAAGCTCGAAGCCGAGGCGGTCAAGCGTGCGCGCCTTCTGTACATGACCGGAAACTCGGGTGTGTTCGAGGTTCTGTTCGGGGCCAAGTCGTTCACCGAGATGTCCGATGCGGTCGAGATGCTGTCGCAGGTCAACCTCGGCGATTCGGGAGCGTTCGTCGCACTGGCTAGATCGCGCGCCGAGATGCTGAAACTCGAGAAAGACCTCGTCGGCGAACGATCGAAGTTGAAGGACGCATTGAAGCGGATGAAGGAAGAGAACGACCGGCAACAAGAGATGTTCGACGCGATCGCAGCCGACTACGAGAGCCTCCAGGATCGCTTGGCTCCCTCAGCACCTTCGGCCGCACGCATCCGCGGTGTCGGGGGGATGTATTGCCCGGTCGCAGGTCCGGTGTCTTTCGTGGACTCCTGGGGCGCACCCCGCTCGGGGCACACGCACCAAGGTGTGGACATGATGGGTGGCTACGGAACCCCGCTCGTAGCCATCGTTTCGGGCACGATCACTTATGCGGCATGGGATGGCTCGGGCGGAAACATGATCTTCCTCTCGGGTGATGACGGGAACGCTTACTGGTACATGCACAACCAGCAGAACCTCCGTACCAGCGGTCACGTGGGCGCCGGAGAGCAGATCGCGACCCTCGGTGACACGGGCAACGCGGAGGGGACACCTCACCTTCACTTCGAGTACCACCCCGGCGGCGGGAGCGCGGTCAACCCCACGCCGCTCGTTGCGTCTATCTGCTAACGCTTGAACCCTCTGATCATCACGGTTGCCGGCGTGGGGGCCGAGCTAACCCGTGAGCAACAGCCGAACCTTCCCCTGACAGCTGACGAGATCGCCGCCGACGCGCGCGCGTGCGAATCGGCGGGTGCATCGATCTATCACCTGCATGTGCGGGACGCTGAGGGACGACCCACGATGGATGTCGACACCTACAGGGCTGCTCACGACGCGATCACTGCGGCGACCGATCTCATCGTTCAGTTCTCGAGCGGTGGTGCCGTCAGCGACTCGGAGGCGGACCGCATCGCCCCCCTCGACCTGCGCCCTGAGATGGCGAGTCTCACGACCGGAACGGTCAACTTCGGAGATGAGGTGTTCTCGAACCCGATCCCCCTTGTCACGCGCTTCTACGAACGGATGCGCAAGCTGGGCATCGTGCCTGAGTTCGAGATATTCGAGCCAGGGATGATCGCGACCGCCGATCGGATCTACGAGGAGCACGGTGATGGTCACCATCGTCACTACGACTTCGTGCTTGGCGTCCCCGGCGCCATGCCTGCGTGGCCGGACGCGGTGGACTACCTCGCGGAGCACGTCCCCGACGACGCCACGTGGAGCGCGACCGGTATCGGGGGCTCGCACCTTCCAGTGGTCGAGAGGTGCATCGCGTTGGGCGGGCACGTACGAACGGGTTTCGAAGATGTGCGGTGGTTTGCGCGCGGCGAGCTGGCGGTCTCGAACGCTCAACTTGTCGAGCGCGTGGCCGAGATGGCGATAACGGGGGGACGAAGTGTCGCAACTCCGACAGAAGCCCGCCATCTCCTAGGACTGAAGCGGTAACCTGCTGGCTATGGCAGATAACCGTCGTCTCGTCGATCGCGTCGTCGACCCCACCTATGTCGAAGGGGTTACAGAGCGCTCAGACGACGACTTGAAGGCGATGCTGGCCGAATCCGCCGAGGCAGAGAACGAGGTGTCGTTCGAGCGGAAGTTGTGCCAGGGCCGGATCGACATCCTCAAGGCCGAGCTGAGCCGTCGCGAGGAGGGTGGCGACACGTCCGATCTCGTCTCGCGTCTTCCTCAGATCTTGGCGGGCGACGAGCCCCGGTCGGACCCGGGCGCGCTTCCGTCGCGCGCTCCCGACTTCTCGATCCCTAGGAATGCGGACATCCCTCGGCGGCGGGTCGAGGAGATTGTGGGGGAGCAAACCTTGGCGCGGCTCCCGCAACTACCGGACGAAGAGATCGGTTCCGTCATCTCAGCATTGACCGAACATGAATCCAACCTCTCGGCGCGCCGGAAGGCTCTTCATGAAGCCATCGAGATCCTGCAACGCGAGAACATCCGCAGGATGAGAAGCGGCGAGACAGACCCAACCTCTGCGCTCGGCTAGGACCCCCGGCTAGTCCCTTCCGGAACCTCCGTGGTCGTCATGGCCGGAGTTGTCATGGCCCGAGCCGCCGTGGCTGTGGCCGTCGGAATCATCATCTCCGTGATCGCGGTCTTCGTAGTCGTGATCGTCTTCGGATATCTCTTCGTCGTCCTCGCGGGCTTGGGTCTCGCCCGTCCACTCTGATCCGTCACTATGCTTCTGGTGCCCGTTGCCGCGTGCCTTCTCGTGTCCCTTGCCCCGATGATGAGCGTGGACATCGTCGACGTCCTCGCCAGGAGAGTGCGAACGAGCAACGGGTTGAGAGACAGGCGAGGTTGCAGGCTTCACCGCAGACCTGACGACGCGCTTACCTAGGACGACTGTGCCGGTCGTTGGTCCGACCGCGACGCGGGTCTTGGCATCGGCCTTGTGCTGGACGGGTGGCGTAGTAGATGGAGCCGGCAGCACGACCGCTTTGGCTGCTCCCGCATTAGGGGCTGCCGCGGTCACACCAAGCTGGCCTGGGCGATCGAAAGCGGTCCTGAACGCGAGCGCGGAGAACGCGAGCAAGCTTCCCGCGACGAGCGCGGCGAGACCGGCTTGCGCCAACGGCGCCAACCGGTTCGGGCGTTCGGGCCTCTGCGTGTCCATGCCTGGTGGTTCTCCGTCCTGGGTGCTCATCCTGCCTCTACGCGTTCAATTCGCTACGGAACGTAACCGTACACGGTCGATTCGCCCGTTTTTGCCCGTATCGCTGGAGGGGTTCTAGGCCGATCACCCTCACTCCTTCCCGTGCCTCAGTGCTTGCAACTGTTATACAAAAGTGTTATGAATGCTAGCGACAGGGTGGATGAGAGGAGAGATCTGATGGCCACCGGACGGATGAAGCTTGGTGAGCTTGGCGAGTTCATCAGGGAGCAGCGTCGTTCTTCGCGCCTCTCTCTCCGGAAGCTATCCGACCTTGCCGGGATCTCTAATCCATACCTTTCCCAGATCGAGCGAGGTCTACGCAAGCCTTCGGCGGAGATCCTCCAGGCCATAGCCAAAGCGCTTCGCATCTCAGCCGAGACCCTTTACGTGCGCGCCGGCATCCTCGACGAGGACCGCGAGCACGACCTCGTAGCCGAGATCTTGAAGGACGGATCGATAACCGAGCGGCAGAAGCAAGTGCTGATCGATGTGTACCGCTCGTTCAGTGACGACGATTCGCCGGTCTCGAAGGCGGCATCTATCAAGGACGTGACAGTTGACAAAGCGTGACGGGGACATGGAGCGACCCTCTTCACCCCCCACCCGGCGTTGGCCCGTGCATGCCTCGGCAGGCACGATCCGACGAGCCTCTGTGGCCCCGTCATCCCTTTCCATGTTTTCTCTAGGTCAATGAAGGAGGTGAATCGAATGGCGAAGACGCAAGAACTCCTGTACGCAGTCGTAGGCGCCGGTGACTTCGCGATCGACAAAGCGCGCACTCTGCGCAAGATCGACACCAAGTCCGCCGGCACCGTCTACTCGGACTTCGTGACTCGTGGTCGCTCGCTGTCGAAGAAGATCCGCACGTCGGCTCCTTCCAAGCAGGCCGTGGCTCAGACGAAGACCGCCCGCACCCAGGTCAAGGCTGCAGCGACGAGCGTTTCTAAGGCGATCCGGGCGAACGCTTCCGGCTCGACGAAGAAGGCTGCCGACCAGACCAAGGTTGCCCGCACCCAGGTCAAGGCTGCTACGACGAGCGTGACCAAGGCTGTGAAGGCCAACACGAAGGCTGTCCGCTCTGCGGCAGAGAAGGTCGTCAAGGCCTCCTAGGTTCAGCTACTCGAACCGGCGTTAGGCCCGTCCCTAGGGGCGGGTCTCTTCGCGTCTGCCTCCTAGTGGCAGGAGGAACAAGGAAAGGGGATCAAGCGTTACCGCCTAATGTGGACGCCCTCATGAGTCACCCGACAGCCTCACTCGAGGTCGGGCTCGAATGCACCGAAGCGTGCTTCGACCTGCCCGAGTGGCGCACCCTCCTGGCGCAGGACCCGAACCGGCAGGTATTCGCCTACCCGGAGTGGAACCGCGCCTGGTGGGAGGAGTTCAAAGCGGGTAAGGACCTCTTCCTCATGACGATGAAGCGGAACGGCGACACCATGGCGATCGTGCCCCTGTATCGCAAGGTTGACGCGGGGCGGAAGATCCTCCGCTTCGTCGGGGGCATCGATCTCACGGATTACCTCGGCCCCATCTGCTCGCTCGAGGATCGAGGAGCCGTCGCCGATGCCCTGGTCGAGTGGTTGGCCACGACCGACGTCGAATGGGACGAGTTCGATGCCCACAACATGCCGGTCCCACTTGGGTTCGCAGAGTTCCTAGTCGAGCGAGCCGATGCGAGGGGGTTCCACTTCGAACTCGAGCAGGAGGAGACCTCCGCCGTTCTTCCTTTGCCGACCGACTGGGATGCCTACCTCGCATCCTTGGTCTCCAAGGAACGTCACGAGTTGAAACGCAAGCGACGTCGCTTGGAACGCGAGCATCCCGATGCCCGCTTCCGAACCGCAACACCCGAGACCCTGGATGCCGACCTCCAAACGTTCGTCGACATGCATCGCGGAACCGAAGGGCACAAGGGCCACTTCATGCGGCCGGAGATAGCAACATTCTTCCGCCGGCTCGCCGATGCGACCATGCCTTTGGGATGGCTTCGCTTGGATCTTCTCGAGGTCGGGGACAGCGCGATCGCGTCGACCTTCGGGTTCCAGATCGAACGGAAGTTCTATCTCTACAACTCTGCCTACGAGCCCGATGCTGCTCGTCTCTCGCCCGGTCTTGTGCTCGTCTCCGAGTTGGTCAAGGAGTCCATCGACAGCGGTCTCGAGATCTTCGACTTCCTACGTGGGCCCGAGCGTTACAAGTACCAGTTGGGGGCTCAGGCAGTTCCGTTGAACAACGCACGGATCATGAGGGCCGCAGCATGAGAAGGGTTGCGGTTATCGCGTACCACTCGTCGCCACTGATCGAGCCCGGAGTAGGCGACGCGGGAGGGATGACGGTCTACGTGCGCGAGGTCGCCCGCGTGATGGCCAAGCTCGGCATCCGGACAGATGTTTTCACCAGATCGACCTCGGGCGACATCGAGGTCACGGATATCTTCCCCGCGGTCCGCGTCGTTGCGATCCCGGCCGGGCCGGCGCAATCGTTGAGCAAGTCGGAACTCGTCGAACACGTTGGCGAGTTCGCCGAGCGGATCGCCACCTTCGCCACAGAGAATCGTCATGACTACGAGCTGATCCATTCGCACTACTGGCAGTCGGGCCTGGCGGGGGCGGAGTTGGCTCGCCGGTGGGACATCCCGCTGGTCCACAGCAACCACACCCTCGCGAAGGTCAAGAACCGCTTCCTCCCTCCCGGCGACACTCCCGAGCCCGCCAGTCGTGTCGAGGGAGAGGCCGCCGTTATTCGGGCCGCGGACACCCTGATCGCGTCCACCGATGAGGAGTTTCAGCATCTTGCTTGCCTCTACGGTGCATCGCACGACCGCCTCAAGACCATCTACCCAGGGGTCGATCACAGCCTCTTCTCGCCGGGCTCTAAGGCCGGTGCAAGGACCGAGCTTGGTCTCGATCAAGACGAGGCCATCCTCACCTTCGTGGGCCGGATCCAGCCGTTGAAGGGGCTCGACCTGGCCTTCAAGGCCCTCCATCAACTCGTCGGCCCTCTGGCCGGCAAGGTGCAGCTTGTTGTGGTCGGGGGCGCCAGCGGCCCCGCCGGCGGGGACGAGGCGGCCGAGCTTCGGCGATTGGCCGATGATCTCGGAATCTCAGATCACGTGCAGTTCACAGGCCCCCATCCTCACGACCGTACGCCTCTGTTCTATCGAGCCGCCGATGTTTGTGTCGTGACCTCGTTCTCAGAATCTTTCGGGTTGTCAGCGTTGGAAGCACAAGCTTGCGGCACTCCTGTGGTTGGTACGGATGTCGGTGGATTGCGACACATCGTGCGTGACGGCAAGTCCGGGTTCTTGCTCGAGTCCCGCGATCCGAGCGAGTTCGCAGCGCGTTTGAAGACTCTCTTGAGCGACCCGGATCTGCGATCGCGGTTCTCGGATGACGCTATCGGATCGTCGGCTTCCTTCACTTGGGATCGGACGGGCCGCGAGCTTGCCGACCTCTACGAATGTCTGATCACCGAACGCGCGCCCGAATTCTGCACCTGTTGAACTCGCGAATAAATCCCAAGGAAATCTTTGTGTCGCTGACCTGGGGGTTTGTTGGCACTGCGCATTCTTAACGGGTTGACCGACACCTGCTGCGTAGTTATGTTCACGCGCGTCCCGATGAGCAATGCGCACGCAGGTCGCAAGACCTGATCG
>JAXDJJ010000021.1:0-56852 GCA_034665745.1 Actinomycetota bacterium | reverse complement strand
GGCACGGCATCGCCTGCCGTGTTGAAGCGAGGCTCGAAGTCATCTGGCGACGAGTTGGGCACCGCTGCGATCGCGGTCACGGCTAGTTGGTCTCCGGCGTTAGCAAGCGTGCAGCGGATGCCGTTGTCCGTGTAGCCATTGTTGGTGTCCCCCACTACTTCCGTCCCGCATGCTTTCCATTGGGGCTTCGCCCCGGGAGCGGTCGTTGTGTAGAACGTCCTGACGTAGCTGAGATCCGGCGTGTACGCATACGGCGCATCCACCGAGCCCATCGGAAGACCGCGGACTCCGACCTTGTTGTCGGGGAGCTCTTGTGCCAACGCCGAGTAGGTCCCGAAGGAACCACCGGGCTCGGGGTAAACGACCTGGGCACGCGCCTGGGTGCGCATGATCGTGACCGGCTGACTCACCGCGGCAACGGCTTCTTCGCCGAACACGAGGTATGCGTTGACAACCGCGGGCCCGTCGAGGATGTCGTCGGGGATCTCCCAGCTCGCCTCCCACGAGCCAGTGCTCGTGTCCATCTCGGACGCTGCGATCTCGATATCGATCGTGGATTGTCTGACGGAGAAAAACACCCTTGATCCGGTAGGGGCGTTGGCGGTCCATGCACTGAACCGGTAGCCCGCCGAAGCTGCTTCGAAGCCCGGGCCACTATCGGGTGCAGCATCCGACAAGATGATCCCGCGCTCTCCTGCCATCGAGAAGCTCGACGGGTTCAGGAACGCGATCGTGGGAGCACCGAGCCCGAACGACGGCTCGGCCATGATCGTGAGTGAGCCGGCGATCGTCAGCAAGCTCACCAACATCGCTAGCCTTCGACGCGAAATGCCTCTGCTGTGAGTCTTTCTCATCACTACACCTCCATCCATCCGGCTCAGATCAGCCCTTGCTTGGTGGCCAGCGCGACGGCCTGGACACGGTTCCGCGCGTTCAACTTCGTTTCGATGTGGTTCAGGTAACGCTTCAAGGTCGAGCGACTTATCTCCAGCTGCGCGGTCATCTCGTCGTAGGTCAGCCCCTCGGCCAACAGCCTGAGCACCTGCACCTCGGCGCGGCGCAATGGAGTGCGCGTCGGGTCGGTACCGAACAAGATCCGCGACGCGTCGTTGCCGATGACAGTGTTGTCACCTCGGAGGGCATAGAACGCCGCGGTGAACTCCTCGACACCGCAGTTGCGCGGCAGGTAAGCGCCGACGCCTATACGGACCGCGTCCCGCACGTCTTCAGGCCGATCCGACGAGCCCAGCACCATGATCTTCATGGCCGGGAAGCGGGAGCGCACCGTGCGGATCAGGTCCCTGGTATCTGCCAGGTCGGGTTCGTAGTCGACGAGCAACACCTCGGGCGAGTGCGCCAGCACCTGAGCGACGGCGGCCGCGGGCGGCCACACGGGCCCGACGATCTCGAACTCGTGATTGAGCGTGCCTAGTAGCGCCGACAACCCACCTATCTCGGTGGGCGGGCCGACGACAACCGCGCGGACCTGCGCATCCACGTCAGACACCACACGCACGGCTCGAGCGCCTTCCAGATTCTTGGTTATCCATGCCCTCATGTACGAGGGGAACGGCTCCAAGTAACCGAACTTGACCCCCAGGGGGTCAATACGTGAACCGAAGGGCCCAGCCTGGTTGGTTGGGCGTCAACTAGTTGGGTCTAGGTGGCGAGTGCTGTCGTGATCTGGAGAGGGAGCCGCTCTGTCGTCGCGTACGCATCACCGACGTTGCCGGCATCGCCCGGGATCATGTACTGCGACTGGGTCACACCCATCTCACTGAACGGGAAACCGAACGGCACGTTGTCCGTGTCACCCGTTGCGTAGAAGTGGATGCCATGCGCCCCGTAGGAGCCTTGCTCGCTCGGCGAAGGGTCGTTGCCACTGCCATCATCGAACGCGGCGTCGTCGCGGTAGTAAGAGGTGAGCACACCGGGGCCGGGGCGGTTCTCTTTCGTGTAGTACACGATCGAGCCGTTGGGGCCGGCAACCTCTTCCCACATCTCGACCGGCGAGAACGCCTGGAGGGTCGGGTCGGCCACGTCGTAATGCGACTCGGCCGGAGTACCGGTGCCAACATCCACGTTGCCGACCATCTCGTCGTTCTGTCCGTCGATCGGAACACCTTCAGAAGCGACCGGGCTGTAGAACGTCGTCACCGCGCCCTTGTTGTTGTCCCACATCGAGTAGATGCCGTCCGGTGGGATCGGGTGGACCCGCAGGAAGAACGTGTCGAAGAAGACCTTGTCGTACAAGGTGTAGAGACGGGTGACGTTCGTCCCGCTCTTCGCACCCCATGTCTCACGCAATGCACGGATCGGTCCGACGCGTTCGCCGAGCGTGACACTCGACTCTTCCCACGCCTTGTCACCGATGAAACCGACGGAGACCGCCTGCTCCTTCGTCTGCTGGAACGCACGACCCTTCCACTGGTCGATGAGGTCCGGGCCGTAACCCTCGGCCGTCTTGAGGTGGATCTGGTCGGGGATCCACCGACCGCCCCAGTGGAACGTGTAGGTGTCGCTGGTGAAGGTTGCGGTGTCCCGCGGCCGGACGGGGCCGAAGCTCGAGCCCTGGCCATCGGTCGTCGGGAAGTTCGGGTCGCCCTCGAAAGAGGGTCCATCTGGACCGACACAGCGGTGACCATCGGGGATCCCTTCGCCGCTGCGCGCGCCGATGTAGCGGTCCGCCCACTGGTCGCGCTCGTAAGAGACATAGCCGGGACCGAAGTCATGGACGAGGCCCGGTGTCGACGCGACATAGACGTAGCTCACGGCGTCGGTGACGGGGTCCTTGATCGTGACCTCGTAAGGGGTGACGTCTGCGATCGGCTTGGCACCCGCGGGGGCCTTGATGCCCGCGTCGCGCGCCATGAAGACGAGCTCGTCGTCATCATCGAAGCCGGAGACGTAGTCGGGGGTGGGAACGTAATCGTCTGGGAACTCGGCGTAGCACTCGCCCGCGGTCTTGCGGAAGCCTTCCTCGTCGTAGACGTAGGTGAGCTCGGGGTCGTATCCGGAGACAGAGCCGTTCTCTCCCCCGAAGTTGACGAGGTAGCGCCAGAAGCGCTCATCGGCCTGCGACGGGATCTCGCGGAAGCCATCGGCCGAGTAGGTGAAGACCGCCAGCGAGTCGATCGCAACATTGGCGCCGTGGCTCGAGTCGGGAGGCTCGATGGTCGTGAGGTTCTCTTCATCGGTCATCAAGGCACGAACCGGCTGGGGCGCGGGGGCCGACAGGCCCGGTAGCTGCTTGCCGGTGAGCACGACGGGTGATGCGTCCCGGGCAGCCGTCAGCGGCAAGGCCGCGGCGGCCGTCGATCCGGCAGGAAGAGCGAGGGCCGGGAGCGCCCCGGCGAGAACGATCAATGGCGCGATGAACGTCGAGATGCGCTTCAAGTTGCCTCCCAGATCACAAAGAGCCCGCGGAACCCCGATGAAATGCGGGGGTTTGAGCCGATTTCTCCACCTGGGCCCCGATACCTTCACCTGCCTGGAAAGTTTCGGTACCGGGCCTTCCACCACATAGCATCCGAGGCGTGGCGAAAGTGATCCGGGGCGGAAGCTTTGCCCTCTGTCTCGCGCTAGCTCTGACGCTCGGAGCCCTAGGGGCCCCGGCCCGAGGGGCCGTGGCCGACGATCTCGCCCGGATGACCCTGAGGGCCAAGGTCGGCCAGCTCGTGATGTTCACGGTCAAGGGAACGAGCCTCACCGCGGCCGAGCGTGACGTGATCAAGAGCGCCCGATTGAGCAACGTGATCCTGTTCGACAAGAACTACTCGAACAAGACGCAGCTCGCGACCCTCACCCGCCAGATTCAGGAGGCCGCAGAAGCCGGTCGCCCGCACCCGATCGGTGCCCTGATCGCGGTGGACCAAGAGGGCGGGATCGTGAAGCGCTTCGAGGACATGCCCCCGTGGTACTCGGCCCCCGAGATGGGAGCGCGCGACAAGTCCGTCGCGTACTCGCAAGGGCGAGCCACGGGCCGAGCTCTCGGAGCCGTTGGGGTCAACGTGGACCTCGCCCCGGTCGCCGACCTCGACCTCGGTCCCGAGCACGTCATGCGCTCCCGGAGCTTCGGCACCGATCCCGTGCCGGTCGGTCGCAGGGTCAAAGCGTTCGCCCGTGGCCTCCAGTCCAAGGAGACTGCGGCGGTCGCCAAGCACTTCCCCGGACTCGGCGGCGCGACGCAGAACTCCGACTTCGGACGTGCATACGTCTATCGCTCCAAACACCAACTCCACACGATCGACGCGGTGCCCTTCCACATCGCGATCGATGGGGGCCTGAAGATGGTGATGCTGTCCCACGCGATCTATCCGCACGACGGCGGCGACCGCCCCGCGTCGATCAACTATTCGATTGCGACCGAGCGGTTGCGCGACGAGTTCGGCTTCGAAGGTGTCGCCATCTCCGACGCGCTGGAAGCCGTCGCCTGGCACTTCAACGACAGCGTCCCGAGGGCATGCAGCGCGACGGTGTGGGCCGGTGTGGACATCGCCTTGATCACAGGCGACGTCTACGCGGCACGAGCCTGTGCGGACCAGATCAGGGCCGCGGTCGAATCCGGAAAGATCTCCGAGGAACGACTGGACCGTTCGGTCGAGCGGGTACTGCTGTTGAAGGAATGGCTGGGTATCTACACCCCGAGCTAGCTCCGGACCTCGGTCGCCTTCAGCGTGAACTCGACCTGTGCGCCGAAGAACGCGTTGACCAGCACGTACTTCGTGCCCGCCGGGAACGCACCCAGCTCGTCGGCAGCCTCGGTCGACGCCGAACCCGTCGAACTGCAGTCGGCCGTGTAGAAGTACATGTCGAGGTCGTAGATGCCGGTCGAATCCGAACCCGAGACCTGCACGGCGGAAGTGACCTTGGAGATCTCGTCGGACAGCTCGACGACGAATCCGTCGACGCCCTGGCTCGCGGGGATCGCGCACGTGTTCGTGAACTCGTTCCCGGTGATGGTGGCATCGTTCAGACCAAGGGGGCTACCGAGCACGAACGATCCGCTCGCCTCGAAGGTGATCGGGGGCGGTACCGGCTTCTTCTTCTTGGCGAAGGCAGGGGACGCCGACATCGCGCCGAGCAGACCTAGAACGAGAGCTATCGAGATGACTCTGCGCATGACGGGCTCCTTGTGAATGTTTGTCGTCTGTCAGGGAGGTTCGCCATGCCCCGCGGGGCACCTGCGTTGGTGGCTCAGGCGGTGAGGGGACGAAGCAGGATCAGGTCGTGGTGTTCCTCATCGCCGAGCTGGAAGATCTTCGAGCCCACCTCTTCGAAACCGAGCGAACGGTAGAAATCGAGGGCTCGTGGGTTCTCGCTCCAGGCGCCGAGCCACACCGCGGAGCACCCTCGAGCAGCTGCTTCTTCTATGCACACGTCGATCAGGGCGCGCCCGTGCCCCTGCCCCCAGTGGTCCTGGAGCACGTAGAGGCGATGGATCTCGGCCACGGGCCGAGGGGTGACCTCAGCCGGGACCTCGTCCTCCCGGAGCCGGGCGTAGCCGACTGGCTCGGTCCCGGCATAGGCGATGAAGAACGTAGAGCCAGACTCTTTGAGCAGGTCGGCCATCACGTCCGGCGTGAACCGGGTAGCGATGTAGTCGTTCATCGCAGCCGGCTCGCGGCCCCCGACGAAGTTGCCGGGGAAGGTCTCGGCGCCGAGCCGAGCGAGAAGTTCGTTATCGAAAGCCGTCGCCCGACGGACGTCTATATCGGCCACCGATCTTCTTCTCCGTCGCGAGGGGGGCATTCCGGTCCTAATGACCCTAGCGTTATGACATGTCCCCAGCGGCATGGACCCATAACACCCAGGACATGTCATGACGCCAAGGACATGGGCCTGGGAACAGATCAGCATGAAGTCGACCGGGCAAACGGCCCTCCTATAATGGCCGACATTGCGGGCGTGGCTCAGTGGTAGAGCATCACCTTGCCAAGGTGAGGGTCGCCAGTTCGAATCTGGTCGCCCGCTCCAGAAAAGGCCCTGGTGACAGGGCCTTTTCCTTTTCCCGGACAGTCCCTGTGCCATCGGGTTGTAGACCGAGATCGACGGTGAATCTGCTACTTGGACTCAGGCGTAAGTAGTCTCAGCAACTTCGTCTCCATTCGTATCCATGGAGGCGCCGCACCTACATAGTTGTGGTGCGGCGTGGGGATCCACCTCATCCGGCTAGCCGGGAGGCGCGAATGGGCAGACATCTTCGGGACGTCCTGTTGTCATCTTTCCTGATCGGGGCAACGATCGTTGTGCCCACCATGGCTCATGCCGGCGAGGGTGATCTCTGCAAGAAGGACGGTTACACGCAGTGGACGACCCATGTCGGAGGCGACGCGTTCAACAACCAGGGCCAGTGCGTTTCTTTCGTAGCGCGCCACGGCGTACTCGTCTCGATCACTGCTCCTGAGTCGCCTCCGCCACCAGTCGATGGTGGTGGGTCTGTCGGTGGAGACGAGCCTCCCCCTGAGGATCCACCGGTCGAGGAGCTGCCGGACAACTAGCGGCTGAGCTTGGACTCAGTTGCCGACCCAGTCGTCCAAGGGGATGGACACAGCGAGGTCAGAGAAGTCCCCCTCGTCGCGCATCCGCTCGGCAGCGCGGGCCATGGCCGACGCAGCCACCCACGTGAGCTGGCCCCCAACGCTGATGCGTTGGCCTCCCGCCTCCACCATCATCTGCATCGTGAGGCCGGCATGAGCCAGCACGTTTACGGGTTTTGAGACGGACCCGCAGATCGCACGGATCTCGTCGATGCCCTTGACGCGGGGTGCGTACAACACGCCTGCGCCGGCCTCCTCATATGCCTTCAGGCGCGCGATCGTGTCATCGAGATCGGGGTTGTCGTGAACGTAGTTCTCGGCCCGAGCCGTGAGCATGAAGGGGAAGCCAAGGCCTCGCGCCGCTTCAGCAGCAGCGGCGATCCGTTCGGCGGCTTGCTCGAGCGGGTAGATGCCCTTCTCTTCGTCCCAGTCCTCTATCGAGCCCCCTACCGCGCCGGCTTCAGCGACGCGACGAATAGCGGTGGCCGCCGCGCCGGGGGACGCGCCGTAGCCGTTCTCTAGGTCGACGCTGATGGGGAGGCTCGTCGCGCGCGCGAGTGACGCAACGTGAGCGCACACCTCATCGAGAGTGGCTTTCCCATCCGCCCGACCGAGGGTGAATGCAAAACCCGAACTGGTGGTTGCCAGGGCTTTGAAACCCAGGCCCTCCAAGGCTCTCGCTGAGCCGGTGTCCCAGGGGTTCGGGATGATGAAAGGCTCACCCTCATGTAAAGACCGGAACTCCGCGGCTTTCTCCTCTTGCGTCATCCCTCGCCTCTCAGGCTCTAGAGCGGTACATCGGGTTTCCCAATATCCTCGAGACATGGGTGTCGAGCAAGTCGACCCGTCGACCGGCCTCCCGCCAGGGACGGAGATCCTCCGTAACCCAAGCCAGACCCGGGAGGACCAAGACGTCGGTTTCCCGGAGGAGTCAGAGCTGATCGAGCGTCACGGAAAGTACTTCCACCTCATCGGGGGCTCTCAGCGGATGGCCATCGAGGTAATCCACTTCCTAGAGCGCAGGAAAGGGCTCTTCAAGAAGCGTGAGCTGGTGGAGCAAAAGACCGTCTACCTCTTACCTGAAGGGATCGATCTCATGGAGGCGAGGAAGATCGGTTATCGCCTCCTCGAGGAAGGAAAGATCGGAGGAGGTCTAGATGGCGACTGAAGTCACTACCGGGGATGGTGTTCAGCATCATCCGGTGAACGTCCGACACACCGGCGAGGGACGAACCCCCGGTGAGCGGATCGCCGATGGCGTTGCCGCCAGGGTCGGTTCATGGCCATTCATCATCATCCAGTCCACGCTGTTGGCGCTGTGGCTCGTGGGCAATGCCTTCCTGATTCGCGACTGGCTCAACGGCAAACCGTTCGACCCTTACCCGTTCATCCTGCTGAACCTGATGCTTTCGTTCCAGGCCGCCTACACCGGGCCTTTCGTGCTCATGAGTCAGAACCGCCAGACAGCGCGCGACCGAGACGAGGCCGAGCACGACTACCAGGTGAATCGGGAAGCGTTAGACATCCTGAAACGTTTAGAAGCGGAGCAAACCAGGGTGAAGGAGCTCCTCGAGCGACCTGGCGCCTGACTCTCAGTGCTTGATCTGACGAACGTGCTTGCGCGTTCTGATGATCCTCGCCTCTTGAGGAACGATGCTGATGGAACCATCTGTCTCGAGTACCGCTAGTCGTACCTCGGTGAGACTGTCGATGCCGTGCTCTCGCATCGCCATCTCTATCTGAGTTCGTTCCAGTCCTTCCTTCCTGACCGCCGCATCAAGGATCTGGCCCTCCTGCACGAGAACGGTGGGGTTCCCCTCGATCAAGCGGCCCCACGATCCGCTGTGCAAGCGCGCTGCGCCGACGACGCGGTTCAGTCCGAGCAGCACGAATGCAGCTACGAGGCCGCCCTGGACCGACGTGTCGGCGCCCACCATCGCGTTCTGCACTGCATTCGCAAGTAGCAACACGACGACAAGATCGAAGACAGTCATCTGACCTAGTTCGCGCTTCCCCATCAGGCGAAGTCCGACCAGAACCGCGATGTAGACGATGGCGGCGCGTCCGGCGATCGATACCAGCTCACCCATAGATGGGTCCATGGATTGAGTATCTGGGCCGACGCCCCCAAAGTGCCGGATTGATGCCCTAGAGGCGGTAGGCGAACACTGCGCTGGTGCTCGAGCTATCTCCTGATGTCGTGTCACACGCGACGTAGATGGTGTCGGCCACGATGCTGACCCCCGCGCTCTGCGTACCCGTGCACGTCTGGTCCCCGACCTTCAACTGCTCGTTGAAGAGGATCTTTCCGCTCTGATTGTCGAAAGCGTAGAGGTGACCGTTGTTGCCGATCGTGTACACGAGGCCGTTCGCGACGCTGGGCGGGTGATAGTTCGAACCCGGATCCTTGTAGCCCGTCTTCCACAGGGTCTCGCCGGTGTCCTTGTCGAGGGCGAACATCGTGCCCTCGTTCACGCTGACGTAGACCGCGTGATCGTCGTACGCGCTCCCGCCGGCACAACCGCTCTGCCCACCGAGCGCCAACGTCGGTCGCTTCCAGAGGCGCTCCATCGAGTCGGCGATGACGGCATGCACCGTGCAGGACTTCTGGAGCTCCGTGACGATCGTCCGTCCCTTGGAGTCTTCGTACATGCTCGGAGAGGCGCCGAAGTCGACGTCCTTCTGCCCGCAGAAGCCGCTGTACCAGATCGGCTGAGTTTCGCCGAGGTACTTGCACTGCGGCGTGTTGTAGAGCTTGGGGTCGTAGTCCTTGTCACCCTTGTAGAAGCCAACGATCTCGCCGAACTTCTTCGAGTCGCGGTCGAAGTCCACTTTGATGATGGCGTTCGTGAACTTGTATTCCTTGCGCTTGTTGTAGGGGTTCGCAGTGCCGACATAGAGATTGTCGGTGCGGGTGTCCACAACAGCGGTCGCCCAGATGCCGCCACCCGCGTAGCCTTCGAGCCACCTGTCCTGTGGGATCACCGTCGTCTTCTTGAGGATGGAACCGTCTTCGGCCTCGAGGATGAAGAAGGACGGGTGCGAGAAGCTGAAGCTGTCCGTTCCGGTGAGCGCAACGAACACAAGACCCTCGGAGACGACGACGCTCGACGCCTGGAAAGCGGCATGGAGCTCGGCGTCGGTGAGGTCTTGGGTGATGTGGGTCTTCCATAGCTCCTCACCGTTCGAGGCATCGAGTGCCACGACGTAGGGCACCCCCGACCGACCGACGATCGCGTAGAGAACCCCGTCCACGTAAGCGGGGGCGAAGAGACCGGCCGCGGCTCCTTCAGACTGCTCGAACGTGTGCCACACGACCTCGCCCGTCCGCGCGTCGGTGGCAAAGATCGATCCCGTAGTAGTCGTCGCGAACATGCACCCTGCAGCCATGACCGGCGTCGACTCGAACGAGCCAACGCCGTTCTCTTGCGAGGACGACAAAGCCCAGGTCGCCTTGAGAGAGCCGACGTTCGAAGCGTCGATGCTGGTGGTTTCCTGGTTGCGCGAGTTCGTCACGTCCTGGCCCCACGAGGACCATTCGGTGAGTGCTTGGCGGCCCGAGCATGGCTTGGCCGCAGCCGCTGCGGATGGTGTCGCAACGATGCCCGGCACCAGGATCGCTGCCCCCACGATCACGCTTGCCACGGTCCCAACGAATCGCTTCATGTCGTTTCCCCTTTTTGCTGCCCGATTTGTCCTGGTTCATGGGTTCGGGATAGGGGGCCGGATTCCTTCAGAGCTGGATATCCACTCATCGGGCTCTCATCTTCGTTCTGGTGTTATCGCTGCGATGGGTCTGTTTGAAAGCTGGCGATCGCAACCGCTCGTGGTGCGGGTCCTTCGGGTGTTCCTCGGGGGCACCTTCGCTTACGCGGGCGTGCAGAAGCTGACCGACCCCGGCTACCTCACACCATCCAGTCCGACCTACATCGGGACCCAGCTGTCTGAGTTCGCGCGAGGGAGCCCCATCGCGTGGTTGCTCCATCCCCTGATGCACCTCCCCGTGGCCGTTGGCGTCGGGGTTGTCGTCGCGGAGCTCGCTATCGGGCTTGGCACTCTCTTAGGTGTTGCGCCATTGACCACGGCCGTCGGTGGTTCCCTGACCAGCTTGTTGTTGTGGTTGTCGGCGACATGGCACGTACATCCGTATTTCCTCGGGTCCGATTCCATCTACGCGGTCGCGTGGGCCGCGCTTGCCATCGGGATCTGGGAATCCCGGCCCGCTCCGTCGGCCGTTGCGATCGCTTCGGAGTCCGGGGAACCGGGCTTCGATCGCAGAACCTTCATCCGCAGCGGAGTCTTGGCAGGAACCATGCTCGTCGTCGGGACCGTCGCCAAGGTCTTCGGTCGAGGTGCGTTCCAAGGCGGCGCCGTTGCAGCCCGACAGGCCCCGGCCTCGGCTAGCCCCAGCACCTCGACCATCGCCGGAAAGAAGATCGCCAACCTGAAAGACCTTGCCGTCGGCAAACCGATCGGCTTCGACTCCAGTGATGGTGAACCCAGCGTGTTGTTCAAACTGAACGACACCGAGGTCGTTGCCTTCAGCAGGGTGTGTACCCATGCCGGCTGCATCGTCGATTACGACGGGTCCTCCAAGCTCTTGTATTGCCCCTGCCACGGAGCGGAGTTCGATCCCGTCCGCGACGCCGAGGTCGTGACCGGTCCCGCGGTCGCTCCCCTACCCAGGGTCGAGGTGGCCGTTGATGGCACCGGTCGTGTGGTTCTGCCCTCGGGGGCATGAACCGATGTTCATCCCTGGCTCATCTCCCTCTCATCGCCTGAGGTTCATCGTGGGGCCCAACGTACGGAGAGGAGGTGATTCATGATGAATAGAAAGACCATCATCGGCGCAGTCGTAGGACTGTTGCTGCTCACCGGCATCATCGGTGCGAACCTCGTAATGGCTGGGGGGCAGACCCCTGCCGGCACCGTGAAGAGTCAAGAGGCGACCACCGAAGACGACAATCTCGACTGTCCCGCTCAGGGGCTTCCTGCCTGCCAGGGACAGATGAACGACGAGAAGTCCGAGGGCTCCGAGAACGCGGCCGACGACAAGAACGAGGCGAACGAGGGCCCCGAGAACGAGGCCGACGACAAGAACGAGAAGAACGAAGGCGCCGAGAACGCAGCCGACGACCGCAACGAGGTCGAAGACGGCCAGGGCCAGAACGACTGAGCACCCTGAAAGTGGCACGGCGTAAATCCCCCCGCCGGACCCGCCTGGAGGCCCCGATCCCCGGGGCCTCCAGCGCGTTCTCATCTGCTTCTCATCGGAATCGCCGTACCGTTCAGAGATGCGCATCCTGGTGGTCGAGGACGAGGTCAAGATGGCCGCGCTCGTCAAGCGGGGACTCGAAGAGGAGGGCTACTCGGTCGACACCGCTGCCACCGGTGGCGAGGCCGTCTGGCTCGGCACCGAGAACCCTTACGACGCGATCGTCTTGGACCTGATGCTGCCCGACCTCGATGGGTTCGAGGTCTGTAGGAAGCTCCGCGAGGCGGGGCGGTGGGCTCCGGTCATCATGCTGACGGCGCGCGATGCTGTGTCCGACCGTGTCCGCGGTCTCGACGCGGGCGCAGACGACTACCTCACGAAACCGTTCTCGTTCGCCGAGCTTCTGGCGCGCTTGCGATCGCTGATGAGGCGCGGCCAGGTCGAGCGCCCCGCTCAGTTGGAGGTCGGCGGACTGGTGATGGACCCTTCCGGTCGGCGCATCGAGATCGACGGGCACACCGTCGACCTCACCGCGAAGGAGTTCTCACTTCTGGAGTTCTTCATGCGGCACCCCGACGAGGTTCTCAGCCGCACTCGGATCCTGGAACACGTCTGGGATTTCGCTTACGAGGGCGACTCGAACGTCGTCGATGTCTACGTGCGCTACCTGCGCGAGAAGGTGGATCGTCCATTCGGACGCAAGTCGCTCGAAACGGTGCGTGGTGCCGGCTACAGACTGAAGCGAGAGGGCCAGAGTGCGTCTGCCGATCAGAACTAGGCTGACGCTGCTGTTTGGGGTCCTCGTTTTCCTCGTGCTTGTCGGCGCGGGTTTCCTCATCAATGTCCGCTTCAACCAAGACCTACGCCGGACGGTAGATCAGGGACTAACGAGCAGAGCACAGGCTCTATTCGCCGGGATCGACGAGAACGAGATCCAGTTCCCCGACGAGAGCAACCTCATCGATCCCGATGAATCGTTCGCACAGGTGCTCGGTCCTGCGGGTCAACTCCTCGAGACGAGTAGCCCCTCGCTGAAGCAACCGCTCCTGCCGGTCACGGTGGCAGCCCGGCTCACGCGGAGCACGTACTTCGACCTGAAGGTGAAGACCACCGACGAGTCGTTCGACGCGCGCATCCTGGCCGTCCCATCGCACGGTGCCATCGTGGTCGTGGGTGCATCACTCGAACAGCAACAAGATGCCGCCGAACGCCTCCTCGTCGCGCTGCTTGTCGGTGGAGCCAGCGCACTGGTGGTCACGACCCTGATCGGCTGGGCCGTCGCGGGAACTGCCTTGCGTCCGGTCGAGCGGATGCGCGTGGAGGCCGCGGGGATCACCGCCGACGAACCGGGTAGACGTTTGCAGGTTCCCGCCACGGGTGACGAGCTCGCCCGTTTAGGAGAAACCCTGAACGACATGCTGGCGCGTCTAGAACAGGCGATCGAACGCGAGCGACGCTTCGTCGATGACGCGAGCCACGAGCTCCGCACGCCTCTTGGCGTACTTAGGACCGAGCTCGAGCTGGCGTTGCGTAAGGCGCGTACCGCGGAGGAACTCGAAGCCGCATTGCGTAGCGCCGCCGAAGAATCTGACCGACTGAACTCACTCGCCGAGGATCTGCTCGTCTTGGCTCGCTCGGACCGCGGTCGGCTTCCCGTCCATCGAGAGGACACCGATGTCGTGGACCTCGCCCGTACCGTGGCCGAGCGCTTCCGGGTAGCCGCCGACGCTCGGGGGGTCGGTGTGACGGTGGACGGACCCCAACCGATACGCGCCGATGTCGATCCCGCGCGCGTGGCGCAAGCACTCGGAAACATGATCGACAACGCTCTGCATCACGCGCCCCGGGATGGCTCGGTCGGCGTCAGGGTCACATCACGCGATTCCAAACTCCAGCTCGAGGTCACCGACAACGGACCCGGGTTCCCGGAAGCCTTCCTCGAGCGGGCCTTCGAGCCATTCACCCGCGCCGATGCAGACAGGGGACGCAAGGGTGGCGGTGGCGGCGCCGGCTTAGGTCTGGCGATCGTCAAAGCGGTCGCCGAGAGTCACGGCGGCGTTGCGCGGGTGAGCAACAGCGAGGCCGGCGGTGCAGTGGTGGCGATCGAGTTCCCTCTAGCTGCCCCGGATGACTGATCGGGTTGCTCTTAGCCGGCGAGCAACTCGCGGAGTTGGGGCACTGCGATGTTCCCGCCGCTCATGATGACCACGACCTTCTTGCCTGCGAGCTGTTCTTTCATCTGAAGCGCAGCAGCCGCGCCCGCGGCCCCCGCAGCTTCCACGAGGTTCCGGGTGATCTGGATCAGTTGCAACATCGCGGCCCGGATGTCGTCGTCATCCACGAGGACGAAGTCGCTGAGGTGCTCGCGCATGATCTTCTGCGGATACTCGAACGCCGTGCGCGTAGCTAAGCCCTCGGCGAACGTCCCCATCTGATCTTCGACCAAACTGCCTGCCTTCCACGATCTGTACCCTGCGGGGGCCTGAGCCGACTGCACCCCGATGACTTCCGTCGAGGGATTAACAGCGGCCGCAACGACGCACGCACCTGCGGCCCCGCTTCCTCCGCCGACTGGGACGATGATTACGTCGACGTCCGGGAGTTCCTCGAAGATCTCCAAGGCATATGTGCCTACGCCCGCGATCAGGTGCGGCTCGTCACCCGAGTGGACATAGCGATAGCCCTCCCGTTGCGCAAGCTTCTCGCTGTGCTCCCGAGCGTCATCGAAGTCACGACCCACTTCAACGATCGTCGCCCCCCAGCGCCGGATGCCATCCACCTTCGTAGGGTTCGCTCCTTCGGGCACGCAGATGATCGCTTGGGTTCCGAAGGTCTTGGCCGCGTAAGCGATTGACTGCCCGTGATTGCCGGTCGACGCCGCTACAAGACCGGCCTGACGCTCGTCGTCAGTGAGTTGGGCAGCGAGGTTCAACCCACCACGCACCTTGAACGCAGCCGTTGGCAGATGGTTCTCGTGTTTGACCCACACCTCGGTCCCGACGAGCTCCGACAGCGCGGGGTAGTTGTAAAGGGGCGTGGGGTTCAGGTATGGGGCGATCCGGTTGCGTGCGTCCAACACCGCGGTGAGGTCCATCCGGCAGTCCTACCAGGGAAGACTCGGACCGGTGAACCCTCGGTCCCCATTTAGATTCGGGGCGTGAGCAAGAGACCCGAACTACGCGGAGTCCTCGAGACCGTGCTCTATTGCGACACCTCGAACGAGGAAGAAACGCGTCGTTTCTATGTCGAGATCCTCGGGCTGCGACAGATGGCATTCGAGTTCAGCTACCGCGTGGGCAATGAGAACCACGTCTTCCTCATCTTCAATCGAGACAGGACCGTCGATCAGGAGATGCCCCCGGCCCATGGCGCGACCGGGAAGGGTCATTCCTGTTTCACCGCGGAACCCGGCACATACGAGAGCTGGAAGACCTACTTCGACGAAGTCGGAGTCGAGTGGGGCAAAGAGATCGAGTGGGGTAACGGGATGAAGTCGTTCTACTTCGAAGACCCTGCAGGCAATGTGCTCGAGATCGCAGAGGCTGACTTCTGGCCGCACGCCTAACCGGTCACAGCTCCAGTTTGTAGGCCTCGACCGCGATCTGCGGCGATGGATGGAAGTCGTACTTCGGTGCACGCTCGAATCCCATCCGCTCGTACATCGAACGGGCGACCTTCATCGGTGCGGTCGTGTGAAGGCCCATAGCCGGCGCTCCTTGTGCACGCGCTCTTTCGATACAGACCTCGGTGAGTCGACGTCCCACTCCCCCGCCACGCGCCGACGGATCGACGGCCAAAAGACGGAAGGCGGCCCACTCGGGTGGCCAGTGCTCGGAGAACGAGTCGGACGGATACGAAGTCTTCGAGCCCGGAGGGAAGTAGCTGACGCAGCCGAGGACCTCCCCATCTCGCTCGGCGATGAGCAACTCGGATGCAGACGCCCGTCCCTCGAGGTCGAGGATGTCTACGAGATAAGGAGCCCAGTTCTCCGGAGGGAACTCACTCTCGTATTGCCCGTAGGCCGCACCGAGTACGGCGCGGGCCTTCTCGATCTCATCATCGTGCGCTACCCGAACGGCGATCTCAGACACGGACCCATCGTCCCATCCTCGTTGGCGACTAGTCCGTCAGCCCGGGGGGCCGTTCCTGAGGATCATGATTACGAAGAAGATGGCGAAAGCGACAAGGATCCAGCGGCCGCGGATCAAGTCCAGGAAACCGAAGGAGGGGTCTCCCTTGTGATCGGTCGGTTCGGGTTCGTCGCTGGCCAGAGATGCGTCGCGGAGCAGCTCCCTCGCGGTGGTCTCCTCGTCGACCCGGACCACCACCCGATAGGAGTTGAACGCGTTCGGAACGCCGGTGAGCTCGGTCAGTCCGGATTCGAGGCGGTAGACGCCCATGCCCCCGCTCCAGATCCGTGCGTCGAGCCCGTTGGCTTCCAGCATCCCGCGCACGAGCTCGGCATCGATCCGTCTCCCGGTGATGAAGACCTCGACTCGTTCGTCGAGGACGACTTCTGCCTGGCGGGCTGCTAGAGCGCGCTCGGTGGGCGGCTTGCTCTGGAGCTCGACGTCACAATCGGGGCACCGAGAGAAGCCCGCTCGGTACTCGGCGCCGCAACTTGGGCAGTAGGTCACGGAGGCATCATCGCCGTTTCCCGCCCTGGAGATGTAGCGACACGTCGAGTCAGGTGACCTTCTGGGAATGCTTGGTACTCTCCCGCCGGGCATAAGGCGGATAGGGGCAGATGGACAACGACTTTCAAGGGCATCTAGACACAGCGCGCCTTTGGTGGGATCTCGATGACGGGGTCCTGAGGGCGATAGCAGAAGGCCGCTCCACGCGGGAGCCCTTCCGGGCCATCGCGCTGTACGTGTTGGACCTGAAGGCAAGAGCCTCCGTTGAGGACCCTGCCGACAACACGGCCGCACTGACCAAGATCGCGATCCGCGTCGCCGGTACTCCCGAGTGGCTGGCGGCGCCTCCGCTAGGGGCCAAGCGAGCTATCCGGATGTCGCGTACCCGCCTCGCCGCCATCGTTGCCCTGGTCCTCGTGAGCCTGCTAGCTCTCGTCACCGCGGCCGCGGCAGCGAACGTGATCACGTTGCCGATGCCCGTGGAAGACCTCTTCAGGAAGGTTGGTATCCCCCTACCTCAAGACACGACCGAGAGCTCCAAGCAGCGTCCCGGTGGGTTCGCAGCACCGCTCCCTGCGGGTGAAACAGGCTCACTCATCGGGCCCGGGTCCACCGTCGAAGGTGACACTGGCGGGGATAGCGAACCGACCAGGGATCCGAGCCCCAGCGACGATTCACTCTCGAACGAGCCGAGAACCGATCGGAGCGGCACCACTTCCGACGCCAACGGTTCTAAGGGCGACGGGAGCGCAAATGCGTACGCCTACGGACGTGGGTACGGCAGCCGTACGGATCGGACGGAGGACGCCAAGAAGAACGAGGTGGGTGGGGAGAAGCAACCCGCACCCAAGCCGACCCCGCGTCAACGGCCACGGCCACGGCCACGTCCGAGCCCTAGTCGACGTGGCGGCGGCGACCCCGACGACGGGGGCTAACAGACCTTCCGGCTAGCTGCCGGTACTTCCGAACCCGCCTTCGCCGCGGGCCGAGGGGGCTAGTCCATCCACCTCGGTGAGCTCGACCGGGGTCACCTTCTGAACCACGAGCTGAGCGATCTTCTCTGCACGCCTGATCTGGACGGTGTGCTTGCGGGCGAGGTTGATCACGATCACCTTGATCTCGCCCCGATAGCCGGAGTCGATCAGTCCCGGAGCGTTGACGAGCGCAAGCCCTTGCTTCAGAGCGCGACCGGAGCGCGCATGAACGAAGCCCGCGTAACCCTTCGGGATCGCGACCGCGATGCCGGTGGGGATAGCAATGCGATCACCCGGCGCGAGCGACACATCTTCCGCGGCATATAGATCGAGGCCCGCATCGCCGGGGTGGGCGTATGCGGGGAGCGGAAGCCCGGGGTCGAGCCTATGTACCGGGAGCTTCATCGTCCGAGACGCCCTTCGGAGGTGACTTCTTCAGCAGAATGCCCAATTCCCGTTCGAAATCGTCGAGCTCTTGGAAGTCCTTGTAAACCGATGCGAAGCGAAGGTAGGCAACCTCGTCGAGGGTGCGCAAACGCTCGAGCACTTCGCGACCGATCTCAGCGGACGGGATCGGTCGCTTCGGGTGTGCACGCATCGCGTCCTCGACGTCATCGGCCAGCGCGTCGATCTCGGCCGCGGACACGGGTCTGTTCTTACAGGCGCTCAGCAAGCCAGAGATGATCTTCTCGCGGTCGAACGGTTCCTCGATGTCGTTGCGTTTGATAACGAGGAGAGGAACCTCTTCGGGACGTTCGAACGTCGTGAACCGACGGGTGCAAGCGAGGCACTCCCTGCGGCGACGGATCGCCCGGCCCTCTTCTGCGACCCGGGAGTCGACGACCTTGTCCTCCTCGTTGGCGCAGTAAGGGCAGCGCATCTACCTGCGGCCCTCGCTGGCAACGTAGGACGACCACGGGCACCATCGGTCCCCCATCCATTGCCGTCGATGGTTCTCGACGTAGAGCGGAGTCCCATCACAGACCTCGGTGAAGACATCACCTAAGACGATCGAGCCCGGACCCATCGTGTACGACCACTCCGGGTTGTAGTTCCCGGACCGCGACACGATGCCGGACACGATGCGGCGCTCGTCCTGGGCCTTCCCGAGGTCGGCCCGAAGCTTCCGGATCGGCTGGCGTTCGCGCACCCAGATGACGAAGCTGTCGTTGCTCTGGTCGAAGCCCAACGTGAAGTAGGCACCCTTCTCGAAGGTATCGGTCAGGGTTCCGGCCGAGGTGCGGAAGCGCGCTTCGAAGCGGCCCACACGATCCTGCGTGCTCCACGTCCAACTGTGCACGGACCCCGGTTGGAGGAAACGCTCTTTCGGCGTGAGCTTGACCATGCGCTGGTCGCTGCGCAGCGATCGGATCGATCCACCGAACATCTCGATCTTGTCGTCGGTGTTGTTGACGAGGTTGACGTCAACGTCGTCTGAGTCCAAGAAGCGCTGTTGGGTAGCGCTGAACTCGACCTTGTTCGACCCCGCGTGCGCGTTGAACGCAAGCACGACCACCAACAAGGACATCGCGACTGCTGCCCGCAGACCTGTGATCAAACCGCCTCTGCTTCGTCTCTCAGCTTCTTGAGTTGCTTGCGGAGGTCCCGCATCCCTTCTTGATACCGCTCCACGTTGGTTTCTGCTGGAGCGTCCGCCTTCGCGGCGTCGACCTCGGCCCCACACAAGGGGCAGCGGTGGGGACGGAGCCTAAGCTCCGCCCCGCACTCGCTGCACTTCTTGGGTGCTGCCATGAGCTGCTCCTAGCTGCAGCCGCTCGTCGAACCGCACGAGGGGCAGGCGAAACATGAGCCGGCCGGGTTCATCTCGACCCCGCACGTTCCGCAGTAAGGGCGAGAGCCGATGCTGGCAGCAGATGCCACGGGGCCGAGCACGATGACGCCCTCTTCCTTGGCGTGACCATTCCCGTTGCCATTGCCGTTCCCATTCCCGTTGCCGTTCGTGGGTTCGGCGGCTGCCGTCGTGTCGAGCTTGGCTTCGATCTCGTTCTGTCGCTCGCCTGCGGTCCTGATACCGAGGGCGTGACGCTCCTCGGCCGGCAGGTACTGCGCTGCCAGGCGACGGAACACGTAGTCGAGGATCGAGGTCGCGATGCGGAAGTCCGGGTCGTCGGTCATGCCGGACGGCTCGAAGCGGGTCGACGAGAACTGCTTGACGTAGGCCGACAGCGGCACCCCGTACTGCAGACCCATCGAGATCGACACTGCAAACGCATCCATGATCCCGGCCAAGGTCGAGCCCTGCTTGGCGACCCTGAGGAAGATCTCGCCCACGCCACCCTCGGGGAACTCCCCGGCGGTGAGGTAGCCCTCGGTGTCGGAGACACGGAACTTGAAGGTCATCGAACGACGAGCCTTCGGGAGACGGCGTCGGACCGGCTCGGGGATCTCGGTGACCGGCGCCTCTGCCTTCTCCTTCTTGGCGCTCGACAACGGCTGAGCAACCTTGCAGTTGTCACGGTACAGAGCCAGGGCCTTGATGCCGAGGCGCCAGCCCTCGATATAGACCTGCTCGACATCTTCGACCGTCACGTTCTCGGGCAGGTTCACGGTCTTGGAGATCGCACCGGAGATGAACGGTTGCACCGCACCCATCATCCGGATGTGACCCATGTAGTGGATCGAGCGCTCGCCCATGGCGGTGTCGAACACCGTTAGGTGATCTTCACGCAACGGCGAGCCGACGACGTGCGAGTTCTCGTCGATGTAAGCGACGATCTCGGCGATCTGGGACTCGTTGTAGCCGAGCTTGCGCAATGCACGGGGGACCGTCTGGTTGACGATCGACATCGTGCCGCCGCCGACGAGCTTCTTGGTCTTCTTCAGTGCGAGGTCGGGCTCGATACCCGTGGTGTCGCAGTCCATCAACAGACCGATGGTTCCCGTCGGAGCCAGAACCGTGGCCTGAGCGTTGCGGTAGCCATAGGTCTCGCCGAGCGTGACTGCCTCGTCCCATGCGCTGCGTGCTGCCGAGACGAGCTCGGGGGGGCACAGGTCGCTGGGGATCTCGTAGGCCGCGTCGCGGTGCTTGTTCATGACACGGTCGTGAGGCTCTTTGTTCTTCGGGTACTCGTCGTAGACGCCAACACGCTCGGCGATCTTGGCGGAGGTGGCGTAGCAATGCCCCGTCATGATCGACATGAGGCTTGCGGCCCACGCCCGGCCCTCGTCCGAGTCGTACGCCAGACCCTGGCTCATGAGCAGAGCGCCGAGGTTCGCGAAGCCCTGTCCGAGCTGACGCATGCGATGCGACGTCTCGGTGATCTTGGCGGTCGGGTAGCTCGCGAAGCCGACCGAGATCTCTTGCGCCAAGAACATGACCTCGACCGCGTGCTTGTAAGAGTCGATGTTGAAGTTGTCCTGGTCGTCCATGAACATGAGCAGGTTCAGACTCGCCAGGTTGCAACTCGAGTTGTCGACGTGCATGTACTCGGAGCACGGGTTCGAGCCGTTGATGCGATCGGTGTTCGAACACGTGTGCCAGTCATTGATGACGGTGTCGTACTGGACGCCCGGGTCGGCACATTCCCACGCCGCCTGCGCGAGCTCGCGGAATAGGTCCTTGGCCCTGACCGTCTCGACCGGGTCACCGGTGGTCACGGCACGGAGTGCGTACTCCTTGTCGTCAACGACCGCCTGCATGAACTCGTCATCGACGCGCACCGAGTTGTTGGCGTTCTGGTACTGGATCGAGTGCGTGTCCTTACCATCGAGATCCATGTCGAAGCCGGCCTCACGCAATGCGAGAGCCTTCTTCTCCTCGAGCGCCTTGCACCAGATGAAGTCGCGGATGTCGGGGTGGCTGACGTTCAGCACGACCATCTTGGCGGCACGACGGGTGGCGCCGCCGGACTTGATCGTTCCCGCGGAGGCATCTGCACCGCGCATGAAGCTGACGGGACCGGATGCGGTGCCGCCACTCTTGAGACGCTCTTTCGACGAACGGATCTTCGACAGGTTCACTCCTGAGCCGGAGCCGTGCTTGAAGATCGTCCCTTCTTCGACGTACCAGTTGAGGATCGAAGACATCTCGTCATCGACGGACAAGATGAAGCACGCGGAGCACTGCTCTTTGCCCTTCTCACGCCAGCCGACGTTGAACCACACAGGCGAGTTGAACGCGGCCTTCTGGTTGACGAGGAGGTGGGTGAGCTCGTCCTTGAATATCTGAGCTTCGTCGGCATCCGCGAAGTAGCCACGAGCGAGACCTTCCTCGTGGTAGCGGTTCACGACCCGGTTGATCATCTGCTTGACCGAGTACTCACGGTCGGGGGTGCCTTGGGTACCTCGGAAGTACTTCTGAGAGGCGATGTTCGTGGCGTTCTGGGACCACGACTTCGGGACCTCGACGCCTTTCTGCTCGAATGCCACTTCGCCGGTGCGGTAGTTCTGGATGACCGCATCGCGGAGCTCCCACTCGATCTCGTCGTATGGGTGAACCCCCTCGGTGGTGAAGTACCGACGGATCCTTAGAGCGTCCGAGCCGATGGCCGAACGGGTCGCCTGAGCCACTACGTTTCCCCCTTCCGAACCCGCAACCCCCTGGCTGACGGGCACCCTGTGATTATCCCACATTTCGGGTTATCAACACCACATGTTGGGGTCCATCAACAGCCTGGGCACAACATGTGGTGTAAAACCCTCGGTGAAATTACGCCTGTGTAACGGGTGGGTCAAGGGAAGTCGCGCCGAAATCTCCTACGAAATCTCGGCAGTTTTCGTCGCATACCGGGGTGAATGGGACCCCGTAACGAGTTGAGGGCATCTACAAGGTGGGGAGCGAGGCGAGCACATAGGCCGCCATGAGCACCGTCAGCACACCCAGGGTCATCCGACGCCTGGCAACCATCCGCCGGTGTGCGCTCCGGGCCCGCAACATCTGGGATGGGAAGGGATAGACGATCGCCTCTCTGACCAACAGATCCTCTTGCCGAACGGCCACCTGGTGCTCCTTCTCTCGTAGGTCTAGAGCGAAGCTACCGGGGGCCTGTGACAGATCCGCAGGGCCCTGGGAGCGAACGCCTGTTCGATACTGTAATCGAACGTCCGTTCGCATTGCAAGCAGCAATCGAACACATGTTCTTGCTTTCCGGGGGTACGTCCTCTACCCTGGCACGAACACCCGTTCGCTATATAGGCACAGGAGGGACAGACATGGTCGAGGGCCTCACGGACCGCCAGCGCCAGACCCTGGAATACATCGCCGCGACCGTGGCCGAGCGGGGCTATCCCCCATCGGTACGTGAGATCTGCGACGCCATGGGCCTCGCGTCGTCCTCCACCGTCCACAGCCACATGCAGGCTCTTCAACGGAAGGGCTTCATCAAGATCGACCCGACCAAGCCCAGAGCCATCGAGGTCCTATTCGATGCCGAAACCGGGTTCGCGGCCGAGCGAGGTCCGGCTCGATCGGTGCCGTTGCTCGGACGTATCGCGGCCGGTACCCCGATCCTCGCCCAGGAGAACGTCGAAGAGATCTACCCGATGCCTGCCGATCTGGTTGGGGACGGCAACGTCTTCATGCTCGAGGTCAAAGGTGACTCGATGATCGACGAGGGCATCCACGACGGTGACTTCGTGATCATCCGCCAGCAGCCGACCGCTCATTCCGGCGAGATCGTCGCGGCGATGATCCCGAGCGAATACTCAGACGACGCGGAAGCAACCGTGAAGACGATCCGTCACCGCGGCTCGGCGGTATGGCTCGAGCCGGCGAACCCCGCTCTCGAACCGTTCGAAGCGCCGCAAGGCACCGAGATCATCGGAAAGGTAGTAGCCGTCTTCCGCAAGCTCTAAGCGTCAGGGTGTTACGCGAACAGGGCTAAGAGGCTCGGGATCAGTTCGGCCATCGCTGCGGTGCCTTTGCGGAGGTAGCCCTGGGCCCCCAGGTTCCGTGCTTGCTCCTCGACGCCGCCGTTGAAGCCCGAGAAGGCGAGCACCTTCGAGTTGAGACCGCGGACCTTCATCTCGGCGAGCACCTGGAGACCGTCCTTCCCGGGCATCGCCATGTCGAGGACGATCGCGTCGGGCGTCTCGCGCTCCAAGAGGTCGATAGCCTCGTTGCCATCGGTCGCTTCACCGACGACCTCGAACTGACCATCGATCTCGAGTGCGACCCTCACGAGGAAGCGCATCTCTGGGGCGTCGTCGGCAAGGGCGACCCTGATCACGACGTCACCTCCGAGGTCTGACGGTCGCGCCGGATCAGATCGCCTGCGACGACCTCGCCGTGGCTTGCCTTCAAGAGTTCGGTAACGATCTTCTGCGTTTCCTCGAGTGACTTCTTCAGAGCGTCACGGCCGCGCTCGGGCAGGTTGAGCTCGAATGCGTACTCCGCAGCGGCCAGGTTCTGCAGGACATTGTCATTGAGGTCGAGGGCCTCGCGCTGTCGGGTCTCGGCTTGGGCGAGTTGCCGAGCGGCACTCTGATACGAGTTCCTAAGAGCCTCGTTCTGCTTCCAGACCGTCAGGCCCGCGACCGTCGCTCCAAGGATGAACAGACCATGGATAGCGGCCCATTTCACCGGGTTGTTCAACGCGGCCTGGTGGTTGAAGACCGAGCTCGGGTCCGCAAGCCCGAAGAACGCATGGTGAGCGACGACGTAGACGATCGACAGCAAGAACGGCACCCATTCCTGATACAGGATGATGATCGTCACCATCACGAAGAAGTGGAAGTGCGCCTCGATGCTCCCGCGCGACAGATGAACCAGGATCGCCGAAGCGCTCATCAGGCCCAGGGTGCAGATCACCGATGCGACCAGGCGATTGTCCCGGGTCAGCCACGCGAGGATCGCGGCCACCGCGACGATGCTGGCCTCGAGCAACGAATGGGTCAATCCGTAGCCTTGGACCACACCGAATACGGCCAGCCCGACCGCATTGAAGGCGACGAGAGCTACGAGACCCTTGTGACGAAGGTCCCAGACTTCCGCGGGCAATCCCCCACCCTCTGGGAGCAGGGGTCTGATGCGCTGCAACGCCATACCTCATTTGTAACGAAACGGACAGTCGTTTCCTATCCGTCGAACTACGTAGCAGAGCTAGCCGCGGATGGTGATGACCACCGGGTGGCACGAGTCCATCGAGGCTCCCACGACCCCGCCTATCGAGTAGGTCAGGGCGGGAGGAACCGCTCGGTGGGCCATCTGGACGCCGACCGCGACCATCATCTTGTTCTTGGTCTTCCCTCGCCAGACGTAGCGGTACTGCTTGTCGTTGACGTTCACAGAGACCTGCCCTGGAACCAGGTCGACATCCTGCGCCACTGTCCCTGGTACCGGTGCTGTGCCTCCGCCGTCGACCGAAAGCTCGGTAACTGCGGCTGCAGCTTTGTCTATGCGGCCGCTCTCCGCGGGGGCGCCGGAAACGATCCGGCCGTCACTCGGTGCCTTGAGTATCACTCGCAGCTCCCTCAGACACGTGCCTTCGCCGGGATCAACCTCGAGCTGGAGCCACAGTGCCGAGAAGTCCTCCTGCGCATCGGTCTCGGCCGGCAGCATCGTGTAAGACCACGAGCAGGTGCGAAACACCGTTTGTTCGGGGTCACCACTATCCGGGTTGCAATCGGACGGAATGCTGACCAGGGGGCCGGAGGTGCGGGGCTCGTCGCCGACGTCCGCCCCCGCGGCCGACATAGCCGGGGATGACGACGCGATCAATCCGAACAACAGAAGTCCCGCAATGGATATCCGCCCGCGTCCCATGCCGAAAGGGTTCGCCAAGCGGGAAGGTCTACCTCCCCTAGGGAGTCTGCTTCAGCCCGGCGATCGCCAACCACACCCCTGACGCCATCAAGGCGATCAAAGAGATCCAGGACAATGCATCGACGTCCGCGGCGCTGAACGGATCGCTTACCGGCCCCCAGTCGGGAAGAACGTGGATCGCGATCAACCCAAGAGCCACCGCGACCCCCCACGCACCTGCTGCTCGCCTGGCAGTCTCGCCATCGCGCCACACCCATACGAAGAACCCGATCGCAGCGACCGTCGCGACCAGGCCCACGAGACTCACGGCGGTGGGCAGGTCCCTACCTTGTCGCATGTGGTCCAGATCGTGGAGCACGGTCAGGGCCAAGACCGCACCGCTGGCCAACAATGTTTTCTTCATCAGCAACTCCTATCTCGTGAAGGGGGCGAGTTCGTCGAGGGCCTCGCGCGGGAGCCGAGCGACGATGTGGGTGCCGTTCTCTCCATAGGTCTCCTCGATGACGTCACCTTGTTCGTGCACGCGCGACACGACGTCTCCCCTATCGAAGGGGATGTCGAGGGTCGTTTCTACCCGGAGCTTGGAGAGTTCGAACTCGAGACGATGAAGAAGTTCTTCGAGGCCCTCGTCCTCTTGGGCTGAGATGAACACCGCGTCGGGGAAACGGCCCTTCAGCGTCGCCAGAGCGGCGTCGTCTACAAGGTCGATCTTGTTGAAGGCGAGTATCACGGGCCTTTCTGCGAACTCAAGATCGTTCAGAACCCTTCGCACCGCTTCGATCTGGCGATCGGGGTCCCTACTCGCATCGACGAGATGAAGCAGGAGATGTGCCTCGCCGACCTCTTCCAAGGTCGAACGGAAGGCCTCGACCAACTGGTGCGGCAACTTCCGGACGAACCCGACGGTGTCGGTGAGCAGAACCTCGCGGTTTCGCTGGAGCTCGAGCTTGCGCGTGGTCGGGTCCAGGGTGGAGAAGAGTTTGTCCTGGATGAGGACCTCTGCGTCGGTGAGGCGTGCGAGAAGGGTCGACTTGCCCGCGTTCGTGTAGCCCACGAGAGCCACGATCTGGACGCCGGTCTTGGCGCGTTGCTTGCGCTTCAATCGACGTGTGCGCTCGAGGTCGTCGAGATCCTTCTTCACGCGCTGGATCCGACGGAGGATCGCGCGGCGTTCGGCCTCGAGAGCGGACTCGCCCGGCCCCCTCGTTCCGATGCCGGCACCGAGTCGAGACAACACGTCACCCCAACCACGGAGGCGCGGCAAGCGGTAGTTGAGCTGCGCCAGTTCGACCTGCAGCTTGCCCTCTGCGCTACGCGCGTGTTGAGCGAAGATGTCGAGGATCAACCCGGTGCGGTCGATGATCTTCAAACCACGCTCGGCCAGAGGGTTAACCCCGGCGACCTCTTCGAGGTTCCGGCCTTGGGCGGGCGTGAGCTCGTCATCGAAGATGACCATGTCGGCATCTAGAGCGATCGCGGTGTCGACCACCTCCTGAGCCTTGCCTTTGCCGAGGTAAGTGGCGGGATCGGGGTTGTCACGCTTCTGCGTCAAACGGTCGAGCGAGTCGGCACCCGCGGTATCGGCTAGGGCCTCGAGCTCGTCGAGAGATAGTTCGGCTTCCTCCAGCGAGTCATTGCCGAATGCTGCGCCAACGAGGATCGCCTTCTCGCGTTCGGGCCTTGTCTCGTGAAGCTTTGTGTCGTGGAGCTTCGTCAGCTGACGGCCTTCCTCAACCGCTCGACGCCCTCTTCCAAGCGGTCGTCTTCAAGGGTCAGCGAGAACCGCACGTATCCCTCACCCGACGGGCCGTAGCCGGTGCCGGGGGCCACGACGATGTCGCTCTTGTCGAGGAGGAACGTCGTGAACGACTCGGACGTGTGGCCGTCGGGGACGGGAACCCACACGTAGATCGAACCCTTGGGAGGTTCGACCACGATGCCCATCGACTTCAATCCATCGCACAGCAGGTCGCGGCGGTGGCGGAAGCGGTCGACACATTCGAGGTGGTAATCCTGTGGGCCCTCCATCGCCGCTATCCCGGCACGTTGGACCGCATCGAAGATTCCCGAGTCGACGTTGGTCTTCAATCGCTTCATCGCCTCGATCGCGACAGGTGCTCCTGCAACCCATCCGATACGCCAGCCGGTCATGTTGTAGGTCTTAGACAAGGAGTGGAACTCGATCGCGCAATCCATCGCACCGTCAACCTCGAGCACGCTTGGCGCGACGTATCCATCGAACGTGATCTCGGTGTAAGCCGCATCGTGAGCGAGTAGCAGATCGTTGGCCCTAGCGAACGCGACCGCCTCTTCGAAGAAGGACTTGTCGACGCAGGCCGCCGTCGGGTTGGACGGGTAGTTGATCCACAACACACGCGCTCTCTCGAGAACGTCCTTCGGGATCGAGGCCAGATCCGGCTTGTAGCCGTTGTCCTCCGTCAGCGGCAGGAGGACCGCCTCGCCGCCGGCGAGGATCGTGCCCGTCTCGTACACAGGGTAGCCGGGGTCCGGGATCAGAGCGACGTCACCGGGATCGATGAACGCAACCGGGAGATGGAAGATCCCCTCTTTCGAGCCGACCAGGGGTTGCACTTCGTCATCCGCATCCAGGGTCACTCCGAAACGCCGGCCGTACCAGTTCGCGATCGACTCACGGAACTCGGGCATGCCCGTGTACGACGGATAGCGATGGGTCCCTGGGTCGGCGGCCGCCTTCTGCATCGCCTCGATCACGTGGGGTGGCGTCGGAAGGTCCGGATCCCCGACCCCGAAACTGATGATGTCGGCACCCCGGGCCTTCGCTTCAGCAACCTTGCGATCGATCTCGGCGAACAGGTACGGAGGGAGCTTCTCGATCCTCTTAGCGGTTCTCACGCGGGGACATCCACCTCTCCAGAGAAAGACTCGACCGCGGGTCCGGTCATGAACACACTCTTCTCGTCATCCAGCGAACCGGCCCACTCGAGCTCGAGCTCGCCACCGGGCAACACGACCGTGAGGTTCGCCTCGGCGTCACCCAGCAAACGTGCAACGACTGCGACCGCAGCTGCACCCGTTCCGCAGGCCAAGGTCTCGCCGCTGCCTCGCTCCCATACACGCATGCGCACGCGCGTGGGTGAGTCGACGTGGATGAATTCGGTGTTGGTCCCTTTCGGGAACATGGGGTTCCACTCGATCCGGGGCCCGATGTGCGCAACATCTACGTCGTTGGGTTCATCAACGAACAGAACCGCGTGGGGGTTGCCCATGCCGACGCACGCCGCCTCGAGCGTGCGATCGTCCAAGGTGATCTTGGCGTGCAAGGCCTCGGGTCCGGTCCATGCGACGGGCACCTCCGACGGCTCGAAGATGGGAGCCCCCATATCGACCCGCACGCGGTTGCCTTCGATCCACACGGTCTTGGTGCCCGCCCTGGTTCCGACCTCGAGCTGGTCCTTGTCGGTCAGTCCCTCTTGGCGGGCATAGAGGGCCAGGCACCGGATGCCGTTCCCACACATCTCGCCGATCGACCCATCCGAGTTGACGTAGTCCATGAAGAGGTCGGTGCCGTCGACCCCAGGCGCGATGCGGATGACACCGTCTCCGCCTATCCCCGTTCTCCGGTCGCATAGGTGCCTGACGAGCTCGGGCGAAAGGGACAAAGCGTCTTCGGGGTCGGCAAGCATGACGAAATCGTTTCCGATCCCGTGCCATTTCGAGAATCTCATGTACCTAAAGTAACGCGAAAGACGCCCCGAACCCTCCCGTTCGGCGCAGGAACCCCCCTGATGGCCCCGAATCTTCTAGGCATGAAGATCAGGGGGATCGTTCTCGCGGCCATCACAGGGCTCATCGCCCTTCCCTCGGGCGCGCTCGCATCGAGTGCAGCGCCTCCTCCCGGCGACATCTCCGACAACGTGGAGTTCATCGCCAACATCCCCGAGATGAAGGCCGCCATCTCGATCAACTTCCTCGACGACCGCATGTACGTGTCGACCGCCCATGGCGTCTACGCGTACGACGTGACCGACCCCAGTGCTCCGCTTCTGATGAGCGCCCTGCCCATGTACATCTGGGAGAACGAGGACGTCGATCTCGATGTCGAGCGCAAACTGTTGTTCATCAGTCGGGACCCACGCGGGTTCACTTCGCCCGCATCACCGGGGGCCGCGTTCCCATACGGAGCGGTTCACATCATCGACATCTCGAACGCTGCTGCTATGACCCAGGTCGGTTTCTTCACGGTGCCTGCCGGCCACACCACAACGTGTGTGAACCGCTGTGATTTCGTCTGGACCGCTGGTCCCTATGCGAACGCGCAGACGCAGCCCGACTTCGTAGGCCGTCCCGTGTACGCGACCGATGTCACCGATCCTGCCAACCCCGTCGCGTGCCCCGAGCCGATCGACACCGGACGCAACGACGGCGTCACCGACTACGCACACGATGTGCAGGTCGACGCTGCCGGTGTTGCGTGGGTGTCTGGAGCCGGCGGCGTGCGTGGTTACTGGACCGAGGGCAAGCACCGCAACCCACTTTCGGGCAAGGTCGAGGCCGCTACCGGCTGCGAGCCGATCCCCTACGCGGGTGGCGGTACTCCCGACACGGCAACCCCCTCGCGCTTCATGCACAACGCGTGGCGCAACCTCGACGCCAAGGTCGATGGTCGCAAAGGCGACGTCCTCTACGCCACCGAGGAGAACGTTGTGACCGATTGTGCAACCGCCGGTCGCTTCGCTATCTACGACCTCAAGGGTTCTCACATCGGCGAGGGCTGGCGCGATATCGACAAGACGAAGTTCCGCATGAAGGTTCTCGACACGTGGACCCCCGAAGGCCAGGACGGTTCGAGTGGTTGTGCCTCGGCCCACTATCTCGACGACCGGGGCGACGGCATCCTGGCCTATGCGTTCTACGAGCAAGGGACCCGCTTCCTCGATGTCTCGAACCCTCGCAACATCAGGCAGGTCGGTTACTACCGGCCCGACGATGCGAACGTGTGGGCCCCCTACTTCCACAGCGGCTACGTCTTCATCGCCGACTTCACCCGTGGCATCGACATCGTGAAGTTCGGCGGCGACTCGAAGACAACGACAGTGCGTGCGCCGGTGTCTGCGGTGCAGGCACAGCTCCCGATGGATGCCAACTTCGGGTTTCTCTGCCCCCTCAAGGACAAGCGCTCAGCCTTCTAGGTAGGCCGCCACCCGTTCCAGCAGATCCGGCTCGGCCGCGTCGAACCAGTTCACCCTTGGGTCCGACTTGAACCATGACTCCTGCCTGCGCGCGAACCGCTTCGTCGCGCGGACGATGTCGTCCCGGAGAGCCTTCGGTTCCGACTCGAGCACCTGGCGATAGCCGAGGGCCTGCCGCGCGGTCCTGCCCATCTTGGGTTCGAGCCGTTTCACCTCGTCCACGAGCCCTCGCTCGAGCATCTTGTCGACGCGCTGCCCCACGCGCGCGTAGAGATCGCTCCGGTCTCTGGTGAGACCTGCGATGGTCACGTCGTAGATCGACTCGTATCGCTCCCACGCGTCGTTCTCGGAGAACGGCCGGCCCGTGAGCTCGATGACTTCGAGGGCACGCACGGTCCGACGCGCGTTGCCGGGTTCGATCCGAGCCGCCGCCTTCGGATCGACCTCCCTGAGGCGCTCGTGGAGAGCCTCGGCTCCGAGTTTCTCGGCTTCGAACTCCAACGCTTCACGCACCTCGAGCGACCGAGCCGGGAATTCGAGCTCGTCTATCACCGCGCGCAGGTAGAGACCCGAGCCGCCAACAAGCAGCGGGAGCTTGCCACGGGTCGATATCTCCTCGATCGCCGTCCGTGCGAGTGACTGGAACTCTGCAACGGTCAGGTCGTGGCCGGGGGGCCGGATGTCGAGCAGATGGTGCGGCACCCGTGCTTGATCCTCGGGCGACACCTTGGCCGTACCGATGTCCATGCCCTCGTAGACCTGCATCGAGTCCACCGAGACGATCTCCGCGTTGAGCCTCTCGGCCAGTTGCAGCGAGAGATCGGTCTTGCCGACCGCGGTCGGGCCCACGAGGGCCGCGACCCTGGTCTTAGACATCGATCTCTGCGGTCACTACCGGGTATCCGACGCCGAACGGAGCCGCGTACGCGAGGACACTCCCTTCCGCTCCCGCGAACAGCTCGCCGAACGCCTTCAACGTAGAGCGACTGCACGAATCCCCCACTGCCCACAACTCGTCGGCAAGATCGCGGGCCGCGACGCAGTCCGTCTCGATCTCGGTTATCAGTCGGGCATCGAGGCGAACCGCATCGAACGAGTACGGAAGCGGAGCGCCCTCGGACAGGCGAGCCGACGTATGTGCGCTGGCGATGACGAACACGTCACGGTCTGAAGCCACCTTCCTCACCTGGTCCACGCCGTCGTATTCATCCCCTAGGCCAAGCACGAGGGTGGGGTTCGGACGATCCAAGAGCGCCAACGGCACCAGCGCGCCGTGATCGAGGGGGCCGTCGATGGCCGGGATATCGAGGTCGTCGACGAGACCGATGACGAGCTCGTGCTCGCCCTCGACACCGAATCCCTTCAGAGAGCCTCTCGCATGCGTATAGACGCCAGCGGTCTCGGCGTGAGGGGTCAGAATCAAGATCAAAGAGTCCTCAGGGATGCGCACACGGCTGAAGCCATCCCAGACGTCGCGCAGTTGATCGGCCTTGGTGGTGACCGATGGGAGAAGCAGTGGAGCGTGCGGAACGAGCGCGCCTCTCAAGCGCAGGAGCTACACCCCGTGGACGCGGTCGCCATCGGGAGCAACAATCCCCGGCTCGGTGTCTCGTTGGTCGACACCGGACCGATGGGTGTGCCTTCGAGGAAGTGCGGATGGGCGGCCGTGATCGCGACCTTCGCGAACGTCCCCGCACCTGCACCGGTGTCGTCGAAATGGACGAGCTTGTTCGTGCGGGTGCGACCCGTGAGCTTGCTCGGGTCCTTCTTCGATGCCCCCTCCACGAGAACCTGTTCGGTGGTGCCAACGACCTTGCGGTTCTGTTCGTGGGAGATGCCTATCTGGAGGTCGACCAAGCGATCGAAACGCTCTTGGACCACCTCTTTGGGGAGGTGATCGGGAAGGTCGGCGGCCTCGGTCCTCGGACGAGATGAGTACTGGAACGTGTAGGCCGCGTCGTACCGAGCCTCTTCGACTAGCGACAGCGTCTCGGCGAACTCGTCCTCGGTCTCGCCGGGGAAGCCCACGATGATGTCGGTCGTGATCGCGACGCCGGGGATCGCGGCCCGGACCATCTCGACCTTGTCCAGGTATTTCGCACGCGAGTAAGCGCGTTTCATCCGCTTGAGGACCGCGTCCGATCCTGCTTGGACGGGGAGGTGGATGTGCTCGCACACCGTCCGACACTCGGCCATCGCACTGACGGTGTCGGCCTTGAAGTCCTTCGGATGCGGACTGGTGAAGCGCACCCTTTCCAGGCCCGGGATGTGATCGAGCTCGCGCAACAGATGTGCGAACAACGGTGTCCCGTCGAGATCGCGCCCGTACGAGTTCACGTTCTGCCCGAGCAACGTCACTTCAACGACGCCGTCATCGACCAACATCTGGACCTCTTGCGCGATGTCGCCCACGCGGCGCGATACCTCTTTGCCTCGGACTGCCGGGACGATGCAGAACGTGCAGGCGTTGTTGCACCCGATCGAGATCGAGACCCAGGCGTGCCACGGTGACGACCTCCGCGCGGGGAGGGCCGAGGGAAAGACCTCCGTCTGCTCGAGGATCTCGAAGCTCGGCGCGGCATCGGACTCACGGAGGAGGCGGGGCAGGCTCGCGAGGTTGTGGGTGCCGAGGACGACATCCACGTACGGCGCCTTCTGCTGGATCAGTGACTGATCCTTCTGAGCGAGGCAGCCGCCGACGACGATCTTCATGTCGGGCCGGCGGTCCTTGATCGACTTGATGTGGCCGAGTTGGCCGTAGAGGCGGGTGTCGGCCTTCTCCCTGATACAGCAGGTGTTGAACAGGACGACCGCCGCCTCGTCCGGGCTGTCGGTCTTGGCGTAGCCCTCGGCCTCGAGCATCCCCGCCAGGCGCTCGGAATCGTGCTCGTTCATCTGGCACCCGTAGGTGGTGATGAAGTAGGTGGGCTGGCTCATGGAGGCGAGCGTAAAGCAGGTGCAACCAAATGGGGGGGCCGGGCGTCTTTCCGGTCGATGATGACTACTCAGCCGCTGGTCTCGACCAAGGAGCGCCTTCTGACGTCCGCACGCGACGAGGACTTCCAGGCGTTCTTCGCGTCCGAAGCCGAGCCTCTGAGGCGCTTCGCAACGTTTCTCACCGGCGATCATCACCAGGCCGCCGATCTCGCGCAGGAAGCCCTTGTTCGCACCTACCGGCACTGGGGCCGCATCCACGGGGCCGAGGCAGGTCCCTACGCGCGCCGGATCCTCGTCAACCTCGTTCGAAGCGAGCACCGCAAGGTCCTCGTCCGTCGCAAGCACGATCGCGCCACCGATCAGCCGACGACAAGCCACAGCGACCGGGTCGACGAATGGTTGCGGATCTCGAAAGCTCTCGAGGTGCTGCCGGCGTTGCGGCGGGCCGCGGTCGTCCTTCGCTTCTACGAGGACATGTCCGAGGCCGACATCGCACGCACCCTCGACAGACCGATCGGGACCATCAAGTCCGACATCCACAGAGGGCTCGCGCGCTTGCGTGAAGAGCTCGAAGGGCCGGGAGGCGAGGACTCATGAGCTTCGAGGACAGATTGCGAGACCAGTTCCGCCGCGCCGATGCGTCCGTCCCGGGCGACCGCCTCGACTGGAACACAACCATCATGAAAGCAAGGAGACAGAGGATGAAGTTCGCAGCACTGACCGCAGTAGCAGCGGTGTCGGTCCTAGGAATAGCCGCCTATGCGGTGATCAACATGAACGACCAGCAGCCAAAGCCGATCGCGCCCGCATCCAGTGCGACTCCGGCTGAAGAGTCCCCTTCGGCAACGCCGACCGCAAGCCCGACTGCGTCGCCTGAGGATGGGACTAGGGGGCCGTGCTCGGCTTCGGGCATGGAAGGTACTCACTACCCCGAAACGGGGGCCGGTCTTCCTACCAAGGTCGCCGACGTGCGTCTCGAGATCATCGGGGCCGCCATTGGCTGTGACTACGACGGGCTCGAAACACTCGCCCTCGAAGGTCGTCAAGGGTTCAGCTACAACTACGGGGCGGACGGCAGTCCCGCAGATTTCTGGAGGGTCCGTGAACGGGATGCACGCGCCAACGGTCAACCGACCTCTGAGTACATGCGCTATCTCGTCAGCATCCTCGACCTGCCGTACTGCGAAGAGGACGGACCCGACGGTGAGCACTACTTCGTGTGGCCCCGGGTCCATTGCAACGCTCGAACCGACTCCGACTGGAACGACCTGAAGGGTCTCTACACGAAGGAGCAGATCGATCAGATGCGGACCGGGGACATGTATTACGGGTTCCGGGTTGGCATCCTCGAGGACGGCGACTGGGTCTACTTCATCTCCGGGGACTGAACGAGAAAGGGGCGGCCCGAAGGCCGCCCCCTCTCAGTTCGTCAGTCGGTTACTAAGACACGTGTCGGCTAAGCCGACACCGTCTTAGCAACAGGACCGGCGAGGCCGGTCCGCATTACTTGGCGTAGGCGGAGGACCTCGTTTCCCGGATGACCGTGATGCGGATCTGGCCCGGGTACTGGAGCTCTTCTTCTACCTTTTTGGCGATGTCTCGGGCGATGACCTCGGCTCGCAGGTCGTCGACGTCTTCCGGCTTGACCATGACGCGGACCTCGCGGCCCGCTTGCATGGCGTAGACCTTCTCGACACCATCGAACTCGTTGGCGATCTCTTCGAGGCGCTCGAGGCGCTTGACGTAGGTCTCGAGGGTCTCGCGTCGGGCTCCGGGGCGTGCACCCGAGATCGCATCTGCGGTCTGGGTGATGACTGCCTCGATCGTGCGTTGCTCGACCTCGCCGTGGTGTGCCTCGATCGCGTGACACACGGCCGGAGACTCTTTGAGCCTCCGCGCGATCTCGGCACCGATCAGAGCGTGGCTGCCCTCGATCTCGTGCGTGACCGCCTTACCGATGTCGTGGAGCAAGGTGCATCGCTTGGCTAGCTGCACGTCTTGGAAGCCGATCTCCGCCGCGATCATCCCGGCGATGTGGGCTGCCTCGACGACGTGCTTGAGCACGTTCTGTCCATACGAGGTCCTGAACTTCAACCGGCCGAGCACCCGGACGAGCTCTGGGTGCATATCGGTGATGCCCGTCTCCATGACGGCCCACTCGCCGGCCTCGCGGATCTCGTTCTCGATCTGGACCCTGGACTTCTCATGAACCTCTTCGATGCGGACCGGCTGGATACGACCGTCAGAGATGAGGCGCTCGAGCGTCAAGCGCGCCATCTCTCTACGGATCGGATCGAAGCAGCTGAGGACGACTGCCTCCGGCGTGTCATCGATGATCAGGTTCGTGCCGGTGGCGGCCTCGAAGGCCCGGATGTTGCGGCCCTCACGACCGATGATCCGGCCCTTCATGTCCTCGTTCGGCAACGTGATCGTGGTCACCGTGGACTCCGAGGTCAGCTCGGACGCCACCCGTTGCATAGCGATCGAGATGATCTTGCGGGCACGCTTGTCGCCCTCTTCTCGGGCGGTGGCCTCGATGTCTCTCACGATCGTCATGGCGTCGCGCTTGGCCTCGTCCTCGATCTGCTCGATCAGGGACTGCTTGGCGTCCATCGACGTCATGCCTGCGACCCGCTCGAGTTCGCCACGGGCACGCTCGGCGATCTTGTTGATCTCGTCCCGAGCTGTCGCTAGCTCGGTCTCTTTCGTCTCGATCGCTTGCTCACGGCGGTCGAGACTGACCGCCCGTGAGTCGAGGGTCGCCTCTCGCTGGGAGATGCGATCCTCTTTCTTGTCGATCTCGACCCTGCGGGTCTTGAGGTCGGACTCCGCCTCTTGCCGCAGCTTGAACGTTTCGTCTTTCGCCTCTACTAGGGCTTCTCGTTTGGTGCGCTCGGCGTCCTTCTTCGCGTCCTCGAGCATCGTGCGAGCTCTGGCTTCCGCCGAGGTCGCTTCGCGCTCTCCCATGGACTTGCGATACAGGTAGCCGGCGCCACCACCAACGAGAAGGCCGAGGACGACACCGATGATGATTCCGATGCCCATCGCTCGCTCCTTCCTCTCTCACGGGCTGGGGTCGCGACGCGACCGGTTCAGCCCTGGTGCGAGCGAACGAGCGGAAGGTCTAACTAACCGGTTGTCAGGACAGGGGGTTGACTAAAGAAGCCCAGGATCCCCTGGTCAGAGGGTGTCTCGCCCCACAAGTGAGCGATAGCCGAATGGTAGTTACGTAGGCCGACAGTGACGGTTTCAGATGACTCTCGCTTATTCGTTCGTACCTTTTGGATGTCTCTAGGCACTTGCTTTTGTGTCTGTTCACAATGGTACGCCCCGCCCGGGGACCTGTCACCACGTCCAAGAACTGCCAGGCGATGGCGTGATTCATCGTGACTAGGCCCCGATTAGGCAGAAATACGTAGGCGAGCCTCAAGAGACTGGGAAAACCTGCCGACCCTTTTGTGTAGAGGCGCCCCGTCAGGCGGCGGGGACTGGGACTAGCAAGGGGCGAACCGATGACGAAGCTTTCTGTCCGATCGATAGTTGTAGTGACCTGTCTGTTGGCGGCGATGGGCCTCACGGCCGCTCCTGCTCTGGCAGACCTCGATGCGGGGGCCGGCTCGGTCCAGGACTCCATCAAGGCCCCCATCTCAGACCATGACGGTGACGCCGACTCGGACAGCGGCACCGGCTACACCGAGGACAACGACACCAACGACGGTGGCACCCCCAACAACCAGGCCGACGAGGGCGACAACAAGCACCCCTCGGGCAAAGACCGCTCGGTCGAGAACGGGAAGTCGGGCAACCAAGGCAAGTCTGAGTCCGACCCCGACGGCGACGAGAACGGCGGCAAGGACAAGCCGAACGGTTCCGGTGGCGAGGATCTCGCCGACCAGGACGGCAACAACGGGTGCGGCAACGACGATGACTTCGAAGATGACAACAACGGCAATTGCGGAGGCCACAAGAAAGCCAAGACCGTCGACTCCTGTAGCGAGGGCGATGAGCATGGCCATGGCTGGGAATGTTCCGAGGGAAGTGGTGGCTCTACGCCCCCGCCGTCGCCCGGCCCCTCCCCATCGGGCTGTCCGAACAAGCACATGGGCGGAGATGACAACGGTCATGGCGCGAACCAGAGTGGTGCCTACGACTCGACCTGTGATGGTTCTCCTTCTGGCAACGGCAATGGTGGGGGCAGCGCTAAGGGCAAGCCGTGCGCAGGCTGTGTCGGCAACGCCGACGACAAGAATCCTCCGGGGCAGGCGCCGGATGGTTCCGATCACAACAAGGGTTACGAGTGTGACGAGAACTCTGGCGTAGGTAGGACCAATCCCGCCCACTCGGGCTGTAAACCGCCCAGCACCGACGTGTGTCCCGCAGGCACCGACATGGCCGGGCTCCCTCCGGGCACGACGGGATGTGAGATCCCGGAGACGGAGGTCTGCCCCGCAGGCACCGACATGGCCGGGCTCCCTCCGGGCACTGAGGGATGCAATAAGCCCGACGAGGTGAAGGGCGGGCAGGCGAAGCTGTGTCCTGCTGGAACGGATCGCGCCGGCAAGGTCATGAAAGAAGGAGACGACTGCGACGAGCCCACATCGGTCCTCGGCAAGGTCCTCCAGAGCGCGGGGCCACTCGGAACCGCGGTCAAGAAGACCGCTTCCGTTCTAGGGGCAGCCCTTCCCTTCACGGGGGCAGGCGATCTCCTGGCGTTCCTCGTCCTCGCGGTTGGTCTGATCGCCGGAGGACTGGTCCTGCTGAAGAAGAAGAGCGCTTAGTCCCAACCTGCCGGCGGAAGCACCGACCGGACGGCGTCACGAGCAACATCGTGTGAGAAGCCCCTCCTGAGGAGCCGGCCGAGCACTGCCTCGGCCTGCTTCTCGAGGGGCTTACTCGCGACCTTCGACAGGAACCGAGCCGCGAGCTCTCGAGCTTGCTTCTCCTCGTCGATACCAGAGGCGGCCACCGCCTCCTCGGCCACTCCCCGATCGACGCCCTTGGCCACCAGCTCTGACACCAGAGCGTTGCCGGCCCTTCCTTTGGAGACCGAGCGCTCGGCAACCCACTGGGCGGCGAACGCACGGTCATCGAGGAGTCGCAACTCGACCAAGCGCGTGATCGTGCGGTCGATCATGTCGGGCTCATAACCGGCAACGTTCAACCGAACACGGAGCTCGTGCTCGCTGCGCGGGCGAGACGCCAGTAGGTGTCCCGCCCGCTGCATCGCGTCACGATAGGAGTCGTCGTCGAGCAGAGCTTCCTGCGCCGGAACCATTTCGGTTGCCATGAGTTACTTGGTGGCTTCGACCTCCGCCGGCTCGGGCTCGGGTTCGGTGGGCTGTTCGCCATTCGCCGAAACAGCGTCGCTCTCAGCATCGGTCGCCAGCATGCCCAGCTTCTCTTTCACCTTGAGCTCGATCTCGGTCGCGATGTCTGGGCTCTCGGCGAGGAACGTCTTGGCGTTCTCACGACCTTGCCCGAGCTGGTCGTCGCCATAGATGAACCACGCACCAGACTTGCGGACGATGCCGTGATCGATCGCGACGTCGAGGAGGCTTCCCTCTTTCGAGATCCCGAAGCCGTACTGGATGTCGAACTCGGCCTTCTTGAATGGAGCACTGACCTTGTTCTTGACGACCTTCACCCGGACCCTCGAACCGACGACCTCAGCACCATCTTTCAGCGAGTCGATGCGACGGACGTCGAGACGGACCGACGAGTAGAACTTGAGTGCGCGCCCACCCGGTGTGGTCTCGGGCGAGCCGAACATCACGCCGATCTTCTCTCTGAGCTGGTTGATGAAGATGAGGATCGTGTGGCTTCGGTTGACGCTGCCGGCGAGCTTGCGGAGAGCCTGACTCATCAAGCGAGCCTGCAGACCAACGTGGGTGTCGCCCATCTCGCCTTCGAGCTCGGCCCGCGGAACCAACGCAGCGACAGAGTCCACGACGATCACGTTCATCGCACCCGAACGCACCAAGGTGTCGGTGATCTCGAGGGCTTGCTCGCCGGTGTCGGGCTGGCTGACGAGGAGGTTGTCGATGTCGACCCCAAGAGCCTTCGCATAGGCCGGGTCCAAGGCGTGCTCGGCATCGATGAACGCGACCAGGCCTCCGGCCTTCTGGGCCTCGGCGATCACATGCAAGGAAACGGTGGTCTTGCCCGAGCCTTCCGGACCGTAGATCTCGACGATGCGGCCCTGCGGGAGCCCGCCGACGCCGAGTGCGATATCCAGGGCCAGAGAGCCCGTGGGGATGACCTCGATATCGGTGTTGAGGCCCTCGTCGCCCAAGCGCATGATGGCGCCCTTGCCGTGAGCTTTCTCGATCTGTTGCATCGCCATGTCGAGGGCCGCATCCCGGCCCTTCGAGTCCCGGCTGTTGTCCACCACTACTTCTCGGTTGTTGCTAGAGCTGCTGGCCACTGGCAAGCCTCCTTGTTCTAGGCCCTCTGCGGGGCCTCTGGATTGACTCCAGCGACCCTAGTGAGACGGTGTGACAATAATCGAACACACGTTCGATAGCTAGGATTTCCACAGGAATCACCAGCCAGTAACTACCTGATTGTGATTCTAGGCCCGAAAGAGGTCAAGAAGCCGAAGCTAGGCACAGGAGGCCATTGTTATTAGTGGCTTGAGAGGGTTCACTCTGATTTGAGGAGTTTGCTCCAAATCAGGGGTACTCCAGGCAGGAGAAGGATCTATGCGCAAGACCCACCGGACCTATGGGCGGATCCTCGCTCCCGCACTAATCGTCATCCTCGCGATGGGCTTAACCGTCCCCGCGGCGTACGCGGCCACCGACTGTGTTGTCGGCCCCGGCGTTACCCAGACGGCCACTACCGTGACCGGTACTACCGACAACGACACCATCGATTGCGGTGGGGCGGAGCCCGGCAAGGTGATCAAGGGCCGGGGCGGTAACGACACGATCACCGGCACCTCGTTCAAAGACAACATCAGCGGGGGCCGTGGCAACGACACCATGACCGCGGGGCCCGGCAACGATGTCATGACCGGCGACTTGGGCCGCGACACGATGACCGGCAGTGCCGGCAACGACAACCTCAGCGGGGGCCGTGGTGCAGACACCATCACCGGTAGCGCCGGCAATGACGAGTTGAACGGGCGTCGCAATAACGACACCCTCAACGGCGGCGTTGGCGACGACATCCTCAGAGGCCGCCGTGGCACCGACATCCTGAACGGCGATCCCGGCTCCGACACCTTGCGGGGCCCGTCCAAGGACTCGAGAGTGGATTCGCTCAATGGGGGGTCCGGCAGCGACAAGTGCCAAGGGCCCGGCCCAGACGAGGACACCCTCGTGGAGTGCAACCCGTAGCAGTAAAGCGCCAGAACGACCGCTTTTCGAGAGTTACAGCGCTTTATGGCCGCGTAAGTAGCACACAGGTACCTAGAAACGGTACTGAATGCGACTTACGCGGCTGCTACCAGGGGTTGGCCTAGGAGTATCAGCGTCGTGATCGTGAAGAGGCTCATCAGCGCGGTCAAGGCGATCTGACTCTTCACGGCCGCGCCGTGCGTGCCTGCCATACGTGCTGCTATGCGATGCGCGGTCAAGACCCCGAGCACGTGGCCACCGATGATCAGGAACATCTCGATGAACCACACGAGCGCGGGTGACGGGACGTAGGTCTCGAACCACGTCGCGGTGCCGAAGATGTTCCATCCCTTCTCGAAGGGATCGGAGAGGTACGCGAGTAGCCGGGGACCATTCGTCATGAGCAGCGGTGCGTTGTGGGCGACAAGGTACGCAACGCCGATCGGTATCAGGCTCCACGCGAAAAGGCGCATCGCCGCGCGAACCGACCCTGTAGCGGGTATCGACCGCGCGGTGACCAACATCGCGAACGCGTACGGGAGCAAGAAGAGGCCCGCGAACGCGGCGAGGGCCAAGGAATCCACTATCGCGGGCGATAGTGCGTCGACGCGCGCGGACTTCAGGAACTCGCTCCATCCAACGGTCTCGCGAACGTTGTCGAGAGTCGTCGCGCCTAACAGGATGAAAACGCATGCAAACAGCCCTTGAGAGATGGGTTCGCGCCGATCGAGCCCCGTGAGCCACCCCCGATAACGGAGTCCGTCGGCGAGCTCTAGCGGCGCACAGTCCCCGGCGAACCCGAACAAGATGGACAAAGGGTCCGTTTCCGCCCACGCGGCCCCCCACCTGGCTCGGAACGTGAACGAGAACAGCGTGTAGCCGACCAGAACGGTAACTATCGCTACCGCTTCGAACCCGACGCCCGAGACGAGCTCGAACCAGAACAGTCCGTACAAGTGGAGGGGGCCGAGCCACCATGGTGGCGCCCCGCTCGGTTCGGGTTCCTCGAACCGATAGAAGCGCTCGAGCGCGATCCACGGGTTCGCCACGGGCCACACACCGGCAACCACCGCGGAGACCGCTGCGGTACCCACGATCAGAACGATCCAGAAGAGCAACGGAGCGAGGCTCAGTCCTCTGTTGCGCACGATGATGCCGGCGAGGACCATCAGCGCCAGGACGACGCACGAAACGACGCGCAAGACCTTTATGAGGATCGCTGTCCCCCGCTCCCCCAGCACCACCTTCGGCGACCGATCCTTCGGGCCGGAGGTGACCACCGCGCGCAGCACGAACGACAAGAGAACCGTCACCGCCGCTCCTACGCCATACAGCCACACCGGCAACGGCGACTCGTAGACGCGACCTACTCCGTGGGCGAGTTCGATCATCCTGGCGAGACTAATGGGAACGTCTGAAGGACCTCGTAGCGCGCCCTTTTCGGGGACAGGTAGCTACGGAACAAGGTGAGCTCGTCAACCGAGAAGGGATCGATACCGGTCGTGTCGACAACAGGGAAACCGCTCTTTAGTGGAACCGGCAGCTTGAACCGGGCCAAGGTCAGGTGCGGCGTATAGGGGCGGCCTTCCGAGGGAAAGCCAAGCGGTTCGAAGGCGCGGTCGAGGTCTCTTGCGATCGTGCTGAGAGCTTCGGCGGGATCGTCGACACCCATCCATAGAACGCGGATACGAGACTGCGACGGGAAGGCACCGAGCTCCGTGAAGCGAAGCTCGGCTCTCGGATGTCCGTGCGCGACCATCGTCGTTGTTTGGATAACCGCGTCGAGCCGATCTACCGGCGTGCTGCCGAGGAACTTCAGCGTTAGATGTTGGTTATCAACCGCGGTCCACCGCGCGTTGACGAGCTTCGTGCGCAACGGGTCAACGAGGGCATCGAGCAAGCGCAACCGATCGTCGGGGATGGTCGCGGCGACGAACAGTCGGATGCGCTCGGTACTCACTCCGCTTGAACGAGCCTGCGACCGAGGTCCAACGCGGCATTCACCGCACAGCGACGGATGTTGTCCCTGTCCCCGTAACCCTTCACGTGACGCACCTCGGTCCGGCCCCCGAAGGTCGCGCCGACATAGATGGTCCCGACCGGCTTTCCGTCTTGCTCCGCCGGACCGGCGACACCTGTCGCACTGACGCCAAGGTCTGCGCCGAGACGATGGGCCGCCCCTTGGGCCAGTGCCGCTGCAGCCTCTTCGCTGACCGCGCCTGGACCTTGAAGGATCGCTTCGGGCACACCGGCGACATCGCGCTTCGCCTCGTTCGTGTAACAGACCAACGACCCGGCGAAGAAGTCACTCGCGCCGCCCGCCGAGGTCAGTTCCGAACCGATCAGGCCACCTGTCAGAGACTCGGCCGCGCCGACCGTTGCTCCTTTGTCACGCAACATCTCTGCCAGCGTTGCCGCGACGGTGCCGTAGGCACCCGGCAACGCGTCGATGCCGAGACGGCCGCGCACCTCGTCTTCGACCGGAGTGATCAAGGCCAGGGCCTCCGACTCCGTCGATGCCTTCGCGCTGATCCGCACACGCACGAGGCCGGCACCGGCGAGGTAGGCGACCGTTGGGTTGGATTGTGCTTCGACGATATCGGCGATCTTCTGATGTGTATGCGACTCGCCGACCCCGACCACCAGGATCTCGCGGCTAGCGATGACGCCGGCCCCCGAACGTGCTGCAAGAAGAGGAAGGATCGTCTTGGTCAACATCGCTTCCATCTCCCACGGGACCCCGGGAACCGCGAACAGGATGCAGCCGTCAACCTCGAGCTGGAAGCCTGGGGCGGTGCCCTCAGGGGGGATCGCGGTTGCCCCCTCGGGAAGATCTGCTTGCTTGAGGTTCTCCGAGGGCATGTTGCGGCGGATCTTCGAGAAGATCTCGGTGACTTGTCGCTCGAGATCTGGATCACGCCGCAGGCCGATGCCGAACGCCTCCGCCACCCCCTCGCGGGTGAGGTCGTCTGGCGTGGGACCTAGGCCACCCGTGATGATGACTACATCCGAGCGATCGGCGGCCGTCTTGATGGTCTCGGCAACCCGAGCCAGGTTGTCGCCCACGACGACGTGGCGGAAAACGTCCACGCCGATCGTTGCGAGGGCTTGCGAGATGCGCTGAGCGTTCGTGTTGGCGATCTGGCCGAGAAGGAGCTCGGTACCGACCCCGACGATCTCTGCGTTCATGCGACCGTTCTTACCCGCCGAGCGGTCGTGAAGTACTCCGTCCCCGAGATGACCGAAACCACGAGGGCAAGGCCCAGCAGGACCCCGTGAACCACGTTGATGCCGTTCCATGGGAGCAGCCACCAGCTGACCAGCCAGATCTGCAACACGGTCTTCGCTTTGGCCGTCGTCGACGCCGGCAAGGTGCCTCCCGAGTTCACGATCCGGGTGCGGAGGATCTGCACCAGGACCTCGCGGACCCCAAGGACGATGGCGGCCCACAGCGGGAAACGTCGCTCCATCACGAGCACAACGAGGGCCGCCCCGACGAGGAGCTTGTCGGCCGTGGGGTCGAGGAACTGGCCGAGTCTCGTTATCTGACCGCTCTTGCGAGCGAGGTACCCATCCAGGATGTCCGAGAGAGAGGCAATAAGAAAGAGTGCGAATGCAATGACCCGGGCGGAGGTGGAATCGTTGTAGGCGAATAGCAAGAAGAAGGGAACCATCGCAACGCGCGCGACGGATATCCAGTTAGGGAGATTCACCCCCGCAGGTTACTAAGCCACGTGTCGGCTACGCCGACACCGGCTTAGCAACAGGACCGGTGAGCCGGTCCGCATTACCTACGAGATCCGTTCCCTCGGTTCCGGTGATCGTGACGTCCACGTAGTTGCCCACAGAAAGATCGCCCGTGGTTGAGAACGTGATCTCGCCATCGATCTCAGGGGCTTCTCGCTTCGAACGACCGGTCCAGGAGTTCTCTTGGATGTCGAAGCGCTCGACGAGAACCTCCAAGGAGGTTCCGATGAGTGACTCGGCGCGGCGCTCCATCGTCTGCTCGGCCGCAACACGCACGCGTTCGGCACGCTCACGCGCGACGTCCGCCGGGATCTGCTCGTCGAGATCGTGCGACCGGGTGCCTTCCTCGCGCGAGTATGTGAACGTTCCGATCCAGTCGATGTCGTTGTCGGTGACGAAGCTTTCGACCTCGTCCGCATCCGAGTCGGTCTCGCCAGGGAATCCGAGGATGAAGGTCGAGCGCACCCCCGCAAGAGGATCGGCAGCGCGGATGCGCCCGATGGTCTTCTCGAAACGCTCGCGGCCCCCCCACCGGCCCATCGCCTTCAGCACGCTCGGCGCGACGTGTTGCAACGAGAGGTCGAAGTAGGACGTGATGACGTCGGAGCCGAGGATCGTGTCGACGAGTTCGTCGGTGACACCTTGTGGATGGAGGTACATCAATCGCAACCGTTTGATCCCGTCGACCTTCTCGAGCCGTCGCAATAGATCGGCGAAGGAACCCTCATCCGTGTCGCGGCCCCACTGGACCGAGTCTTGGCTAACTAGAGACAGCTCGGTGACGCCATGGGACGCGAGGTGTCGAGCTTCCGTTTCGATCGTGCCCATCGAGCGCGAGCGGAACTTGCCGCGCATCAAAGGGATCGCGCAGAATGTGCACCCGCGGTCGCAACCCTCGGCGATCTTCAGGTACGCCCAGGGAGCGCGCCCGAAGCGGATGCGGGGGGCGGCCGCGATGGCAGCGTCCCACCACGCCGGATCGAATCGGGTACCGGGATCACCCCATACCTTGTGGTCCAAGGTCCCGGCCGCGGCGCTGGTGACGATGTCCGAGACCTGTGGGTACGCGGCGAAGTCCACCAGAGCATCGACCTCGGGCAGCGAGTCGGCGAGTTCATCGGCGGAGCGGGCTACGAGGCACCCGGTCAACACGAGACCCTTGAGGGCCCCCGACTGCTTCAGCTCGGCGAACTCGAGTACCTCTTCGACCGTCTCCCTGCGGGCGGGATCGATGAACCCACAGGTGTTGACGACGACGACATCGGCCCCCTCGGTGGTTTCTGTCACCTCATGGCCGCCTGCGGCCAGTAGCCCGCCCAGGCCTTCGGAGTCGATGGCGTTCTTCGGGCACCCCAAAGTGACTATCGCTACCTTCGACATCGCTGCCGGGACCTAGAAGTAGGACTCGACGTCGTCCGGGAGGGTCAGCTCGATGGGGTCCTGGCCTCCGGGCGAACCGATGTTCTGACCGTTCACGATCAGGTCGACGCCCGCGGGGTAACCGAGACGAACGAACATCTTCTTGTCGGCACGGAACAGTTCACTGTCGCCTGCTGCCAACGTCTTGTAATAGAGCTGCTCGCCGTCCGCGTAGATCTCGAGCCAGCAGTCTGCTTTCGCAGCAACCACTTCGAGTTCAATCCCTTCAGTCAACGCGACGACAGACTCTTCCGGTTCGGGAGTTGGGGTCGACTCTGCTTCTTGCGTCGCGTCGTCGCTTGGCGCCTGCGTGTCTTGAACGTCAGCGACGTTGTCGCCCGGCCGGTCATCCTTGCCGGTTGCAAGACCGATCGCAGCAAGTCCGACGAGAACGACCGACGCGACCGCCGCGGCCGTTGCCCAGTTGTTGAGCCTGCGTTGTTTGGGGGCCTGCTTCGCACGCCTCTCGAGCGCAGCGATCTGAGCCGTTTCGAACTTGGCGATCCCGTACCGGCGGTCGAACTCCTCGACGAGGGGGCCGGACTCGATGCCCAGGAAACGGGCGTAGGTCTTGAGGAAGCTTCTGACGTATGCGGGCGCGAGGAAATCGAACTCATCGGATTCCATCCGCATGAGGAAATCGGCTCTTATTCGTGTGTCGTCGGCAGCTCTCTCGATGCTGACTCGGCGACGGCGCCGGGCCGCTCGTAGATAGGCACCCAGGGTGGCGGGTTCAGTCACGGCGCTCCACTTGCAATACCTCGATTTTCGGGACGCCGATTATAGGCGCCATGCCTAATTGACGTCCTATGCGAGGTTTCGGTTCGCTTGTCCGAAAACTTTAGGCGGCAGAGTCGGGGTCGTCCCCCCTGGCTTCCAGCTCTTCGATCGTCATCAGGACATCGCGTGGCTTGGAGCCCTGCCCCGGTCCGACCACCCCGCGCTGCTCCATGAGGTCCATCAGACGACCAGCGCGAGCAAAACCAACCTGCAGTTTCCGCTGCAGCATCGAGGTCGATCCGAGCTGCGAACGCACAACAAGTTGCAAGGCCTCTTCGAGGAGCTCGTCGCTGCCGCCGGCTCCCCCACCCTGACTTGCATGGGTGTCTTCGACCGTGACACCCTCGATGTAGGTGGGTTCCCCCTGCCTGCGGGCATGAGCGACGACGGCTGCGACTTCTTTCTCGTTGACCCACGCTCCCTGGATACGCCGAGCCTTAGAAGAGTTCGCGTGCAGGAACAGCATGTCTCCGTGACCGATCAGTTTGTCCGCACCACCCTGGTCGAGGATCACGCGCGAGTCTTGCTGCGACGCGACGCTGAACGCGAGACGTGACGGGATGTTGGCCTTGATGACACCGGTTACGACATCGACCGACGGGCGTTGTGTCGCGACCACGAGGTGGATACCGACCGCACGCGCCATCTGCGCGATGCGACAGATCGCTGACTCCACATCGCGCGGCGCAACCATCATCAGGTCCGATAGCTCGTCCACGACGACAAGGATGTAAGGAAGGTGGTGCGGGTCGGGATCGTCATCGTTGTGCTTCACGACGCCGCCGCGTGCAACGGCTTCGTTGTAGAACTCGAGGTTCCGCATTCCAGATCGCGCCAAGGTCTCGTAACGCATCTCCATCTCGCGCACGACCCAGTTCAACGCGCTTGCCGCCTTCTTCGGGATCGTGACGACAGGCGTCAGGAGGTGAGGGACCCCTGCGAAGTGGGTCAGCTCGACCCGCTTGGGGTCGATCAGAATCATCCGTACCTGGTCCGGCGTCGCACGCATGAGGATGCTCGTGATCATCGAGTTGATGCACGACGATTTCCCGGAGTTCGTGGCTCCTGCGATCAGGATGTGGGGCATCTCGGTGAGTTTCGACATCACCGTCTCGCCCGAGATGTCCTGGCCCAGGGCGACGGCCATGGGGTGGACGTCCTTCTTGGCCTCCTTCGAGCGCAGCAGGTCCCCAAGCGTCACGAGCTGCCTGGTCCGGTTCGGCACCTCGACCCCGATGGCCGACCGGCCCGGGATGGGGGCTAGGAATCGGAGCTCACCCGAGGCCATGGCGTACTTGATCTCGTTGCTCAGGGAGAGGACCCGGTTGACCTTCACGCCGGACCCAAGCTCGATCTCGAACCTCGTCACCGTCGGACCCGCCGTGTAGCCGGTCACCGACGCATCTACATCGAACTGCTCGAGCGTGGTTTCGAGGACCTTCGTCGCTTCAGCGATCGAACGTTCCGAGATCTCGCGGGTGTCGCCGGTGCCCAACAGCTCGATGGGCGGAAGTTTGTAGACACGTCCGCTGCCGACAGGGATCGACATCTGCGTTGGGCTCTCGGGGGCCGCAACGAGTCGGGGCACCTGTGCCTCCGCGGAAAGGTCATCGTCTTCCTCGATGTATTCGCCCGCGTAGGCATCGTCAGTGACGTCTATGACTTCGTCTTCCTCATCGTCATCTTCGTCGTCGGCTTCGTCTCGGTAGTTGTCCTCGTCATCGTCTTCGAGGACGCCTGCTGCCAGACCCTTGGCGAACGCCCAACTGGTCGAGGTTCCCGTCTTCGTCCACCCCCACACGGTCGCAACAGGCGTACGGGTGATGACCATGAGTCCCACACCGAAGAGGACCACCATGAGGAGCCAGGTCACCCAGACCCCTGCGAGCCCGGACAACGGACTGGCGACCAGGGCCCCGGCGATGCCGCCGATCTCCTGGAGCTTCTCGATAGGGGTTGCAAGAGCCTTGTTCCCCTGAGCCAGGTGCAACATCCCAGCCATCGCGAGACTGCATAGAGAGAAACCGATGAGGGCGCGAGCGACGTGCTCACGCGTGCTCGGAGCGATCATCATCGCCCCCGCCGCGATCAAGACGATGGGTGTCAGGACGACGAGGTCCCCACCGATCAAAGAGCCCGTGTAATCGATAGCGCCACCAACCGGACCCGCGCCGCTTGCGTAGATCCCGAGCCATGCGACTGCGCCGAGGAAGATCGTCAGCAGTCCCCATGCCTCGATAGGAAGGTTGCGGATGTGGATCGCGGTCCACCGGACCGTGGATGAGATGCCGGATAGGAGCGGGGCCCCTATCGGCTGTCGCTTCGGTTTCCGAGCCGGGGGCCGTCTCCGGGGCGCGCCGGATGAGCTCGCCGGTCGGCGCGCGGGGGGCCGCCTCCTCTTGGGGGCGGGCTTCCGGGTCCTCGTTCTCGTTGCCACAGGAGCCACAACTCTAACAATGGTTAACTCGATTAACAGCATTTCCCCAGGTGTGGATAACCCCTAAAGCCGCTAGGGCACTAGGGCGCTAGGGCACGTGCCTCAATGCCCTAGCGCCCTAGCTGAGTTTCGGGTTGACCCACCAGTTCTGGGCATTTGCACAGCAGGGCGAGCACCTCTCGGAGCGAAATCCTGTGCCGTGCGCCCCCTTCGCCTGATCCCCATCGCCCTCTCGATCATCCTGGTCGCGGCTCCTGCGCTGGCGCAGGTACCCAGCGTCCCCCTATGCCTCGAGCCAGGCAACGATGACAAGTGCGAGACGTGGACCGCCACGTTCGATGGCACCGGCGCCGCGAACGACACGGCGAATGCGGTCGCCACGGATCCTTCAGGTAGTCACGTCTTTGTGACAGGTGAAACCACGGTCATCGGTGGCGAGCGCGAGGTCACGACCATCGCGTATGACGCCGCCTCCGGAGCGCGGATCTGGGTGACGACGGAGCCTCGCGAGGGTGTAGACGAAGGCCGGACCATCGCCGTGACACCCGATGGTGAAACCGTTCTTGTTGGTGGCTCCGGGGGTGCGACCGGCATGCACCTGATGGCGTACGAAGCATCGACGGGGTCCCGTCTCTGGCGAACGGAACACGTTTCGGGAGTATCGGATCGCATCGAGGGTCTTGCCTTGAGCCAAGACGGCGCCACCGCTTTCATCACGGGCTACGGGGCCTCGGGTTACACAGACACTGGGATCTCGGACTACGACTTCACGACCGTCGCGGTCGACATCGCTACGGGACACGAGAACTGGACATCGGTTTACCAAGGTGACGCAAACTTCTGGGACGTTGCAGTCGCCGTAGATACAGGCGTGGTAGACGAGACCGGGCAAGACATCGTTGCGGTGACGGGCAGAAGCAACGGGCCGGGTGCCGGCAACAATCAGACCGACTACGTGACGGTCGGCTACGACGCGGCAACCGGAGAACAGCTGTGGAAGAACAGCTACGACGGCCCCGCCCACGACCGTGAGTACCCCTATGCCCTCGACATCTCTGGCGACACGGTCTTCGTTACTGGAGAGAGTTGGGGTTTGGAGGATGACTACGCGACAGTCGCCTACGACTTGGCGACGGGTGCCGAGAAGTGGTCGACGCGGCGCACGATGGCCGGCTCGGACCGTCCTCTGGCGATCCTCGCCAGCGAAGACGTCGTGTACGTGACCGGGCATGCCGATTGCTGTCTCCCCGAGCGCCTCATGACCGTGGTTGCCTACGACGCACAAACAGGTGCGGTTCTGTGGGAGAAGCAACGCTCGGGTCCGACGGGCGAGGTCGGCCACGAACTAGCTCTTAGCCCTGACGGCGACACTCTGTACGTGGGAGGGATGCGGGGCGGAATGGTGTTCGGCGTCGGCGTAGAGGGGCTGTACCCGAGCGTTGGCTACGCGCGGTTCTTGGTTGTCGCCTTCAACACCTCAGATGGAACTCAACAATGGGCCGCTCAATTCGAAGGTGGCACATTCACCGGTGACATCGCGATCACAGACGACGGCACCAAACTGTTCATCACTGGCGGAGGCCAAAGTTCGCTCTCGGGCGACTACTCGACGGCGGGATACTCCCTCTAGACCTCGGTGACGATCGGCATGATCATCGGGCGGCGGCGAGTCTCTTTCCACACGTACTCGCCCAGCGAGCGTCGGACTGCCTTCTTGATGGCTTGCCAGTCGGTGACCTTCTCGTGCTCGAGTGCCCGGAGGGCTTCCTCGACTCGGTCCTCGGCTTCGTTCAGGAAATCCTGAGCTTCGTCCTCGAAGACGAACCCGCGACTGACGATGTCGGGCCCTGCGAGGATCTCGCCGGTCCTCGAATCGATGGTCACGACGCAGATCACGATGCCGTCCCCCGCCAGGACCTTGCGGTCACGCAGGACCACAGGGCCGACATCACCGACGCCGAGGCCATCAACCAGGATGGTTCCGGAGCGCACCTTGTCGCCCCGCGTCACTTTGCCGTCGGCCATCTCTATGACGTCGCCGTCCTCGCACAACTTGATGACCGAAGGATCGATACCGACCTCTTGAGCGATCTGCGAATGGATCGTCAGCATCCTGAACTCACCGTGCACCGGGATGAAGTTGTGTGGCTTTGCGGCCACGAGCATCTCGCGCAGCTCATCGGACGCTGCGTGGCCCGAAACGTGAACACCATCCTCTTCACCGTGGAAGACGCGCGCCCTAGCGCGGTACAGACCGTTGATAACGCGATGGACCGACGATTCGTTGCCGGGGATCGGACTGGCGGAGAGGATGACCGTGTCGTCCTCCTCGACGCGCACGACCTTGTGCTCGCCTGCGGAGATCAACGACAGTGCGCTCAGCGGCTCGCCTTGCGAACCAGTACAGATGATCGCCACTTTGTCGGGGGGCAGATGGTCGATGTCCCCGATATCCACGATCGTGTCGTGGCTGACCTTCAGATGTCCGAGCTCACGGCCGACCTCTGCGTTCGCGATCATCGACCTGCCTACGAAGGCGACATGGCGCCCGACCTTCTCGGCTGCGGTGCACACCTGCTGGATGCGGTGAAGGTTCGACGCGAAGCACGCCACGATGATCGAGCGCGTCGCAGACGCGAAGATCTCGTCGAGCTTGTCACCGACCAAAGCCTCGGAACCGGTCCGTCCCGGCTCGTCGGCATTAGTGGAGTCGGACAGGAGCAGGTCGATCCCCTCGTCCGCGAGTCGTCCGATCGTGACCAGGTCCGTAAGGCGACCGTCGATAGGACTGTCGTCGAGCTTGAAGTCACCCGTGTACAGCAACCGCCCATCCGAGGTGTCGACCGCTACCGCCAGCGCGTCGGGTATCGAATGCGATACGGCGATGAAGTGACACTTGAACGGACCGATCTCCAAGGTCCCCGGCGCATTGATCTCGCGGAAGTCCGCCTTCACTCCGAACTCGTCCAAGCGTCTGCGGGCAAGTCCCAAGGTCAACGGCGTCCCGTGGACCGGCACCGGAACGTCGCGGAGGAACCACGACAGCGCGCCGACATGGTCCTCGTGACCGTGGGTCAGGATCACACCGAGAACGTCACCCGCGCGTTCCGCGAGGTAGGTGAAGTCCGGCAGCACCAGATCGATCCCGAGCATCTCGTCCGAAGGGAACGACAGACCCGCGTCGATCACGATGATCGAGGAGTCCTTCTCGATCGCGAACATGTTGCGACCGACCTCCCCCAGGCCCCCGAGGAAGATCACCCGGGTGGGGGCGTCAGGCACGGACGATCACAACAGCCCTAGCTTCTCCATCGCGCTACGGATGGTGTTCGCCTCTTCTTGGGTCGGAGGAACGTTCGGCAATCTCGGGTCGCCGACGTCGAGACCGAGCAATCCGGTCGCGTACTTGACAGGTATCGGGCTGGCCGTGAGGCCCATGATCACTTTCATGAAGTCGAGGAGCCCGGCGAACGCCTGCTGGGCGTCGTCCTTCTCCCCCGCCTTGTAGTGCTTGATGACCTGAGCGATCTGCGGGCCGATCAGATGCGAGCACACCGAGACGATGCCCACGACGCCGGCATCCAGATGCTCGATCAACATCGGGTCGTCGCCGGAGTAGAGCTCGAAATCGGTGAGGCCTGCAGCGTCGAGCTCGGAGCGGAGCTTCCGGGTTTCGGCCGCGTCGCCTACCGCATCCTTGTCGGCCACGATGTTGGGGTGGGCGGCAAGCTCGACCATCGTCTCTATCTCCACACGCCGCCCGGTCCGAACCGGGATGTCGTACAGCATCAAGGGGACCGACGAGGCGTCGGCGATAGCCCGGTAGTGGGCCAGCAGCCCGTTCTGAGGGGGCCGCGAGTAGTAAGGCGTCACGACGAGGGCTGCATCGACACCCAGCGCGCCGACCTCTTTGGTCAGAGCGATCGTCTCTTCGGTATTCGGCGACCCGGTGCCGGCGATCACCTTGGCCCTGCCCCCGACCTCTTCGAGGACTGCGGCGAACAACTCCAGCTTCTCCTTGTGCGAAAGGACCGGGGATTCCCCCGTCGTTCCGGCGACCACGAGCCCCTCGGACCCGTTGTCGACGAGATGTGAGGCGAGCTTGCGCGCACCATCCACGCTAAGGGAGCCATCGGGGGCGAACGGGGTCACCATCGCGGTGAGAACGGAACCGAACCTTGGATTCGTCATATCTCTAAATTACCCCCCTACTTCCGTTCCCAGTCGGACACCCTTTGCCAACTCGGGGTTCTCGCCGGGGTAGGCAGAAACGGAATTGGCCGCCGGCCCGGGATCTTCCGGGACCTTCAGCTCGAAGCTGATGGTGATCGATTCGCCGACGCCTAGCGGGCCGAACCTGAAGACGACGGCTTCGATCGACGACGCTTCTGGCTCGGGAGAGATGGACACGATCGCCGGGTTCACATGTTGCGCGCCCGGATCCACGATCGGAACAGGGATCACGCTGGCGCCAGGTGCAGGACCCACGCGAGCGAACGCGAGGAACACCGACTTCATCTCGTTCGGTCCGGGATTGCGGATCGTGAAGACCGCGGTCTGGGTTGAGCCCGGCGCAGCCGTCTCGGGGAACTCCACGGAGATCTCCGGGCGGCCCGCAAGTCCCTCGGGCACATCGCGGTTGGCGATGAACAGGGTGATACCCAGCACCACGACGAGCGCTAGACCTATACGCGCAGCCACTAGAGGTCGAGGAGGTTCTCGAGTCCCACCGTTAGGCCGTTGCGCTCGGCCACTTTCTTGATCGCGAGCACGACGCCGGGCATGAAGGAAGCCCTGTCCAACGAGTCGTGACGGATGGTCAAGAGCTCACCCGGCGCACCGAGGATGACTTCCTGGTGCGCCACCGAGCCAGGATCGCGCAACGAGTGGATGCGGATCCCACCGACGTCACCCCCGCGGCTCCCTTCGACGGACTCGGATTCGCCGTCCATCGTTGCCCACGACTTGCCGCCACGCGCCTCGTTCATCCGTTTGGCAGTCATCAACGAGGTGCCCGAAGGTGCATCGAGTTTCCGTTGGTGGTGGCGCTCGGTGATCTCGGCGGTGGCGAAGAGAGGCGCCGCCTGGGCCGCGAAGCGCATCATCAGAACCGCCCCGAGCGCGAAGTTGGGAGCGAAGAACGCATTCGCTTCGCCCTCCGTGGCTGCCTTCTCTATCTCTTTCATGTCGGCGTCGGAGAACCCGGTCGTTCCGATCACGACGTGGATCCCGTGGGCCAGGCAGAACAACACGTTGTCCTTGGCGGAGGAATGGGTCGTGAACTCGACCGCGACGTCCGCTCCGGCGGTGGTCAGTCCGTCGAGAGGGTCACCGCGGGTGATGGATGCGACGAGCTCGAGCTCGCCGTCGGCCTCGACCGACTTGCAGACCTCGGTACCCATCTGTCCACGGGCCCCGAGCACACCGACCTTGATCATGTCCACCTACGCCGCGTAGCGGTCGAACGCACCTTCATCGAAGGGGCCCACCACCGTCACCTGGAAGTTGCGTCCCCCAAGGACAAGGTCGGCAACGCGTGCGACGTCATCCATGGTCAAAGCATCGAAGATGTCGATCAACTCGTCGATCGACAGGATCTCGCCCTGGGTCAGTTGCTGCTTGCCGAGGCGGTTCATGCGCGATCCGGGATCCTCCGACGACAACACGAGCGAACCACGGACATGCCCCTTGGCACGGTCGAACTCGGCCTTCGTGACGCCGTCTTTGAGGATCGAATCGACCTCGCCCAGGGCCAGGTCGATGACCGTCTCGGCGTTCTGCGGAGTCGTGCCCGCATAGATCGCGAACGTTCCCGTGTCCGCGAACAGGGCGCGATACGAATAGACCGAGTACGCAAGCCCCCTCTTCTCGCGAACCTCTTGGAAGAGACGAGACGACATGCCCCCGCCGAGGATCGTGTCGAGGAGAGCAAGGGCGTGACGGTCCTCGTGCGAGCGCGACAAACCTTCGGTCCCGAGCACGATGTGAGCCTGTTCGGTCGGACGCTTGTTAACGCTGACCCCGAGATGAGCTTCGGGGGCCGCGCCGGTGCGTGAGGTCCGCGCACCGTCCCGGTCCGAGAACAACTCGTCAACCCGACGGGTCAGGTAGTCGTGATCCAGGTTCCCAGCAGCTGCGACGACGAGGTTCTTCGGCGCGTAGCGCTCTTGCCAGTAACCGGCGACCTGATCGCGCGTGACCGCCTCGATCGACTCCTTGTAGCCGAGGACCGGGCGACCAAGAGGGTGCCCGTCCCACATCTGTCGATAGAAGAGATCGTGGACCAGCTCGTCGGGAGCGTCCTCGTGCATCGCGATCTCTTCGAGGATCACGTTGCGCTCGGAGTTGAAGTCATCGGGGTCGATCTTCGAGTTCAAGATCATGTCGGACAGGACATCGAGGGCCATCGGTAGGTCTTCTTCGATGACCCGCGAGTAATAGCAGGTGTATTCCTTGCCGGTGAACGCGTTGACGTCGCCACCGACCGCGTCGAACTGGTCTGCGATGTCCTTCGCCGAACGCTTCGGGGTTCCCTTGAACAACAAGTGCTCGAGGAAGTGCGAGGTTCCGGCTAGGTGGTCGGGCTCGTCACGCGCTCCGACGTCGAACCAGAAACCGCACGACACACTTCGGACCTCGGTCATCGACTCGGTGACCACAGTGGCCCCCGAGTCGAGGACCGTACGAGCGAATCTCAACTAGTTGTCGTCTCGGCGTGGAGCACGCTCGCGGCCCCCGCGGCTTCCGCCACGGTCACCGCCGCCCCCACGGTCGTCACGGCGAGGACCACGGTCGCGGTCCCTGCCGCCACGCTCTCTGCCTCCACCACGGTCGTCCCGACGGGGGCCGCGGTCTCCGCCGCCACCTCCGCCACCGGCGGCCGCTGCAGCACGGGCCTCTTCGATCGTCTTACCCGCTGCGACCTGACGCTCGAGCCACGCGACCGGCGTCAGGTTGATACGGCCCTGACGGTCGATATCGGTGACCTCGACCTCGATCTGGTCGCCAACGTTCACGGCGTCCTCGACCCGGTCGATGCGCTCTTCGGACAGCTTCGAGATGTGCGCGAGACCGTCACGGTTCGGAGCGATATTGATGAACGCACCGAACGTGGTGGTCTTGACGACGTTGCCGTTGATGCGCTCGCCGACCTCGGGCATCCGTGGGTTCACGGTCTCCTCGATCAAGCGGGCCGCGGCCTCGGCAGATTCCTGGTCGGTCGAACCGATGCGGATCGTGCCGTCGTCGTCGATGTCGATCTCGACGCCTGTGGTCGTGGTGATCATGTTGATGTTCTTGCCCTTCGGACCGATGACCTCACCGATCTTGTCGACGGGGACCTGGATCGCGAGGACGCGTGGTGCGTACTCCGCCAGATCGCTACGCGGCGCGCTGATCGTCTTGTTCATCTCTCCGATGATGTGAAGGCGAGCCTTCGCTGCAGCCTCGAGGGCCTCGCGAAGGACCTCGGCTGGAACACCAGAGATCTTCGTGTCGAGCTGCAGAGCAGTCACGACATCCTCGGAGATGAGGATGCATTCGGCGACATGGACTTCAAGGTTGCAGGCACCGAGGACGTCGTTACTGCATTGCAGCTCGACACCAAGATCTCGGGTGTCCCGGCAGAGGTTCTTCGCCAGGCCCTCGAGGCCGCGCAGAAAGCTCGCCTCCACATCATCGGAGAGATGAACAAGACGATCAGCTCGCCGCGTAGCGATCTGGCCGAGTACGCACCACGCGTCCTCGCGATCCAGGTGCCGGTCGACAAGATCGGCGAGGTCATCGGCCCCAAGGGCAAGAACATCAACATGATCACTTCCACCACCGGTGTCGAGATCGACATCGACGACGACGGCACGATCCGGATCGGGTCCGCCGACCAGGCTTCCGCCGAGGCGGCGGCCAAGCTCGTCGAGGAGATCGCGAACCCCCG
>JAXDJJ010000020.1:0-6600 GCA_034665745.1 Actinomycetota bacterium | reverse complement strand
AAGGGTGCCCAGCCGATGATCCGTGCCTCGATACCCAAGGCCGAGCCGCTGTTCTATCGGTTCGCGGAGGCCCACCAACTCGATTTCGTCTGGGAGACGGACAAGTGGCTGTACGAGAACGTCGACGTGATGTTCTCGATCATCAGCGACGCGAATACGCGACAGCTTTCGAAGTCAGATCCCGGCAAGCAGGTTCGTGTCCAGAAGGCACGTAAGCCCTTGATGGACAACTTCCTCAAGCGAGGTGCTGAGGGAGAGTTGCGGTGGAACGTGACCCTGTTCCCGACCGAGGCCCATGCTCAGGAAGCAGGCATGAGCCTCCAGGATTACGAGGACTTCTATTACGGAGCTTGCCTCGTCGACCATGACGACCCTGTGGCCGAGTGGAAGAAGACGGCGGAACGTCACGCTCGCCTGATCGAGTGGATGAAGGGCCGCAACGAAGTTCACATCGAAGGCGAGGGGACCGATCTGTATCTCGAGGTCGGGGGTCGCACGTTCCTGCCTGCAGACGGCATCGAGAACTTCCCCGACGGTGAGATCTTCACCGGTCCGATCGAGGACAGGACGAGGGGACACGTCTCGTTCAGTTTCCCGGCCATCTATGGCGGCACTGCGGTTGAGGACATCCAGCTCGAGTTCGAGAAGGGCAAGGTCGTCGACGCCAAAGCGGGGAAGAACGAGGATTTCTTGATCAAGACCCTCGATACGGATGCAGGTTCCCGCATCCTCGGCGAGCTTGGCATCGGCACGAACTACGGGATCGAGTCCTTCACCGGCGAGATCCTTCTCGACGAGAAGATCGGGGGGACGGTTCACCTTGCAGTTGGGGCCGCGTACCCGGAATCTGGCGGTGTGAACGAGTCTGCGGTCCACTGGGACATGGTGTGCGACCTCCGGAAGGGTGGCCGCATAACGGTTGATGGCGACGTCCTTATGGAGGACGGCAAACTTCTCGTCTAGCGTTCAGGCCGTGAAGCGTTCGCTCGCGGTCCTGTGTTCGGTCCTTGCATGCTGGGCGGCCCTGTCCGGGGTCGCTCTTGCCAAGGAGTTCACCCTTCCCGAAGCCCGGGTCACCGCGCGTGTGCAGCCGGATGGTGCAGTGGTGATGACCGAGCTCATCACCTACTCGTTCAATGGTGACTTCAGTGGTGGCTATCGAGAGATACCCCTCCGCCCCGGCGAATCCATCTCCGACGTCAGCGTCACGGAAGGTGGTCAGGCGTACGCGCCGGGGGCATCTGCAGAGCTGGGGAGCAGCGGAGCGCCCGATACCTATGGGATCGCAGAGCTCCCCGGTCGTGTGCGCATCGTGTGGCACTACTCGGCGTCTAACGAAGCGCGCACGTTCGAGGTGGGCTACACGCTGCACCATTTCATGACCGTCTACGACGACGTCGTCGACCTGAACCTGCGCGTGTGGGGCGAAGAGTGGGGGACGGGACTCGACCGACTCAAAGCGAAGGTCGTCCTTCCGAGCACGTCGGACGATGTGCGTGTGTGGGGTCACCCCGAGTGGGTCGAGGGCTACACCGAGTTGGCCCCGTCAGGCGAGGGGGCGAACCTCTACGCCACATTCATCCCGGCCGAACAGTGGGTCGAGATCCGTGTGACGTTTCCTCGTTCCGTTCTCGCCACAACCTCGGACACGCGTCTCGTCGGTGGCGACGGCTTGCCGTCGATACTCGCCGAGGAACGAGCAAGCTTCGAGCACGCGGCCCAGGATCGAGCCCGTAAGGAGTGGATCGAGAACAATCTTCCGTGGCTGATACCGATCGGCTTGCTCCTCGGCGTTCTCCCGGCCGCAGCGATTGCCTTCCTGATCTGGCGTCGCTACGGACGCGAGCCGCGCGTCGCGCCGGTACCCGAACATCTGCCGGAGCCGCCGGGTACGGATGCGCCTGCACTCGTCGCTGCACTGCTGGAACCCTCGGGAACGCGCGTAAAGGCAGACGCGTTCACAGCAACCCTGTTCGACCTCATCCGTCGTCGCTATATCGACGCGATCCCAACGACGACCGAGCGAGCGACCTGGGCTGGTTTGCGACATGAATCGGTCGACGATCTATCGATAGCGCTGGCGAACAAGACCCCCTCGGAGCTAACACCCTTCGAGTTAGAGGTGTACTCAGCGATGAAGTTCGCGATCGACGAGGCCAAGGGTGATCGCCTTCTTCTCAGTGAGATGCGCGAGGTGATGAAAGCCAATGCAGCGAAGTTCCAAGGGTTCTTGTCTAGCTTCAGAGATCTGGTCGGCGAGGAACTCGAGACACGCGGGTGGTGGCAGGGCGCCGGCCTGAAACCTTTGGTCCGAGCGAGTCTCGTCGCTTGGGGCCTGACGATCGCTCTGGTCGCTGCCGCCGTCGCAACCGGCAAGAACGACCAGATGGTCGGCTGGACCATCGCTTTGGGTGCACTTGCGGGGATCGTCGGACTCAATGGGTTGCTCCTTCTCGTCGCGATGCTGGCACGGAGGGGTTGGGAGAAGCGCTCCGTCGAAGGGGCAGTTGCAGCCGAGAAGTGGGCCGCCTTCAGGCGCTACCTCCACGACTTCGAAGGCATGAAGCAGGCCGTTCCCGGGTCGGTAGAGGTGTGGGAACAGTTCCTCTGCTACGCGATCGCGTTCGGGATCGCGGACCGCGTTCTAGCGGCCGCTCACATCCATGCCCCCGCCGAGCTCGAGCATCAAAGCTCTGTCTACTGGATAGGCAGCAACGGGAGCCTCGGTTCCGGCCGCTCCGCGTTCGCCATCTCCGACATCTCCGGGGCATTCGTGTCTACCTCTAGCGGCGGCGGTGGGGGCTTTGGTGGAGGCGGCGGAGGCGGCGGAGGCGGTGGTGGAGGCGGCGGCTGGTAACAGCGTCTAGACCCCCGTAAGGGCCTTCTGTACTCTCAACCAGTGGAACTTCCCCCCTCCGAACCTTCCGTGGTCGATATCGCGACCCTTAGGGCCCAGGCCCTCGGCTGCGTGCGCTGCCGCCTATCCGAGACCAGGACGAATGTCGTGTGGGCAGATGGGAACCTCGATGCGGACCTTCTATTCATCGGTGAAGGCCCCGGATTCCACGAGGACCAGCAAGGGATCCCCTTCGTAGGGGCCGCCGGCCAGCTGCTCGACCGCCTGCTGGGCGAGGTCGGGCTGGATCGCTCCCAGGTTGCGATCGTCAACGTCGTCAAATGTCGCCCCCCGGGCAATAGGGATCCGCAGCCCGACGAGATCGATGCCTGCAAGCCCTACCTCGATGCTCAGATAGCGCACATGTCTCCGCGGGTGATCGTGACCCTCGGCAACTTCGCCACCCGGTTCATCCTCGAAGAGCAGGTCGGTATCACCAAGGCGCGGGGCCAGCGCTACGAGCGCCGCAACGCGACAGTTGTCCCCACGTTCCACCCGGCAGCTGCGCTGCGCGGGGGACGGTTCGGCGGGCTGAGCCCCGTCGATGCCATCAGGGCGGATCTCCAGCTGGTTCGGACCATCCTTGACGAGGAGCAGGCCTTGGAACCTGCCACCGTCGGCGATGGCGAACAGCTCGGGCTCTTCTAGGACATTCGAATGCGCAACGGTATCCAGGTCGTAACCGCGTCCCCTGACGAAACGCGCATCGTCGGCGCGTCACTCGCGCCGACGTTGTTGCCCGGTGACGTCATCAGTCTCAGCGGGGATCTCGGTGCAGGTAAGACGGTCTTCGTTCAAGGACTTGCAACCGCCCTTGGTGTCGACGGCGGCATCACGAGCCCGACATTCACGATCGTTCACGAATACGAGGGCCGCTACCCCATCATCCACATGGACGTGTACCGCCTCGATTCCTTCCAAGAGGTCCTCGACCTAGGTTTCGAGGAGCTTCTCGATCCTCAAGCCATCCTCGTCGTCGAGTGGGGCGAAGCGGTGACCCAGTTGTTCCCGCGCAGCTACCTCGAGATCGAGATCAGGCAGTTGCCCGAAGAAGACCATCGCCTGTTCGTATTCCGGCCCCGAAGCCCCCAATGGATATCCAAGCTCGAGGCGATGCAGGAGACCGCCGAGGCTCTGCTCGACGCCGCATCCTTAGAAGCAGGTGTGTCTCCACGCTTCACGGTCGCGCCTCCCGAAGGACCACGCGACCATGGTGACCAGGATCCCGAGATCGAGGAGGCATAGGTGCTCGTCCTGGGCATCGAAACGTCGACGCCGCACGCGAGCGTTGCGATCGGCTCCGAACAAGGAGTCGTCGCCAGCGCCTTGGTCGCGCGCGGGGCGAGCTATAACGAATTCCTCCTTCCCGCGATCCGCTTCTGCCTCGAACAGTCCGGACTCGGATACAGGAACATCGGAGGCGTTGCCGTAAGCCTTGGCCCCGGTCTATTCACCGGCATGCGCGTGGGCGTTGCAACCGCCAAGGCACTCGCTCAAGCTCTTTCGGTTCCCATCGTCGGTATGGCGAGCCTGGATCTCGTCGCTTACGAGGTCCGGCATACACCCAAGACGATCTGCGCGGTGCTGGACGCTCGTCGCAATCAGGTGTTCCACGCGTTCTACCGCTCGTCTCCCGGTGGCATCCAGCGCATGAGCGACTACCGGGTCGAGACCCCCGAGCGTCTTGCGATCGGCTTGCAGTCCCGCCCCGAAGAGGTGCTCCTCGTCGGGAATGGCGCCTTGCTCTACGGCGACATCTTCGAGGACGCCGGTCCGATCGTTGAGATCGGCACGATGGGCCACGCGTTCCCCAGCGCACGCGCGTTGGTCGAACTGACCCTGCCTCGCATGTTCCGTCAGGACTTCGACTCCCTCTACGACCTCAAGCCCTTGTATCTCAGGCATTCGGCCAAGCGCATCGACTGGGAGCGCATCCGTGGAAGCAGGAGCGCCTAGTGGCACTCGCTAGGGTGCCGGAGCCCTCGTTCGTCGAGGTCGATGTGACGAAGATGCGCAGGCGTCATCTGCGCAAGGTCCTGACGATCGAAACGCGTGTCTACCCGCGGCCCTGGAGCGCGTCCCTTTTCCTCTCCGAGCTCGCCCAGCGTTCGACCCGCAGCTACATCGTCGCTCGCTACGAGGGAGAAGTCGTCGGGTACGCCGGCATGATGTTTACCGGGCTCGAAGCACACATCACGAACATCGCGGTCGACCCGACGTTCCACGGACGCAAGGTCGGCACCCGCCTGCTGCTGACACTGATAACGGAAGCGATCGCACGGGGAGCAGAAACGGTGTCGCTCGAGGTCCGGGTATCGAACCTTGCTGCACAAGCCATGTACGAGAAGTTCGGGTTCGCGGTCGTTGGCACGCGGAAGGGCTACTACATCGAAACGAAAGAGGACGCCTTCGTGATGGTCGCCGAGGGAACCCGGTCAACGGATTACCGCATCAACCTGACCCGGATCCGTCAGGAGATCGACGAGCTACGCGCGGAGGCCATCGGTGACTGACACCGGTTGGATGCGCGATCCCCTCGACGATTTTCCCGACGGGGGATCACACGACACGACCGCGACGATCCCGCGTCCCGAGACGAAGCAGCAGCAGATCCAGGAGTGGGACGAAGACACGCTCGTGCTCGGCATCGAGACGTCCTGTGATGAAACGTCGGCCTCGGTCGTCAAGGGTGGTCGCACGATCCTGTCGAACGTCATCGTGTCGCAGACCGAACTGCATGGTGAATACGGGGGCATCGTCCCCGAGATAGCTGCGCGTTCACATGTCGAAGCTCTTACCCCTGCGATCGGCGAGGCCCTGCTGATCGCCGACGCCACGTTCTGGGACCTCGACGCGGTTGCGTGCACCCTGGGACCGGGACTTATCGGTGCACTGCTCGTGGGGGTGGCGGAAGCGAAGTCGATCGCGGCGGTTCTCGAGATCCCCTTCGTAGGCGTGAACCACCTCGAAGCACACATCTATTCTGCGCTTCTCTCAGATCCGGCTGCCGAGTTCCCTGCAGTGGCGCTCGTGATATCCGGTGGTCACACGATGCTCGTCCACGCGCGTGGCCACGGCGACTATGACGTTCTAGGCACAACGATCGACGACGCCGCCGGCGAAGCGTTCGACAAGGTCGCGCGTTTCCTTGGGCTCGACTATCCGGGGGGGCCTGAGATCGACCGCCTGTCGTTGCTCGGTGATCCCGCCGCCATCAAGTTCCCTCGGGCGATGATCGACGAGGTGGGCTTCGACGTCTCCTACTCGGGCCTCAAGACGTCCGTGATCAACTACGTGCGCGGCTGCGAGGCGCGTGGCGAAGAGGTTTCGATCGAAAATGTCGCCGCGTCGTTCCAGCAAGCGGTCGTGGACGTTCAGGTCAAGAAGACGATGGATGCCGTTCTCCATGCAGGGGTGGACCGGGTGTTCCTCTGTGGGGGAGTGGCTGCCAACTCCGGACTGCGCGGGGGCCTGGGCGATGCCTGCGAGGCCCAGGGCGTGAAGATGTTCGTGCCCCCCCTAGAACTGTGCACCGACAACGCCGCCATGGTCGCGGCCTGCGGCACGGCCCTCCTAAGGCGGGGCCGCTACAGCGGCCTAGACGCCTCCCCGGATCCGAATCTGCCTCTCGTTTGACCAGTTTGACCCCTGGCCTTATCCTTAGCACTCAGGCACCTAGAGTGCTAATCCAGTAGGTAAGACCA
>JAXDJJ010000019.1:0-17469 GCA_034665745.1 Actinomycetota bacterium | reverse complement strand
AGGATGTCGGCATCGAGCTGACGCAGGCTGCGAAGGAGCACCTCTCGGCGAAGGGTTACGACCCGAGCCTCGGGGCGCGACCGTTGCGCCGTGCGATCCAGCGGATGGTCGAGGATCCGATCTCCGAAAAGATCCTGTGGAAGGAGTACGAGGCCGGAGACACGATCTTGGTCGATGTCGGCAAGAACGATGCCGGCGAAGACGACATCGTGTTCAAGAAGGCCGAGCGTGCTCCCGACGCGATCCCGGCAGAACTTGCTGGGGCCGGTGTAGGCGACGGCGAAGAGGCCGCAGCCGAGTAACTAACGCAACGAAGTGCAACAGAAAGGCCCGGCGGTTCCACACGCCGGGCCTTTCTTCTTTGATTGCTTAGTCGTTCTGTCCGATTCGCGTGGTCGCTAGTAACTTGAGGCAACTATGGTGCTTGTGAAAACAATCACGAAGTTATGGAGGTCCCGTGTCGCAGATCGAAGAGGCGAAGTCTGAGGTGTCACTTTCGACACCCAGCATCCTCACCGCCGAGAACGTAAGCAAGATCTATAAAACCGGTGCCGAGACCGTCGAGGCTCTGAAGGATCTGTCGATCACGATCCAACCAGGTGAATTCCTCGCGGTGATGGGTCCGTCCGGCTCCGGCAAGACCACGTTCCTCAACTGCCTATCCGGCCTCGATGACATCGATGGGGGCCGCGTCATGGTCGAGGGCCAAGGCCTGCACAAGATGTCGGACGCCAAGAGGTCGCGAAATCGCGCCGAGAAGATGGGCTTCATCTTCCAGAGCTTCAACCTGATCCCGGTCTTCACCGCCGTCGAGAATGTCGAGCTTCCTCTGTTGTTGTCCGGAAGGTCGCCCGCCGACGCCCGCAAGTCTGCAGAGCAGACCCTCGAACGGGTCGGGTTGGGACACCGCAAGAACCATCGTCCGAACGAGCTCTCTGGTGGCGAGCAACAGCGCGTCACGATCGCCCGAGCCCTGTCCGGCAAGCCCTCGATCGTGTGGGCCGACGAACCAACGGGCAACCTCGATTCGGAGACCGCGTGGTCGATCGTTGGCCTCCTCCAGGAACTGAACGCTGAAGGCCTCACCTTGGTCTTGGTCACACACGACCCGGCCATCGGAGAGAAGGCGAGCCGGCTGATCCTCATGCGCGACGGAGCGATCGACACCTCGGCTTCCCAGTAGCCATGCCAATCATCGTCGGGGTCGTATTCCTTGCTGTTGTTGTCATCGCTTTGCTCCAGCCGATGCTGCGCCGGCTCGGGGTGCGCGATGCCACCCGTCGTCCGCGGGAAACGGCGCTTGTCATCGCAGGGAGCTTGCTCGGTACCGCATTGATCACAGGCAGCTTCGTGGTCGGGGACACGCTGGACTCTTCGATCCGGTCTGCGGTCAGGAACCAACTCGGCCCGATCGACGAGATCGTCCAGGTGCCCGACGCCACGGTCGCCGCGAGGGTTCGTCAACAGATCGCTTCTCTTGACGACGAGCGCATCGACGGAGTGACGTCTCTCGTGGGGGTCACGGCATCGTTCAGCTCTCACTCGACCGGCGAGCCTCTTGCCGAGCCGGAAGCAAAGATGATCGAGCTCGACTTCACCGAGGGCCGCGATTTCGGAGCCGACCCAACCATCACGGGCATCGAGGGTGACACTCCACAGGGCGACGAAGTCGTCATCGGGGTCGACCTTGCGAACCGTTTGAGTGTCGCCGAAGGTGACGAGGTCACCGCGTTCCTCTATGGCAAGGAGCTCAAACTCCAAGTGACCGGCCTGCTGCCGCGTAGGGGCATCGCTGGTTTCTGGCTTGGGTTCGAGTCGACGAGTCCGAACGCGTTCGTGGCGCCAGGCACCATCTCCAAGCTCGCGGCCGGTGCCCCCAAAGGAGCCAGTCCCCCGACGACGACGATCCTGGTGTCCAACAGGGGAGGGGTCGAAGACAGCGGTGATCTTTCGGTTGCCGTCAAAGGCCTGATCGAAGACGAGATCGGCACCACTGGACTGCGGGTCGAGGAAGTGAAGCGCCGTGGGCTCGAGAATGCCGACGAGCAGGGAGACCAGTTCGGTCAGCTGTTCCTCGGGATCGGCTCGTTCGCGATCATCGCCGGCATCTTGTTGCTGGTGAACATCTTCGTGATGTTGGCCGAAGAGCGGAAGAGTCAGCTCGGGATGCTGCGCGCGGTGGGGATGAAGCGGTCGCATCTCGTCAGAGCATTCGTCATCGAAGGCGCGATCTACGCGTTCCTGTCGAGTCTCGCGGGGGCCGCGGTTGGGATCGGTGTCGGGTGGGCGATCGTGAAACTGGCGGCCCCCATATTCGGTGGCTTCGGCGACTTCTCTCTGGATCTGATCTTCCATTTCGACCCGGACAGCTTGATCACCGGGTTCTGCGCCGGTGCATTGATCTCGATGCTCACGATCTTCATCACGAGCCTCCGTATCAGCCGCATCAACATCATCCGGGCGATCCGCGACCTACCCGAGCCAAAGATCTATCGCGCGAGGACCCGCACCGTCATCATCGGCAGCGTGCTCGCTGCCGCGCTTGCAGCCTTGTTCGTCATGAGTCTCAGCAACAACGACATGTGGCCCGTGCAGATCGCCGGACCACCCTTGGTGCTGTTCGCCTTGTTGCCCTTGGCAAGCCGGATGATGAGCCGACGGATCGCGGTTCTCGGCGTTGCTCTCCTGTCGTTGCTGTGGGGGATATTCGGCGACGCTCTCGTTGGCGGATCGTTCTTTGAGTCGGGTGACATCTTCGCCTTCGTCATCCAGGGAACGTTGCTCACGTTCTCAGCCGTCATCATTGCGACGCAGACTCAGGAGAACCTCGAAGGTGTTATCCGTCGCGTATCTGCGCGCAGCCTTCCGTTGCGCTTGAGTGTCGCCTATCCCCTTGCACGACGCGGTCGTACCGGCCTCACTCTCGGCATGTTCGCCCTTGTCATCTTCACGATGACGTTCATCGCTGTGCTTTCGAACGTTTTCGGGGGCCAGGTGGACACAGCCGTTGCGAAGGAATCTGGATTCGACGTGCTCGCGACCTCGTCGGATACAAACCCGCCAACCGAGTCTCAACTCGAGGCCCTCGACGGCGTCGAGAACGTTGCCTCGCTGCGCTACGGCACGATCCTCGTGAACGCCGACGGCTTCGACGAGCCGGTCCCATGGACCACCTCCGCTATCGACCAAGAGTTCGTCGATGGGGGACCTCCGTTGTTGACCGAGAAACTCGAAGGCTTGAGTGAGGACGAGGTGTGGCAGGAGCTCCTTAGCGACCCGGGGACGATCGTCGTTCCATCGTTCTTCCTACAGACCGGTGGTGGGCCGCCAGCATCCGTGGTCGAGATGGGCGACACGATCGGAGTGATCGACCCCGTTACAGGAGTCGAACACGACCGCAGGATCATCGGCGAGGTCGAGAACGACTTCGCCTTCTCCGGCAGCTACGTTTCGTACGGGTCGATCGACGAGCTCCTCGGTCCAAAGGCAACCGCCTCGCGCTTCTACATAGAGGTCGCCGACGACTCCAACGAGAACGCCGTGGCGAAGCAGCTGCAGGGCGAGCTGGTCGCGAACGGTGTCGAGGCGGAATCCTTCCGATCTCGGGTCGAAGACTTCTCGCAGGCGAACCTCCAGTTCTTCCGCTTGATGCAGAGCTACCTCGCCCTCGGCCTGCTCGTCGGTATCGCCGGTCTCGGCGTGGTCATGGTTCGTGCCGTTCGGGAACGCCGGCGTGATGTCGGGGTGTTGCGGGCTCTTGGGTTCATGCCGAAGCAGGTGCGCCGGGCTTTCGTACTCGAGAGTGGATTCGTTGCGCTGCAAGGGATCCTGATCGGGGCCGTTCTAGCTCTCATAACGGCTTCGCAACTGGTCGCTACCGGCGAGTTCGGAGAAGACATCGCATTCGACGTTCCATGGATCCAGCTCGGTCTGTTGACCGGCATCGCCCTGGTCGCATCCCTGTTGGCCACCGCATGGCCCGCCCAAGAAGCCTCGAAGATCCCCCCGGCAGTCGCCTTGCGCATAGCGGATTAGGACTTCTGCCCTATCTACCCTAGGAAGCACAGCCCATACTGAGGTTGTGAACAACGACCAGGCTCCAACCACGGGGCTGAAGGAAGCTGGCGCAGAGCCTGACGATCGGAACGAGAACGAGCGCGACCGTAGCGCCGAGTATCGGGACCAGCGGGCCGATGCCCAAGACCTGGAGTCGGACGACCGGGATGAAAGAGGCGCGGCCCGAGACCAGCGCGCCGAGGCACGCGATGAGAGGTCTGACAACATCGACCTCGAAGCAGCCTCGGATCGAGCGGCCGCTTCACGAGACCGTCGGCGGGCAGCAACGGATCGCCGCCAATCGGCAGATGATCGCGAAGCTGCGGCTGGGGACCGGGTCGTCTCGGCGATGGACCGTGCTGTCTCCTCGCTCGACAAGCTCACCGGCGCCTATCGAAGGGATGCCGGCACCCTTGAACTAGAGCGTGAGACGGCCAGAGCCAAGAGGAACGGTCAGTCGTTCGTTCTCGCCTTCGTTGATGTGGACGGCCTCAAGGAGACGAACGACTCCGCTGGCCATGCCGCGGGAGATAGGCGCCTGCACCAGACGGTCGTGAGCATGCGGACCCAACTCCGCTCCTATGACCTGATCGTTCGTTTCGGCGGTGACGAGTTCGTCTGCGGATTCGTTGACCTCAGCATGGCGGATGCCGACACACGGTTCGAGGCCATCAACGTGGATCTGGAAGAGACCCAGAACGGATCCATCACCGTAGGTTTGGTCGAACTCTTACCCGAGGACACTCTCGACGAGCTCGTCGGGCGAGCGGACCATGCCCTTTACGAAAAGCGAGCCCTGCGACCTTCTGCCTGATTCTTGTCGCACCCCCTCGCTAGTTTGAAGGGGTGAAAGAGACCTATTCCTGTAGTGCATGCGGGCATGTGGCGCACAAGTGGTTCGGCAGGTGCCCCGAGTGCGGTGACTGGAGTACAGCGTCCGCGCCCCTCGCGGCAGGTGTGTCAGGTGCTCTCGAGGTCGTGTCCCTGTCCGACGCACCGGAAGACGCCGATCGTTCTCCTACCGGGATCGACGAGCTCGATCGGGTTCTTGGTGGCGGCCTTGTCCGGGGTTCGTCGGTATTGATCGCGGGAGAGCCCGGCATCGGGAAGTCCACGCTTGTTCTGCAACTCGTTGCCGCGCTGGCCACTCGCGGGCGGAACACCTTGCTCGTTTCGGGTGAAGAGTCCGTTGCGCAGATCGGGGGCCGTGCAAAACGACTCGGGATCTCGAGCCCTCAGCTGAATGTCGCCACATCAGGGTCACTCGATGCGGTTCTTGCGACCTCGGCCGGACTCGATGTACTCGTCGTCGATTCGATCCAAACGTTGGCGGACGAGCGCATGGAGCAACCGCCCGGCTCGATGGTCCAGGTGCGCGAGTGTGCTGCTGCTCTAACGCGTCACGCAAAGCTTTCCGGAACCTCAGTCATCCTCGTCGGACATGTGACGAAAGAGGGTTCGGTCGCCGGCCCGAAGACTTTGGAGCACGTTGTCGATGTCGTTCTGTCCCTCGAAGGCGAGCGTGGGGGCACTTTGCGTCTCCTTCGTTCTGCGAAGAACCGCTTCGGTGCAACGGACGAAACGGGTGTCTTCGTGATGTCCACGAAGGGCCTGGACCCGGTGGGAGATCCATCGGCTTTCCTCCTCGCGGATCGGCGGCCGGGCGTCGCAGGTTCCGTGGTTTTTCCCGGGATGGAGGGGACGCGTCCTCTTCTCGTCGAGGTTCAGGCTCTGGTTGACGAGAGCAAGATCCCCCAGCCACGCCGGGTCGCCATCGGTCTCGACGGCCGCAGGCTGTCGCTACTCGCAGCGGTCATGTCCCAGTCGGGGATCTCGCTTGGTGCGAACGACGTGTTCGTGGCTGCGGCAGGCGGTCTCGATGTGCGTGAACCAGCTGCCGACCTGGCTATGTGCCTCGCGCTGTTCTCAGCCGTCACGAAGTCCTCGATAGACGAACGCACGGTCGCGGTCGGTGAAGTCGGGCTCAGTGGAGAGGTGCGTCGCGTTCCTGCGATCGCACGACGATTGTCCGAAGCGCGTCGTCTCGGTTTCGAAACCGCGTTCGTTCCCTTCGGTTTCGACGAGCAAGTGAAAGGACTGCGCTTGATCCGGGTTCCCGACATCGCGGCGGCATTCCAACAAGCGCGCGGTGCTGCGGCTCGGGTCTGACCGAAACGTAAAAATGGCCCGCGTGTTATCCTTGGCCTTCGAGAGACCCCGCTTCTGCGGCGGTTTTCCTCTCAGTAAGGGGCGTTCTCACACGCCACGGTTCGCATCATAGGGAGGTACATCCAGTGGGTTTTCGTGTCGGTGACAAGGTGGTTTACCCACATCATGGTGCGGCGATCATCGAGCGTCTCGAGAACAAAGAGATGTTCGGCGAGAAGCGTGAGTACTTCATCCTCAAGCTCGCTTACGGCGAGTTGACCTTGATGGTGCCCGTCGATGCGACGGACGAGGTCGGGTTGCGCGTAGTGACCCCGGCTAAAGAGGTCCCCAAGGTCCTGAAGGTTCTGAAGAAGAACGAGCCCACCACGAACACGACGAACTGGTCCCGCCGCTTCAAGGCGAACGTCGAGAAGCTTCGCTCGGGCGACATCTACCAGGTGGCCGACGTGGTTCGCAGCCTTCACCAGCGTGACAAGGAGAAGGGGCTCGCCGCCGGCGAGAAGCGGATGCTCACGAAGGCTCGCCAGATCCTGGTCTCCGAACTCACCTTCTCGAAGAACTGCGACCAAGACGCGGCAGAGGCTCTCCTCGACGAGGTCTTGGGCTAACCCATCACTGCGTCGGTTGCGGCCATCCTGGCTGCAGGAGGTAAAGGGGACCGCGCACGCGACCCCAACGATGACCGTCCCAAACAGTTCCGCACGCTCGGACAGCGTCCGATGTGGGAGTGGTCGTTCGAGGTCCTGAAGGCAACCTGCGACCAGATAGTCGTCGTTGTAAGTGACGACCTCGCGGAGCCCTTCAACGGCCTGGGGATAACGACCGCCAAACCGGGCCCTACCCGACAGGCATCCGTTGCGAGCGGATTGGCCCTCGTCGATACCGAACAGGTCGTGGTCCACGACGCGGCGCGACCGTTCGTCGACATCGACACCGTGCTGTCTTCTATCCACGCGCTCGACGACGCCGACGGCGCCTTTGCAGCGATCCCTGTGCGCGAGACCCTCGCCCACATGCGGGACGGCGCCATGGCAGGTGTGGTCCCTCGGGAGTCGATCCTTCAGGTACAGACGCCTCAATCGTTCTGGACCGCGGCCCTCAAGGATGCTCATGGGAAAGCGCTCGACGACGACATCACCGAAGCGACCGACGACGCTCAACTCGTCGCCAATTACGGATACAAAGTGGTCCCCGTCCAGGGTGATGCTAGGAACATGAAGGTCACATACGCCCCGGACTTCGCCATCGCCGAAGCTCTAGTCCGAAGTTCGTCATGAGTCGCGTAGGTCTCGGCTTCGATGCTCACGGTTTCGATACCGAGAGACCCCTGATCCTCGGCGGACTGACGATCCCGGGCCCCGGACTTTCGGGCCACTCGGATGCCGATGTTCTCAGCCATGCCCTCGCCGATGCGTTGCTCGGTGCTGCCGCGCTCGGAGATCTGGGGGGTCGTTTCCCATCGACCGACGAGTTCAAGGGAGCGGACAGTCTCGGCCTCTTGAAGGAGTGCACCGCCGCTGCCCGGGTCGCGGGTTGGCATGTCGTCAACGCCGACTGCACGGTGATCGCCGAGCGTCCGAAGCTGGCGATCTATCGAGACCTCATCATCGACAACCTCGCCCGAGCGCTCGAGGTCGCGACCGACAACGTGTCGCTCAAGGCCACCACCACTGATGGCATGGGATTCACCGGCCGCGGGGAGGGGATCGCCGCCATAGCGGTGGTCATGATCGACAGTCATTAGGGTGTGCGCGTGACGATCCACGTGTACGACTCCATGTCCCGGTCGAAGGTGCCTCTCGAACCTAGAGAGCCCGGCCGCATCTCGATGTATTGCTGCGGTCCCACGGTCTACAACTACATCCACATCGGGAATGCCCGGACCTTCCTCTGGTTCGACATGATCCGCCGCTATCTCAGCTATCGGGGCTACGACGTCACCTACGTCATGAACTACACCGATGTCGACGACAAGATCATCGATCGGGCGAAGCTCGAGAAGATCCCTCCTGAGGGCATCACCTCGAAGTACACGAAGGCGTTCGAAGAAGACATGGCTGCCATGGGCGTTGGTCCTGCCGACATCGTCGTGAAGGCGACCGATCATGTCGCAGAGATGGTGACGGCGATCGAAGGCTTGATCGAGAAAGGCGTCGCATACGAAGCCGGCGGTGACGTGTGGTTCGCGGTCGAGAGCTTCGACGGTTACGGCAAGCTCTCGAACCGATCCTTGGACGACATGCGCGCCGGCGAGCGGATCGAGCCTCATGAAGGCAAGCGACACCCTCTCGATTTCGCTCTGTGGAAGTCGGCGAAGGAGGGAGAACCGTCGTGGCCCTCTCCGTGGGGGCCGGGTCGCCCCGGGTGGCACATCGAGTGCTCGGTGATGTCGACGAAGTACCTGGGCATGGCCTTCGACATCCACGGTGGTGGAAGCGACCTGATCTTTCCGCATCACGAGAACGAGATCGCTCAAGCAGAGGGTCTCGCAGGAAGCGAACCATTCGTCCGTTACTGGCTTCATGCGGGGATGGTGCAGATGGAAGCCCAGAAGATGTCGAAGTCCTTGGGCAATGTGGCCTTGGCGCACGACGTCGTCGAGGCGTTCCCTGGTGCGGTCGCTCGCTACTGGGCCCTCGTCGGCTCGTACCGGAGCCAAGTGGTGTTCTCGGACGAGGCCTTCGAGGATGCCCGGCAAGCTCATGACCGTCTGTCCCGGTTCCTGGAGAAAGCCCGCGATGTCCTCGGCGACGACATGCCGCAGCCCGCCCCTATAACGCGCGGTGACGACGACGTCGAAGCAACGGGATACATAGCGCGTTTCATCGAGGCGATGGACGACGATTTCAACTCGGCAGCAGCCCTTGGGGTCGTTCACGACCTCGTCCGCGAGGGGAACAAGACGATCGAAGGTGCCCAGCGCGGCGATGACGCAGCGCGCCAAGAGCTGAAACAGCACGTCACCGACTTCCTCGAGCTAACGGGGGTTCTCGCGCTCGACTTCGAATCTCAACAAGGTTCTTCCGAGCTCGTCGGCGGACTCGTTGACTATCTATTGAAGCTCCGGGATCAGGCCCGTGAGGAGAAGGCATTCGACCGAGCCGACGCGATCCGAGACAAGCTCGTCGAGCTCGGCGTCGAAGTCGAAGACACTCCGGCGGGCCCGCGCTGGCGGGTGGGTAGTGCCTCGGGCTGATCGGCCGCAAGGGCACGCGGACGAACGCGTTCTCTCCGGCCGTCGTCCCGTCCTAGAGCTCCTGCGCACCGGCGCGGGGGCTGAGCGCATCCTGTTCGCGGCGGGGATGGCTCCCAACAGCACTTTGGGAGAGATCCGCAAGCGCGCGGAGGCCCTGTCTATCCCTGTGAAAACGGTGCCTCGCCCCGAGCTCGACAAGCATGCACAGGGAGAGAACCATCAAGGCGTTATCGCGTTCACCGGTCGCTACCGGTACGCGGAATTGAGCGATCTGCTGAGTGTCGAGAACCCGGCCCTCCTCTTCCTAGACGGTCTGACCGATCCTCACAACCTCGGTTCTCTGTTGCGTTCGGCCGATGGCGCGGGGTTCGACGGGATCGTCTTGCCCGCCAGACGATCGGTCAGCGTGACGCCTGCCGTCCGGAGGGTGGCCGCTGGAGCGGCCGAGGTCGTCCCGGTCGCCAGGGTGGGCAACCTCGGCGGAGCGATCGATGAGGCCCGGAAGGCGGGGGTCTGGATCGTCGGCCTCGACCAAGAGGCCAAGGACGACCTGTGGGCCTCGACCCTGCTCGAGCGTCCTCTTGGACTCGTCTTGGGGTCCGAGGACCGGGGCTTGTCCCCGGGCGTCAGGGCCCACTGTGACGGCCTGGTGGGCATCCCTTCGATGGGCAAACTCGAGTCCCTGAACGTGGCCGTGGCGGGGGCCATCGGGATGTTCGAAGTGGCCCGGCGAGGCAGGACCACTACCCTCGACGCCTAATTGGCAGAAGGACCCATGGCAGCGGCGAGAGATCTATTGCTGGAGGTCTCGGACGAAGACCTGGTCGAGCAAGCACGCCAGGGCAACGAAGTAGCGATCGAGACACTCCTTTATCGATATAGGCACTATGCGCGTGCGAAAGCGCGCACGTACTTCCTCGCGGGTGCCGACCGGGAAGACATCGTCCAAGAAGGAATGATCGGCCTCTTCAAGGCCATCCGCGATTACCGCGACGACCGCAACTCGGCCTTCCGTGCCTTCGCCGAGCTGTGCATCACCCGCCAGATCATCACGGCCATCAAGACCGCAACCCGCCAGAAGCACATCCCCTTGAACAGCTACGTATCGCTGAACAAGTCCGCCGGCGGAGACGACGGAGACGAGGGCCGCGAGCTCGGCGATGTGCTCATCAGCATCGACGTCGTCGATCCCGCAGACCTGGTCATCAGTGCCGAAGAGATTGCCGCGATCAAAGAGTCGATGGGCAAGGTCCTGTCGGAGCTCGAGACCGAAGTCCTGCAGCTCTACATGGACGGCAAGTCGTACCAAGAGATCGCCGGCTACCTAGGCCGCCACGTGAAATCGATCGACAACGCCCTTCAGCGCATCAAGCGCAAACTTGAACAACACCTCGTCAAAGAACCCGCGTAACCCGTTACCCTTCGATCTAGGCCGGGTTAGCTCACTTGGTAGAGCATCGGTTTTGTAAACCGAAGGCAGTCGGTTCGATCCCGACACCCGGCTCGTCGTAGAAATCGAAGTCAACGGAGACTCTTTGGACCCGGAACTTAGTCAACAGACACCGCATGCCCCCGGTGATTCCGCGTGGGAGACCGCGTTGTCGCAGCTCGACGAGGTCGCCGAGCTCATGGGCCTCGCCCCGGGAGTGCATCAGATCCTGAGGGCCCCGAAACGGTCCCTTAGCGTTTCCGTTCCGTTCCGGATGGATGACGGTTCGACGCGGGTGTACCAGGGCTATCGGGTGCACCACAACGTCACGCGCGGCCCCGCCAAAGGCGGGATCCGCTATCACCCGGACGTTGGACTCGACGAGGTCAAAGCACTAGCGATGTGGATGACGTGGAAGTGCGCGATCGTCGGCATCCCGTTCGGCGGTGCCAAGGGTGGCGTCTCCATGGACCCCAAGATGCATTCGCGTTCCGAACTCGAGCGAATGACGCGCAGGTACGCGTCCGAGATCCTTCCGTTCATCGGCCCCGAGAAGGACATCCCCGCGCCGGACATGAACACCGACGAAGAAACGATGTCGTGGATCATGGACACGTACTCGATGAACCAGGGATATTCGGTTCCGGGTGTCGTCACGGGCAAACCCGTCTCGATCGGTGGGTCGAAAGGCCGAGGCGGCGCAACTAGTCGCGGCGTCATGTACATGATCTTCTCGATGCTGAAGAAGCTCGGGATCGGGGTGGACGAGGTCAGCGTCGCGATCCAGGGCTACGGCAAGGTCGGAGGCTTCGCTGCTCAACTCCTCCACGACGCGGGATGCCGGGTCGTTGCCGTGTCGGATGTGGAAGGTGGTCTCTACCGGGAGAAGGGCCTCGACCCGGAAGCCATCAACCGGCACAAGCTTGAATCAGGTGCAGTCGAGGGGTTCCCGGGGGCAGATCCGATCACGAACGAGGAACTCCTAGAGATCGATTGCGATGTCTTAGTGCCCGCCGCGATCGAGGGAGTCATCACGGTCAAGAATGCCGACAAGATCAAGGCCAAGATCATCTGCGAGGGCGCCAACGGACCGATCACGTTCGAGGCCGACAAGATCTTGAACGAGCGAGGGATCCATGTCGTCCCGGACATCCTTGCGAACTCCGGTGGGGTCACGGTGTCCTACTTCGAGTGGGTCCAGGACATCCAGGCATATTTCTGGGACGAGGAAGAGGTCAACGATCGCCTCCGGGACATCATGGAAAAGGCCTTCGATCACGTTCATTCCCTGGCAACGGAAAAAGGTCTCTCGATGCGCCAGGCAGCCCACTGGATCGGGGTTGGTCGGGTCGCTGAAGCTCACCTGACCCGCGGCTTGTTCCCTTAAGAACACCCAGACTGGCAAGAAATCCACCTCTGTGACACAGGGGCGGATTAGCCTGGTCGACATGGCTGAACTCACCAAGCAAGAGATCGACATCCTCGACTTCGAACGGTCGTGGTGGAAGCACGCAGGCGTCAAGGAGCAAGCGATCAAAGAGCGCTTCGAGATGTCGGCGACCCGCTACTACCAGGTCCTCAACGAGCTCCTCGAGAATCCCGAGGCTCTCGGACACGACCCGATCCTCGTCAAACGATTGAAGCGACTCCGGACTTACCGTCAGCGGCAGCGCGTCGCGCGCTTGCTCGGCGCGGAGTACTCGCCCGGCCAGAAGTAGGGCTAGGTGGGGAAACACAGTTCCCCCGAGCAAGGGCCGTTCTACCGCTCGTTCATCGCGTGGTTGTTCCCCTGGATCCTGATCGGGTGCTTCGTGTTGGCGGCGGTGTGGGTAGCGATCGACGTGGTCGGCAAAGACGACACGAAGGTGCCGGTGGCGAAGTCTTCGAACACCCCGCGACAGGAACCGAGCGAACCGGTCGAGTCAGAAACGCCCGCGCCGGTGGTGTCAGAGACCCCGGCTCCCGACGAGTCAGAGTCGCCGGATACCTCCGGGTCGGAGAAGCCATTGATCACCGAGGACATCACGGTTCAGGTCTTGAACGGCACCGCCTCGACCGAAGCCGACGATCACATGGCCGACCGTCTGAGTTCGTTGGGCTATGACGTTGTCGCGGTTCAGGGATCGTCGAAGCAGTACGCAGAGACAACCGTCTACTGGTCGTTCCCCGGCGCACAAGAAGCAGCCGAGCGACTTGCTGCGAAGTTCGGCTGGGTCGCCGCCGCTAAGCCTTCGAACCTGTCGTCGACCGTCGACATGCACGTCGTGGTCGGAGCGGACGAGGTCTAGCTCAGCCTCTTCACGGTTAGGTCGAGATCCAAGGTGAGGACGCCGGTGATGGGGGCCGCGCCATCTCCCGGGATGACCCGAACCTCGAAGTCACCACGTGTCGACGAGGTCGCAGTTTCGAGGGTGCCGGCTGCGATGTTGAACATCGCCGTCCCATGTGTCGTGGCATCGCCCAACAGTTGGGCCTCGCCTTGCGGAAGCGTCGTGATCCATTCCAAGGGACTCGTGCCGGAGAACGAGATGCGCGCTGATTCGACCCCTCCGTCGCGACGGAACGCAGCCAAGGAACCCTGGGTCTCGATCTGTTGGAAGTCCGAGCCGAGGCGGATAGCCCTGTCGTCTGTCCATTCATCTCCCAGCCGAACCTCGGTCTCGGGTAACGACGGGCGGTAGGTCCCGATGAATGCGAGCTCGTCATGATCGACGGAGCTCGCCGCGATGCCGTCCAGCTGAAGGACCTCGAGGACCTCGCCGTTAGGGCCGAGGCGCAGCGAGAAAGACCGGCGCTCGAGACCGGGTGATGGCAGCCCGTCCTCCTCGGCCCCCGTCGGCAACATCTCGACGACGACGACTGCACCCTCGGCGTCAACGCTCTGAACGGTTTCGTTGACCTCGAAGCTCACGGTGTACGAACCCTGGCCTCTGCCGGCGACATCCCACTCTGCGCTGGCGGTGGCCGTCATCTCGTAGGTCTGGGTGGTGCCTTCCTCGAACCGGTAAGCGAGCTTCACCGAGTCGGGCAGGCAACCAACCAACAGTAGGAGCGACAGGATCGAACACACTCGACAACGCACGGTTCGAGTGTAGGAGACCGCGAGCTGCCGCTACGCTCGGTTGCCATGGCTACTGCACTCGAACGTTTCCGAGCATCTCCTTCCACCTCCGGCGTGTTCGCCGACTTCGATGGAACTCTGTCCGAGATCGCTCACCTGCCCCACGATGCACGTCCGATCGAGGGGGCCGTAGACCTCCTCAACGAACTCGGGCGCAAGCTCGGGCTGGTTGCGATCGTCTCCGGTCGGTCGGCGGTGCAACTCGCAGAGTGGCTGGGCCCATCCGTGGAGATCTGGGGAACGCACGGTGCCGAATACGCGCACGGCGGTTCCATCAGCCTGACCGAACAAGCTGCTCGCTATGAAGAGTTGATGGGGCGGGTCCGAGACGAAGCGGCGATCCTGTTGAACGGTCTGAACATCGAAGGCGTTCTGATCGAGGACAAGAGGGTCATGATCGGCCTTCACTTCCGAGCGGCCGCAGATGTCGAACACGCGCGCACCGAGCTCGATCGCATCGCCCAAGACCTCGCGGACAGGCACGGGTTGATCCGCGCGGGCGGGCGCCTGGCGTTCGAGCTTCGGCCCCCGGAAGAGTTCTCCAAAGCAGCGGTGGTGCTTCAGCGCGCGCGTGAGGTCGGGTTGAAGGCCGCGATGTTCATCGGCGACGATCGTGTCGACCTACCTGGATTCGATGCTCTAGATGTTCTCGCCGACGAAGGACTTGCGACCTTGCGCGTCGCAGTGGATTCCGACGAGGTTCCACCAGAGCTCATCGAACGCGCTGACATCGTCGTCGAACATCCGCGCGCGGCCCTCGAGTTCCTCCGTGGGCTCCTAAAAGACTGACGGAGCCGACAGGGGCGGTTCGCCTCGCCCGATGGCCGCCAGGTCATCGATCTGCGCTTCGATCCAGTCACCAGGCTTTGAAGCCCGGGCAACTTCCGCGAGCTGTTTGGCGCGTAGCGAGCGCTCGTCGGGCGAAAGATCGATCGCGGCCCACAGGGCCTTCACGGTCTCGTCTAGGTCTCGGGGGTCGTTGATCCCGACTGAGAACGAGCCCAACTCGGCGAACGAACCTGCACCGCGGCTGAGGATCAGCACGCCCTCCCGTTCGTTCAGCGCGGGGCCCTCTTTCGCCACCAGGTTCATCCCATCCATCAACGGGTTGACCAGCAGGACGTCGTATTCACGGTAGGCACCGAGCGTCCTGGTGAAGTCGTCGTTCATGTACAGCTCGATGACTCCGGGGTGACGCCGGTTGACCTCGTCGGCCGCCGCGCGTACCCGTTCGGTGTAGGCGCGGTACTCCGCCAGACCCTGGCGCGATGGGTACACACACGCGGCGAAGCGAACCCGGTCTTCGAGATCGGGGCGCTGGTCGAGCAGCAGTCCGAACGCTTCGAACCCCCTCACGATGTTCTTGGATGGCTCGGCGCGATCTCCGCGGACGATGAGGGTGCGGTCCCCGGCCCACGCCCTGAACCTCCGCGCCCAGTCGGTCGCGGTTTCAGTGTGTGCGCGTGTGTCGAGGTCGTGGGCATCGATCGGGATCGGATACGCCCGCACCCACGTTCTCCGTCCGTCGTGATCGACGGCCCCCTTAGCTCGGTCGACCACCGCACCCGCGTCCTCGCAGCACCCGAAGAAGCCCTCGACCCACGGGCCGACGTGGAAGCCAAGAAGATCGGCCCCCAACATCCCTTCGATGACGCCATGACGGATCGCCTCAGGTAACGGAGCCATCCCTTCGCGACCGCAGAACGACGAGTGGGTGAAGTGCGCGCTCAATGAATCCGGTTGTTGCTCACGTAGATGACCTGGCGCGGTTGCAAGGTGGTAGTCCTGGAACAGAACGAGGGCCCCGGGTGTGGTGTGACTAGCGACTTCCGCGGCGAAGGCCCTGTTGACCGGCTCGTACGCATTCATCCACGCGTCGGGAGTGAGATCGTCGCGGCCCAGCCCGACCTCGTCCCACAAGCAGTGGTTCGCGTACCAGAGCATCCGGTTAGAGACCTCGTTGTAATAGCCCGAGTAGACCTCTGGTTCGAACGCGAGCAAGCGGAACCCGTAGCCCAGCTCATCCGCGGCTCGTTCTGCAGCGCCTGATTCGACCGCTTCTCGGTCCGCGTCGGAGATCGCGGCTGCCACCCAGTACGCCCGGTCACCCAAGCGGCGCGCCACCGCGTCGAGAGCGGGCGACGCACCACCAGCGGCCCCCTTCGTCTTCAGTCCATCGTCGGTCTTTAGGAAAGAGACGGGGCCGCGGTTCGAGGCGAGGACAACGCTAAGGTCTTCTTGCATCTCAGCTCATCTTAGAAGCGGGGTCTGCTTGCGGATACTGGTCGCACCCGACAAGTTCAAAGGAACCCTGTCGGCCCAACGCGCGGCGGAGGCGATGATCCGAGGGGCCAGGGTCGTGCACCCCGACGCGTCATTCGTGCTGAGGCCCTCGGCCGACGGCGGTGAGGGCACCCTCGACGCGTTCGTGCTCGCTCTCGGTGGTCGAGTCCGCGTCGTGAGGGTCACCGGCCCACTCGGTGGACACGTCGACGCGCAGGTCGCCTTGATCGAAGGAGACACGGCAGTCATCGAGATGGCAACCGCATCGGGACTGTCTCTCGTGACCGGTCCGCCAGATCCCTTGAACGCACACACCTATGGCACTGGCGAGCTGATCGCCGCGGCATCAGAGATCCCCGAGGTGCAACGGATAGTCGTCGGGGTTGGGGGGAGTGCGTCGACCGATGGCGGAACGGGGGCCGCTCGCGCGTTGGGCTGGCGGTTCTTGGATGCCGCCGGAAAGGAACTCGAGTTGGGCGGAGGTCACCTCGTCGACCTCGCGCGGATCGAGGGCCCCCCGTCTCGGTCGCAAGTCGCAGTGACCGCAGCGTGCGACGTCGACAACCCGTTGCTAGGCGCCAACGGTGCGGCGCGCGTCTTCTCCGCCCAGAAAGGCGCAACCCGCGAAGACATCGAGCGCTTGGAACAAGGGTTGGACGTTCTCGCACAGGTCCTCCGGCGTGATGTCGGCGTGGACGTCGCGACGATCGCATCAGGGGGTGCGGGCGGAGGTCTCGGTGCGGGACTATTTGCGTTCTTCGGAGCGAACTTGCGTCCCGGACTCGACCTCCTCGCCGAGATGTCGGGCCTCGAGGACGACATCAGAACCTCCGATCTCGTGATCACGGGTGAGGGAAGGATGGACAGGGCGAGCCTCGGCGGAAAGGCGCCGATCGCCATAGCGCGACTCGCTCAGCTACATGACAAACCGTGCGTGGTCGTGGCCGGGGATCTGCAGCTAGAACGCCAAGAGCTCCGCAGGAACGGGATCGGAACCGCGGTCGGTCTGTTGCAGAGCGGGGGCAGCGCTCTTGCCGACACTGACCCCGACGCCGCGGTCGCGAAAGCGGTCGAGGGAGCGTTGCGGATGCGTCTGGAAAGGAAAGAAGGACGGCCGTTGCGCCGCCGCTAGCCCACTCGCATCGTCCATACTTCTCTCGTGGCAACTCCGGTCCCACCGCGGCTCCCACCGGGCGAACGTCTGCGACGCGTCGG